>NZ_BAAGZD010000008.1:0-133024 GCF_054778895.1 Spirosoma fluminis
ATGGCGGTGGTCAACAAACTGCTTCGCCAGGCGTATGCAGTGGTTAAATTCAACGAAGACTATGATCCGAATTATCAGCCCGTTATACGCTCTTTAACTTGACTTTTAACACAGTTCATGTTAACTTACAGATAAAGGTAACACTACAAACAGCCAATAAAGAGCAATACGCAGGCAAACTAAACTCCATTCTGTTACGTCTACTTCTCACCGTATAAGGATGCACGACGTAGTTCATGAAACAATTGGCCAGTAGTAGCGCCATTGAGTAAATACAAACTTTGTAGACGTGCTTGCGGATCAACTTGGGAATATAATTTTTTCCATCCGTAAATTGTATTCGTAAATCGCAAATTTGTGCATGGCCATTGTCACTCAACGTAAGAATCAGTTCACGATCAAGCCGAAAGCCTTATCTCTTCTGTGGCTGGTGTTTATACTGCTGTTCGGGTCAACAGTATTTGTCCCCTTCATGATCGCCACGGCCGGGCAAGCCTATCCAGATTTAGATACGTTATTATTCTTTTATTCGCTGTGCGGATTTATCTGGGTCTCACTTGTTAAAGAGTTCGGCCAGCAAACGACTTCTGTACGGCTATTTGATGACTCATTTGTCGTCAAGAGGGTCGCACAAGCGCCTAAGCGCTTCGGCTATGACGTTATAGTCGGCTATAACGAGCGGGCAGACATCGATAAGAATGGGCGTAAATTTAACGTGTTCACGGTATACCTAACCGATGATGTTTTCGTCGTTAAGTCGAATGAATTTGCCGATTACGAGTTGTTGAAAGAGCAGCTCAGTGACTACGGTCAGCCTTTACCCTATCAAAAGGCAATAAACGTAGCTCAACGGAACCGTCTTCGCTGGCTCATCGGTGGATTAGCGTTATTAATTTCGGCCAACATCGCATACGGCTACCTTGCCCACAATCAAGATGGGAAACAACCCGCTAAACTTGTCAACGTCAACGGTCTCGTGAAACGGGTTACACTCAATAACCCGAAAGGAATTTTTAAAGGATTATTCGTACAGCTGCACAACTACCCAGCCTTCACATTCTACGTAAGTCGTAAATCCTATGAGACAAATATTCGGCATGTAAAGTCGGCTATTGAACTGAACCAGCCCATTGCGTTACGTATCCGGGAGAGTGATTTTCGCAAAAAGATAGCCCGCACAGAGCCACTTACCTTTGGCGACAAGTACGATAACTACAAACAGATTATGGTTTTTGGCGTCCAACAAAGCACCAGAGTCCAATTGGAAACGCCCGGACCGGTTCAGGAACCGACGCATACGAACCCGCTGCAACGTACCATTCTCTCCAGTATTCTGCTTCTCTTGTGCTGGACGGGCTGGGTCTATGTCGACCGGCTCAAGGTACTCCGGCCAGGTTGACCGCGAACCCCGCTAACTTTTTCCGTACCTTCGCCTTCCCAAACTGAACTACAGAACGTTCATCATCAACTTCAATTGTTATGCAGCAAAAAATCCGGCGCGAAGATGCCCTTGATTACCACGCCAAGGGGCGTCCGGGTAAGCTTGAAGTCATTCCGACCAAAGAATATAGCACCCAGCGCGACCTGTCGCTTGCTTACTCGCCCGGCGTGGCCGAGCCCTGTCTGGCCATTGAAGCCAATCCCGACGATGCATACAAGTACACCGCCAAAGGAAACCTCGTTGCCGTTATCAGTAACGGAACGGCTGTTTTAGGGCTGGGCGATATTGGTGCTTCGGCCAGTAAGCCTGTCATGGAAGGGAAAGGGCTTTTGTTCAAGATCTACGCTGATATCGACGTATTCGACATCGAATTAAATACTAAAGACCCCGACGAGTTTGTTCGGACGGTCAAGATCCTCGAACCGACGTTCGGCGGTGTCAACCTCGAAGACATTAAAGCGCCCGAATGCTTTGCCATTGAAGATCGGTTACGTCAGGAGCTGAACATTCCGGTGATGCACGACGATCAGCATGGTACGGCCATTGTGAGTGGCGCGGCCCTGCTGAACGCCCTGGAACTGGTTAACAAACGGATAGAAACGGCGCAGTTCGTATTCCTGGGCGCGGGTGCTGCGGCTATTTCCTGCGCCCGTCAATACGTAGCGTTAGGGGCCAGAACCGAGAACATCATCATGTTCGACGTAAACGGGCCGTTACGTACCGACCGTACCGATCTCAATGAGATTATGCGTCCGTTCGCTACGTCGCGGGACATTCAGTCGTTGGCCGATGCCTTTGCCGGAGCCGACGTATTTGTGGGGTTATCGAAGGGAAATATCGTTACTCAGGATCTGATCAAATCGATGGCGAAAGATGCCATTGTCTTTGCGATGGCTAACCCCAATCCCGAGATCAGCTATGACGAGGCTATGGCCGCCCGGCCGGACATCATCATGGCTACGGGTCGCTCCGACTATCCGAACCAGGTTAATAACGTACTCGGCTTTCCCTACATTTTCCGGGGTGCGCTGGACGTTCGGGCCACCGAAATTAATGAAGCTATGAAGCTGGCGGCTACGTACGCCCTGGCGGACTTAGCCAAAAAGCCGGTCCCTGATATTGTGAACCTCGCTTACGGCCAGGACAACATGGTGTTTGGCCGTACCTATATTCTGCCCAAACCGGTTGATCCACGCCTGTTGGCGACCGTAGCACCCGCCGTTGCGAAAGCCGCAATGGATTCAGGCATGGCCCGCCAGCCGATTACCGATTGGGAAGCGTACGAAGGCCAGCTTGCCCGTCGGTTAGGTCACGACAACCAGATTTCGCGGGTAATTCTGAACAAGGCGAAAACGAATCCCAAACGGGTTGTCTTCGCTGATGCCGAGAACCTGAAGGTACTGAAAGCGGCCCAGCAGGTTCGTGATGAAGGCATTGCCTACCCGATTCTCCTGGGTGAGATCGATAAGGTTCAGCAGATTATTACGGATAATAGTCTCGATCTTGGCAACATTCCGATCATTGATCCGAGAGCGCCGGAGCAACGTGAGTTGATCGATCGGTTTGCCGATGTCTACTTCGACAAGCGGAAGCGCAAAGGGGTCAACGCGACCGAAGCGCGGAAACTGATGTACTACCGCAACTACTTCGGGGCCATGATGGTCGAAACGGGCGAGGCCGACGCGCTGATTTCAGGATTGACCCGCTCCTACCCCGATACGATCCGGCCCGCTTTGCAGGTGATCGGTAAAGAACCGGGCGTTCAGAAAGTGGCGGGCATGTACATTCTGCTGACCAAGCGCGGACCGCTCTTCTTCTCCGACACAACGGTTAATTTCAACCCCACGGCCGACGAGATTGTTGAGATTACGGAGATGACCGCCCGCACCGTCGAGCGATTCAATATCAAGCCACGCATCGCGCTGGTGACGTATTCGAACTTCGGCAGCGCTAAAGGCGAAGACGCCGAAAAGATGAATCGGGCGGTCGAAATCCTGCAACGTAAGCATCCAGACCTTATCGTTGACGGCGAAATTCAGGCTCACCTTGCGTTCAATACGGAGTTGCTTCAGCAGAATCACCCGTTCAGCAAGCTTGTGGGCGAAGGGGCCAATACGTTGATTTTCCCAAACTTGTCTGCCGCCAACATCGCCTACAACCTGATGAGCGAAGCCGCTGGTTTCGACGCCATCGGGCCGATTCTGCTGGGTATTCGCAAGCCGGTGTACGTCCTGCAATTGGGTTCATCGGAGCGCGAGATTGTCAATATGGTCGCCATCGCCGTTGTCGAAGCGCAGGGAAAGTAAGGTTTACAGTTGCGCAGTCGTAAAGTTGTCGGGTTAGCTAACGCAGATTTAACTCGACAACTTTGCAGCTATATAGCTCTCTATAATTTAATAATGGCACGCATTTTAACTGGAATTCAAAGCAGCGGTCGACCGCACTTAGGCAACATACTGGGGGCCATTAAGCCCGCTATTGACTTATCGAAACAACCCGACAACGAGTCGTTTTTATTCATTGCCGATCTGCATTCGTTAACGACCATTAAGGACGGGTCCATGCGCCGGGAGTTTACCCGCGCTGTAGCCGCTACCTGGTTAGCCTTTGGGCTTGACACGGAGAAAAATACGTTCTGGCGGCAATCGCGCGTACCGGAGCATACGGAACTGGCCTGGCATTTAAGCTGCTTTACGCCTTTTCCGATGCTTAACAACGCTACGTCGTTTAAAGAAAAATCGGATAAGCTCTCCGTTGTAAACGCCGGTCTGTTCGTGTATCCGGTGCTACAGGCGGCTGATATTCTGCTCTACGATGCCGAAATTATTCCGGTCGGTAAAGACCAGCGCCAGCATATTGAAATGACGCGCGACATTGCCAGCGCTTTTAATCGGCAGTACGAGGAAGACGTATTTGTGCTCCCTGATGCGCAGATCGACGACCGCCTGATGACCATTCCCGGCATCGACGGCCAGAAGATGAGTAAGTCGTATAACAACTACATCGACGTATTTCTGCCCGACAACGAGCTGTGGAAAGTAATCAAAAAGATCAAGTCCGATTCGACACCGCTCGAAGAAGCCAAGAATCCAGATACCGACATTACGTTCCAGTTGTATTCACTGCTGGCCTCAGACGAGCAAACCGCGGAGATGCGTCGGCTGTATGAAGGCGGCAACTTCGGCTACGGCACCGCCAAGAAAGCGTTGTATGAACTCATTGTTGATCGGTTTGCCACCGAGCGCGAACGCTTTATGTACTACATGGACAATAATGACGCGCTGGAAGCTGAACTTCGGCGTGGCGAAGAAAAAGCCCACGCCATCGCCAGCCAGACCATCGCCCGTGTACGCGAGAAACTAGGGTTCAATTAATCGTAAACCAGAGTCCTGACTAAAGCTAACTAGTCAGGACTCCGTTTTTATATAAAAGGTGGTTATGTGGTTATAGCCCACGTCAACTCCCTCAAGTTATCATGACAAATTCCAACGCGTTACGTGTTCGGGAGATCGCTAAAATGATCGATCATGCGCTTCTGCATCCGACGATGACCGACGCCGAACTTCGGGCGGGTTGTATGCTGGCACTCGCGTACGACGTAGCATCAGTTTGTATCAAACCCTATGCAGTCTCCCTGGCAAAGGACTTGCTCGCTGGTTCTGGTGTTCTGGTCGGGACGGTGATCGGCTTTCCGCATGGTAGTAGCACGATTAGCCTAAAAGTAGCTGAGACAAGACAAGCCTGTCGCGACGGAGCCGTAGAGATCGACATGGTTGTAAATATCGGTAAAGTGCTGAGCGCTGATTGGGCTTATGTGCAAAGCGAGATACAGGCGGTTCACGAAACCTGCCGGGAACATGGTGCAATTCTGAAAGTTATCTTCGAGAACAACCTGCTACCGGATGACATGCCTAAAATCCGGCTCTGCGAAATCTGTACGGCTGTCGGTGCCGAATTTGTTAAGACCTCCACGGGCTACGGTTTTGTAAAAGCAGCGGATGGTACGTACCATTACGAAGGAGCCACCGAACACGATCTTCGGTTGATGCTCGATCACGTTGACCAGGGTGTTCAGGTTAAAGCAGCCGGTGGCGTTCGCACCCTCGATGGTCTGCTCAGGATTAAGGAAATGGGCGTAACGCGCCTGGGCACCTCCGCTACGGCCGCTATTCTGGAAGAAGCGTATCGGCGATTTGGCGTTGTCATGGCCGATTCCCCCGTTCCTCCGATTGCCGAACCAAAAGGGTATTGATCCAGAAGCCAACTGCTCGAATGGTACGTCCATTGCATCTGATTGCTAATTTTGCCCAGTAACTTATTTCTCCTTTACCCCTTCTTATATGCTCGACCTCGGCTTTGTCTCTGCCATTCTCGGCGATTATGATCTGAATAGCGTGCTTAAGTTTGCCGCTGACCATAAGTTTAAGTGCGTTGAAGTCATGTGCTGGCCCACCGGTAACGCGGATGCCCGACGCTACGCGGGCGTTACGCACATTGATGTCGATAACCTCAATGTCGAGCAGATCCAGTCGTTAACGCAGCAAAACGGCATTTATATTTCAGGCTTAGGCTACTACCCCAACCCTCTCGATCCGAATGCCGAGCAGGCTGAGTTCTACCGCGAACACATCAAAAAGATTATCCGGGCAGCGGCTAAACTGGGCATTCCGGTGGTCAATACGTTCATCGGCCGAAACCCATCGCTCAGCATCAGCGACAACCTGAAGCTGTTCGCCGAACACTGGCCAGCCATCATAAAGGTTGCCGAAGAGAACAACATCAGGATTGGCATCGAAAACTGCCCGATGTGGTTTACCGACGACGAATGGCCGGGTGGCAAAAACCTGGCTACGACTCCCGCTGTCTGGGATCGTATGTTCGAGATTATTCCGTCGCGCGCGCTCGGACTGAACTACGATCCAAGTCACATGATCTGGCAGATTATGGACGAGGTTCAGCCCATTTACGACTACCGCGACCGTTTGCACCATATCCACCTCAAGGACGTAAAGCTGTATCGGGGGAAGCTTGACCGGGTCGGTATTATGGCCAATCCGCTGGAGTATCATTCGCCAAAACTCCCCGGCCTGGGAGATGTTCGCTGGCGCGACTTCTTTGCTGCGTTAACCGATGTGCGCTACCGCGGACCGATCTGCATTGAAGTAGAAGATAAAGCTTACGAAGGCAGTCCCGAAGATGTTCAGACCGCGATTCTGACCGCCCGCAATTACCTGAGTCAGTTTCTGGTGTTGTAATCTGAATAATGGATAAAAAGCTGAGGTAGCCTCAGACGGCATCAGCAAGACTCAGTCTGTCACTTATACCGATAACTCACGTTATTGTAATACAAGTCGTCTGGATGATTACATGCCACGTAATGAGTCTACTTTCTTGAAGGCGTAGCATCAAGTAGACTCATTACGTGATAACCAGGCTCAATTCACTTCGTCTGCGCCTGCTGACTTCTTACCGAAACTACCAAACCCTTTCAGTCCCGTCGACAGCGAGGCCGTAAGCGCCGAAGCCGCTTTTTGGGCCGCATTAGGTTCCTCCGGACTGGCTGGATCTTTTGGCAATGCAGCGGGCTGAGCGCCTAATTTCTGATAATTACCACTCAGGATCTGTTTATAGTGTTCGGAGTCGGACCAACTCAGAATCTCTTTCACCCGTAGCACCGTGTAGGGGTGCGTTTGTCTCAACATCGACTGTACTTTAATAAACTTTGCCATCCAGTTATCGTCAACGTATTCCTGAAACGCATCAGCCTGCTGCTGAATGGCTTCTACACTGATTGGGTCGCTAAGGGTTTTCGAATAGCCAGCTATCTTACCTAAGGCTTCGGTAACAGCGACTACGTCCTGGGTAGCGAGCAGAGCCGCCCGATCGGCCGAAAACTCCGCCCGGCGGCTCCATTCGAGCAAAGCCAACTGAACGCTTAAATCCAGCGCGCTGTTGAACGGGGGCGGAATCATACCGGTTACGGATCCTCCAAAATACCGAATGAAGTACGTAAATGTATTATAAAACATGTGGTCACACTTCACATGGCCTAACTCATGACCAATGATAGCCAACACTTCCCGCTCCGTCAGAATGTCTAGCAACCCGGAGTTAACGGTAATGCTGTACCGTTGAATACCGCTGGCGTAGGCATTAATCTCGTCTATAGTCTCGATGTATAGGTCTGGTAGTTTCTGAACGTCAAGCACCTGTGCCATCTTGGTATAAGCTCGGTACAATGATGGATACTGGACGTCACTAACCCGAACGCAGGATGAGCTATTATGATAATGCTGAGCGTGTTCGACGTATGAATTTAGCGTCCCGATGATCGATTTAAATTTATCGATCCCTTTTAGAATACCGGTCGCATCCCGATCCAGGGAATGCTGAAACTCCTGATGAGCGAGTTCTGGAAAACTAACAATATCTTCTCGTAGCATAAATGAGCGTATCAGTTTGGCGTTCATTCAAAGCTGCAACTTAGTCCCAGAAAAACAGCTTGTTGATTTTGTGAACGGTCAGGTTTGTTAGTTACCGTAAATGCATTTGTTCAGCCCGGCCAAAGTGTCGAATTTTGCCAGGACATTTTTTAACAGCAAAAGCAGCCCCCCTACCGCCGTACACTGAATGCGCGAAACGCTTAACCGACTCGACACTGATCTCTTTTTGTGGCTCAATGGCCAATATGCGCCCTGGCTTGACCCCATCATGGTATTTGCCACGGAGCGCAACACCTGGTTTCCGTTTTACGCCCTGCTGATTGGCTGGCTCATCTACCAGTATAAAAAGCAGGCGCTTTGGATGATTTTAAGCTTAGCTTCGGCTGTGGCCATCAGCGACCAGATGGCTTCTGCTTTGCTGAAACCCCTGACTTTGCGCCTTCGTCCCTGCCATGAGCCCGCCCTACAGCGTCTGATTCATCCGGTGCTGGAATGTGGCGGTCAGTACGGTTTTGCCTCATCGCACGCGGCCAATACGTTTGCTCTGGCAACGGGGCTGTGGTTATTAGTCGGCAAACAGCACCCGTCGGCGAAGTGGGTGTATCTATGGGCCGTTCTGGTTGCTTATAGTCGCATCTATGTCGGTGCGCACTACCCCCTCGATATACTTGCTGGTGCGGGCATTGGTACGCTGGCGGCTCTGCTGTGCGTATGGGTACTTCAGCGCCTGCAAACCCGGTCTGCCAATCTTAACTCTACGTAGTAAACTGATTATCAACACATAGAAAATACTCTTTTCGAACTTAAATAACATTATTCATCTACACTCGGTTACATCGAACGTAGCTGCCAGGCGGCAGTGCTGTACGGCGGCAGCCCTATTCAAAAGACTGTACGTATAGTATACTCAACGTATCAACGAACCGCATTTGTTTTCCCGGAATCCACCCTCTGACCAGCTTCAGATCAGCGTAATTATACCCGCGCGTAACGAAGCCCATCACATTACGTCTACCCTCGACGCCCTTCGTCATCAACAAGACGCCGATGGTCAGCCGCTCAATCCGGCCATTTATGAAGTGTTGCTGCTGGCGAACAACTGCACCGATCAGACGTATGATGTTGCCCTTCGTTATCAGCAGCAACACCCGGATTTTTCGTTGCACATTGCTCAAATCAAGCTGCCAGCGCCCCAGGCGAACATCGGTACGGTTCGGCGGATGCTGATGGACGATGCCCACCGTCGGCTGATGAGTATCGGCAAACCAGAAGGCATCATTGCATCAACAGATGGAGATACCGTTGTTGATACGTACTGGCTGCATCACATTATGCGGGAGATTGCCAATGGCAACGACGCCGTTGGCGGACGCATTCTCACGCACCGCGACGCAAGCAACGTGCGGCTCTATCACCTGCGCGACGTAATGTACCGAACTTTAGTCGCCAAAGCCGAAGCACTGCTAGACCCCAGCGCGCACGATCCGTGGCCCCGTCATTTTCAGCACTTTGGGGCGAGTGTAGCCGTTACCTGCCAAACGTACGAGCGCGTTGGTGGACTTCCACCAAAGCCGTATCTGGAAGATGAAGCTTTTTACTGGGCCTTATTTCGGGCCGATGCGAAAGTGAGGCACAGTCCCAACGTGAAAGTCATTACGTCAGCTCGCCAGCAAGGCCGGGTTGAAGTAGGCTTCTCGCAGCAACTACGGTATTGGGCAGACATGAGCCAGAGCAAAACCTCATGCCAGCTGGCAGAACCAGCCGAAGCGGTCATGATCCGGCTGCATAACCGGCAACGGCTGCGCAGCATCTGGCTGAGTCGATTCGCATCCAGCTCAACCAGTAGCCTGGCGAGTGTGGCCAGCGCCCTACAGCTTGATGCGGACTGGCTTCGACAGGAGGTTGGTCAGGCCCTGTTTTTTGGCGATTTGTGGGAAAAAGTGAAGCACCGGATGGAAACCAGTGGCTGGGCTCAGCATTGGCAACCCGTTCCCATTACCCAGGCCATTCAGGACCTGCGGGTGCAGTTGAGCACATCACCTAGTTACTGCTTCTGAAATAAATCCAGCCGGTATTTTTCCGTACGCTGATTTACTAAGTGAACAAGCGGTTGCCCTTCACCGGCTACGTGCATAAATTGCTCATGTACCTGATCGCCCGTCAGCGGATAATCCGGTACGACGGGCGTCCAGTGCACCAGCAGCAAGTGCCCACGCTGGGTCAGGTGATCCAGCATAAACTGGCGTGCTCGGTCGAGGTCATTCAGGTCCAGATAATAGCCTACTTCCGAAAGTACAATCAAATCGAACAGGCCATCCGGAAACTGGTCAGGAATGCTCATTTGCTCAATTGTTACGTTCGGATAGGGAGCCAGCCGCTGCCGGGCCGTTTTCAGCGGCAGTTCGCTCGCATCTACCGACAGCAGCTGATCGCACCGGCGAGCCAGCATCTCGGTCAGCACTCCAATGGAGCAGCCAATCTCAAACGCATTTGCGTAGCGGTCGTTGGGTAACGCAGCCAGGGTAGCCTCGTATTTTGCACGCTCGTAGGGACTGGTGGCAAAGGCCCACGGATCGTCGCTGGCACGATAGACATCGTCGAAATACGTAGTAGAAAGGGTAGCGCTGGACATAAGAATCGGGATTAGTTAAGCAACCAACTGATCGTACTTGTTAGGTTATGCACAGTCGGCGTTTGGGTAAGCCGTTTTAAGTATTGATCGGTTTTTCTTCCAGAAACAATTCCCGTGGAGCCTCAAAATGCGTCAGTAATTCGGGGGACAGAAAGAACGCGGCTGGATCATCGTCAATTAGCCGGGTAACCTGCGATCGGTGAGCAGCAATTGCCTGATTACGTTGCGTCATAACCGACTCGATCGGCACTTGCCATACCGTCATTTCATCCGGGCGGGGCCGGTCGGCTTCGTTACCCAGTTCCCACAGCCAGATCGGGTATTCGAACACACGCGGCTGCGTCGGCAATTGCGTCAGGGCTTCCCGCAGAATCTGCCAGGAGGCCCGATGATCCGGATGCGGGTCGCGTCGCCAGGGCACGAACACGGTCGTTGGCTGATACGTATTGAGTTGATTCTGCACGAACCTAACGGCCTCGGCAAATCCCGGCTGTTCCGGAGTAGGAACCTGTCGGTCTTTCAGGCGCATGAACATGGCATCTGCAGTCGACAGACCCAGAATTTTGATCGCATCCATCGCTTCGGTCTCCCGTAGCTGGCGCAGCCGTTCGGCCGGGTAACTCGGCGAGTTCGGGTGCGACATCGTGCCATCGCTGACAAACAGCACCTGCACGACGTATCCCTGCTGACGCAGCAAGGCCACCGTTCCTCCACAACCCAGCGATTCATCATCGGGATGCGGGGCAATCACCAGGGCGTTCCCAATCGGAGAAAGGTCGGCCGGATCAATCCGGCGAGCAATCGCGTCCAGAAAGTCAGCTTTGTCACTGCCAGAGATCATGCGCGTTTGTTGAATTAGTCAGCACATAGTGGCCCAGATCAACGATAGTAGCGTCGGGCGCGGGCTGGCGCAGGTAGAACGTCAGATCGCGGTGAATACGCTCGAACGGCAGAGGCCGCATCAGCCCCCGTGCGCCCACCGACCGTTCGGCCAGTTGCATGGTTCGCAGGCAAATTTCTTCGATCGCCACGCGGGTCATGTTGGCATAGGCAATGATCTTGGCCGATTCATTCGTTCGATTCAGCCATTCGTCAGCCTTTGCTCCCGCCTGATTGATCCACTGATTTCCGGATTCGATCAGATACGCCATTTCACCCAGCCGCGTGCGCTGAAACGAATCGTCGGTGCGGTTGAGTGTTGATAAATAGTCACGCGTTGCGTTGAATAAAGCCTCAGCTCCCCCTAACTGTACAGCCGCAAACCGGATGGCGCCCCCGCTGAAATGCGGCTGCCGGTAGTAATCGTCGGGCTGGCCAAGTAAGTCGCTTTCGCTAAGCTCAACGCCCGTAAAGTCAAGCTTATAGCTGACTGATGCACGCATACCGAGCGGCTGCCAGAAGCGATCGTCCTGTGGAATGGCCTTCACCTGTTCGGTTGGAATGATACACATCTGCCAGCCGGTTTTCTCTCCACCGACCAGCTCGCCCGTTACTAACGGCCGCTGAATCCAGCCGGCTCCGGAACAGAACGTCTTTGCTCCTTCGAGTACGTACCGTCCATTGCCAATAGCATGAATTTTCACCCCGTCGGCCGCCTGCGTATTCCAGACGCTGAACAGACGATTATGCGCAGCTACATCGGCATACCAAAGCTGTTTTTGATCGGGGGACGCATATAAACTGATCAGCTTTAAGGCGTTGATATGGCCCTCGTAGATACGTCCCACCGCCAGGTTACCCGCTCCCATCAGCTTCAACAGTTGCAGCAACTGAGCGGTAGTTGGGAGCTGGCTGTCAAGAGGTTGTTCCGGCAACGTAACACCCAGCAGCCCTGCTTCAGCCAGATACTGAAACGCTTCACTCGGGAAACGCTGTTCATCATCTGTATCGGCCGCAATGGATGCGATACGCGTAACAAGGTTGTTTAGGCTATCCTGATCCAGGTTTGTCGCTACCGTTGTGCCAGAACCAGACGAGCGTGGTAGTAATGTCATAAAGACAAAAAGCTTTGTTTTACCTAATTGTTTTCTTGATCCGGTGCCGTACGATTAGTTAATAAGCCTTTAATCACCCGTTCAGACTGCCGTTGTCCTCTATCTGGCAGACAGAATATGTGAACGCGGTACTGCATCTGCCCATTTTTTCCGTATCTTTGCGGGAAATTTATACGCCACCCATGGCTTCGTTTAATCCGGTCAAGATTTTTTCAGGTAGTCAATCCACCTATCTGGCCGAAAAAATCGCTCACTATTACGGCAAAGACTTAGGCGGCTACACCTGCCGACGGTTTAGCGACGGTGAAATGTCGCCAAGTTTCGAGGAGTCGGTCCGCGGCTGCGACGTGTTCCTGATTCAGTCGACCCCCCCACCGGGCGACAATCTGATGGAGCTGATGCTCATGGTCGACGCGGCCCGGCGGGCTTCAGCGCACTACGTTACGGTTGTCATTCCGTATTTTGGGTATGCTCGTCAGGATCGTAAAGATAAGCCTCGGGTTGCTATTGCCGCCAAGTTAGTGGCGAACATGCTGGCGGCTTCGGGCGTCGATCGGCTGATGACGATTGATTTGCATGCCGGGCAAATTCAGGGCTTTTTCGACTTTCCGGTGGATCATCTGGAAGGTACGTCGGTTTTTGTGCCGTACATTAAAAGCCTGAATCTGGAGAACCTGGTGATTGCTTCGCCGGACGTAGGTGGTGCTAATCGGGCCCGTACGTTTGCGAAGCATTTCAACGCCGACATCGTGCTGTGCGATAAACACCGCAAGCGCGCCAACGAGATTGCTTCTATGCAGGTCATCGGGGATGTTGAGGGGGCCAACGTAGTACTCGTAGACGATCTGATCGATACGGGTGGCACAATGGCGAAGGCGGCCCAGATCATTCGGGAAAAAGGGGCGTTGTCAGTTCGGGCGGTGTGTACGCACCCCGTCATGTCGGGCAAAGCGCACGAAAACATTGCCAACTCGGTGTTAGAAGAGTTGGTGGTTTCGGACACGCTGCCGATGAAGCAGCCCAATCCGAAAATCAGAGTACTGTCGGTGGCCGAGTTATTTGCCAAAGCTATCGGCCGTATCAGAGACCATGAATCTATTAGTTCTTTATTTATAAGGTATTAAAGCGCGATAGCATGAAAGAGCGAAATTGGACCGCCGGAGCGGACGGTTTTCTCTCGTTCACTCTTCCGCGCTTTCACTCTTTAAAGTTTACAAACATGAAAAAAATCGAGATTGTAGGGTATCAACGAGCGAATCTCGGCCGCACGGAATCACAAGCGATTCGGGCCGAAGGTAACGTTCCGTGTGTATTGTATGGTGGACAGGAGCAAGTGCATTTTTACGCACCCGCTATTCTGTTCCGTGATTTGTTGTACACGCCAAACGTGTATGAAGTAGCCCTGAACATCGAAGGTACTGAGTACCGGGCGGTTCTTCAGGAAACTCAGTTCCACCCCGTTAGCGACTCGCTGCTCCATGCCGACTTTTTACTGGTAACGGATGATAAGCCGGTTAAAATTGCCGTTCCGGTTCGTCTGGTCGGTACGGCTCCGGGTGTTCAAAAAGGGGGTAAGCTGATAACCCGCGTTCGGAAACTGCGCGTGAAAGGCAACCTCGAGAATATCCCTGATTTCATCGACGTAGACGTATCTGGCCTGGATTTAGGCAAATCTGTCCGCGTAGGTCAAATTCCGGTAAGCGGTTTCGAACTGCTCGAACAAGCGTCGAACCCAGTAGCCAGTATTGAAATTCCACGTGCGCTGCGTGGTACGGTTTCGGCCAAGTAATAAGCGTACAAGTCAGGCTAATAGATATAAAAACACCTCGCTGGAGAACCAGCGAGGTGTTTTTATATCCAACTGACTCAGTCAGGACTAATCTTCCAGGCGCAGACTCTTTAACCGAAGGCTATTGGTAACTACCGATACTGAGCTCAGGGCCATAGCCGCGCCGGCAATCATTGGATTCAGCAGGAAGCCAAATGATGGATACAGGATACCGGCCGCGATGGGAATACCGATCAGGTTGTAGATAAATGCCCAGAATAGATTCTGCCGGATCACCTGCACCGTCTGTTTTGAAAGTTGTAATGCCTTCGGAACGCTGGTCAGATCGGAAGTTAGTAAGGTCATTTTTGCTACGTCCATGGCGATGTCCGCGCCTTTCCCCATGGCAATGCTTACATCAGCCTGGGCCAGCGCCTGGGAGTCGTTAATTCCGTCACCCACCATCGCGACGACTTTTCCGGATTGCTGTAACTCTTTGACAAAGTCGGCCTTATCCGATGGCATAACCTCGGCTTTGTAATGCGTCAGGCCAACCTGTTTCGCTACAGCCGCTGCTGTTTGTACATTATCGCCCGTGAGCATATACACGTCGATACCGCGCTGCTGCAACGTAGCAACCGCCTGGCGCGACGTCGACTTGAGGGGATCAGCGATAGCGATGATGGCCTGTACCTGGCTTCGGTCGGCAAAGAACACCACCGTTTTAGCCTGTTGCTGCAACTGGTTAGCTTCGGCCAGCAATTGGTCCGACATTGGAACAGCATGGTCAGCCAGCAAACTCCGGTTGCCAACGTAATACGTATCTGCCCCATGCCTAGCTATTACGCCCTTGCCTGTAACGCTCTCAAAGCTTGTGAGTTCAACTGTACCTTTCTGGCCAATATAGGCAGTTACGGCCTCGGCCAACGGGTGCTCTGATCGGGACTCAATGGCGTTCAGCAAAGCTTTCAGATTGGCGTCGTCGGCAGCGTCGGGCACCCAGATCAGATCCGTTACCTGCGGTTTCCCCTCCGTAAGCGTTCCGGTCTTATCCAGCACAACCGCGTTCACTTTGTAGCCTAGCTCCAGGCTTTCCGCATCTTTGATCAGAATGTTATTCTCGGCTCCCTTACCCACCCCAACCATAATGGCTGTGGGGGTAGCTAATCCCAACGCACAGGGACAGGCAATAACCAGTACGGTTACAGACGTAAGCAAGGCCGTAGTGAATGTGCCAAAAATCAGCCAGGCAACAAAGGTCAGCAGGGCAATGCCCAGCACGACCGGCACAAAGATTCCGGCGATTTTGTCAACCAGCTTCTGTACGGGTGCCTTACTACCCTGGGCGTCCTGCACCATGCGGATAATCTGAGCCAGCAACGTATCGGCTCCTACCTTTTCGGCCCGAAACTGAAAACTTCCCTTTTGGTTGATTGTTCCGGCAAATACCTTGGCACCCGCCTGTTTTTCAACGGGTACCGGCTCGCCACTGATCATACTTTCGTCGACGAACGACTGTCCGGACTCAACCAGCCCATCGACGGGAATCTTTTCGCCAGGTCTGACCAGCAGTTGATGGCCGACCTGTACGGCCGCAATCGAAATCTCCCGCTCGTGTCCTCCTTCGAGAATTCGTACCGTCTTGGGCTGAAGCCCCATCAGTTTTTTGATAGCCGCCGAGGTGTTCGACTTAGCCCGTTCTTCCAGCAATTTCCCGAGCAGAATAAAGGCGACAACCACCGATGCGGCTTCAAAATATACGTGCGGGTGAATACCCCGACGGTACCAGAACTCCGGGTAAACCGTGTTGAACACGCTGAACAAAAAGGCAATACCGGTGCTCATGGCCACCAGCGTATCCATGTTCGCTTTGCCGTGGCGGGCCTGTTTCCAGGCATTGGTGAAGAAAGTGCGACCCAGCCCGAACACCACCGGAGCCGACAACACCAGCATGATCTCGTTCGCGAAAGGAATTGAGCTTTCTCCCGATCCGTTCATAAAGAACATACCGATAATGACAACGGGTATGGACAGGATAAAGGCCCAGATCGTTCGCTGGCGAAGTGATTGGTAGTGCCGTTGCTGGGCTTCCCGTTGCACCTCCTGCGGATCTCCAGCATCGACAATGATGTCGTAACCAATCGACCGCACGGCGCTCTGCAATTCAGCGGGCGTTACCACTGAGGGGTTGTATTGCACCCAGGCCGACTGATTGGCATAATTCACCCCAGCGTCGGCCACGCCGGGCGTATTCTTCAGCATCGACTCAACGCTAACGGCGCAGGCTGCACACGACATTTCCAGCACTGGATACGTCTTGCGCACATCGGCGGCAGATCGGGCTGGGGCAATTGTGTTAGTAGCCATAGGAAAGAATGATAAATACGTCTCGAACGTGCCGGTCAGGCTAACAACTCCGCTTTGTACCCCGCTTTTTCAAGGGCCTGACGAACCTCTTGCTCGCTGCCGGTTTCCACGGTCAAGACCTTGTTCGGATTCTGGGTATCTACCCGCCAGTGTCCTTCGCCAACGGCTTGGTTTAAGAATGGAGTCACCGTCGCCACGCAGGCGGCACATTTGATATTGGTTTTGAATGTTAAAGTTTCCATGTTTTTGCAGAATGTATATGTATAAAACGAAACGTGGCGTCGACCGGTTCGTTCCGATCAACGCCACAAAGGTTGCCCGATCCAGGCGGCTTTTCGTTACAGAATTGCCGACGAATGGTATATATATTTACTGGTTATCGGCGACGAATGGATCACTCACTCACCCTACTACGTAACGCCGGTTTCGCTACGACACCAGCACCGGCTCCTGCCACCAGCCCGGCCCTTCGGGTACTAGTTCCCGCGGATTTTTGCCGGTTGCCAGCCGTTGAATTAAGTCGGCTAACTCCGTAGGTCGTGGCTCTCCCGAACTCAGGTCAAATGCCCCGGCTTCGTAGTGACCGTCCTCCCGCGTCAGCAGGCAGTGCCAGTCGTAAGAGCCCAATAGCGCCCAGGCAGTAACGGCCCGAACGTCGACTCCGGCTTCTTTGGCCTGCTGGGCTTCCTGCCACATATCCCAGAGCCATCGCATCTGTTCATCGACGGTGCAGCCTAAATGCGCTTCGGTAACAGCGATGGGCAGATGGTAGCGTTCCCAGGTTTGCATCAGCAGCCCCGCCAGTCCAATACGTTGTTCGGGAGCAGCCCGCACAACCTCCGTATCGACGTACCGATGGAACTTGTTACCACAATGCAGATGCGGAGGATAATCCACCAGGTTCTCGTCGAGGTAGCGCTCACTGGTGATGTAGTGGTTAACACCAATTACGGAAGGTGGACACGGGTTTTCAACCAGAAACCATAAATCATTTTCGGGGATACCGACCCGCCGAAAATAATCCCAGAAGGGATGGCCCGGTTTAACCAGCCCGCAGAGCAGATCCCAGGTGAGCCAGCGCCGGTTATTCTCCCAGTCGGCCTGACAAGTCAGTAAGGGTGTGCTATGCGTCTGTCCTAAATCGTCCGTCTGGATAAGCTGCGCGTCGGGCCGAACAAGCCGGATCTGCTGCATGGCCTTAACCGTAGCTTTGCACTCGCGAATCAGGATTTCGGCAAATACCCGATCCGACTGCGTATGTGGATACCAGAATCCGTAAAGCCCGGAGAAGCGGGCGGTGGTAAGTGGTTCGTTGATGGGCGTATAGGCGTTCACCCAGGGGTAGCGTTCAGCCACTTGCCGGGCGTATTTCGGAAGCTCTTCCTCAAACGCATGGGTATCGAAGGTTGCGTAGCAGGGGCCGCATCCGTGATGCACCAGACCGACAATGGGATTAATCCCCAATTGTTGAAGCATGGGGAGTCGCTCATCGGCCCATTGCCAGTTCGGTTTGTCGGGCCCACCCAGCATCGTACGTTCCCACAATAGCGGATACCGCAGCGTTTTAAGACCTAATTCGGCCAGCAGCCGCAAATCGCTGGGTCGGTCGTGGTGGCCATTGCGAATTAATTGATCCTGATACCGCTCCCCTACCCGGTTCACGGTACATTCGATACCACCCCATAAAGCCATCGGTGCGGTTGTAGTGCTTATAGCCATATTCAGGTGTTTACTGTTCAGCAATAGCGGATAACTGGGACTGCAGGATCCGTTGCATACTAACCCGGGTTTTGTCCCATGTGTTTTCGCGCAGGTAAGTATCTACGTCTGCCCAGTCGTTGGATTGGCGCTCTACGTGCCGGGCAATTGCCTGTTCGAAGGCGGCAGCGAAGTCGGCAATAAGCACCGGCGAAAAACGCCCGTAGGTACGTATTACGCGGCATCGTACGACTTGCCGAACCCGCGCTGCTCCCAATTGACCACCACAAACTGCTTTTCCAGCGTATAACCGACCAGCAGAGAAAGTTCAGGCAAACCTGGCCCCCTGTGCAGAAACAACAGAATCGGTTTTCGCCGGTCATGCCCCCGAATAAGCAGCCACTGTGTAGTACCATTGATCTGCACCGTCAGCAGTTCAGCAACGCTGTTGGGCAAGGGCTTACGGTCCTCATCCAGAATCGGACTGGTTTTGCCGGGACTCTGCCAGGCTATATAGCCAACGGCGAACAGCAGCACCCCAACAACGCTCCGCAACACCCACCGGATCATAGGCCACAACCAATTCATCCGTGGCTTACTCAGCATGGGGCCAGTACGTGTTCATACCCGGAAGCCGATCTAAAAGTCACCCGTTTCGAAACCGCCCGAACCCAGCAAACCAGCAGCCACGGACAATTCACCCGTATGCGGATCAATCAGGCCGTTCCGTTCGTCTTCAATATTGGTCGCCTGCGTGTATACGTCACCCGCAATCGGCCGTTTGCGCATCTCCTGCTTGAACAGCCGAATCCGTTCTTCGCGCTGTTCAGCGTCCTGCGGTCCACCGTAATCAGCGAATCCAAACCCGCCCCATTCGCTCACGATGAGCGGAACCTGACGCCGGTAAAAGAACGGATCGCCTACGACCAATGGGAAAGCGGCCACCCCTTCCAGATCGCCCGCAACGAGCCGATCGAGTAAATAACGCCAGCGGTCCGGATCGGGGGTATACAGGTGAGCCGTAAGCAGGTCGGACTTAAGCCTTCCTTCATACGAGATGTGGTGCCAGCCATCGTTATCGACCACCAGAAACTGCGGGTAAGCAAGCTGCATATAGTGGTACATATCAATGATGTATTGGCGCGTTTCAGTATTTACCGCAATATCCTGCGCTCCCCAGTCTTCGTTGTACAAACTCCAGATCACTACCGACGGATGCGTGCCGATCAGGGAGACCATCCGTAAGAGTTCGGCGCGGTGATTCTCCCGGCTGCGGGGCGTTGAGCTATGGGGGCTCGGTACTTCCACCCAAAGCAGGAGTCCGAGCTTATCGGCCAGGTTATAAATCCGGGGGTCAACCCCGGCAATGTGAACCCGTACCAGGTTACAGCCCAGATCCTTCATCGACTGCATATGGCGCTTCATCTCCTCGTATGTAGCCGTGCCGGGCTGATACAGAATCCCATCCAGATAAACCGGCTTGTTGTTCAGATACACACAGCAGCCGCGGGCTTCTATCTTCCGAAGGCCAAACTGCGTTTCGATCTGGGCGATATAACCGTTGCTATCGATCAACTGGGCCACGAGTTTATACAAGGTCGGCGACTGGGTCGACCACAACTGCGCGTCGGGCAGCCCAAGTACCACCCGCTGCTGCTTTTGGCCAGCTTCCAGTTTCAGCGAAAAGTCAGACGTGGCCATTGGCTCCGAATCCAGCGGAGCTTTCCGGTCAAACACCTTCAGCCGCAATGTGTAGTTGCCCGGATCGTGAATGCGGGTCGAAACCGTAAACCGCACCAGATCATCTTCCACAATACTCACGACGCCAATTCGGGAACGTAGCCGGTTACGCTCAACCGTTTCCAGCCACACGCTGCGCACAGCCCCGGTATAGGTCTGGTACCAGATTCCGCCCCGCTTATACACGTGCGACTCCTGCTTGCCACGGGGCGTTTCGGCATCCATTGTATCGGCAATACGTACCGTAAGCCGGTTTACGGGCCGAAGAAGTTCATCGGCCAGTTCGTACGAAAACGAGGTATACTCACCGTAGTGAATCTCTTCACCCTCAATGGTCTGAAGCAGGTAGCCATTCAACCAGACCCGGGTTTCGTAACCACAGGCTCCGAAGGTGAGCTGAATTATCGACAGATCGGCCGGTTCAGTACGTTCGGGCAGGGCGAACTCCCGCTCATACCAGACAATTACCCGATCCTGCCAGGCGGCCGGATGTGGCAGACCTTTTGCCTCAGCCATGTGTTCTTCAACAGAACCCGGCCAATGCGCTTTCTGCTCGTACTTGTAGCCCAGATACCATCGGTCACGGAGGCCACAATCGTCCGTATCGAAGGCAATTTTCCACTCGCCATCGAGCAGAATATGATTAGTCGGACGTAGTACCGCTCTGGGTAGTGGATTTATAGGCTCGTCGAATGTAGCGGCTTCTTCCCGGCTTCGGGCGAAGCTAAAATTAGATTGGTGGTCAAGCATAGCAAATCAACCAAATGCCGTCTTTTCGTGAGTTTAGATACTTCTCCTAACGAATTTATCATCAGATCAACCCGAATTACTGCTTGAACGGCCCGGTGGAGTACCCTCTGCGCTACTTCAGGTATTTGCCAGAGCGGCCAGCTGGCCAACGAACCCAAGGCGTTTCCAAACTCAATTTCTACCGTAAATAGTGCGTATTTGTTGAGGTCCGCAAGCGAATTTAGGTGGGTAACATAGTGCTTAAACCGAATAAAAGGCTATTTTTGGTAATTAATTAAGTTGAACAGATTATGATAAACCGGCGCATCCAGCCGACTAGCCAGCGGAACTTTAACCACGCCAGCATTTTAGTAATTGATGACAATTCTGATCAGTGGCATTTAATCGAAAAAGCACTCGAACAGTTTCTGCCGGAGGTACAGGTGATTTGGTTCTCCACAGCCGAAGAAGCCTGGCACTATTTGAATGACTGTACCCTCCAGGGTAATGACCTGCCTAAGCTAATTTTGCTCGATTTGTACCTACCGAACCGACAGGACGGATGGGAATTGCTGAAAGAACTGAAAGACCCAGCGTCGTCTTTCAAGCAGGTTCCCGTAATCGTACTCAGCTACTCCAACGACCCGCAGGATATTACCAAATCTTACTATCACGGCAGCACCTCCTACCTGACGAAGCCCGACACAAGCCAGGCCTGGATCGACTTCGGTAAAAACCTGCGAACGTACTGGTGGGAAACCGTAACCCTACCCAGTGATCGTTTCATGTCTTAACGGCCAGCCGATACCGGTACGTAACAACCAGATTACGCACGGCTCTATATGCAACAGTCCAGGCTGAGCAATTGCTCAGCCTGGACTGTTGCATATAGAGCGCTCTTACCCTAATAAGGCGGTCGGCAGGGCAGCAAACGACAGCCAGTACTGGCATATACGTTCAATTACCTTTGCGAACTCATCGTTGTCGGCCATCTGCGGGATGACCGAATTAGCCCCGGCAGCGTAGCACACTTCTATATCATTACCCGACTGGTCGTTGATGAACACAACAGTGGGGATCATCCGTAACTGCTTATTGCTTTTAAGCTGCTCCAGCGTACCCAGCCCGGCCCAGTTCACCGACCGCACATCGAGCAGAACCATGGCTGGTAACTGCTGCGAGGCTGTTTGAGAAACGTAGTCCGTCAGGCCCGCCCCATTGGCGAAGAACCGGACCGTGCAATGCGGCCACTTCTCTTCCAGAAGCTGCCTGATCAATACGCTTTTTACGTCATCTTTGATCATAGCGTACACCTGCTGGTTTGGCACCGTAACCACTTGTTTAGCCACCCCAGCATTGTATTCCGACTGGCCATACTGTGGTTCATCGGCCGCTGACCGCGTCGTAACGATCTGCGTAAATTCTGAATGTTCGAGCAGGCTATCAGCCACCTGGCTCCAGCGCCGACGGCTTATGGGCAATATGGCTCCCCCCTGCATAGTTATAGAACCCGGCGTTTTGGTTCGGGCTGGACTTTTGATCTGATGAACATACTTAGGATTCACCAGGGCGGTCTTATGCACCCGAATAAAAGCGGGCAATAGTATTTCAAACGAAGACAGGGGCTTCGATAAAAGCATCGTTCCCCCATTCCGAAAATGCAGCCACGTATAATTGCTGGCCCCGGTCAGATGGGTGATTGAACCCTGGTGATTCACCACTTCATTGATATGCTTCATATTATACCTACTTGTTGAGCTTCTTTTTTGTTTATAGTGCACTCAAAATCCCCTGAGCAGCAGGCCCAGTTGAACATCTTCTAAGTATAGATTAAGATTATTTTCGCCACCTGGACGTTTACATACGAAAGTCCTTGCCGACGTAACTAACGTGCAAAAAAGGCAGTGGGTGGGCCGCTTGAAGACGTTAAAAGTTTGTTACGATTGCTACTAATAGTAAATTCCATCCGGTTCGAAACGGACTGACATTCGCGCTACGTCCTAAAAATACAAGTTGAGAATGGCATTAATACCGCCTTTGCTGGACAGCAAGCCAATAACCTATTATATGGCGTCGAGCTGCCCGGAATCACTGTGGGTATTCCCCTCGGGCTACGAGGCTTACTCCAACGGGGGCTGCGCACAAAACAAACATATCGCATATCACCAATATGATTAGCGATATGCCAATAGCGAACCTACTCACACTCTCCATCTTATCACTTATTTCCTCTGCGTTTTACGGCAGGAAGTGCAGTCTGCTATGAAAAATAGCGCAATATTTTTTCAACATTAGGTAATTTTTAACTACGTATTAACGTTAAATTAATAAGAAGTTCGCAAATTTGCGATATTACGTAGCCGACCAAAGTTTGAGGTCTTTTTGCGCTACTAAAGAAATTGCTTAGTTTAGCATAACGATCCTTTACAAAGGGAAGGTTGAACATCAAGATTTGGCGGCCGCCCGGTCGCCAGTCTTGAAATGGTGTGGATAGAAGCGGAAAGCCGCCCCGAAATTTCGGGACGGCTTTTTTGTTGTCTTGCGTAAGGCAGTAAGCTAGGTTTAACCCATATTTAACGTAGTTTTCAAGCGCTTTTAATCTATCGGCTCGAACTTCCGGCGTTCAGTCAAACACACCTGTAGCAGTACGTACTGGCGCATCGTGTTCCCGCTCAACTGGCCTTAGTCAGCACTATAATTTTGTACTGATCTCGCCCTGAAGCCGTTGACCCGTATCCATATCTCTACGTTTACTAATAATTCCGTTTCCCATTTTCAAATAAGAAAAGAGCTATGTATGTTGCCGATATGAAGATCCTGGTGGTAGAAGATGAGCCCAAACTGGCTTCGTTTGTGAAGAAGGGGTTAGAAGAACAAGCCTGTGACGTTGACGTTGCGTTCGACGGGCAGGTTGGCCGCGCAATGGCCCTCAATAACCTGTACGATGTAATCATCATGGACATTAACCTACCGAAAATGAATGGCTTCGACGTCGTTCAGTCGATTCGGAAGCAGAAGGTCCTTACGCCTGTGCTGATGTTGACGGCAATGGGCTCGGTTGATGATAAACTTACCGGCTTCGAAGCGGGTGCTGATGACTATCTGGTAAAGCCCTTCGAGTTTCGCGAGCTGATGGCCCGGCTCCGTGCCCTCACCAAACGCGGCAGTGAAGCAGGCGTTCAGGCCAACGTCATGAAAGTAGCCGATCTGGAACTGGACATGAACGAAAAAGTCGCCCGCCGGGGCAGCAAACGGATAGAGCTGACGGCTAAGGAGTTTGGCCTGCTCGAATACCTGATGCGCAACCGGGGCCGGGTAGTCTCACGCGTAGACATTGCCGAAAAAGTCTGGGATATTCATTTCGATACCGGCACCAATGTCATTGATGTATACGTGAATTTTCTGCGCAAAAAAATTGATAAAGACTTTCCCCATAAACTTATTCATACGGTAATTGGCATGGGCTATATGCTTAAAGAAGAGTAAGCCCGAGCGCCTTACCCTGGACCAGCTGAGCCTGGCGTTTCCTTTTCGGAACACGCTTTTTTGGGCTTATTCTATTATCGGTTGAAGACATGAATATTCGTACTCGCCTGACGCTGCTGTTCGTGTTGCTGGTCGCTTCGATTATGCTGCTTTTTACCGTATCGGTGTATTATCTGTACGATCAGTTCAGGCAGCAGGAATTTGAAAACAGGCTGAAAGAACGAGCCGTTACTTCGGTGCGGCTCCGCGAAGATGTCGGCGAAGTTGCTCAGGCCGATTTGCCCCAGATGAATGACGAGCAGATCACGATTTACAATAGCTCGGGTAAGGTGGTTTACAATCAGTACAGTCAACGTCCTCGCTTTGCGATCCCTACCGATTTCCTCAATACAATTAAAGCTGACCAATACCGGTACTTTCGGACTAATGACCTGGAAGCGGTTGGTGTCCGACATATAAACGCCAAAGGGGAACCCCTGACGGTTGTTGCATCGGCAAATGATCGGTATGGGTTAAGTAAACTCGACGTACTCCGGCGCATCCTGTTTTTTGGCTGGATTTCGAGTCTCCTGATTGTCGGAATTGCAGGCTATTTATTTGCCAGCGACGCACTTCGGCCCGTATCTGAACTTATCGATCAGGTAAACACAATTTCGGCGACCAACATCCACGAACGGCTGCGGGTCGGGCGGCAACGCGACGAGTTGGCTGATCTGGCGCATACATTTAACGACATGCTGACCCGGCTCGAAGAAGCATTTGTATCCCAGAAAAGTTTTGTTTCCCACGCATCGCATGAGTTACGTACTCCCCTGACGGTTATGATGGGCCAGATTGAAGTAACGCGTTTACAGGCCCGCTCGACTCACGAATACGAAGCGGCTTTTGATGCGTTACTGGACGAAGTAAAAAGTATGATCAGGCTCGTTAATGGCCTGCTCGAACTGGCCCGCGCCAGCGCCGATGCGGCTATGCTCAACTACCAGCCCGTGCGAATCGATGAACTGTTGTGGCTGGCGCAAAGTCAGATTCTCCAGAAACGAGCCGACTATCAGATCGATATTGACTTTGATAACTTGCCCGATCACGAAGAAGAGCTGGTAATCAATGGCGAAGAGTCGCTGCTGCAAACGGCCTTTCAGAACCTGATGGAAAACGGCTGCAAATATTCACCGGACGGGCGCGTTTCAGTACGTATTTCATTTGAACTCGGACAGGTTCATCTGACCATCAGCGATCACGGCTACGGCATACCGCCGGATGACCTACCCCATATTTTCGAACCGTTCTACCGGTCCAATACCACTATGACCGTGAACGGTCACGGCATTGGGCTTGCACTGACCGAGCGGATTATTGAACTACACCGGGGCAAGATTGTGGTAGACTCTACGGTTGGCCAGGGAACCACTTTCCGCATTACGTTCCCCATCGCCTACCGGGCTACCGCTCTCTCGCCAACGGGCTTTTCGGAAGATCAGCCGGTCAAAACCGACTATTAAAGCAAACGCCCGACAGGATAGTCAGGCGTTTGCTATTGGCGGAGACCAGGCATTTCTTTTAGCCTGTTCTTTAGCTTCTTTGGCAGCTTTTGAGGACTGTTCGGCTTCCTCTTCTTTGACTTTATTGCCCGTAGCCCTAGCGTCCTGCTTCATTCCTTTCGCCTTCTCTTCAACAATTTTTGTGGTTTTCACTGCTTCCTTACGCGTTACGTCCTGTGCCAACGCATCACTGGCCAGTAGCAGCGTACAGGCTGCCACATACATTAGGTATTTCATACCGTTGTCAGTCTGGTTGCGCCAGTAAACCGGTTAGTGCCGAAGAAGTTATGTCTTTGCGCACGAAAAAAGCCCTTCTTTTCAGGAAGGGCTTTTTAATAGAATACCATCCGGTTATTGGCTTGTGACTTTCTTCTCAGTCTTTTTCATGCTCTTGTGCATGTGCTTCATCTCCTTGGCCGCATCCGCTTTTGCTTCGTTGCCCACACTTTTGGCATCTTTCTTCATCTGCTTAGCGTCCTGCTTCATTTCTTTATTCGCGGCCTTAGCTTCTTTCTTCACCTCATCCTGCGCAAACGACACGCCGGTCATCAGCAAGATTGCGACTATTACCCCAATTATCTTTTTCATACGGCAGTGAGTTAAGTGTGTTTAATCAATTACGTTTTCACGTACAGAAACAGGCTAATCGACAAAAGGTTATTAAACATTTATTAAACGTCGGTTCTCCGTCAAAGCTGACCAGAAGCCGACGTAATGCGTCCATCAACTGTTGCCGTTGTTTGTTTTCGGATTCTTTACGCGCCCGCCATTTTCTGTCGGTCCCTGAACGCGCGGCTTACCACTTTGCGGCTTTGCAGGCTGAGCAGGCGTACTCCGCTGGCCGTTGAACTTTTCGGCGGCCACCTTAGCCTTTTCTTTATCACTGACGCGGGCCGCACTGCCATTGTACGGCGAGCTGCTTTTTACGCTTTCCCGCGACTGGCCAAACGCAACGGCAGGTACCATCAGGGCCATCAGGACGGCGACTTTTAGCAATGTATGTTTCATAACAATTGAGTTAAGAGAAACGTAGCCTATAGACAGCCTATCGTTGATTATCGACTTTTGGTTTTTTCTTTTTCGCCTTAACCGGGCTTGCTCCCGTGGTTGTGCTGCTGCGGGCGTCAGTCGAGGTCGTTGTAATGCCGCCGTTTCCAGCCGGGCCAACCGCACTGCCTGAACCATAGTTCTGGTCTACGGTGTTGCCCGTTCCGGCAGTCGGAGTAGTGCCGTTATTTGGATACGTATTGGGGGAGTTGGGCCGGGCGGCATTGCCGGAGCCCTGGTTAGTCGACGGGCTTACGCTCGTGTTGGTTGTCGACCCGTTGGTCGATGAACTCTGGGAGGAGTTCTGCTGGGCTGCGGCCGAACCGGTAATAGCAAGCCCAAGGGCGAAGGTGGCAAGTATTGTTTTCATCTGCGTTGAGTATGGTTATGCACTTTTCCTGTACATAACTCTACTCAACAGCAGTAGTTCAAAAAAAGCAACTAACCAAGCCTGCGGAAGCACTTGTTTCCGTTAGGCCGTTACGTTAAATTCAGAGGTCAGGTGAAACTGAATGTCTGGATTGTTTTGCTGATTCATCCGCAGCATCCAGTCTGACTCGGCCAGAAAAACAGGGTTGTTGTCTTTATCGTAGGCGATCTGATTGCCTTTCAACCGAATAAACTCGGCCAGTTTAGCCGGGTTCTCCGCCGTAATCCAGCAGGCTTTCGTATAATTCAGAGGCACCCAGCGGCATTTAGCACCATATTCATTTTCCAGACGGTACTGGATCACCTCAAACTGGAGTTCACCCACCGTACCCACGAACTTGCGGTTACCCAGTTCAAGCGTAAACAATTGCGCCACCCCCTCGTCGGTAAGCTGCTGAATCCCTTTGTCCAGTTGCTTCGACTTCATAGGGTCCAGGTTCACCAATTCTTTGAATATCTCGGGTGAAAAGCTCGGAATGCCCTGAAACTGTAACTCCTCGCCTTCCGTCAACGTATCGCCGATCTTGAACGTACCTGTGTCATACAAACCCACTACGTCCCCCGGAAAACCTTCTTCGACCACGCTCTTGCTATCGGCCATAAAGCTAAAGGGAGAGGCAAAACGAACGTTTTTGTCCAGCCGCGTATGGTGGTAAAACTTACCCCGCTCAAACACGCCCGAGCAGATACGCAGGAACGCAATCCGGTCGCGGTGGCGGGGATCGAGGTTGGCGTGAATTTTAAAGACGAACCCGCTGAAGTTCTTCTCGCCGGGTAACACCTCGCGCTTATCGGTCGGGCGGGCAATTGGTTCGGGCGAAATCTGACAGAAGCCTTCGAGCAGTTCTTTTACACCGAAGTTGTTAACGGCCGACCCAAAGAATACCGGTGCCAGCTTGCCATCCAGATACGCCTGCCGATCGAACGTATCGTAAACGCCCTCGATTAACTCAACGTCTTCGCGGAGTTGGGCCGCATCCCGCTGGCCGACTTTCTCATCAAGCAGCGAATCTTCGAGCTCAATCGGTAATACGTCGTCCTCGACTTTCGTCTTGTTAACTTTAAAGAAATATAATTTTTTCTCGATCAGGCTGTAAACACCTTTGAAATCAGAACCCATATTCACGGGCCAGGTCATCGGGCGCACGCGGATGTTCAGCTTCTCTTCCAGCTCATCGAGCAGGTCGAACGGATTCTGTCCTTCGCGGTCGAGTTTGTTGATGAAAATGATAACTGGTGTGTCGCGCATCCGGCAGACTTCCATCAGCCGCTCGGTTTGCTCCTCTACGCCTTTTACGCAGTCAATCACCAGGATAACACTATCGACAGCGGTCAGTGTCCGATACGTATCTTCAGCAAAGTCTTTGTGGCCAGGCGTATCCAGAATATTGATTTTCAGATTATCGTATTCAAACGTCATGACCGACGTAGCGACGGAGATACCCCGCTGCTTTTCGATCTCCATAAAGTCAGACGTAGCCGACTTCTTGATTTTATTCGACTTTACAGCTCCAGCGGTTTGAATGGCCCCCCCAAAAAGCAGCAACTTTTCGGTCAACGTGGTTTTCCCGGCATCGGGGTGACTAATGATGGCGAAGGTCCGCCGACGGGCGGTTTCTGCCTGTATATTCGTTTGCATTATTCTCAGAATCAGACGACAAAGATACGAAAAAAGAGGGAGAAAAGGGAGTAGTGGGAAGAGAGGGAAGAAGGGGAATCAAGACCGCAAAAAAAGACTCTCCCTCTTTTCCCTTTCCTCCCACTACTCCCATTTCTCCTTCTAAAAAAACGCCCACAGCAGCAGCGCCCAGCCTGCAATCATGGCCACTCCACCAATAGGCGTAATGGCTCCTAACCACGTAATGCCAGTGAAACACAGGATATACAGTGACCCGGAAAAGACCAGCACCCCGCCCAGAAACGAATAGCCCGCCCAGTTGAGGAGCTTAACAATCGCCGGATTACTGCCGAACAACTGCATCAGCACCCCGATAAGCACGAGCGCCAACGCGTGATAAAACTGGTATTTAACCGCCGTTTCAAACGTAGCCGTCCGGCCCGTAGACTCCAGCATGGTACGTAGCGCATGAGCTCCAAACGCACCGAGGGCAACACCCAGCAGCCCCAAAACCGCTCCCGATTGAATGAAAAATTTCATATGATTAGTCTAAACCGCAAGGGCGGCCCCGCAGGATTGAGAGGATTAGATGGATTTACAGGATTTGTTCCTACAGAAACTACGAACAAAATCTTGTCCATCCTTTAAATCCTCTCAATCCCGGTTTTGATTAGTTTCTTGATCCAAAAATAGCGCTCCCTACGCGAACCAACGTACTTCCTTCTTCGACGGCAATCTGATAATCGCCACTCATCCCCATCGAAAGATGCCGGAAGGCTACATTCGGTCGCGAAATAGCGGCTAACTTATCGTACAACTGCTTCAATCCCCGAAACTCCCGGCGAATTTGCTCGGTATCGTCTGTGTTGGTAGCCAGACCCATCAGCCCTACAATACGAACGTTACCCAACGTATCAAGTTCCCCGGCATTCAGCAGCGCTTCAGCTTCCCCGGCCAAGAGGCCAAACTTTGTTTCTTCATCGGCAATATAAATCTGAAGTAGACAGTCAATAATCCGGTTGTGCTTGGCGGCCTGCTTGTTGATCTCCTGCAACAACTTCAAGCCGTCAACAGAATGAATCAACGTAACAAACGGCGCAATGTACTTCACTTTATTCGTCTGCAAATGACCAATTAAATGCCACTCAACGTCGGCGGGCAGTTGGGGGTGTTTGTCCACCATTTCCTGCACCTTGTTTTCGCCAAAGCGCCGACAGCCAGCCTCATACGCTTCCTGGAGCAGCGCAACCGGCTTTGTTTTTGTAACGGCAATGAGTTGAGCCCGCCCGTGCAGCTCCGTTTCTATCTGATGAATTGTATCCGCGATCATAAGCACCTGGCAGCGAATGCTGCCCTGTTTCTTTATAAAGATTGTGCAAAGATAAGTTTGAGAACTACGCAGAAAGGCGTAGTTTTTGGCCCTAAAGCATTTGAAGAAGACAATAATTGCACGGGTGTTTTAGTTTTGGAATGGATTTTAAGTGCAACCCTTCTGCTTAGTTTATGACTCCAATGGAACCTAGACCTCAAACCCAGAACAGTAGTCGTAGTTATTTATTAGCCGCGTTACTGATCTTGGCCGCCTTAAACGTACTTCTTCTTTATTTTTATTACCAGGAACGTCAGGATAGCAAAACGAAAGACGCCAACATTGCCGCCAAAACCGAGGAAGTACTCACTACGAAAACAAAACTCGACTCTATATCGGCCCAGTTAGACGCTAAAATTGCAGAAATTCAGCAACTCGGTGGCAGTGTTGACTCGTTATTAAAAGTAAAGCAGCAACTGGAAGTCGACAAGCGCGAACTACGTAACGTCAACTCGTTCGATAGCCGTAAATACGACCAGAAAATCCGGAATTACCAGGCTCTGCTGGCTCAGAAAGACCAGGAGATTACCCGTCTGAAGCAGGAAAATGGTGCATTAGCTCAGCAGAACGAAACGCTGACGCAGGAAAATAGCGGCCTGAAAGCCGAACGGCAGGCGTTGAACGACTCCGTAGCAGCCGTCTCGGCCAAAAATCAGGAACTGAGCGAGAAAGTTAGTATTGCCGCGGCCTTACGTGCAGAAGAGATCGTAGTTACGGCACTTAATTCGCGCGGTAAAGAACGGGATGGCGGCAGCTATAAAGCCAAGAAAATCGACAAGATTAAAGTATCAGTACGAATGGCACCGAACGGGTTGGCCCAGCAGAACGATAAAGAGTTGTACATGCGGATTCTGGACCCGATGGGAGCCGTCATATCGGATTTAGCCACCGGCTCGGGTGAATTTACGTATAATAGCCAGGGCATGATTTATACCGCTATGCAGCGATTCACGTTCGATAACAGCCGTCAGCGGGTGGACTTTATATATGGTCGGGGTGCACAGCGGTTTAACGAAGGCCGTCATACTATCGAAATTTACTGCGAAGGCTTCCGCATCGGCGATGGCGAGTTTACGGTAAAATAAGAGGAGGAAAAGGAGACGGAAGGAGGAGAGAAAAATAAAGGACTAGGAGAACGCAAACGACGTTAATCTCCCTTTCTTCCCGTTCCTGCTTTCTCCCTGTCCTCCTTTTCCCAATTTCCCCTTGCGTTATTTCTCCTTTTTTTGTACCTTTGCGCCCTCATTTCAAACCAATTACAAGCAATGTTTCCCAATAACTACGAAACGGTGTTCATTTTAACTCCCGTTTTATCTGATGCTCAGATGAAGGACGCCGTTGACAAGTTCCGTAAAGTGCTGACCGATAACGGCGCGGAACTCGTTCACGAAGAGAATATGGGCCTTCGCAAGCTGGCCTATCCAATTCAGCACAAAAGCACCGGTTACTACCAGCTCTTCGAGTTTACGGCGCCCGGTACCATCATCGAGAAACTCAACACGGAGTATCTTCGCGATGAGCGCATCATCCGTCACCTGACGGTTTCGCTCGACAAGCACGCTGTGGCTTACAACGATCGGAAGCGCAATGGCTTAGTGGGTAAGAAAAAACAAACCGAAAACGCCGGGGAGGCCAAGTAATCATGAGTCTGCAAAACGAATCTGTCTCGAAAACCGAGAACCGCAAAAAATACGACCGCTTCAAGAAAGCCGGTATCAAATATATCGATTATAAAGACGGCAATTTCCTGCTGAAGCTGCTGAACGAGCAGGGCAAAATTCTGCCCCGCCGTTTAACCGGCACCAGCCTGAAAAACCAGCGCAAAGTTGCTCAGGCCGTTAAGCGGGCTCGTCACCTGGCCATTCTACCTTACGTAGGCGATTCACTGAAATAATTGTTTAGTTGTTCGTCTGTTTTTGTCGTTCGGTGTTTTGTCTCCGTAACAGACAAACAGGCAAACGACCGAACAGCCAAACATTTTTCTCATGGAAATTATTCTAAAAACCGATATCGCTGGCCTGGGCTATAAGAATGACACCGTAACGGTGAAGCCTGGTTACGGCCGCAACTACCTGATTCCGCAAGGATACGCGATGATGGCAACCGATTCGAACAAGAAGATCGTTGCTGAAAACATCCGCCAGGCGGCTCACAAAGCCGAGAAAATCAAAAATGACGCGCAGACAATCGCCGAAGGCATTGGCGAAATGGTCCTGACCATCCCGGCAAAAGCAGGCGACAGTGGCAAAATCTTCGGTCGCGTGACCAACACGCAGGTCGCTGATGCCCTGCGCGAAAAAGGATTCGACATTGACCGGAAGAAAATTGCGGTTGATGACGTGAAAACGCTTGGTACGTACGAGGCTACTCTCGACCTGCACAAGGATGTTAAACACAAGGTGAAATTTGACGTAGTAGCCGCTGACTAAGCACTACGCGACAAACTAAAAAGGGCTAAAGTAATTTAGCCCTTTTTTTATTTGCTCTTTGCCCACGTTATGGCTTAGCAGCCTTCACTAGTAGGGTTCTGTTTGCGAAGAACAGGTCAGAAGTAACGCGGCTGAACGTAGCATATCTGCTCGTGGCAGCAGCCTGGCTAATAACTTCTGAATCAACAAATAGCGTCTGAAAATACCGAGCCCGAAAGGACCTAAACAGGTCGTATTGTTGTTAGTCTGGTATGCAGTTTCATACCGAATTTTCACCCGAGCTACTCTCTCATCGCATTGGCCTGAACAGTCGGATTGTGACCATTGGGTCATGCTTTGCTGAGGTAATAGGACAACGGTTGGCCAGTAGTAAACTGAACGTATTAACCAATCCGTTTGGCACCCTATTTAATCCGGTTTCCATCGCCAAGCTGCTCACCATGGCTCTGTATGGAACCGCCCCAGACGAAAATCGCTATGTTGAACGGGATGGAGTCTGGTTTCACTATGACTTTCATTCATCGCTCTGGGCGAACAGCCGCCATGAGCTCCGGAACATACTTGTGGATCGACTGGCAGAGGTCGCCGACGCCCTTCGCAAAGCCGACTTCTTATTGCTGACGTTGGGCTCAGCGGTTGTTTACCGGCATATCGAGACGGGCAAGGTTGTCGCCAACTGCCACAAAATGCCCGGTCCGTTGTTTGAAAAGTACCTCTATCAGGTAGAGCACTTACAGGACGACCTGACGCGGCTGCTCAGGACGCTACGTAAGGCAAATGCCAGACTTAAGGTCATTGTTACCGTTAGTCCGGTGCGGCACACGCGTGATACGTTACCCCTGAATCAGGTCAGCAAGTCGACCTTACGCGTTATTGCGCATGAGTTAACTGTCTGGAACGAGTGGGTTCACTACTTTCCAGCGTACGAGCTAATGATTGACGATCTGCGGGACTATCGCTTCTACGAAGCCGATCTGATTCATCCCAACGCTCAGGCGCATGCGTATATTTTTGAGAAATTTGCCGAGAGCGCGTTCGACGCTGAACTTCGTGGCTTCGTTGCCCAGTGGGCGCAGCTTAGCAAATCGCTGCTTCACCGTCCCTTATATGGGGACGATAGCCCAACTTATCAGCAGTTTCTGACTAAATTGATTGATCAACTCGATACGTTGTCGAAGCGCGTTGATGTAACAGCGGAACTGGCTGAAGTGCGAAGTCGTTTACGTCAAGGGAATACCGAAGAACGGGAACAAGGAGAACGGGCGGTAGCGTAGTCTTTTCCTTCTTCCCCTTCTTACCTTCCTTCTTTTTTCCCTTCCATTATGTCTGATTATCGATTAAGTAAAGAAGCCGTTCTGCAAGCACTGGGTACGGTTGAAGAACCCGATTTAAAACGCGACATTGTTTCGCTCAACATGGTGCGCGACGTAACGCTGGGAATCAGCTCCGTTCGTTTTACGGTTGTTCTGACCACTCCGGCCTGCCCGTTAAAGGAAGTTATCCGCAAGCGCTGCGAAGACGCCATTCATACGCATATCGGTGCTGATGTACAGGTCACAATCGACATGACATCGAATGTGACGTCAACCCGGTCAAATACACCAACGCTGCCGGGTGTGAAAAACATCATTGCCGTGTCATCCGGTAAAGGGGGCGTTGGTAAGTCAACGGTAACGGCGAATCTGGCTATTGCGCTTTATAAATCAGGCGCAAAAGTAGGCATCATCGACGCCGACATTTACGGGCCTTCCATGCCAACTATGTTTGGTGCCGAAGCCATTCAGCCGCGCATTTATCAGGTCGACGGTCTGACGAAGATGGAGCCGGTTCAGCAGTTCGGTATCAAACTGCTTTCGATGGGCTTCCTGGTAGATCCCGGTCAGGCTATTATCTGGCGGGGTACGATGGCTGGTCGGGCTTTGCAGCAATTCTTTTCGGATGCTGACTGGGGCGAACTGGATTATTTACTGATCGACTTACCACCGGGCACTGGCGATATTCACCTGACGCTGGTACAGACCGTTCCGGTAACGGGTGCAATCATTGTCACGACGCCCCAAAAGGTAGCGCTGGCCGATGCTACAAAGGGCCTGGCTATGTTCCGGCAACCGCAGATTAACGTACCGGTATTAGGCGTTATTGAGAACATGTCCTTCTTCACCCCAGCCGAGTTACCCGATCATAAATATTACATATTTGGCAAAGGCGGTGGTAAGCAGTTAGCCGATCAGTTCGACGTACCATTGCTAGGGCAAATTCCGCTGGTGCAGAGCATCCGGGAAGCGGGCGATGAAGGGCGACCCGCTATCAGCGTTGGTGAACCCGTAGCCAGCGAAGCATTTCAGCAAACGGCCGAAGCCCTGGCTCAGCAGGTAGCGATCCGGAATGCAACAGTCGACCGTACAAAGCGTGTAGAAGTTGCATAAAACCTTGCGAACGTGTAAATTTACCGTAAATCGTAGTATTCAATGGAGACGGCAATAAACAACGACCACCTAATTAACCAAATCGAGCGAGCCCTTGACGGAATGCGGCCCTATCTGGCAGCAGACGGTGGCAACGTGAAAGTGCTGGAAGTAACAGATGACAAAGTTGTCCGGCTTGAGCTCATGGGATCGTGTGGTTCCTGCCCTATGTCGGCGATGACGTTCAAGGGTGGGCTGGAAGAAGCTATTCTGAAGGCCGTCCCAGAGATCACAAAAGTAGAGGCTATAAATATCACGCCTGCGTTTTAACACGTAACGCTATGACGGCGAAGGAGTTAATCAATATCGATCCGGAATTGATGGGGGGAACACCTGTGTTTCGGGGGACCCGAGTGCCGATACAGCACTTGTTGGATCACCTCGAAAATAATGCAACAATTGATGAGTTTTTGGCAGGTTTCCCTTCCGTATCAAAAGATCAAGCGGTTGCCCTTTTTCATCTGATGCGCCAGACCATCTTGGACGGTAAACTTCTCGAATTGAATGAAGCTTTTGCTTGAAACGGGTTTCGATCTATTGATTGCGTTGGACAAGGGCTTCGAACATCAGCAGAACTTTGTAAAATATCCGATTCCAGTTCTGGTTTTATGGGTTAACTATAGCGACTACGAGTTTTTACTTCCTCTTGTCGAAAAGGTTCGGCAGGTTTGGCAGGTGAGCTTCCTAAAGGGGTTACTATTATTTCCCCTGACTAATCAGCACCAGTTTTCGCTCATTAAAACGCCGAATCAGGCGTTTTTTTGTTTCTTTGCGGTTCGCACGTATTTCTATTAATCAGTGAAAATAGGTATCTTCTTCGGTGGCCCGGCGCGTGAGCGCGAGGTATCGTTTGCCGGTGGTCGTACGGCCTTAGCCAATTTAGACAAAGGTTTGTTTGAACCGGTGTTAGTATTTGTCGACGGCCGTGGCGGATTCCGGCTGGTTTCGCCAGCGTTTTTAGAAGCTCCCTCCCTACGCGATGCGCTACCACAGGATGATTCAGGCTTCTCCGTTTATGATGAATCGCTCGACGTCGCTGCGCTCCACGCTACGTTACCTGAGGTACGTCCTGAACATTTCCGAAACCATTTCGACATGGCATTTCTAGCCATGCACGGTCCCGACTGCGAAGATGGTGCTATTCAGGGCCTCTTAGAATGGTACAAAATGCCGTATACGGGTCCGGGCTTAGTCGGGTCGGCGGTTGGCATAAATAAAATTCTTCAAAACGAGCTGATCGCCCTGGCTACCGGCCAGCAAAAGAAAACAGCTACCATTAGCCGCGACGCCTATGAGCGTTCTGATAAGGCCCAGTTTTTTCAGTCACTTACTGAACACCTCGGCTTGCCAATCGTTGTGAAAGCTCCTCACCAGGGCTCGTCAATCGGTGTGGCTATTGTCCGCGAAGCTGACCTTGCCCAATTCTGCCGGGCCGTTGAGCAGTGCTTCTTTACGTTGAGCATTCAACCCGATGGCTGGAGCAAACTCAGCGAATGGGCAGAGCTGTCGACCAACGAGAAGCGTGAACTTGCCCAGAAAATGGTGAGCCTGGATTCCGGTATCAGCTTCCCGCTGGTGATCGAACAAACCGGCGAGGTGATCAAACACCCGAAGGATTTTGTTGAACGGCTGGATGCACTTTCGGCAAGTCAGCCCGTTACGTTGGCTTCGCTCAATGCGGAAGATGAGGTCCTGTTTGAGGAGTTTATCAGCGGACAGGAGTTCTCCTGCGGAGTTATTCAGGATGACGACCAACGGGCCATCGCGCTGCCTCCAACGGAAATTTACAATGCTCTTTCCTTCGATTTCGAGACGAAATACAAGACGAATGTTGCCCGCAAGCGCATTCCGGTTGATACAAGTCTGGAGAATAACCGGAAGATACAGCTAGCCGTTGAGCAGGCATTCAGCCGTCTGGGTATCAATGTCTACTCGCGAATCGACGGGTTCCTGACACATGATGGACGGGTTTTACTACACGACCCGAACACCATTCCCGGCATGTCGCCCTCGTCGCTTATATTCAAACAAATGGCGGAAATTGGGTTGAACCTGTCGAACTCGCTAACGTACCTGATCCGTCAGTCGCTGCGGGAGCGCATTCGCACCGGAAAAGATACATTCCACTTAAAGCGTATGCTGGCCGACCTCGACGCGAAGCTGGCTGACCGCAAAGCGACCCCATTATCCGAACGTGTGGTTTCCTTTGGAACAAGTGACGAAGAGTGGGTAGCGGCTAAACAGCAATACAATGAGTTGGCCGCATCGGGCACGGTACGTCCGTCGCTGATGTATATTAAAGGCAAACAGGAATCGCACGAGATCCCAGTCTATATGCTATTCAAAGAAACCATTGAGGAGTTAGAAGCGGCACTCAACCAACCGCGCCACCCCTTGCTCCTGGAGACCTGCGAGCGAACGGCGTACATCACCGAACGATACGTATAGCGATTTCTAATCCCAGAAGAATCCGACAGATTAGTGGCTAACCTCCAATCTGTCGGATTCGCATTTTCAGTGTCACGCTACTCAAATAACCTGCCGATACGTTTACAACTCAGTGTTGTTACGTAAGTGGCAGTTGCAAGCGTTAAGGCTGGGCAATAAGCCGAACCGCCGAACGTAATTTCGAATGCTTTTAACTATTCAATCAAAACGTTACGTCATACATTAAGATCTTCAGCGACGTACGTAACGGACACTGATTCAGCTTCATCTTGCATCAGATCGGCATTACGTCTTACCGGCCAAGCTGATAGCGAAACCCAACATTGGCCGATCCGGTCTGACCACTATAGGCAAAAGTTGCCGAATACCCCAAATTGGATCGATTCGGAAAGATTATGTATGGATGATTACCCTGTTGCCAACCATATCGGAACTTGGCGTCTATACCAAATCGGGGTGTTATAAAATAAGTTAGTCCTGCAAAAACAGACAATTCAGATTCATTGCCAGGCTGTTTCAGATAAACTGATAATTCACGAATACTGAGGTCAAGTTGTTGATAAGTGTATCTGTAAGCTACCCCTACGTAAGGCTTAATCTTACCCTTCCCGATAAACTGTTGAATGAACGGAGATACTCCTACCTGTTTAGGTGATATATAAGTACTGTAAATACCTGCCTGGCTAACTGTTCCATTACTATAGTATGTTCCTTTTTGCGGAGCCCAACCCAGGGGTATTCCAAGGCCAACTACAAGATTAGGAGTCACCGCAAACCCAACAGTAGGCGCTATTTTGCGTAAGAAGAAGTCATCTCCAGAGCCGGCTACCTTCTTTAAAAGAAACAGATTCTCCGTTTCCAGACCGATTACCCAGCGCCCGGCTGAAGTCTTAGTTTTTACAGGTTCAGGAAAGATGGTTTGTTGAGCCCTAACTGTACTGATGATGCCTATCAAAGCGTAGATATGGAGAAGAATGTTTTTCATAACTTAAAGGCTAAAATTGAGAAGTAAGGTACTATTAATGGGTTCATGCCGATCAGGATTTAGAAAATTTAACAAGCCTCTTCATGGCAACATCTTTCTAAGAATAGACAAGTATTATATGCCCTGGCATGATTAGACCGTAAAAAACGGCGAACTGGTTGACCCGCCCCGTTCCACCGGCTGGCAGTATAACGTTTTGGGCCCATCAATCACGCCAGCCTTCGGGTTTGTAAGGCGTTCGATTATCGCTAGGCTTACAGACGGCCGTAGGCGGTCGGGAGGGACCACCCCAAATTCTCACATTCGGTTGTGGGTAGGTAGGTTCCGGATGAGGTTGGCGCAGGTTTAGCGCATAAAACAACTCCGCATTAGCAAGGTCCGAGGGACCTGATGGATCACTACTGCCCAATGGCAATCCAACTGCGTCTTTTCTGTCAAGCCAGTATGGAAACCTAGCAATTGCTGATGCTGTGAAATACCCCACTACTATTTCATTGACCGAACTTATATTATGTATGTTTCCCGCCAAGGCCGTTGGTGGGGCGTCGGCTAGTCCCCCTGATCGTTGAGTTTGCTCCTGAAGTAATCGAAAATAGCGATACGCATCAACAGATAATGAGCCTTGACGAATTTCCACCAAACAGGGCTCATGGGTATAAAACGGAATTTGGGCGACCTTGAATGCTTGGATTAGCCCCCCATTACTGTTTTGATCATCCAAGACGTTTACTTCATAATTGTATAGGATTTCCCAACAATCGGTTCGGCAGGGATAATCGTACTGGTAGGATTTAGTAACCAAAGTTGGTTGACCCACATCATGGTAGTCTACCGGCACAAAGCAATCTTCATATAAGGAGCCGCCCGAAACGTAATAGTTAGGAAACATATAAACATGGGGTACAATGTTGTAGACCGCATAGACACCTTGTTGGCAAGTACGGCACCAACCCTGCTTTTCATATAACTTCCAGTCCCAGCGGTAATAATTACGTTGGCTTACAGGGTCCTGAAAGTCAACAAACAAGTCATGACCTGCTCTAAAATAATGGTCTAATGCCTGACCAGGGCTTAAACTGGTTGGATTAAACTTGGCCGTGACCCTACTGATTGTTGGTACAGCTTGCATAATCTGCTGATCGGACTGGTACGACGTACCGTTGGCTAATGTAAAACGAAGCTGATATGCGTGTCCAACTTTGCCTTTAAAATCCGCAGGCAGTTGGTACGTACCATCCAGCGTTTCATGACAGGCAATTCGCAAACTTGAATCGACTACGACTTCAACGGCCGCTTTCGTCACGGGCGTAGAACCAAAGCGCCCCGTGAGTCGGTCGGCCGTTGAGCGGTTGATGCGAATAAGCTGCGGTTCGGCCAGATTAATGATCGTACCATCAACAACCAGAAGGTCGTTTGTCCCCCGCAACGTTTGATCAAATGAGTCAACGCAGGCGGCCGGAATGAGCACCGTCACTAAACAAAGCAGTCCTAAAAAGAGCAACGAGCGCATATAGCTGGTGATTTACTTAAACTCGAAGTTATACGTCAAGCTCGGGATGGGAGCGGCAAATATGGCGAGTCGATATGGGTTCGTTGCCTGCCCTTCGGTGCGATAATAGATCGAATAGGCATTCTTCCGACCGTAAAGGTTATACACCGTAAAGGTCCAGTGCCCCTGCCAGCGACGGTTCTTCAGACTAGGATTGTAGATGTTCCAGGCAAAATCCAGCCGGTGGTAGTCGGGCAGTCGGTACTGGTTCCGTTCGTTGTAGTACGGATACGTGCGGCCCTGGTAGCGAATAAAGCCCTCCGGTGCGGTATAGGGTCGCCCGGTGCTATAGGAAAAATTGAACGAGAAGCTATGATGGCGCGTCTGGTTGATGTTCAGGCTGAAGTTGAAGCTATGGGGTCGGTCGTAGTTAGCCGCGTACCAGTCGCCCCCGTTGATGCGCTGCCGAAAGTTCGCGCCTTCATCAACCTGGTTCAGCGTACGCGCATAGGTATAATTGATCCAGCCTGTCAACTCTCCTTTCTTTTTAGCCACCATCAGCTCCACGCCGTATGCCTTACTTCGCCCGGCCAGCAGTTGTGTTTCGGGGTAGGGCTGCAACAGAAAATCAGCGCCCGGCTTGTAATCCAGTACGTGCTGGGTGCTTCGCCAGTAGACTTCGGCTGAGACTTCAAAGATGTTATTACGGCTATTGTGAAAATACCCCGCTGAGAAGAGTTGGCTGATCTGCGGTTGAATGTGAGCATCGGCGGTCTTCCAGCGGGCCGTGGGCAAGGGCGTCGTGGTGTTGGTAATGACCTGTAGGTACTGCCGCATTAGATTATAGCCAAATTTGACCGACGAGTTGGCACCTAATGCGTAGCGCAGGCCGAGTCGGGGTTCCAGACCACCGTACTGATACGCGACCCGTCCGGCTCCGTACTGCACCGAATCAATGATACTTGTTTCGTCGACGCCCTCTCCTGTCTGATAGCGCCGAACCGTGATGGGCCCCAGGTTCAGGAAATGGGAGTACCGCAGACCCGCCGAGACCGATAGGTTATCCGATACACTCCATTCGTCTTCGGCGTGCAGAGCCAGTTCGAGTGCGTTCTCAACGGGCGTTTTACGATAGTTGACGCTGGGACTACTCCCTGGCAGTAACTCCCCCGGATTGATCTGATAATGCGCTCCGCTGATGCCGACCTCCAGCTTATGATTCGTTAGCTGATAATTCAGGTTCGACTTGATTTGACGTTGCAACAGACTCTGCCGTAGGGCAACTTTATTGTTCGTACTGTCTTCAATCGACAGAATCGTCGGTACGTAGCGGGCGATCAATGCTGTTGTCTGTAGGTTCACTTGGGGCGTAAAGGCGTGAAACCAACGTACCATTCCGTTGGTCGTCTGGTGTTCATACTGAGTTCCCGTCGCGTTGACATTGGCCAGACTGCCCAGTAAGTTCGTCTGAAATAAATCCTGACTGTAGTAGCCCATAGCCGTTACGGTGTTGCGTTCGTTGACGCGCCAGAACAGCTTGGCCGTACCATCACCAAATTTGGCTCGAATATCGTCGAAACGGGGCGACACCAGCCGGAGCAGAAAGTCGTTGAAGGCGCCCCTACCCGACACCAGCAGCCCCAGTTTTCCCTTCACAATCGGCGTTTCTACCGTCAGCCGGTTTGCCACCAGACTGACCCCTCCGCTGAGTCGGGTCTGATCCAGGTCCGGATTGCGCAGGTTGATATCGAGCACCGAAGCCGCCCGACCACCGTAACGGGCGGGTACGTTGCCTTTGTATAAATCCAGCCCCGCCACCGCATCGGGTGGAAACACCGAGAACAGCCCGAACATGTGGGTCGGGTTGAAAATAGGCGTATCGTCCATCAGAATCAGGTTCTGATCGGTGGTGCCGCCCCGAATGTTAACGCCGTTAGCGGCCTCACCGACGCTGGTAACGCCCGGCAAGAGTTGTAGACTCCGCAGAATATCGGCTTCGCCCAGCGCAGCCGGCATGCGCTTTAACGTAGTGATATTAATCTGGCTTACGCCCAGCAGCGGCTGCCGAACATTGCGGTCATAGCCTTTGCTCGTAACGACAACCTCTTCCAGTTGGCTGGCTACACTCGGCAGACGAATATCGAGGGCCGTATTGCCGCGAATGCGAATCGACTGGCGGAAGGGCACGTACCCCACATGCCGCACAACGATTACGTGCAGGCCTGCTCTAAGGTTGATGGAATAGGTACCCGCAGCGTCGGTGTACGCCCCGGTTGTCGACTTCTCATAATTGATGACGACGGCCGCCCTGCTTAGGGGCTGGTTGGTAGCCGAATCCCGAACCACACCAGAAAGGGTATAGGTGATCTGAGCAAAGCCAGTAGAAACAAGGAAAAGAAGAAACGTAGTAACGACTAATCGTTGATTCATGAAAAGAAAGGTAAGTGGATGTAGGTATTGGCTTTAAGCTATGAGATATCGTCGGTAGAATCAACTCATCAACGAGCGATTCAGGCCAGTGGATTAACTTGCTCAAAGTTGCTTAAATATATCAACTATATCCTATTTTTACTTGAATCTACCATAGGTTACTAGCTTCGGTCTACTCAACGGTTTCACTGATCGCACATGCGCTTTCCGTTTACGCTTCTGCTAAGCTGTTTTTCAATAGTTTTGCTTACCCTGGCCTGCATCGATCCGTTTGTAGCTGACCTGACAGGTACGGTCGATGTAATTGTTGTGGATGGTACCATCACCAATTTGGCCGAGCCCCAATTGATCACGCTCAATCGGTCAAGAGCCGATCCGCTAACGGGCCGATTTGGCAGTTTACCCATCACCAAGGCCGTAGTTGAGGTTGTAGTTGATTCCAGTCGACGTGTTGCAGCGCATGAGACCGTAGACGGTACGTATCAGTTGCCCAGCGATTTTCGGGGGCAGATCGGCCATGCCTACCAGCTTCGCTTTACACTGAGCGACGGCAGCCGTTACGTATCAACCCAGCAGGTTATGCCAGATGTGCCACCAATTGATAACCTAACGATTCGCTTTAATGCAACCGCCTTTCAAGCTGGTCTCTATCCTAATGGTTTTCGGGCGGGCTACGACTGCTTTATCAGGACAAAAGACCCAGTTGAAACGCGAAATTATTACCGCTGGGACTGGAAACTATGGGAGAAACAGCAGTGGTGCCGGAGTTGTTATCAGGGTTTCTATGTTGATTCGGTGCAGCAGGATTATATACAAAACGGCGTTTACGTATCCGTCCGAAAAGCCATTGAGGATTGTCAGCAAGCTCCCAGAGACTTTAGCCAAACCGCCATTGACGTTTGGAATGACTATCCCTGCCGATCGCAATGCTGGGATATTATTCAGAACTATTACCTCAACGTTTTTGATGATCAACTGGCCAATGGTGGGGCTGTCAATGGTCGGCAGGTCGCACAGGTGCCGTTGCTGACCCGTCAGCCCGCCTTGCTGGAAGTACGGCAGGTGGCACTGACGGCATCAGCTTACCAGTTTTATAAGCTTTTACAGCAGCAAACGGAAAATACGGGAGGATTGGCGGATGCACCACCAACGGCCATTGTTGGGAATGTAACCAATCTGGCTGATGCAAGAGAAGCCGTCGTCGGCCATTTTACCGCTAGTTCAATTGCCACGGTTCGTCGCTTTATGGATAAGAAGGATGCTACCGTTCTTTCGTTGGGTGCCTATGACGATCGGGGTGGAATCATACAATCTACTGATGAGCTATTTTACGTTCAGACCCGACGTATACCGAGGCCGGGTCCCGAAGGCAATCCATTTAAAGCAGGCGGACTAAAGCGATTCATAACCGCCCCATGTATTCCTAACCAAAACCGCACTCCGTTGATGCCGGAAGGCTGGCAACAATGAGAGTCGTAAAATAGCCATGCGCGGCTGGATTCTGTTTGTTCTACTTATCGCGTTGCTTACCTCCTGCGTCGACATTCTTGATCTGCGCTTGCGGGGCACAGTTGACGTGATTGTGGTTGATGGTACGATTACCAATCTGGCTGAGCCTCAGCTTGTCAGGCTCAACCGATCCAAAGCTGACCCGCTTACCGGTCGATTCGGCAGCTTACCTCTTACCAAAGCTACGGTTGAAGTTGTGGTTGATTCCAGCCAACGTGTTGCCGCCCACGAGACCGTAGACGGTACGTATCAGTTGCCCAGCGATTTTTGGGGGCAGATCGGCCATGCCTACCAGCTTCGTTTTACGCTGAGCGACGGTAGCCGTTACGTATCGACTCAACAGGTCATACAGCCCGTACCGCCTGTAACCAGTGTTTCGGCGCAATTTAATCCGGCAAGCTTTGTGAAACCATTTGCCGATGGGGCTTACCGGGCCGGGCATGATATATACCTGACTACGCAAGATCCCACTGACCAGCACAACTACTACCGCTGGGACTGGCGCTTGTACGAAAGGCAGGAGTGGTGCCGGAGTTGTTACGAAGGCATATATGCGGTTAATGAGATCTTGTATCCAATTGGCGCTACTGCCTACAAATCAGGCACGGAACCCTTCGGGGACTGTTTCTTTCCACCCTTATCTTCTGAAGCGTATCAACAAATCAAAAACGTATGATTCGATTATGAGTGCCGAACCCAATGCTGGGAGATTATTCAGAACTACACTCTAAATCTGTTTGATGATGCTTTAGCCAATGGTGGGCTCATTAGCCATCGTCTGGTTGCTCAAATTCCGCTTTACCAATACCGGCCCGCCCTGGTGGCACTCCGTCAGACATCGCTCACCGCCGACGCCTACCGGTATTTCAACTCGTTTCGACAGCAAACTCAGAACACGGGTGGATTAGCCGATACACCGCCTACGGCTTTAGTCGGCAACGTGCGGAATCAGGCAAATGCGCGAGAGAATGTAATTGGCTATTTCGCGGCCTCAGCCGTGACCGAAGTACGTTACTGGCTGGATCGGAAAGATGCCTATGAACCAGCACCTGGTTTGTTTCTGGCGTTAAATGGGCGAAACCCGGTTTCAGAACCACCTCCACCATTTGGCCCCAGTTTTATCATCGACGGCCCTCCCCGCCCCCCAACGGCCGTTTGTCGGTTAAGCGATACCCGTACCTCTTTCAAGCCGGAAGGCTGGCGGGAGTAACGTTTGGAATCACCTTCATAACTTAACCAATAGCAAGTGGTTATTAGCAAACTTGCCGGTGTAATAGTTTGAAACAAGTTACTTCTTGGCTGAAATGATGATACCGGCTGGAGAAGGCATATACGTGCTTTTTGATGAGTCAACAAGCGGAATGAGCAATCCTGCACTTACGCTTTGCTCGTTCAAGGTATTCCCTTCTATAATCCCCTGATAACCGGAAGAAACATAGTTGTTAGCTGACAGTTGAAACTTGCCATTAGTCTCACTAACCCGAACGTCTTTCAGAAAACGAACGGGTAATCCCTTCCGAGTATAGAATGTTCCTATTCTTACCGAATCGGGTCCCTTTCGGTCTACAACTACATAAAAATCACTGACTCCAATCTTATTGATCCCTCTCAGGGAGTACAATGTGTCGCCAAACACATTATAATATTGGACAATGTATTTGCCCGAAGCACGGGCAGCCACATCTAGAGGCTGCTCTTCCGATTGACAACCCAACAGTCCAAGTAGAGATAACAATAGGAACAGCTTATTCATATATGGCTGAGATTTTACTACACTAACGCTTTTTTACTTTTTTGGTGTATAAGTACCTTTACCCTAAACCCAGTTCAAAGTGACCACATCTATGACTGTTTCATATCTAAGGCTGGGGGATTAGTCGCCAATCTACCGTGCGGATTTGGCGGGCAATCAGGTAATCGTAATTTTGGCAGACAATCATTGACTTAAAATAACCCTTCAATATGACAACCACCTTTGATTCTGCCACTCAACAACGTATTGACCAGTGGCTGGGCGGTAATTACGATGCCGATACCAAAGAGGCCATTCAACACCTGCTCGATTCGGGTAATGTTACGGAGCTGACCGACTCGTTCTACCGTGACCTCGAATTTGGTACGGGCGGGCTGCGGGGCGTAGTCGGTGTAGGTTCCAACCGCATGAACCGCTATACCGTCGGAGCCGCTACCCAGGGTCTTTCTAATTACATCAATGCGGCTTTTCCGGGGCAGGACATCAGTGTGGCCATTGCCCACGACAGCCGCCGGATGAGCCCGGAGTTTGCCCGGCTGGTGGCCGATATTTTTTCGGCCAATGGCATCAAAGTATACCTGTTCAGCGCGTTACGTCCAACGCCGGAGCTTTCCTTCGCCATTCGGCAGTTGGGCTGCCAGAGCGGCATTGTGGTCACGGCTTCGCACAACCCGCCCGAGTATAACGGCTACAAAGTGTACTGGAACGACGGCGCGCAGGTGGTGGCTCCGCACGATAAAGCGATTATCGCCGAAGTGAGTAAGATCACATCCGTCGACGACATCAAGTTTGAAGGCGTTCCGGAGAAAATCCAACTGATTGACGAAGAGATCGACGCGCCTTATATCGAGCGGATCAAATCGAATGCCGTTAATCCGGACGTGATTAAGCGCCAGGCCGATCTGAACATCGTTTACACGCCGATACACGGTACAGGCATTACGCTGGTGCCGCGCGCACTGGAGGCCCTGGGCTTTACCAACGTTCATATCGTGGAAGAGCAGGCTACCCCCGACGGCAACTTCCCAACGGTTAAGTCGCCCAACCCCGAAGAAAAGCCCGCCATGCAGCTGGCCCTCGATATGGCGCTGGCGCTGAACGCCGATCTGGTAATGGCCACCGACCCGGACGCCGACCGCGTTGGTGCGGGTGCCCGGAATCACCACGGCGAGTTTGAGCTGCTGAACGGGAACCAGATGGCCAGCCTGATTATTTATTACCTGCTCAACGCCTGGAAAGACGCGGGTAAACTGACCGGTAAGGAGTTCGTCGCCAAAACCATCGTGACCACGGATCTGATTGACCGGATGTGTGAACGATACGGCGTTACGTGTTACAACACCCTGACGGGCTTTAAATACATTGCCGAAGTCATTCGGGAGCTGGAAGGCAAAGAGCAGTTCATTGGCGGTGGCGAAGAAAGCTACGGCTACCTCATCGGCGATTTTGTGCGCGATAAAGACGCCATTGCGTCCTGCGCAATGATTGCGGAACTGACCGCCTATGCCAAAGATAAGGGACAGAGCCTGTTTGATCTGCTCATGACGATGTATCAGGAGAACGGATTCTATTATGAAGCGCTGGTGTCGCTGACCAAGAAAGGCAAAAGCGGAGCCGAAGAAATTCAGCAGATGATGGCCGATTTCCGGGCCAATCCGCCCAGAGAAATCGCGGGTTCGACAGTAGTTCGGGTTGACGACTACAAAGCCCTGACCCGCCTGGACCTGAGCAGCAATACCACCAGCCCCATTGAAGCGGGTAGTATGGGCATCGAGTCTTCGAACGTTCTACAGTTCTTTACCGCCGATGGCACCAAGGTTTCGGCCCGTCCGTCGGGGACCGAGCCTAAGATCAAGTTTTACGTCAGCGTCCGTGAGCCGCTGGCCAGTAAGGAAGCGTTCGACGATACGTACGCCCAGCTAAAAGCCAAGGTTCAACGCGTTATTGAGGATCTTAATTTAAAATAATTTAAAAATTACGCTTTTATTTTTAATTAATTATTTCATTGGGGCTCAACTGTTTATAAACAGTTGAGCCTTTTTCGTGAACAAATCTCGAGCTTAGATTAAAAGAGGATTAATTAGAAGTTTGCCGGGGTTGACTTTAAGGAATGATACACTGTGTATCAATAATAACATGTTCCATTAATCAACCTTACGATGAAAAACTATTTACAACGGACATTCCGCGCTATTCCGCTGCTTTTCCTGAGTTGGCTGTTATGCGTAGAGGGTATGGCCCAGGACCGCCGGATTTCCGGTCAGGTAAAAGACGAAACCGGAACCGGTTTGCCAGGTGTCAGCATTGTGCTGAAAGGCAGCACGCAGGGAACCACCAGCGATGCAGAAGGGAATTACACAGTAGCGGTTACGGGAGCGAATCCGGTTATTGTGTTTTCATACGTGGGCTATTTATCGCAGGAAGTAGCCGTCGGCAGCAGATCCACTGTTGACGTATCGCTCAAAGCAGACGATAAAACCCTGGATGAGATTGTCGTCATTGGGTACGGTACCCAACGTAAATCAGACCTTACGGGTGCCGTTGCCACCGTAAAGCAGTCCCAATTGCTGGAACGGCCCGCGTCCTCGCTGAATCAGGCACTATCAGGCCGGATGCCGGGCGTGCAGGTAAATACTAACTCCGGGCGGCCCGGCGGACGTAGCACCATCCGGATTCGGGGGTTCAGTTCGATTAACTCGTCGAACAACCCTTTATACGTAGTAGACGGCGTAATGCTGCCCCAGGGTACCCAAAGCCAGTTTAGCTCGGCCATTGATTACATCAACCCGAATGATATTGTCTCGGTTGAAGTACTTAAAGACGCTTCGTCAACGGCGATTTACGGAGCCAGAGGAGCCAACGGTGTCATTCTGGTAACGACCAAGAAAGGAAAGGCCGGTGAAGGTACCGTTACGTATAACGCCGATTTTAGCGTAAACACCATTGGCCCGAACCGGCCCCGGGTGCTGAACGCCCGCGAATATCTGGCAACGGAAGACCTGGCCTATGCAAACATTGCCAAATACGACCCGGCGGGCTGGGCGGCTGGTAAATACACGAACCTGGACCCCGTGGCCCGTCGCCGGAAATTCAGCGCCGATCACCCCGGCGTATTCGACGCTAACCTGAATCCGCTGTACGATACCGACTGGTTCAAAGAAACAACCCAGAACAAACTGTCGCAGAACCACCAGCTCGGCTTCAGCGGTGGCAACGAACGCACGCAGTATTCGCTGTCGCTGGGCTATCGGAACGACGAAGGGCTCATCAAAACGTCGTATATGAAGCGTTACTCTGCCCGGTTCACCATCGACGATCAGGTAAAGAAATGGCTGAAAGTGGGCGGTACGCTTAGTTACAACAACCAGTCTGAAAACCTGGTCGACATCAACGACGCCGTTGCTCGTCAGATTGTCGAGGATTTCCCGTTTCTGCCCGTAAAATATGCAGATGGTACGTATGCCAGCAACCGGGATTATCCGAGTGCTGAAGGCTCATTCAGTTCGATGCACCGGCTGATGGACCGGCGCTATATCCTGAACACACAAACCACGCTGGGTAGCTTATACAGCAACATCAACATTGCTAAAGGGCTGGAGATGCGAACGGTATTGGGCGTGAACATCCTGACGCAGGAAAACAACGAGTCGCAAACCCGCACCCTGAACCCCGGTCAGTTTGGGAACGCAGCCGGCCGGAATCAGAAAGAAACCTTCTGGTCGCTCGAAAACTACCTGACCTACAACCGCAAAATCGGCGAAGACCATTCGTTCACGGGGCTGCTGGGTATTTCCTGGCAGGAAACCAATTTCTTCCGGATCAGCGCTACGGTACAGAATTTCGCCACGGATTACTTTGGCTTCAATAACCTCGGTGCCGGGGCAACGAACCCTCAGGTTCAATCGGAAGCGCGTCGCTTTGCGTTTAACTCGTATTTCGGACGTATCAACTACGGTTACAAAGACAAGTATCTGCTGACGGTTACGGGCCGGGCTGATGGTTCGTCTAAATTCGGAGAAAACCACAAGTTTGCGTTCTTCCCGTCGGCCGCCCTGGCCTGGCGCGTATCGGAAGAGGATTTCCTGAAAACAAATCCGATTATTTCTAACCTGAAACTACGTACCAGTTACGGCTTAACGGGTAACTCGGAGATTCCGCCCTACTCATCCCTGGCACTGCTCAGCTCGAACTTTTCGACCCTCTATAACGATACACGCGTTGGCGGAACGGGTCTTGACCGGCTGGCTAACCCCGATCTGCGCTGGGAAAAAACGGCTCAAACCGACGTTGGGTTAGAAATCGGCCTGTTCAAAGGGCGGGTATCGCTGGAAGCCGATTACTATTACCGGCTGACTACCGACATGCTGCTCGATGCTCCGGTTCCCCGCACCAGCGGCTATGGCACCATCCGTCGGAACGTCGGTTCGATGCAAAACGCCGGTTTCGAATTTGGGATAAATACGGTGAACATCGACCGGGGCGGCTTTACCTGGAACACCTCGTTCAACATTTCGCTCAACCGCAACAAGGTTCTTTCGCTGGCTACACCTTCGGACATCTTCAACGTGGGCGGTCCTAACTTCACAAACCCAACAAACATCATCCGCGTTGGAGAGCCGGTCGGTTCGTTCTGGGGCCTGACCCGCGTTGGTACCTGGAGTGAAGCCGAACGCGAAGAAGCCGCTAAGTTTACCAGCTACCGCAACAACCTGACCATCCTGCCCGGCGACATTAAGTATCTGGACGTGAACGGCGACAAGGCGATCACCGATGCCGACCGGAGCATCATTGGCAACGGCAGCCCGAAAGGCTGGGGTGCCCTGACCAACAACCTGCGCTACAAGAACTTCGATGCTACGCTTGAACTCCAGTTCATGTATGGAAATGACGTAATGCTGATGAACCTGCACGCCAGCGAAGACCGCCAGGCCCTGGCCAACAGCTATACGTCGGTACTCAACGCCTGGACACCGCAGAACCAGAACACGCCAATCGCTGAAGTTCGGGAGACCCGCGCAGGCTACGTAACCAACGTAGACAGCCATTGGATCAAGGACGGTTCGTTCCTGCGGGGCCGCAACCTGCTGTTCGGCTACACTTTGCCCAGCCAGGTTGCCAACCGGATTAAAGTGAGCCGACTGCGTTTCTACGCTACCGTTCAGAACTTCTTCCTGCTGGTAGACGATCCGATTGTGGGCGATCCGGAAGTAACCCCGACCAACCAGGGCAACGACAACAGTGCCTTCTCACAAGGGATGATCTGGCACAACTATCCAAAACCAACGACGTATATGTTGGGCCTCCAGCTTTCTCTTTAATTCGGTAACGATCTCAACTATTGATGCTTATTATGAAATCTCCCCTTATAAAACATATAACCAGAGCGGTGTTATGTGGATCGGTGCTGATCGGCCCGGTTGGCTGCTCTGATTTCCTGGACGAGAAAGCACCCTCGAACCTGACATCGGATAGCTTCTACACCATCCCTGACCACGCAGAAGCCGCGCTGGCTTCGGTATACGCCAGCCTGCGGTTTATCGGCGACGGTGCCAATATCTTCTCGAATAACTGGCAGTTGCTGGAAGCCCTTACCGGTACGTCTACGACCGAGACAGCCCAGAACTCGGACCTTAACAACTTGTATAGCCTGTCGCACGACGGCAACACGACCCATATTGTTAACTACTGGAACGGGTTGTACCGGGTCATTGCGCAGGCCAATCAGGTCATTGCGAAGGTCCCAACTATTACGATGCCGGAAACCCAACGTACCAAGATCCTGGGTGAAGCCCGATTCCTGCGGTCGTGGGCGTATTTCCAAGCCGTTCGGCTGTGGGGCGATGTGCCGCTTGTGACAAAACCCCAAACCATTCAGTCGGAAGATTTCCGACCTACGCGCGCTCCGCAGGAAGATGTGTATAAGCTCATCGTAGAAGACCTGACTGCAGCGGAAAGCGCCGGTCTGCCCTGGATGGACGTGAGTGGTCGCGTCAACCAGGCGGCCGTGAAAACACAGCTGTCCAAAGTTTATCTGACCATGGCTGGATTTCCGCTAAGTAAAGGGGCACCGTATTACAAACTAGCTGCCGACAAAGCGTACGAAGTCATTACGTACGCAAACTCGAAGCCGTCGGAAATCAACCTGTTCACGACCTACGAAGACGTACATAAGGAAAGTACGGAAAATCGGCTGGAGCACCTGTTCATGCTTCAGTACAACACTGTTGTGGCCGGTAACCCAATGGAAAACTTCTACGGAAACTTTAAGCCAATCAACTACAACGGGCCAACAGGAACGGGAAGTTCGGTACCAACGGCTTCGTTTTACAATTCGTATGAACCGGGCGATCTGCGGGCTAAAGATCAGGAAGGGTATTTCTACACTACGTACTTCACGAACGGTACGGGTGCCCGCTTTGACTTAGGCGCTCCCTACGTGTTCAAGCATTTTAACCGCACGGCTAACGGTACGTTTGGCGTACCCGGCACGCGGTTGAACAACCTCAACGTACCACAGATCCGGTACGCTGAAACGTTGCTGCTCTATGCCGAAGCTCAGAACGAAGTTGGCGGACCAACCCCTGAAGCTTACGACGCCCTGAAACGCATTCGCGACCGGGCCAAATTAACAACTCCCGCTTTAGGTGCCTTTAACCAGGCTTCGTTCCGGGAAGCGGTCTGGCGGGAGCGCTGGCACGAGCTGTGCTACGAGCAGATCACCTGGTTCGATATGATTCGTCTGCGGAAAGTGTATAACGAGAAAACCAACGGCTTCGACGAATTCGTTGGCCACGTTAACCTCAGCACGAATAAAGCGCTGGAACAGAAGCATCTGCTGCTACCGATCCCCCGCCAGGAGCTGCTGAATAACCCTAATCTGAAAACTCAGAATCCGGGTTATCCAAACTAAGGCGTAGTTGATGCACTTATAGCACACGCTAAAGCACGTACGTACTAAGATTAATCTAGAACAGGTAATAAGTAGGGCAAACTTACTTATTACCTGTTTTTTTATTTATATGCCTAAGTATTTATACAATACTGTTTCAGAAGTATACAATTACAATTTACCACCGCATTTACGACAAATAGGTATATATTGTATCATTCATATACATTATCCATTATAAAATATTATTCTTCAAAGCATGGTTAGAAGTATGCTTATACCCTCTTTAGGGTACTATTACTTAATCTCTATACCGTATATCTCCCATTTTTAACCAATCTATTCATTATGAACAATGCTTTACGCAAAGCGTACCGCAGTTTGCCATTGCTTGTCCTGAGCTGGCTACTGTGCGTAAGTGCGTTTGCTCAAGACCGTAAGATTACGGGTCGGGTAACGGACGGAAACGACAACAGTCCCTTACCAGGTGCTAACGTCGTTATCAAAGGCACGTCGACAGGGATGGTCACCGATGCGAACGGGCAGTTTTCGTTAAGTGTTGCTCCCGGCCGCGATGTACTGACTATTTCGGCGATCGGTTTTGCAGCGCAGGAGGTGAACATAGGAAACCGGACCACGATCAACATCGCGATGGTGCCGGACATAAAGACGCTGAACGAAGTGGTCGTAACGGGCTATGGCGCGCAGGCGAAACGCGACATTACCGGAGCGGTTGCTACGGTAGACGTAAAAGAAGCCCTGAAAGTCCCCGTAACGAACGTATCACAAGCCTTGCAGGGACGAGTGGCCGGTGTACAGATCGGAAACGATAACTCACCGGGTGGTGGCGTCATGGTACGTATCCGCGGATTCGGTACGCTGAACGACAACTCGCCACTCTACATCATTGATGGTGTTCCCACCAAAGGCTCGAACAACACCATTAACCCGAATGATGTCGAATCCATTCAGGTCCTGAAAGATGCGTCAGCTGCGTCGATTTACGGTTCACGCGCCGGTAACGGGGTTGTGATTATCACCACCAAAAAAGGAAAAGCGGGTAAGCCCAAGTTTACGTATGACGTTTATTACGGCAGCCAGCAACCCGGCAAAACGCTCAGCCTCCTCAATACGCAGCAATACGCTGATCTGCTCTGGGAATCCCGGATTAACGCTACCAATACACTGGTAAATGGTGTGGCCACGCCAAACGCTGGTCAGACGGCGCTGATCTATCCAAAAAATGCCCAGTTTGGCAGCGGGTCAAAGCCGGTTATTCCTGACTACATTTTTCCGGATGGTGCCTCGGAAGGCGACCCACGCCTGGCCCGTAACCCGGATGGCAGCTACGTCAACTATTCGAATGACATTGATGCCGCTGACTTCCGCAAAACGAAGTTTTTAATTACCAAAGCTAATAAAGAGGGTACGAACTGGATGGACGAGATTTTCGATCCGGCTCCCATTCAGAACCACCAGCTGGGCGTGTCAGGCGGTAATGAAAGTGGTCGGTACGCCATGTCGCTGAACTATTTCAACCAGCAGGGTATCTTGAAATACACCGGCTACAAACGGTATTCGGTCCGGGCCAACACGGAGTTCAACGTCAGCAAGCGGGTTCGGATTGGCGAGAACCTGCAAATTGCGTTTGGCGAGCGCGTTGGGGGCGGTAACTCAACCCAAAGTGCAACGGCGAACAACAACGAAAGCAACGCCATTTCGATGGCCTTCCGGATTCAGCCCATCATTCCGGTATACGACGTAGCGGGTAATTTTGCCGGTACCAAAGGGGGTGACCTCGATAACGCCCGGAACCCGGTTGCGCTGCTGTACCGGAACAAAGACAACGTCAATAAAGACATGCGGGTGTTCGGTAATGCCTACGCTGAGATCGACATTCTGAAAGGACTGACGGCTAAAACCAGCTTCGGGATCGACTACAATACGTTCAACATCCGGGCCTATACGCCACGCGACGTCGAATCGTCGGAGTCAGCGGGTGCCAACAGCATGTTTGCCCGGAACGAGTATGGCTACACCTGGACCTGGTATAATACGTTGACCTACAACGGCGAAATTGGCAGCAACATTCGCTATAGCCTGATCGCGGGAACGGAGTCCATTAAGAATTACTTCGAATTCCTGCGGGGTGACCGGAGCCGCTTTGCCGACGATGGGCTCGAAAACCGCTACCTCGACGCCGGTAACGCCGGTACGTCGACCAACACCAACGGCGCGTCGAACTGGGCGCTGGCCTCTGAATTTGCCAAAGCCAACTTTGCCTTCTTCGATAAATACCTGATTGATGCTACACTCCGTCGGGACCGCTCCTCCCGCTTCGCGTCGGCAAACCGGGTGGCTTACTTCCCGGCCGTTTCGGCGGGCTGGCGTGTTTCGAAGGAATCGTTCATGGCACCTATGGCAGGATGGCTCGATGACCTCAAATTACGGGCTGCGTATGGACAAACGGGTAACCAGGAAATCGGGAATTACAACCCGTTCCTGATTTACGCGACGAACCCAACCAACTCCTTCTATGATCTCAACGGGTCCCGGACCTCTTCGATTCAGGGCTACCAGCTCGATCAATTCGGGAACGCAAACGCGAAGTGGGAAACCACAACCTCGGTTGACTTTGGTCTGGATGCATCGCTGTTCAAAGGAAAAATCGACCTGACCTTCGACTGGTTCAGCCGGAAAACGACCAATGCGCTCTTCCCGGTCGAAGTGCAGTCTACCCAAGGCGTTGCCACCAACCCCTTCCAGAATATTGCGGAATTTACCAACAAAGGCATTGAGCTAGGTATAAATCACAACGGTCGGACCGTGGGTGGTCAGTTGACGTACAGCATTGGCGCCAACATATCGACCTACCGGAACCTGGTAACGAAAACCGACGGAAACCCATCTACCCAGTACTTCGGTTTCGGCACTCGTCTGCCCGCCATGACCGTTACGCAGGCTGGTTATCCGATCTCGTCGTTCTTCGGCTACGTCATCGATGGCATCTACCAGTCTGACGAAGCCGCTAAAGCGGGACCGGTACAATTCGGCGGTGGCCAGAACAACCTGGCGGGTGCCTTTATCTTCCGCGATGTGAACGGCGACAAGAAAATTGACGCCAACGACCGGACCATTATCGGCAACCCGCACCCAAGCTACAGCTACGGCGTGAACGTAAACGTTGGCTACAAAAACTTCAACTTAACGCTGTTTGGGCAGGGCGTACAGGGTAACCAGATCTTCAACTACGTTCGGTACTGGACGGATTTCCCCACCTTCGGCGGTAACCGCAGCACCCGTATGTACAATGAGTCGTGGCGGCCGGGCAAGACCGATGCCAAACTCCCAATTCTGCGCTCGAACGACAACATCAGCTCGAACCCATCGACGTACTACCTGGAACCAGGCAGCTACCTGCGGCTCAAAAACGTTCAGTTGTCGTACAACTTACCCCGCACGCTGATGAGCAAACTAGGCGTGAGCAACGCAACGGTATACGTACAGGGCCAAAACCTGCTGACGGTAACGCAATACACGGGTCTTGATCCGGAAATCAACCTGCGTGATTCGAGCGGATCAGGCAACGACCGCCACATTGGCGTTGACGAAGCCGCGTATCCTGTGGCACGCACCTTCCTGGTAGGGCTAAACCTGGCGTTCTAACCCATCCGTTAATCTGACTTTATCTCATGAAAAAAATAACCATATTCGTAAGCCTGCTGACATTCGGTATAGTGACCGGCTGCAGCGAGAAGTTCCTGGATGTACAGCCGAAAGCGGTGCTGGGTGCTGAAAACTTTAACAATCGGGTTGGGGTAAACTACCTGCTGGTAGGCGCCTATTCCTTACTCGACGGCTGGGGAGCTGGCGGTACGTCCTACCACAGCTCGTCTGACAACTGGGTGTATGGAAGCATTGCTGCCGACGATGCCTATAAAGGCTCTACCTCGGGTGACCAACCGGAAGCGGGTTACATTGAAACCAAGAATATCCAGCCCGACAATACGTATTTCCGGGGGAAATGGCGGGCGGTCTACGACGGTGTTGCGCGTTCCAATGACGTGATCCAGGCCGTTGGCAAAGCCACTGACATGAGCAATGATGAAAAGACGCAGGCCATTGCTCAGGCACGCTTCTTACGGGGCCATTATCACTTTGAAGTCAAAAAGGTGTTTAACATGGTGCCGTACATCGACGATAAGCTTTACGATCCGCTCAATCTGAATAGCACCAAAGTGCCGAATGACAAGGACATCTGGCCGAACATCGTTGACGACCTTAAGTTTGCCTACGATAATCTGCCGGAAGTACAATCGCAGAAAGGCCGTGCTACCAAATGGGCTGCTGCGGCTATGCTGGCGAAAGCGTATGTGTTTCAGCAGAAGTGGGCCGAAGCGAAGCCCTTGCTGGAAGCGATCATCAACAGCGGTAAATATCGGCTGATGGATCGGTACCACGATAATTTCAGGACGGTTACCAACAACAACGCCGAGTCGATCTTCGAGATCCAGTTTTCGGTAAATGATGGTACGGGTGAGAATGGCAACAACGGAGCCGTGCTGAACTACCCCTACGCGGGCCCTACTACGTGCTGCGGCTTCTTCCAGCCCGCTCAGAACCTGGTGAATGCCTTTAAAACCGATGCTAATGGACTGCCTTTACCCGCTACGTTCAATGATTCGGACGTAACCAGCGATCAGGGTATCGAATCAACCCAGGCGTTTACGCCTTACGCCGGAACGATTGACCCCCGGCTCGACTGGACGGTTGGTCGCCGGGGCATTCCTTTCCTGGACTGGGGGGTGATGCCGGGTAAGGCCTGGGTTCGTGACCAGGGGAATGGCGGTCCATACGAAGGGAAGAAGCACCTGTTTTACCGGACCGATGTCGGCACCAATACGTTCTCCAGCAACTCCCGCCTGAATGCCAACAACTACCGCATGATTCGTCTGTCGCACGTATACCTGTGGCTGGCCGAAGCAGAGGTAGAGGTAGGAAGTCTGGAAAAAGCGCGTGAATACGTGAACATCATCCGTAAGCGGGCCGCTAATCCAGATGGGTTCGTGAAAACGGATGCGGGTCAACCAGCCGCTAACTACGTAGTTGGCCAGTATACAACGCCCTGGGCCGACAAGGCAGCAGCCCGCACGGCCGTGCGGTTTGAGCACCGGCTGGAGTTCGCGATGGAAGGCCACCGCTTCTTCGATCTGGTTCGCTGGGGTATGGCCGATCAGGTGCTGAACGAATACATGAGCAAGGAAAAGCGCCTTCGTACGTACTTCAACGGCGCGTCTTTTGTAAAAGGTAAACATGAGTATTATCCCATTCCGCTCCAGGAAATCCTGAACAGTAAAGTAGCCGGTAAGGAAACGCTGAAGCAGAACCCAGGGTATTGATTTAGTCAGTTGGTAAACTAGTGGGCAGTAGGCAGTAAAGGTTGCCTATTGCCCACTTTTGCTTCTGTCAAAACCTTTAAACTCATGCAAGAACTCTCTGCTCAACCCAACCGCCGAACGTTTCTCAAGCAAGCGGCCGGCCTGTCGGCGTTTTACATTGTCCCCCGTCATGTGCTGGGCCGCGGTTATCTGGCCCCCAGCGACCAGATAACGGTCGGGTTTATTGGCCTCGGCAAGCAAAGCGGAGGCTTACGAAATCAGTTTCTGAAAAACGACGCCAGAATCATTGCCGCCTGCGACGTAGACCAGTCGAAACAGGTCACGTTCGTTGAGGCCGTTAATACGTTCTACGCCAGCAAAACCGACAAAAGCGCTTACAACGGCTGCCAGCGGTACGACGATTACCGCCAGTTGCTCGGCAGTAAGGATATTGACGCTGTGGTGATTGCCACGCCCGACCACTGGCACAGTGTCATCGCTATTCAGGCGGCTAAAGCGGGTAAAGACATCTACTGCGAAAAACCGCTTGCTTTAACCGTAGAAGAAGGCCGCGACATGGTAAAAGCCACCCGCAAACACAAACGCGTTTTTCAGACCGGAAATATGCAGCGCTCCTGGAAAGAATTCAGACAGGCAGTCGAGCTGGTACGTAACGGCTACATCGGCACAGTGAAAACCATTAACGTAAATGTAGGTGGCCCACCGCGGCCGTGGGATCTTGAAGCCCAGCCCCTACCGGCTGGCATAAACTGGAATGCCTGGCTGGGACCGAATACGGTCAATCGGCCGTATAACAACGTGCTTTTGCCAACCCCAAAAGATACGTTCTGGGGTCAGTGGCGCGACATCGACGAGTTTGGCGGTGGCGGAATGACCGACTGGGGCGCTCACATGTTCGACATTGCGCAGTGGGGGTTAGATATGGATAACTCGGGACCGGTTGAGCTGACGCCCCCCGCCCGGTCCGACGCTTCGGACAAAAGCGGAAAAGGGCTGATCTATCGCTATGCCAATGGCGTAGAAATGCACCACAAGCCGGTCGAGGGCAAGCAGTTCTGCCAGTTTATTGGTACAGAAGGGGAAGTAAAAGTGGCCAGGGGCGAACTGACTACAACACCCGCTGCGCTGAAAGACAAAGTCATCGGCGCAACCGAGAAGCACGTTTACTTCAGCGATAATCATTATAAAGACTTTCTGGATGCGATCCGCAGCCGCAAAAACCCGATCAGCGACGTAGAGGTCGGTCATCGCACCGCTTCCGTCTGTACGATTGGTAATATCGCATACCGGCTCAACCGCCCACTACGCTGGAATCCCGATAAAGAAAAGTTTGAAAACGACGCCGAAGCAAACCGTCTGCTTAGCCGACCCATGCGCAAAGAATGGTCCGCCTAAAATCTGTATCTTTGCGGCCTGTACTCAGTATAGCCTATGAAACGCCATTTCCACCGACTCGATGAACTCGATACCGTAGCCCACCAGCTACTGGCAGAGGGGCGTACCGAGTCGGTGTGGTTATTTGAAGGCGAGATGGGAGCGGGTAAAACCACACTCATTAAAGCGCTTTGCCGCGCACTGGGCGTGATTAGTATGGTACAAAGCCCAACCTTTTCGATTGTAAACGAGTATACTACACACGAAGGCAAATCGGTGTATCATTTCGATTGCTACCGGCTACGTAATGAAGCCGAAGCGCTGGATATTGGTATCGAAGAATATTTTGATTCAGACGCATACTGTTTTATTGAATGGCCGGAACGCATCACGTCATTATGGCCCGCCACGTATTTCCAGGTACAGCTGTCGGCCGACCCCGACGGTCGTCGAACGGTAGAAACTAAATTAGTCGACTAAGCAAGCTTACCGGTGAGTTGCCAAGGCTCGCCGGTAAGCCCAACCCATAAACGTCATCGCATTGACTGGATTTGAGGAATTGGCCAAGCAAACGGCCCTTTACCCGAAGGAAGCGCCACTGGCCGTAAAAACAAGCCGGAATAGCCTGCTCATCGGGTTACCGAAGGAAGTTTCTCTTCAGGAGAACCGCATCGCGCTCACCCCGGAAGCGGTTGCCATCCTTGTCCGACACGGCCATAACGTAATCGTTGAGCAGGGAGCTGGTGAAAAAGCAAAATTTCCGGATAGTGAATACAGTGAAGCGGGCGCTCAGATCGCGTATTCCCCCCAGGAGGTGTACGAGGCTAATCTGATTCTAAAAATCGAGCCCCTCATCGACGGTGAATTCGAGCACATCAAATCGGGAAGTACCGTCATCTCAGCCCTTAATCTACCGGCTCACGAACGGGGTTATTTCGAAAAAATCAACGAAAAAAACCTGACCGCGTTCGGTTACGAATACATTGAAGATAAAGCTGGTAATATGCCCGTTATTCGTTCCATGAGCGAAATAGCGGGCAGTACGGTTATGCTCATCGCGGGCGAATACCTCAGCAATGCCGATAACGGCCGGGGCATTATCCTGGGAGGAATCACGGGGGTTCCGCCTACGAAAGTGGTGATGCTCGGAGCCGGAACGGTTACGGAGTATGCCATTCGAACGGCCCTCGGCATGGGTTCCGACGTGAAAGTGTTTGACAAGTATCTGTATAAACTCCAGCGGCTCAAATACGCCGTTGGCCAGCACATCTACACGTCCATCATCGACTCCGATACGTTGACCGAGGCCATCCAGCGGGCCGACGTAGTAATTGGTGCTATGCGGGCCGAAGACGGCCTGAGCCCCGTTGTGGTAACCGAAGAAATGATCGGACGTATGAAACCAGGCTCGGTTATCATCGACGTATCCATCGATCAGGGCGGCAACTTTGAAACGTCCCGGATGACGACCCACAAGCAGCCTACGTACAAGCACATGGATGTCATTCACTACTGCGTTCCAAACATCGCAGCCCGCGTGGCCTATACGGCTAGCATGGCACTCAGCAATATCTTTCTGCCTTTTCTGCTCGAAACGGGCACAACCGGTGGTATTGAGCAGATGATGTACGCGAACCGTTGGTTTATGAAAGGTGTTTATGCTCATAAAGGAACGCTCACCAACGCGTATATCGCCCGGAAGTTCAATATGCGCTTCAAGGACCTTGATTTACTGTTGGCCGCGAGGTTTTAACTTTTAGTCAGTAGAAGTGGGGAGAGAGGAGCGAGAATGTCGACACTTAAGATTATTCTCACTCCTCTCTCCCCACTTCTAACTCCCGTAAAATGATACACCACAGCAACGAAAATACCATACTCGACGACGCAAATTCTCCCGAAATTAACAAACGGTTGATGGGTGAGATTTCGTCAGATTTTGTAAAAGTGGCCGACCAACTGAAAGAAGCGTCGTATCAGATTCGGACACGCGGCTTCTCGGAGTATCCGGTCTTTGTCGCATCCCGCCGGGAGGTACCCGTAGGGCAACTGCTGATTGGCCCCCAGGAACTCGAAAACCAGTGGACCTATAAGGCCTCATTTCTTGACGAGTTTATTCAGCGCGCCCTGATTGGACAGGAGTCGATCGAATTGTGGAAAGAGAATTACAAAAAGCCGGACGAGTATTGCTGCCTGTTTGTCGTTCACGGTGACTTTGCGGGTTTTGTGTATGTCCCCTACCCCGAAGATTGACCCGTTTTCAGCTTTGTTTATAAGCCGAATCAGTTGCTGATTCGGCTTTTTCTTTTAGACAATGTTCCTGCTGAGCAATACACCGGCCGGAAGCCGACAGCGCTGTCGTTCGTACCTCCGCTTACCCTCGTCCATAATAATACTTTTCCATGATTTAGCCCAACGGCCTGTAATCCATTTGTCTTGGGTTTATCCGGTCGATACAACTGATTTCAAAAACGCGCTCAACGTTATGATTTAGGCCTTTTTGCGCTCGAAAAACCAAGGACATGGCGAACAATTGGGCGTATAATCAATTTTATGTATATTCAGGCAATCTTGCCGAAATGAGTAGGAAACGATCGTTTTTTTTTGTATTTTTACAATCTGTAAACCCACCTTACGGGACCAGAATAAGAGCCCGATAAAGTATACTTTCTGACATCTAATAGCATACTATGACCAACGAACTGATTGAAGCAGATGCTCCCGTCGCTATTCCAGAAGCTAAGGCGTATGGAGCAGACAGCATTACCGTTTTAGAAGGTCTCGAAGCCGTCCGCAAACGTCCGGCCATGTACATCGGAGACGTTGGCGTGAAAGGTTTACACCACTTGATTTGGGAAGTCGTCGACAACTCTATTGACGAAGCGTTAGCGGGTTACTGTGATACGATTCACGTAACCATCAACGCCGATAACTCCATCACGGTGCGGGACAACGGCCGGGGCATTCCGACAGGCATCAATACGAAAACTGGTAAGTCAGCGCTTGAAATTGCAATGACGGTGCTGCACGCCGGTGGCAAGTTCGACAAAGACACGTATAAAGTATCGGGCGGTTTGCATGGTGTGGGCGTTTCCTGCGTGAATGCACTCTCAACCGACGTACGCGTAGAAGTACACCGCGAAGGCAAAATATTTGAGCAGGAATACAAAATCGGCGTTCCCCAGTACGACGTGCGTGTAATTGGCGACGCTGACGATACCGGCACCATTACGCATTTCAAACCCGATGGCAGCATCTTCACCGAAACGGTTTATCGGTACGATACCGTAGCAGGCCGCCTGCGCGAACTGGCTTATCTGAACAAAGGCATTCGCATTTCCCTGAAAGACATGCGTGAGCTTGACGAACAGGGTGAGCCCATCAATCAGACTGAATTTATCTCGGAAGGCGGTTTAGTAGAGTTCGTTAAGTACTTGGACGAAACCCGCCCTTCGCTCGATGGCATGCAACCGGTGTATATGGAAAGCACCAAAGGCAGCACACCCGTTCAGGTAGCTTTAGTTTACAACTACGAAGCAGGCGAGAACGTATTGTCGTACGTCAACAACATCAACACCCACGAGGGTGGTACGCACGTACAAGGCTTCCGGTCGGCGCTGACCCGCGTATTGAAAAATTACGCGGACAAAAACACGGACAAATTTAAAAACCTCGGCAAACTGACCTTTACGGGCGAAGACTTCCGGAAAGGATTAACAGCGGTGGTATCGGTAAAGGTACAGGAACCTCAGTTCGAAGGCCAGACAAAAACCAAACTGGGCAATCAGGACGTAGTGAGCGCCGTAAGTCAGGCGATGGCTGATCTGCTCGAAACCTGGTTGGAAGAGAACCCCAAAACGGCCCAGGGCATTGTCAAAAAGGTGCTGGTATCCGCTCAGGCACGTATTGCGGCTGAACAGGCGTATAAACGTATCATGGCCGACCGTAAAGATTTTATGAGTGGCATGGGTTTACCCGGCAAACTGGCCGACTGCTCCGACACCGATCCGGAAAAGTGTGAACTCTACCTGGTAGAGGGTGACTCAGCGGGCGGTACGGCGAAACAGGGCCGTAACCGGGCGTTCCAGGCTATTCTGCCGTTACGTGGCAAGATCCTGAACGTAGAGAAAGCCATGGAGCACAAAATCTACGAGAACGAAGAGATCAAGAATATCTGGACCGCCCTGGGCGTCCGGCTGGAGAAAAAAGACGATGAGACGGTGATGAACCTGGATAAGCTTCGTTACCACAAGATCATCATCATGACGGATGCCGACGTCGATGGCAGCCACATCCGGACGCTGATCCTGACGTTGTTCTACCGGAATATGAAAGCCTTGATTGACAACGGCTACATCTATATCGCTCAGCCGCCCCTGTATCTGGTTAAGAAAGGTAAAGAAGAGCGGTACTGCTGGACCGAGGCTCAGCGCGAAGCAGCGGTGAAAGAACTGGCAGGCAGTGGCCGGGAAGAAAATGTCGGTGTACAACGTTACAAAGGGTTAGGTGAGATGAACGCCGAACAACTCTGGAGTACGACGATGAATCCTGACACCCGCAGTCTGAAAGTCGTTACGGTCGAGTCGGCCGCCGATGCCGACCACGTCTTCTCAACCCTGATGGGCGACGAAGTCGCTCCCCGACGTGACTTCATCGAACGAAACGCGAAATACGCCCGAGTGGATGTTTAACCGAATGATAACACAAAGCGGGCCGAAATGCCCGCTTTTTTGTTGTAATTCAAAGTTCAAATACGTGTATGCGTTATTCCTTAAACCCCAACCGTACAATTTTGGGCAACTTAGTTTCCAAACTCACGCATCGACAGGCAAATACCCCTGAACAGGTACCCGACAAGATGGCAAAGGTTAGCGAAAAAGTTAGCAGCGTTATTGATCAGAGCAACTACCTTAGCCGCGACCTCAGCTGGCTGAAATTCAACGAGCGCGTTCTGGATCAGGCTCGTCGTACAAACCGTACGCTCATGGAACGGCTAAAGTTCTTAGCTATTTCAGCCTCTAATCTGGACGAATTTTTCATGATCCGCGTGGGTAGTCTTTATAACTATCTGGATTACCATAAGCAGCGGGTCGATTACTCCGGTTTGCGGGAAGTACCCTTCCGGAAAGCCTTGTACACAACCGCTCAGCAATTTTGCCGCGACCAGCAAGCCGTTTTCCTGGAACAGTTGCTGCCATTGTTTGCCGAGAATGGCCTTGAGTTAGCTACGTACGAAGAGTTAACCGCTGAGGAACAGGACGTTGCTACCGATTATTTTGACCGCGCTATCTACCCGACGCTGACGCCAATGCTGTACGACTACACGCATACGTTCCCAGTGTTGCTGGCAAAAGTTCTCATTTTCGGGGTTGTCACACAAAACCCGGATGGTGCCGATCTGAAAAGTCTACGGTCGGAAGATGAAGACGAGCGGCAGCGGCTTTCGTTCGTTCAGATTCCCGCCAACCTTCCCCGGTTCCTGTCGTTCGAGCGGGATGACCGAATGGTATTTGTTCCTATTGAGGAGATCGTTCGGCACAATATCAAAAAGCTGTACCGAAACATCGAAATCCTGTCGATCAATCTGTTTCGGATTACCCGTAATGGCGATTTTACGCTTGATGAGAACGACGACGACGAAGTTGATTTTATCGACGAAGTTCGTCAAAAAATTAAGAATCGGCGGTTAGGGCGAGTTACGCGCGTTGAGGTGGAAACGAGTCCTAAGAATTCAATCGGCTCGCCCTGGATGCTTAATTTATTAAAGAAGCGTTGGGAAATTGATGATCTGAACATCTTCGAAACCCAGACATTGCTTGATTTTTCGGCGTTCTGGCAGATCATTGGCCATCCGGACTTCAAAGACGATATGCCGCGTCCACAGGCACCGGTTCCTCCGCTGGGACTGGGGCGGGATAAAACCGATGATATATTTGAAGTAATTAAGCAACGCGACTTACTGCTCCATCATCCCTACAACAATTTTGAGCCAGTGTTGCAGCTACTTGAACAAGCTGCTGAAGATCCGCATGTGCTGGCTATAAAGATTACCGTATATCGACTGGCGAAACGGTCACGCGTTACGGAAGCCTTGCTGAAAGCGGCCGAAAACGGAAAACACGTATCAGTACTGTTTGAAGTGAAGGCCCGTTTCGACGAGGAAAACAACATACGTGAAGCGCAGCGGCTTCAAAAAGCGGGCTGTTTCGTTATCTACGGCATCAGCCGGTATAAGACGCACACAAAGCTGTTGCTGGTTGTTCGAAATGAAGGAAGCCGCGTAGTGCGGTATGCACACATGGCGACTGGCAACTACAACGAGGATACCTCACGCCTGTACACCGATATTGGCCTGTTAACGACGAACGAAATCTACACCCACGATATATCAGAGTTCTTCAACGTCATTACCGGCCACTCGTTGCCGAACGAGTACCAGTACCTGATTACGGCCCCACGCGGTATGCGCCAGCAGTTGCTGGGCTTGATTCAGATGGAGGCCGAAAACGCACGGCATGGATTGCCCAGCGGCATCTGCATCAAAGTCAACTCGCTGGAAGACAAAGAGGTTATCGACGAATTGTACAAAGCCTCGCAGGCGGGTGTGCCTATCCGGCTGATCGTTCGCAGCATTTGCTGCCTGCGTCCTCATCGGGTGGGTCTGAGCGAAAATATTACGGTTCGCTCAATCGTTGGCGATTTTCTGGAGCACACCCGGATCTACTATTTCCATAACAACGGCGATCCAAAAATATACGGTGGCAGCGCCGACATTATGGTACGTAGCTTCGACCGACGTATCGAATCCCTATTTTTCCTGGCCGATCCGCGGGTTAAGCAGTTAGCTACGTTGATTCTAACGTATAATTTGCTCGATAACGTCAACGCTTTCGAGTTGGAAGAAGACGGTAACTTTAAGAAATGTGAAGTACCCGCCAATGTGCAGCCCTTCAACATGCACCAGCGGTTTTTTAGCGTTACCGAACAGGAAGTGATGGAGTCGCGGCTGTTTGATCCCCAAATCAAGCCAGCAGAAATCGCTCAGATTGAGGAGGAATATCAGGAAGGGGCCGAACGGGCCATCGCGAATATATGACGAACGCAGCGTTAGCAGTCAGCAAATCGGAGGTTTCTGCCCTCCCAGGTTGAGGTACTATTCTCTCTGTCCGTTCCTCGCTGCTAACGCTGAATTCGTTATCTTCGCCAACTTAACTGAAACTTCGTCTTACCTTCATTAATGGATCGTTTTACCGGCCTGATTGGCATTGTATTAATTCTTGGCATAGCCTATGCCCTTTCTGATAATCGTAAAGCTATAAATTTCCGTACCGTCGGCGTTGGCTTAGCGCTCCAGTTTGGCCTTGCGGTGTTTATTCTAAAAACCCCCGTCGGCCAGCAAGTTTTCCAGACGCTCGGCGTGTATGTCGACAAGCTCCTGCAAAAGGCGGGTGCTGGTGCTGAGTTCGTCTTCGGTCCGCTTGTGAAGCGGTATTTACTTTCCCAGGCTTTCGGCACCGACAATAATTTAATTTTCTTTTTCCAGATTATTCCGACCATCATTTTTGTAGCGGTGCTGGTGAACATTTTCTATCACCTGGGCATTATGCAGCGGGTCGTTGCGGTAATGGCTCGGGTCATGAAGTGGCTGATGGGGGTAAGCGGTGCAGAAGCACTCTCGAACGTGGCCAGTACGTTCGTTGGTCAAGTCGAAGCTCAGATCATGGTGAAACCGTATCTGAACGGGATGACGAACTCGGAGCTGCTGGCTTCAATGAGTGGGTCGTTCGCCTGTATTGCCGGGGGCGTATTAGCCGTGTATATTTCGTTGGGGGTGCCCGCCCCCTACCTGCTGGCCGCTAGTATTATGGCCGCTCCGGGTGCGTTAGTAATCAGCAAGATCGTAATGCCCGAAACTGGCGTTTCCGAAACGCAGGGTACGGTTAAGGTCGAAATCAAAAAATCGCACGCAAACCTGCTGGACGCCATTGCCGCTGGTGCCAGTGAAGGCCTGAAAGTGGGCTTTAACGTAATAGCCATGCTGATTGGCTTTATTGCTTTGATCGCCCTGATCGACAGCCTGCTGTTCCGGTTTGGCTTTTATGTGTTGGGTATGGACAACCTCAGCCTGAATATGCTGTTAGGCAAGCTATTCTCGTTGTTCGCCTGGGCCATGGGCGTACCGTCTAAAGACATTGAGGCCGCCGGGGCATTGATGGGTACCAAAATGGTAGTTAACGAGTTTGTAGCCTATCTGGATCTCATAAAAATTCGGTCAACACTCGACCCGAAAACCATTGCCATTACCAGTTTTGCGCTCTGCGGCTTTGCCAATTTCAGCTCAATCGCTATTCAGGTGGGCGGTATTGGTGAGTTAGCCCCCCATCGCCGAAGCGACCTCGCCCGACTTGGGTTTAAAGCTCTGATCTGCGGCACACTCGCCAGCTATATGTCGGCTACGCTGGCCGGTCTGTTGCTATAACTCGACTCGATTCATGCAGCTTTCACACAGCTACTCAACAAATTAGGGTTTGTTAAGTAGCTGTTTTAGTTTGGCGTCAAGTTCGGATACAGACAGATCACGCTCAAGCACCGTTTTATCTGCGCCGAGCAGTACGTTGTCGGGCATCCGTTTAACCGCAAACGCGTCTATGACCGGGTCTGAAGGCTTCAACAAGCTAAACGCTTGACGCCACGGCAAGCAATCTCTTACCCGATTCGCTTGCCAAGTTTGCCGGTCAGGCTCAAAGCAGATCGTGATTATGTCCAGTCCAAGTGAATGGTACGTTTCATAGAGCTTTCTTAACGCAGAATGACGTTCCTGGCACGTATGCAGCGTAAGGCTGGCAAAATCAATCAGGATTAATCGGCTTTCTAATTTTGATAAAGTTATCGTATCATTAGTCAGGCTTATAAGACTGAAATCAGGCGCTTTTTTACCAGGTTGTCTTTGCAACAATACCTGCTGGATGGATTTGTAAGTCGGATAATTTGAAAAGGTGGATAGCTTAATGAATAAACTCCAGGCCTGTTTGTACGGAAATCTGTTGTAGCTATCACTAAACTTGTACCAACTGAGGCCCGATGTAGGGTTGTTTTCTATTTGCTGCACAAGCATTTTTTCTATAACAACCTGCAGAGAATCTATCATTCTCCTGTAGCGCAGGCCGGTTAACGAATCGCTCGCACTAAACGCTTCATAAGCCTGCCTATACAGTTCCGTCGCGAATTCATTTCTCTCAGAAGCTTTATTTTTCTCCTGACGCCACAGTTCTGATTCCGGGGATCCTGAAATCACAGTCTGAACGGCGGCCTCTGGATCATAGGCAACAGCGATTTGGGGCGAGTCAAGAAACAACGTAATATCTTCCTTGTTGCCCTCCACCCAAACGTAGGCAGGGCAGGGTTCGGCGAGCTTTACGATGAACGTAGCACTCCGGTTGTCAATCGTAGCGGTATCAATACCCTGTTTACGTCCCAGCGGACTGCTGACAAGAATCGCTTGTTTACCATTCCAGGCTTTCGGAAAGAAGCAGGTAATTTTGCTCGCAAACTGGGCTTGAGCCAGAGTTGCGCTGAACAGGAACACGATGAGTAACAGCCTCATTTGTATACTACCAGTAAGATTGTCTAAAATTAACTTTTGTTTCCAACTTTATCATGTAGGCTTATTCGGCCATACTTTTGGTTTATTCAAAGAGTTACTAGTAATATAGACATTATGTACCGTCAATGACCATGATACAAACCAAATTGATTCCCCGCACGGCTGAGGCCCATGAACCACCGATGCTAATTAAGAGTCTGCTCGCTCAATCGTTAAAATACGAACCTCAGCGCGAGATTGTCTATCGTGATCTGTTTCGGATGAATTATATCGAGTTCAATCAGCGCGTTCGGAAACTGGCTAATGTACTGACTGAACTCGGGGTTAAACCAGGCGATACGGTTGCGATGCTTGACTGGGACAGCCACCGCTATCTGGAGTGCTTTTTTGGCGTAACGAGTATGGGAGCTGTGTTGCATACCGTCAACGTGCGTCTATCCCCAACGCAGATATTGTACACGATGAATCACGCCGAAGACAAGATCGTACTGATTCATGAAGACTTTCTACCCATTTTAACGGCCATCAAAGGGCAGTTGACCACGGTTGAGAAATACGTCTTGCTCAGCGATAAGGTTTATACAGCCCCTGCTGCAACCACCGAAGTCTCCGAAGGCTTTTCCGGCGAATACGAAGCCATGCTGAAGAGTGCTTCCGATCAATACGAATTTCCGGACTTTGACGAAAATACCTGGGCTACTACGTTCTATACAACGGGTACAACGGGTAATCCAAAAGGCGTTTATTTTTCACACCGCCAGTTGTTCATGCACACGGTTGGACTTTTAACCTACATTATCGGGTACGAAGCTATGCCCTTCAAAGGGTCTACAGACGTGTATATGCCCATTACGCCCATGTTTCACGTACATGCCTGGGGCTTCCCGTTTCTGGCGACGATGATGTCAGCCAAACAGGTATACCCAGGTCGTTATGAGCCGGAGCTTCTGCTAAAGCTACTGGTTACGGAAGGCGTAACCTTATCCCACTGTGTACCCACTATAATGAACATGCTGGTCAGTAGTCCGGCCGCGCAGAAATACAGAGATAACCTGAGCCGCTGGAAAGTCTTGATTGGCGGCTCTGCACTCACAAAAGGGCTGGCTAAAGCGGCTACGGAACTGGGCATTACCGTTTCGCAGGGATATGGCATGTCCGAAACGGCTCCTGTGACCGCCATTGTGTATTTAAACGAACTTGAAAAGCAACTCTCCTTTGATGAACAGATCGATTTACGGACGCGGGCTGGTCGCATTTCGCCCTTTGTGGAGATGCGCCTGATGGACGATGACGGTAACTTTGTTCCGCACGATGGTCATTCCCTGGGCGAAATTGTCGTTAAATGTCCGTGGGCAACGCAGGGGTACTATAACGACGCCGAGCGGGGCGCCGAACTCTGGAAAGGTGGCTGGCTGCATACCGGTGACGTAGCCAGTATTACGCCCGACTACTGGGTGATGATTGCTGACCGCACTAAAGACGTAATAAAAACCGGGGGCGAATGGGTATCGTCGCTGGATATGGAAGACGTATTGTCGCAGGTTGAGGGCGTGGCTGAATCGGCGGTTATCGGACTGCCCGACGAACGCTGGGGCGAACGCCCACACGCGTTGATTGTGCAAAAACCGGGCTATACGCTCTCTTCCGAAGGCATCAAGGCAGATCTGCAAGCCAAAGTTGATACGGGCGAACTTCACAAATGGTACGTACCCGACCGCATTGTTTTCGTTCCGGAAATCCCTAAAACAAGTGTCGGCAAAATCGATAAGAAAAAGATACGGGCCGAGATGAAAGAGTTAATTTTAGGATCAGCTTCAATCGAGTAAAACGTAGCCCGGATGAATCTGGGCTACTTCCTGTTATGATACGTATCGGTTTACTTTCTGACACACACAGCTACCTCGACCCGCAGATTTTTACGCATTTCGCCGAATGTAACGAAATCTGGCACGCGGGCGATGTCGGCAACTTAGCTATCGTTGAGCAGTTGAGTGCCTTCCGCCCCCTGCGAATTGTCAGCGGAAACATTGATCAGGAGAGTATTCAGCTACCCGCCCATCTGCACTTTACCCTCGAAGGCGTGAGGGTCTGGATGACTCACATCGGCGGTACGCCCCCAACCTATAATCCGGCTGTTCGATCAGAGATTCGGCTTAACCCGCCCGATGTATTTGTGTGTGGGCACTCCCATATTTTAAAGGTTACCCGTGACTCCGCCAGAAACAATCTTTTATTCATTAATCCGGGAGCGGCTGGCAAAACCGGGTTTCATCTAACCCGAACGGCGGTTCGTTTTACATTAGATGCGGGTCGTGTCACCGATATGCAGGCGATCGAGTTAGGCAAACGATAAAGCGTGAAACCATCTACAGCAAAAAGCCCCTGCTCAGTGAGCAGGGGCTTTTTGCTAAACAATTTATACTCTATAAAGGCAGTGATTCGGGTTCGGTTTCGGCAGGTTTTGCCTCTTTACCAATTTCCTCTTTCACTTCTTCAGCAACACCTTTGTTTTTATAGGCTTGATAAACGGTTTCGCGCTCGAACGGACGCTTGCCAATCAGGCGAACGAGGTCATTTTGATAAAGAATTTCTTTTTCAAGCAATTCCTTCGCAATCACCTCCAAGGCTTCCCGCTTATCGGTCAGCAAATCTTTGGTGCGATTGTATGCTATGTCAACAATCTTACGAACCTCTTCGTCAATGTGCTTGGCTGTTTCTTCCGAATACGGCTTGTTGAACGCATAGTCCGATTGTTTCGAATCATAGAATGAAACATTACCAATCACATCATTCATACCGTACATGGTTACCATGCTGTAGGCCAGCTTAGTAATCCGTTCCAGATCACTCAAAGCTCCTGTCGAGACCTTACCAAAAATAAGGTCTTCGGCCGCCCGACCACCCAGCGCCATGCACATTTCATCCATTAGCTGCTCGGTCCGGTACAGATACTGCTCACGCGGCAGGTACTGAGCGTAGCCAAGTGCGGCAACACCGCGGGGTACAATCGTCACCTTCACGAGCGGATCGGCGTGTTCAAGGTACCAGCCAGCCACTGCGTGGCCCGCTTCGTGATACGCAACGATTTCTTTCTCTTCCGGCGAAATGAGCTTGTTCTTTTTCTCCAACCCACCAATTACCCGGTCCATAGCGTCCTGGAAGTCTTTCATATCGACGGCTTCCTTATCACTACGTGCGGCAATCAGCGCAGCTTCGTTACAAACGTTGGCTATTTCAGCCCCGGCAAAACCCGGTGTCTGAGCCGCTAATTCTTTAGGATCTACATCAGACGCTAGTTTAATCGGCTTCAGGTGAACCCGGAAAATGGCTTCACGACCAACGATGTCTGGTTTGTCGATACTGATCTGACGGTCGAAACGGCCGGGACGCTGCAAAGCCGAATCCAGTACGTCCGGGCGGTTGGTGGCAGCCAGGATAATGATACCCGAATCAGTGGCAAACCCGTCCATCTCTACCAGCAGCGAGTTCAGCGTGTTTTCGCGTTCATCGTTGGCACCCGGCATTGAACCACGGCCCCGCGAGCGACCAACCGCGTCGATCTCATCGATAAAGATGATACAAGGCGCTTTCTCTTTTGCTTGTTTGAATAAGTCACGCACCCGTGCCGCCCCGACTCCTACGAACATCTCGACGAAGTCAGAACCCGACAGGGAGAAGAACGGAACACCGGCTTCCCCGGCAACGGCTTTCGCCAGTAGAGTTTTACCCGTACCCGGAGGGCCTATCAACAAAGCTCCTTTCGGAATTTTAGCGCCGAGTTTGGTAAACTTCGTCGGGTTTTTCAGGTAATCGACAATCTCCTTGATTTCTTCCTTGGCTTCATCCAGACCCGCTACATCGTTGAAGGTAATTTTCACCTTGTTATCGGCGTCGAACAGAGCCGCTTTGGATTTACCAATATTGAAGATCTGACCACCGGGGCCACCAGCTCCAGACATACGTCCGAGCAAAAAGTACATCGCCAGAATCATCACAATCAGGAATCCCCACGTACTGATGATACTGCCAAAGTCACTTCGCTGCTCGAATCGATAATCAATCTTTTCGTTGTCAGGAACGCCCTGCTGGATAGCGTCTAAGTCTTTCTTAAAAGTCTCCCCAGATGCAATCTGAAACTGGAAGTGCGGGCCATGGTTGGAACCGAAATACGGCTTATCGGAAAATAAGTTACGGTATTTAGGACTCTGCGCAGCCTGCTGCGTAAGCGTAACTTCAGCAATCTTATCGTTGACGACCACCACTTCGGCTACTTCACGATCTTTAACCATTCGCTCAAACCGCTTCTGCGAGGTTTCACGAGTGGCTGAGCTTTTATTGAAGAACGTAATGCCAAGGATGGCGGCAATCAGCAACGCAACAATCCACCCCTGAAAGTTGGGCTTGCGTGGGCCTCCACGGGGTACTAAAGGATTTCTATTATTGTTTTCTGCCATTTCCTCAGGTTGTACAAACGGATTTCAAAGGGTAACACCGTTTCACAGCCGATTGTTTCTGCTGTGAAACGGTTAGGACAAGCGGTAAACTCATCCCATAAACGGCCATTTATGCGGAACAATTGCCCGCCATCAAAGGCCTCTTTATCAAAACGCTATCAAGATACAGGTACCAGGTCGTTATCGTCAATGTACTGAATTTCGGCGTCGCCCCAGAGCTGTTCAAGATCATAAAACGACCGTCGGTCTTTCTTGAACACATGGGCCACTACGTCTACGTAATCCAGCAGAATCCATTCCCGGTTCATCTTACCTTCCCGGTGCCAAGGGTCCTGATGGCTTATTTTGTAAACTTCCTCTTCTATAGATGTTGAGATCGCGTCGATCTGCGTATCGGAATTTCCCGAACAGATTACAAAGTAATCACAGATGGCGTTTTTAACGTTGCGCAGGTCCATGATTACAATGTCCTGCCCTTTTTTTTCCTGCATGCCCCGGACAACAAAATCCCGGATTTGCTCGGCGGTGTATTCACTGGTTTTGTTAATTCTCATGCTTTCGGTTTAACATTGCACGATAAGCGTATCAGCGGGTGCGTTGCTTGCGGGCTCAAATACCCCCGGCACCATTCATTTGCTTCCCTCTACTAAACTAAACAAATTTTGTACAAAATCCATCCCAAAACGCTTTTTGTTGGGCAAATAGTCCAATACCTGCCAAGCTGTCAGTCAACTAACGACGAAGCGTCCGATTTGATTGCTTCTCAGGATCCGGCCGAAGGCTTAATCGTTGTAACGGATAACCAAACAGCCGGTCGGGGGCAGCGAGGTAACCAATGGGAAGCTAAACCCGGCGAGAATCTGACATTCTCGCTGATTTTAAAGCCGTCGTTTTTGTCAGCTACTGAACAGTTTTGGCTAAACATCGCTGTTTCGCTGGGCATCCACGACACTTTGGCCTCTCTGCTCAACAACGTCCGCATTAAATGGCCAAACGATCTTTACGTTGGCAATCAAAAGCTGGGCGGTATACTGATTGAGAACACCTTGCAGGGATATAACATCGGTTGGTCGGTAGTTGGTGCCGGATTGAACGTAAATCAGACAGAATTTACGTATCCAACCGCAACGTCCCTGCAACAGCAAGCCCCACTATCCGCCGGGTACGATCTGCCGGGCCTGCTAAGCCGGTTGAGCGAAAGCCTCGAGCAGCGGTACCTGCAACTCAGAGCCGGGCAGCGCGACGCCTTAAAAGCCGCGTACCTGCAAAGTCTGTTCCGGTATCGGGAAGAACATCCCTTCGTGGCGAATGGCATCTCTTTTCGCGGTATCATCACGGGAGTAGACGCCGTAGGCAGACTCGTTGTGTCGACGGTTACCGGCGAGAAGACATTTGACTTTAAAGAGATTGTCTTCGTCCTGAGCTAACTGTGTTAACTGAGGACGAAGGTCCGTGAGGAGCTAGTAGCTAGTGTTTACTTCGTAGCGATGGCTTCGGGTACGGGATTGCCGATCGAGCCGCTTGGCTCAAGAATGCCTAACAAAGCGGCAATGGTCGGCGCAATGTCATGAATGTGGGTCCGGCGAAGCAGTTGTCCGGGCCGCACTCCCCAGCCGTATAGCAGAAAAGGCACGTGTGTATCGTAGGCGTATACGGTGCCATGTGTAGTGCCCCGGCTACGTCCTTCAAACCAGCCGGGCTGCTGCATGACGTAGAAATCACCGCTTCGGTTGGGATGATACACGTTCCGGAACAGGTTTAGGTGAAGTTCAGGAATAGCTACTGCCCCCAGATTGTGCAGGTTTATTACGTTCACCACGCCCCGCTGTTTCAACAAAGTAGTCCGAACCAGTTCATATACGTCCTGTAACGCAATTTTCTTTTCGGCCAGCAGAGCATGGTTCATGTGAATCTGCTGATTCAGGTACGTGAGCACCCACTGCCCCGGACCGTATGCTTTTTCGAGCGCTGACTTGACCGCTTCGCTCACCTCTCCATACCCCTTAACGTCCGCTGGGATCCGGTACAGCTGGGAAAAAGCCGGCACATCGGCCGCTCCGTGGTCCGCCGACAGAAATGCGACCCACTGCCCCTTGCCGACCGTAGCATCGAGCTGGTTCATCAGATCGGCTAGTTGCCGATCAAGCCGCAGGTACTGATCTTCTGTTTCGATGGCGTGGGTACCAAAAGCATGACCGATGTAATCGGGTGATGAGAAGCTCACACATAACATATCCGTTACGTTGCGCTGACCGAGCTTTTCGGCTTTCAACGCGGCCAGGGCAAATTCCTTGGTCAACTGATCGCCGTATGGGCTGGACCGCAGCACCTCATATTTGTTGCTGCCAGTCTGCACCACAAATTCATGCGGAAATACAGGTTTCGGTTCGCCCGGCAGCGTTGCTTCGTAGGGCTGATCGTCGGTAGTACTTTCGGTGTATTTATCAAGCGCCAGCAGCGGAGTCCATTTTTGTTGCATGAATTGCTCGGGCAGCTTGCGCGCGTTAAACGCCTGCACCCACTGCGGCAATTCCTTCTGATAGAATGTACTCGAAATGAAATTACCGTCTTTCGAATCGAACCAGTAGGCGGCATTAGCTGCGTGCCCCGCTGGTAGTATAGCCCCCCGATCTTTCAGGGCAATGCCAATTACTTTAGCCCGGCCATCGGTCGCTAATTTCAACTGATCGCCGATGGTGGTTACGAGCATGTTTCGGGGCGACATCTTGCCGGCTGATCCGGTATTTCCTACCGTAGTGACCGTAGTATCTTCGGCGCAGTACATAATACGACCAAGTCGGTGATCATAAAAATCATTACCAACAATACCGTTTAAGGCTGGTGCCGAGCCCGTATAAATTGCGGCATGGCCAGGACCGGTATACGTAGCGGCATAATGATAGTGGTTGTTACGGGCATTGAAGCCACCATCCATCAGACGCCGGAACCCGCCGGTCGTATATTTATCGTAATAGCGGTAGAGGTAATCATACCGCATTTGGTCGACAACAATGCCGACAACAAGTTTAGGACGGGCAATTCCAGCTGATTTAGGGGTTTGGGCAAAAGAGGTCGCTACCACAAACATCGGTAGCATTAAGATCGAAAGACGCAGACGCATGGGCCGTTCCGTTGAAGGTTAGAAACTGCCGCAAATGTATAAACAATTTAGTGGGTAGCCGCACCGCGTTTGGCGAACGTAATGCACCGGATTCTAACGATTTTCACTAAATTGATTGGGTTACATTCCGACTGAGTGAACACTGACGAACCGATTCAGTTGAGTATACTAGAGCCTTGCAACTAGCTTTTGGTGTCATGATTGAAATTAACAGCCCGGCTACATTGTGGCTAACAGCCCTCTTGTTTTTCCTGGCGATTTTTGGGCGATACGTTTTATTTTCTCTGGCTTTCTGGTGGCTGTTTAAGGTATCCATGAAAGAGCAGTTTGCGCATCGTGCCGTGCAGACGCGCCCCCGCAAACCCGGTCAGGATCGGCGGGAAATAGGCTGGTCGCTGTTGACATCGCTCATTTTCACGGCTATTGCCGTCGGCCTGATCCTGGCGTACCAGAACGGCTACACCAGGATCTATACGGATATCAGGGCGTATCCGCTGATCTGGTACCCGGTTAGTATCGTTCTGGTCATGTTCATTCACGAAACGTATTATTATTGGCTGCACCGCTGGATGCACCGACCCGGAGTGTATCAGTGGGTGCATAAAACCCATCACGACAGTATTACAACCTCTCCCTGGACGGCCTTTTCGTTTCATCCGACCGAAAGCACGTTGCAGGCCATTGTGATTCCGGCGCTTACGTTCATTCTGCCACTTCACTTATCAGCCGTAGGGTTGTTGCTGCTGATTATGACTGTTTCGAGCGCCGTAAACCACCTGAACACCGAAATTTATCCGCGCAATTTCGATCGGCACTGGTTGGGGCGCTGGCTCATTGGCGCAACGCATCATAGTTTGCACCACGCTCAGTTTCGGTTCAATTATGGGCTGTACTTTACCTTCTGGGACAAGTGGATGAACACTGAGAGCCCGGATTTTCACAAACTTTTCACGCAGAAGACGGCGAAGAAAGTAGAGTCTGACTAATGAAGGGATGAACGTATCGAACCAACGATTACTTACTTCGGTCGATGGTGTACTGCACCAGTTGATGCAGGGATTGCCGGTAGGGAGATTCCGGAAAGGAATTTAATAGTAATTGAGCCTGCGCTACGTACTGGTTCATGGCTTCGGTTGCGTACTCAATACCTCCTGAGTTTTTGACGAACGCGATGACGTCATTCACTTTTTTAGGATTACCACTCTCGTTCTTGATAATGTTGATGACCCGGCGCTTTTCCAGAAAACCAGCTTTGTTAAGCGCGTAGATAAGTGGCAGGGTCATTTTTTTCTCTTTAATGTCGATACCCAGCGGCTTGCCAACTTCTGCCGTGCCGTAATCGAACAGATCATCTTTGATCTGAAACGCAATGCCTACTTTTTCGCCGAAGAACCGGGCTTTTTGAATTGTTTCCGCATCGACACCCGCCGAACGGGCGCCTACTGCACAACAGGCCGCAATCAGCGAGGCTGTTTTCTGGCGAATGATCTCGTAATAAACGGCTTCGGTAATATCCAGCCGACGGGCCTTCTCGATTTGCAGCAGTTCGCCTTCGCTCAACTCGCGCACCGCAGTCGACACAATCTGAAGCAATTCAAAATCCCCGTTATCGACCGACAGCAGTAACCCGCGCGACAGCAGATAATCACCAACTAAAACGGCAACTTTGTTCTTCCAGAGTGCATTGATGGAAAAAAAACCGCGCCGGTAGTTCGAGTCGTCCACTACGTCATCGTGGACGAGGGTAGCCGTGTGTAACAGTTCAATGAGCGAGGCACCCCGGTAGGTAGATTCGGTAATCTGACCGCACACGCCCGCCGTCAGAAACACAAACATGGGCCGCAGTTGCTTACCCTTCCGTTTCACGATATAATTCATGATCTGGTCGAGCAGCATAACGTCACTTTTCATTAAGTCCCGGAATTTCTGCTCAAACAACTTCATTTCAGCAGCAATCGGAGCTTGGATGTCAGCGACGGTAAGGGCCATTTTTAAGAAGCAGGTGGTAATCTTCGGTGGGCGGTTTACACTAAAAAGGAATGAACGCTTATGAATGGTTCACCGCTTCCGAAAAACAGCCGCCTAATTTTTGGCAAGTATAGCAAGGAAAGTGCAGACCGGAAAAAACGCACCCGCAAAAGCAGATCGGTGACTACGTATTGTCTGGTAAAATTCGTTTTGTTTACGAATCAAAAATTGCCAACTTACTACCGTACTGTGGCGCAGCCCTTTCTTCTATGATCGATAATCCAACCCCACCTTCACCCTCCTCCAACGCAGCGGCCTCGCCATCCATTCCTCCTCGCAAAGCACTCGTTCTGGGTGGCGGCTCACTGAAAGGGGCTTTCCAGGCGGGGGCGGCCATGGCACTCTTCGAGTCAGGCTTTGTGCCCGATCAGCTGTACGGTATCTCAGTAGGTAGTTTGAACGCTACGTTTATTGCCAACGAAGCGGCTCGCCAGCAGGCCGAAACCGGGCAGGTCAACTGGACAAAAGTTGGCAAATATCTGATCGAATTCTGGATTCGGAATATTACCAAACCCGACGACGTAGCGGTTATTCGATCGCGCTTCCGGATGGGCTACAATACGCTCATGAGCCGCTTTGACGGCCTGCTCGACAACTCGCCTATTCAGAACCTGATTCGTAATCACGTTGACCTGGAAGCCCTCAAAACCGGCCCAGTCTGCCTTAAAGTGGGTGCCGTCGATATTGTCAATGGCGATATGCTGTATGCCGATGCGAATGACCCGAACTTTCTCGACTTTGTGTACGCCAGCAGTTCGCTACCCTTTCTAATGCCCGCGGTGCAGATCGGGGGCGATCACCGAAAAGCGTTCCTGGACGGCGGGTTACGGGAGGTAGCTCCCTTACGGGTTGCGATTGAAGATGGTGCCACCGACATCGCCTGTGTCGCCTGCCACGCGAAGAAAATTTACAACGAGAAATTTAATTACCGGAATCTGCTTAACCTGATGGATCGGGTGAAAGATATTACCGTCAATCAGTTGGTAAACAATGACATTGCCTGGGCCGAACGATTTGCGGAGCGAGAACACCTCCACGGCCGAACGCTGAAACTCACCATCATTCGACCTACCGAGCCGCTCTCGCTTAATTTGATGAAATTTACGTCTGAAGACATCGGCCGCGTAATCGTAGCGGGTTATCAGGCAGGTGTCGACGTACTGCGTATGCGAACGCTGGACAGTGAAGCGCCCGTTCTACCCTGATCTGTTCCTGTTAACGTAATAAAAAGGCCTTAAGTCAGCTGGCTTTGCCCGGTTAGGGCGATACGCTAACACTTTTTCGAACACGGACTCTGAAGGCCTGCAGCTCCGTGTGTACAGCCTCGTATAAACGGTCAAAATAAGAAGGACCGAATGTAGGTTTCAACACGGTATAAAAAAACCGCCGGAGCAATCCGGCGGTTTTCCTTTTTACTTGTGAGCAATTAGTTAGAACAAGTAACGAACGCCAAGCTGAGCCTGCCAAACGTTATCGATCGTTATACTCTTTACAAACGAATCTCTCAACAGGATTGTCCGGTTAGTGCCATTTTCGACAACTGACTGCGTTCCCATGCGGTAGGTTGGTACACCAGCTGCGCTAACACTCGCCAGCGACAATGGGCTCGATGATGTATTCTGCCAGCCTACACCCCATTTATTATTGAGCAGGTTACCAACGTTCAGAATGTCAGCCCGGAATTGCAGTGTATGGCGGGTTCCTTTAGAACCAACGCGTACGTAAACCTCCTGTATAGCCGTGAAGTCAAAACGGGTCAACCAGGGCGCGTAACCACCGTTCCGTTCAGCGTACTGACCACGACGAGTCTTCAGGTACTCATTACCATTAATATAAGCATCAAAAGCCGCTTGCTGCTGTTCAGGCGAGTAGGTTACAGCTGATGTACCCGATCCTACGGTTAGAGGAGCGAAGGTCAACTCAGATGCGCTCTTTGGCACATAGATCAGGTCATTGCTTGTCTGACCATCGCTGTTCAAATCGCCACCAACGACGTAAGAAGCTTTATAGCCACTGGTTGATTGCATACCCAGCGTAAAGGTGGTCGAACCACCGAATTTGCCACCGTAGTTCAACCGATAGTTCACATAGCCGATAATCCGATGACGCAGATCGTTGTCACCGTAAGACATGGTCAGATAGTTCTGACCCTGTATGGTCGGCGTGTTACCAACAACCGTGCTACCTACTAATTGCAAGTCTCTTGCCTGTCCATAGGTGTACGCTACCATTCCACCAAAACCATTTACGGCGGGTTTTTCCAGCTTACCAGTCAATGTATATGAATCACCTACGTTTGTATTTTTCAACACAAAGGCATTCGTATTGTATGGATAATTAATGTAACGAGCGGTGTTAATTGCAGCAGTACCTGTTACACCTGAAGCCGGGAAAAGATTTCGTGTGTCTGGGCCGCTCAACTGACGGGTTGGGCTAGCTAAGTTAGCGTCGATATAACGAAGTGCCTGAATTGTCTTATTATAAATGGCTTCAACCGTTCCAATCAAACCCCAGGGTAAACGCTGGTCGACAGCCAGGTTCGTTTTCCAAACCATTGGGTATTTTAAGTTTTGATCAGTTGCATTAACCGCATAACCGGTCAAACTCCGGACATCAGTGGTGACCGCGGGTAATAAACCGGCTGGCAATTTGCTAGGATCCGTAACAAATGGAATGTTGGTATTCTGGAAGTTATATACGCCAGTATTTACACCATTATTACCCAATTGGTTAGAAACTAACACTTCAGGGATACGGGAAACGAAGATACCGCTACCGCCCCGAAGCTGCGTGGTTTTATCTCCTTTAATATCCCAGTTAAAACCAACCCGGGGCGAAACCAGCAGACGCGCTTTAGGGAATGCACCCGTGTTTAATTTATATGGCTGGTTGTTTTCGTCTTTATAATTAAGCTCGGCTACCCGTGGGTTATTAAAGTTGGCAGCCGTTGAGTTATCATAAGCGAAGATATCCGCCCGTACACCAGCGGTCACTTTAAACGTAGGATTGACCTGGAACTCGTCCTGTACGTATGCACTATACGTACTCCGACGCAACGTTTGCAGTGGTTCAGCTCCTCCTGGCACCAGCGAGTAACGTAGGTTATACTGTCTTACCGTTACAGGCGACGTAGCAGGTGGTGTTCCACCTAGTGAAGCCAGCGCTGCAGTTTTGAAATCCTCAATCGAGTTATACACATACACACCGTTCGACGCCGGGAAGAACACGTTGTTCGATGTATATTTCTCGTACGACAGACCTAACGTCAGCGTGTGTTTTCCTGCGAAGTAGCTGAAGTTGTTGGTGATATTCAGCGTCGAATAGTTCAGCTTGTTGTTTGGCGTAAAGGGATCAAAGCCAATCGACGTATAAGTCGTATTGTCTTTCAGAATATCGATGGTCGGGAATATATCTGTCCGATAAGTTCTGTCTTCGATTTGCTTGTTATACGTAGCGACTAATTTGTTAGCAAACTTACCGCCGAACGTAGAGTTCAATTCTACAGCAATCGAGCGGGTGTTATCCGCAATCTTATAGCCTGTATTCTGCGGAGAAAGAGCGAGGTTACCAGAATAAGCACCGGTAGAATAACCGGTACGGTTACCAAAACCTGCGGTACCGCTGCTGTTACTGTTGCTGATCGACTGATCCGACTCAGAATTATGGTGAGAATACCGCACCGCAAGTTTATGATTGTCGTTGATGTTCCAGTCAAGACGTAGCAGCCCTTTTATGCTTTTAACGTCATTGTTGTAGTTATCGATTGCGCCAAGATCACGGTTAAAGTTCGTTTTCATGAACTGGCTAAGATCCTGTAGATCAGCCGCTGTTACGCGAGAAACGTTACCCGTTGCACCCGGCCGATTAGCTACCCAATCCAAAGCGGGATTGCTGCTGTTGTACTGTTCTACGTTTGCGAAGAAGAACAGTTTGTTCTTAATGATCGGACCACCAACCCGGAAGCCTTGCGTCTTCTGGTTGATCGTAACCGGAGGCAGATCTCTGCCATCCGCTTTCTTACCAGCTAAGCTGTTGTTACGGAATAGGTAGTAAACCGATCCTGAAAAATCGTTCGTTCCTGAACGAGTAACCGCATTGATACCAGCCCCTGAGAAGCCCGTCTGGCGAACATCATAAGGTGCTACGTTTAATTGAATTTCATCTAAAGCATCCAACGAAACGGCCGTAGTACCTGTGCGACCACCAGCCTGTGCTGAACTACCTAATCCAAATCCGTTATTAAAAACCGCCCCATCAATAGTGATATTGTTGAAGCGAGGATCCTGACCACCAAATGACTGGCCATTACCATAAGCGTTATACTTCGTAATGTCGTTGATAGTCCGGCCCAGCGTCGGAATGGTATTGATCGTTTGACGACCATACGAGGTTGCTGCACCAGTCCGTTCGGAACTGAAAATATCGCTCCGGGTGCCTGATATAACAACTTCCTGCAATTGCGCACTAGCATCTGACAGAATAAAGTTTACGTCAGCGGCAGTACCCAGATTCGTAAAGACTCCTTCTTTAACCTGATCCCTGAAACCAACAAACGTAGTCGTTATCCGGAAAGGTCCACCCACGCGAACACCAGGAAGCGTGTAACGGCCTGATGCGTTTGTCGTGGTCCCATACCGACTCCCGGAAGGTTCGTGAATGGCGACCACGGTAGCACCGGGCAATGGCGCGCCTTTATCATCGTTTACTTGCCCATTGATCACTGCGGTCGTAACCTGTGCCATCACCCCACTGCTACAGAATAGCACGAAGAGCATACTGCTGAACAGCAACGAGGCTGCCTTCCCATGCAGTAATTTTTTAAACATAGAAGTGTTTGGTTTGATTGATTTTTGTTTGGGGTCCATTACTTAGGGAACGGTCCAATTTTAATGCAAAGATCAGTTATTTTTTTGGGGCATACAAAGCATCTCTCCTTAAAATAATACTACATATAATAAGTTTTCGGCCAAAAAACGTGGAATAAGCCAAAATCTAGCGGTTTAGGTGCTATTCTTATATGTTAAGTTTGTGTTAAGCCACTTTTTGCTCAGATTTAGAAAAAAACGAGACTTCGAACCATTCTCGAAAGTTGAGCGTAAATCAACCAAGAAAAGGTTGGCGTCCTCTGGTTATCTGACCCAGCCTTACGAACGAATATGAAGCTATTTTATCGACAAACGGGCGACACGGGTCCGGCTATAGTCATTCTACACGGCGTTTTTGGCTCATCGGACAACTGGCTCACCACCAGCAAAGCAATAGCCGCCCGAGGCTGCCGCGTATTCGCGCTTGATCAGCGAAACCACGGTCAGTCCCCCCGCGCTGAAGATCACGACTATCACGGTATGGCCGATGATTTGCACGAATTTCTAATTGACCACCAGATCGACCGCCCTATACTGGTGGGCCATTCGATGGGCGGAAAGGCCGTGATGCAGTACGTAATGGCTTATCCGGGTACGTTCGCGAAGCTGGTTGTGGTCGATATTGCGCCTAAGTTTTACCCGGTTCACCACGCTGAGCTCATACGGGGCCTGAAAGCGATTGACCTGGCCGGTATAACCAGCCGCAGCGAAGCCGACGCCATTTTGAGTAAGTACGAGCCGCTGCTGACGGTACGTCAATTTCTGTTGAAGAACCTGTATCGGGATAGCCAGGGGCGATTTGACTGGCGACTGAACCTGCCCGTTATTGAGCGGGAACTGCACGGCATTGGCGAAGAGCTTACAAATCCACGTATCGTGACGGAACCGACGCTGTTTATCCGGGGCAGTGAGTCACCGTACATCCTAGATACCGATATTCCCGCCATTAAAAGTATGTTTCCCAAGGCGCAGATTGAAACCATTCAGGACGCAGGCCACTGGGTGCAGGCCGAAAAACCGGTTGAGTTTGTCGAAACGCTGATAAAATTTGTTGAACACAGTTAAAGCTTACGAATGCCAACGCTGTATCTGATTCCTACCCTCCTCGCCGACGATACGTTCGAGCAGGTTCTTCCGCCTACTATTCGGGAAATAATTGATAAGACGGATGCGTATTTTGTGGAAAACCTCCGGTCGGCCCGTCGGTTTATTACGGGCTTGAAAACGAGCCGCGTCATCGACGGGACTTTGTTTCACGAACTCAACAAAGACACCCCCCCTGCCGATACGCGCCGACAGATTCAGGAACTGATGGAGCGAAAACAGAACGCAGGAGTGCTTTCCGAAGCAGGCTGTCCGGGCGTAGCCGACCCAGGTGCGGTTGTTGTCAGTATGGCTCATACGCTGGGGTGGCGTGTAGAGCCGCTAGTAGGCCCCTCCTCAATTCTGTTGGCGCTCATGGCTTCCGGCATGAGTGGGCAATCGTTTATCTTCCATGGCTATTTACCCATCGACCGGCAGGACAGAGCCCGGTCGATACGTCACCTCGAAAAAGAAGCGCAGCAACGGCAGCAAACTCAGATTTTCATGGAGACGCCGTACCGAAATGATGCTCTGTTCGCAGATGTAGTCGCAAACTGCCAGCCCAACACACGCCTGTGTGTAGCCTGTAACGTAACGGCTCCGGATGCGTTCGTACGCACGCTGACGATTCGGGAATGGAAATCGCAGACCCCCGATTTGCGCAAAAAACCGACGGTGTTCCTACTTTTGTAACGTAACGCGGCCCAACCCCGCTCCTATTCTTCTCAAACGCGGCTTCATCCGCGTTAGCTTATGATTCAGGCTTTTGAGTTTTCGCCTTTTCAGGAAAATACGTACGTGATCGCCGATGACGCAACCGGCGAGGCTGTCGTGATCGACCCCGGCTGTTACGAACAAGCGGAGAAAGAAGCACTTAGCCGCTTCATCGACGAGCGTAAGCTAACGGTCAAGTCTATCCTGCTTACCCACGCTCACCTCGACCACGTGTTCGGCTGTGCGTACCTGAAGCGCAAATATGGGGTTAAGGCGTACCTGCACGAGCTGGATATGGTGATTTATAATGACGTACCCGCCCGTTGCGCGCTGTATGGACTGCGTGCCTACGAACCCTCTACCATCGATGGGTTTTTGAAAGAAGGCGAACAGATTCACGTGGGCAATACCGTTCTGGACATAGTGTTTACGCCTGGTCATGCGCCGGGCCACGTAGCGTTTATCAATCACGCCGATCGATACGTTGTCGGGGGCGATGTTTTATTCCGGGGCAGCGTTGGCCGCACGGACTTCCCTTATTGCAACCACGCCGACTTGCTTAACAGCATTCGAACGCAATTTTTTACCTTACCCGACGATTACGTTGTTTATCCGGGCCATATGGACCCCACAACGATTGGGCAGGAAAAGCGCACTAATCCATTCGTACGGGCATGAAAGCACTACTGAAACACCTGCCCAACGCCATGACCTGCGGCAACCTGCTGTGCGGCTGCATCGGGCTGGTTATGGCCTTACGCGGTCACCTGGAGTGGGCGGCCTGGTTAATTGGAATTGCCGCCATTCTCGATTTTGGCGATGGCTTTGTCGCTCGGCTGGTTAACGTATCGGGACCTTTTGGCAAAGAGCTGGATTCCCTGGCCGATGTGGTTACGTTCGGGGTTCTTCCGGCAACGATCGTCTTCCAGCTATGCTGGTTTCAGGAGTTAGGTTCCTTGTCTTACCTGGCCTTCCTGATCGCCGTGCTGTCGGCGCTGCGGCTGGCTAATTTCAACATCGATACGCGCCAGTCGGAATCGTTCATTGGACTTCCCGTTCCGGCGAACGCTATGCTGATTGGGGCCTTTCCGCTGATGGGGCGTTACCAGCCTCAGTTTGATGCGATCTGGCAAAACGACATTGCCCTGGGCATGATGATCGCGTTCTCATTTATGCTGGTTTCGGACGTACCGCTTTTCGCCCTGAAATTCAAATCCTTCAGCTGGGCGGAGAACCGGATTAAGTTCAGCTTTTTGCTGGCATCTGCCCTTCTGCTCATATTTTTGCAGTTTGCAGCCATACCCCTGATCATTCTGCTTTATATCCTTGTTTCACTAATTTTTAATGAGCGAAAGAGTGAATGAGTGAAAGAGCGGCCCGGCGGTTAACAAAGTACGGGTAAGCCTATATCCTTTCACTCATTCACTCTTTCGCTCATTCACTCTTTACAAATGAAATACATCGCTGAAATTAACATCATGACCCGCCCGGAAATTCTGGACCCGCAGGGAAAAGCCGTTAAACTGGGTTTACACAATCTCCAGATGGATTCGATTGACAACGTACGTATCGGAAAACACGTCCGCTTGGAAGTCGACGCTGAAACAGAAGAAAAAGCGCGTGAAACCGTTGATTCCGCCTGCCGTCAGCTACTGGCCAATCTCATCATGGAGAATTATTCGTTTGAACTTCATGCAGCCTAGCACCGAAATAGGCTAAATTCGGTTTTCCTTTGAACAGCCGGTATACATGGGAGAATACCCTCCCGAAAAAAGACTATTTTTGCCGACTGGTCTCCATCAACGAATGAATACGGTTTACTCAAAAATTACGGGCTTAGGGTATTATGTACCTGACAATGTCGTCACCAACGATGACCTGAAACAATATATGGATACCTCCGATTCCTGGATTCAGGAGCGGACGGGTATCCAGCAACGGCGTTTCTTTACGTATGGAAAAGAAACGAACGCCAGCATGGCCACAGCTGCCTCGCGTATGGCCATTGAACGAGCCAATCTGACCCCTGCCAATATTGATCTGATTGTGTATGCCACCATAACCCCGGATTATTTCTTTCCGGGATCGGCGTTCCTGATGCAACGCGAACTGGGGCTGGAAGGCATCGGCGTCATTGACATCCGTAACCAATGTTCAGGCTTCGTGTATGCGCTGTCTATTGCCGATCAGTTCATCAAAACCGGTATGTATAAACGCATACTGGTTGTCGGTGCCGAAATTCAGTCAACCTGGATCAACAAGAGTACGGCTGGCCGGGGCGTCGCGGTTATTTTTGGCGATGGAGCGGGCGCAGCCGTCGTTGAAGCGACCACTGACCCAGAACATCGCGTACTATCGACGCATTTACACGCCGATGGACGTTATGCCGAAGATCTGTACGTGAAAGAGCCGGGCAGCAGCCGACCCGATCGGGCGGCTACGAAGCAGATGGTCGACGAAGGCGGTTTCGACGTAGTGATGAACGGCAATGCCGTATTTAAACACGCTGTGGTTCGTTTTATGGAAGTTATCAACGAAAGCCTGACAGCCAATGGCTTCCAGGCCGACGATCTGGCGTTGTTGGTTCCTCACCAGGCGAATATCCGTATTTCGGGCTACGTTCAGCAGCAGATGAAGCTGCCCGACGAGAAAGTGTTTAACAACATTCAGAAATACGGCAACACCACAGCGGCTTCAATTCCGATTGCTTTAACGGAGGCCTATGACCAGGGCCGCATCAAACCCGGTGATCTGGTTTGCCTGGCGGCCTTCGGCAGCGGGTTTACCTGGGCATCGGCGCTGATCAAATGGTGATCTCACCCAGTATTAACCAAGAAAGGCGGAAAAGAGCAATCTTTTCCGCCTTTCTTGGTTAATACGTCCCTACAGAAAGCATGACCAGCGTACAGGCGTCAATGGGTTCGATGCCCTGCGCTTTCAGCTCCTTCTCGAACTCAGGGTTCTCAGCGCCGGGGTTGAATATGACGCGCCGGGGCTTTAACTGCTTTATGTATTCGTAAAGCGGTGGCTGATTACGCGCTCCTACGTACATAGTCACTGTATCAACACCATCGAGATCGGGAAAGCCGGTTTGAATCGGATGCCCGCTAACCTCACCGCTTCGTAAGCCTAACAACTCAATATTATGACCATATCGAAGTAGACTGTGAGCAGCCCGGTTCGCGTAGCGGCCTGGGTTCTCAGTGGCTCCAACTATAAGTGTTTTCTTTGCTTGCGTATCCATCGGTTTCTGTCGGAATAATTGAGTTATCTTGTTTCGATAACGTACCGGAGCGCCAACCGGTTTCAAGACAAAGCCGTGCCCCTACATTTGTTTAACCTTGGTAAACTATTTTTCATCTTTAAACTTAGCCTTTCCTGCTGAACAGGGGTATATACGTTGCCAAATCTGACTATCAGATTGATTATCAGAAATTTTATGGTGCGATTATTCAACCATTTTGTTATAACTTTGTTAATAGATTGTTAAACAAAACAAGATTCGTTTCATCGCTTATTTAAATCGTTTTACGAACGCCCGGCCATGGAGGATAAAAAAAACCAGAGCTTTTGGAATGAAAAGTGGGTGCCTATCGTGTTCGACGGTATCGAGAACCCACCCCACTATGAAGTCTCGAATTACGGACGGCTGCGTAGCTTCCAGGCCGTTGCATCGACTCGTCGGCGTAGCCCGAGCAGCGACACCCCGAAGAGCACGCTGATTAAAGGGTCGGTTATCCAGGGCTATCGTTCGTTAAACATTCGTACCGAAGGCAAAACGCTCAACCGGTACGTTCATAAGTTAGTCGCCGAGCACTTTGTCGGTCGCGATCAGGACGAGCAAACGTTTGTGATTCACCTCGACCACGACAAGCAGAATAACTATTACCAAAATTTGCGTTGGGTGACAAAGGAGGATATGATTGAGCACAATCGGAACAATCCGAGTCTCAAGAATCGTCAGATTCCGCGTCAAACCCGCAATTATAAGCTGACCGAGAGCAAGGTGAAGATTATCAAGAAGCTGTTACGTAATGACAAAAACCGGCTGAAAATGATCGCCAAGCAATTCGGCATTACGCATACCCAATTAAACCGCATTCGATCGGGCGAGAACTGGAAGCACGTAACGATTGACGACGATATGGTCAGTCATTCGTTGCGCAGTCAGTAGGGCTGCGCTTTCTGAAATAAATTTAAGTGATGTTTGAGAGTATAAGTTTCAGCCGGTCTGGATTCCAGACCGGCTGACTTTTTTTATAAGCTGGCCTCCTGTTACCTCACCGGACTCAGAGCTGTTGGTTCAGTTACGTTAGCCAGCGGCAGGGAGAAGAAAAACGACGTACCAACGCCTTCGGTGGTCTCGAACCAGATTGTACCGCCTGCGTGTTCAACTCCTCGTTTTGCAATAGCCAGTCCAAGCCCGGAACCACCCCGTTTGGTGCTGAAGTTGGGTAAAAACACTTTCGTACGTATGGCCTCGGGAATACCCGCGCCGTTGTCGTGCACCTCAATCTGTACCTCTTCGCCGTTGGTGTAGAGTCGCAAGTCAATCGTGGGCTTGCGGTCAGACGGCACCGACTGAATCCCATTGATGAGCAGATTGGTAAGGATACGACCAATCAGTTGCCGGTCCCCTTCGGCCATCACGGGTCCGGCAGTGATCTGGCGCCGGAGCGTAATCCTGTTATCATCCGCGTAGAGATCAGCGGCTTTGTTCAGCACCGACGTAACTTCGAATACTTCTTTTTTAGGCATCGGCATTTTCGCAAAGTCCGAGAACGAAGTAGCAATATCGCTCAGGTTATCAATCTGATCCAGCAGCGAATCGAACGTGCGCTGAATAACCCGGCGCGTAGCCGAGTCGTTGGTGCTGACCGAGCCGCCGTTGGTGTTCGGGAATGTGCGCTGTAGATGCTGCAGGGTCAACTTCATCGGTGTCAGCGGATTCTTGATCTCATGGGCAACCTGCCGGGCCATCTCGCGCCAGGCCGACTGTTTTTCGTTCTGGGCGAGGGCCTGTTTGCTTTCTTCGAGCTTAACCAGCATCCGGTTATACTCCCGAATCAGCAGACCAATCTCATCGTCAGATTGCCAGGGCAGCGGATCGTTGGGCCGTTCGAGGTTCGTTTTCCGAATCTTTTGGGTAAGTAGCCGCAGCGGTTTCGTCAACACGTGCGACGCGAAGTACGACAGCACCAGGAAGAACAGAAACAGCGCCGTAAAAATGCTTAGGGCCGACGCAATGACCTCAATAATTTGCCGGTCGAGTTCAGGCCCGGCGTAAAAATAAGGCACACTCAATACGCCCAGCAGCCGCCCATCGTATGATTTGATGCCGGCGTAAGCCGTTCGGTATTGTTTTTCGCCGAGCGATTCGTTGGCCAGATACTGGTTCTCTTTTCCTTCAATAATGTGAATATAAGCCTCCGGATTGATGCGTTTGGAGAGATAGCCACTTTCGTAAATCAGTGGCCGCGTTGACGTATACAGCCGACCCTGCGTATCAAACAGGTTGATGTCAATATTGGCGTCGCGGGCAATTTTGCTCAGCTCCTCTTCCATCGACGCTTTACTGCGTTTCTTGGCCAGCATGTGCTCGTCGAGGTACGTCAGAAAATTGACTGCTATATTCCGGGTATTCGTGATATAGGTGTTCTCCTGATTAGTAATATAGTTCGAGCTGATTACGCTCAGCACAATCACGATAACGAAGAGCAGCGGCAGGAAAAACGCGACGTTCAGCAGAATCTGAATCCGGGTCGAGTAATTGACCTTAAACTCCGAAAAGCCGTAGTTGACCGCGTAAGCCACAATAACGACGATGACAGTAAGCACCAGAAGCAGGTACAGGAACGAGAAGTTAGAAAATACATTTTGCAGGGGATAACCCGGTGACGATACAACGACGATACGTCCGTTCTGGCCCCGCTGCGCAACGTGCAGGTATTTATTCACCGAAATGCCATCCGTAAACAATACCGGATTTGTCAGCAGGCGCATCGGAAACTTCCGGTCGTAGTTGTAACTACCCGGATTATTGTACGTCATGCTGTACTGGGAATGTCCCGCCGGTTGAGACGTAGGCTGGCGGGCAAAAATAGCGTAGCTATACTCCTGCGCATCGGCCGTCTGGATAAACTTCGTATCCAACAACAGCTCAGGATACACACTCTTTGGCCACTCCCCCCGCTGCCGCAGATCGAGAACAACGTACCCAATGGTATCGGATGCGGGTACGTTTAAGCGGTAGGCAGGCGACAACGAAGCCGACCGCGGAATGGCAACGAAACATACGTATTGCTTGATAAACTGATTGCCAACCTCATTCACAAAATAAACGCCCGGGTATTCAGTCTTGTATATCGGCTTGCGGTACCGTTTCGCGAACGATGCAAAGGCGGAAGCGTTCGGGCTGATGTCGAGCGGGTAGCCATTGGAGCGAAACGAGAATACTTCTACATCGTACTTGTCGAAGTATTTGTCCAGGTGCACACTTTTAACCCGTTGTTGAATCCGTTCCCTGACGAGTAGGGTATCGGCCCGCAGCGCCCGGGCAATGTCGGCATCTCTGGATAGCGATTCCCGGGCTTTGCTCAACAGAAACTCGCCAAACTTGTCGTTTTCGGCCAGCAGTTCAGCGGCAAAATCCCGCTGGTGAGCCAGTTGTTTTTTGATCTCCTGGTTATACACTACGTTGGAGGTAGTAACCGCACAGATAAACGCGGCCAGAAACAGGTAGATCGAGGTTTTATACCGGAATGTATAGAGCGTCTTAGGCAACTGGCTAATGTAAATCACGAGGAAATACACGCCGTTCAGCAGAAACACCCACGCTAACGTAACGTCGAAGGCAATCAACAAGCCAGCGGCAATGCCAGTCCCTCCCAGGAAAAGCAAAACACCACGCGCTACGTTGTTCAGTCGATTATACCGCAGGAACAGGATAGCCAGCAGATGCGTCAGCAGAAAGTAAATAAAGGATATGGTAATGAAAACCAGCAGGCACACCACCTTCAGAAAGGAAAACCGAATGTTCAGCGTGATGTCGAGCGTAAACTGCGACTTCTCATAGATATTGTTTAACTCGGCGAAGCATATCGCAAATATACCGTAGCTCAGCACAACGCAGGCTACCGAAATAACGGCCCTGGCTCCTTCGGGCAGGTGGACCAGCAAGCCATAACTCCTGGACCGGTAATAGTGGTTAACCCAGTAAAAGGCCAATATGGCAACAACCACCGCGTTCAAGAGCAAATCACCCAGTGAAGGCACCAGTAACGAAGAGGCATAAAATTTCGGGTTGAACAGATCCGTCTCGACGAACAGGAACGGAACGCCAAAGTAGAGCATAACAACCCGCAACAGAATCAGGTACCCCGCCAGCCAGACAAACCCGACCTCGTACCGGCGCTGCTGTTTCAGCCTTTTCATGAGCCGCAAAACATACAGTCCCAGAAAAATTACCCCCAGCGACGCCAGAATGACCGTATTAACCGGGGTCGAATGATTTCGGTAGGCGTCGACCTTTGGGGGAATTACCGAGAACAGAAAATCGGAAGCATGGTCGTAGATGGCGTATAACGTACTCTTTCGCTCATCGGTGATCAATTGCGGGTCAAGCGCAAACAGCTCCGGATTGTAACCTGATTGTAAATACGCGTTCGTACTACGGTACGTCCGGTATATGTTAATCAGCGAAAAGACATCCAGTCGATCGGTACCGGCCCGTACGGGCTCATGACTAACGATATACCGTCCCTGCTCGAAGTCGATTAGTTTAGGGCTTTTTATGGAGGCAATTCGGGCGTACTCAGGAATGAATCGATGATCTGACCAGAACACCAATTTCCCGTTTTTAAACACGAAATACGGATACCGGGTTGTGGTATCAAGATCAGAGAAATCAGGCTTCCGCTTCTCCCTGAGCATGGAGACAACAATGCTCAGTTCGTTGGCACTTACCAGCGTTTCTTCTTTCACCCGCTGCTGAACAGCGCTTAAATATTGTTCGTCGGTGGCCCCCGGCGCGTTCTGCTCCAGGAACAGAAAACACAGCACTGACAGACTAACGGCCAGAACAGCCAGCAACAAAAAAATATGTTCTTCGATACGCTTCACAATACCGGAGGAAGTTTCTTGGTCAGGAATAGACCTAAAATCATGCCAGTTTTAACGATCTTGACCGGCGAGTCGTTAAAGAGACATTTCGGGTGAGTTACTAGAACGTAACGTTTTAGCAACTCTGGTTTTCAAGGAGCAGCGGTATCTTTTTCAACTGTATAGCCACCGGTTTCGTAGCCAATCTCAGCGCCCAGCACATACAGCAAATGCTTCCGGTCAATAATGACACGCACGCCTTCTACGTTATATACTTCGTCGGCAGGGCTTGGCAGATCGAATCCCAGGAGCCAGGACGATCCGCAGCCGCCACCCCGAATACCGACCCTCAGGCCATATTCTTCGGGAATCCGGTTGGCCTGCAGCGTGTCCAGAATCTGTTGTCGCGCGTCGGGTCGTACACGAACGGGATTTTCAAGTGTCATTACATTATGTTTACTTACGTTTTCGCATAGTTTACCAGGTAACTCATATCGAAAACATACTCCAATTCACTAATAGCCTTTTTTCAAAGTTACCTTTTTTTGTTAAAACAACGTTGTTCTTTACATGGAGCTTTTAAGTGATTTTCTGAAGTTAATTGTCCCGGCTGGCCTGGTTTTGTACGGAATGTATTTAACGGTCAAGTTATTGCTGGAACGAGAAGCCGATCGGCATCAGTATGAAGTCAAAACGCGGTATACCGAAACCGTAGTACCGATTCGTTTGCAGGCCTACGAGCGGATGGTGTTGTTTCTGGAACGGATCAGTCCCAACAATTTGCTGCTTCGGCTGGGCGGCAGTTCCACCACCGTGCTCGAGTTTCAGCAGCGGCTGCTTCAGGAAATTCGGGACGAGTATAACCACAATCTATCGCAGCAGGTATACATGAGCCAGGCGGTATGGGATCAGATTCAGGGAGCCATGAACGAGGTCATTACGCTCATCAATCAGGCCTCCGGCGATACGAGCCCCGAAGCTCCGGCGCTGGACCTGTCGAAGCGCATTTTCGAACGGATCATTCAGCGCGAAAAGCAACCCACTTCCGGGGCTTTAAGAGCTGTGAAAGAAGAGATACAGACCATGTTTATGTAAGCGGCCAAATCAATAGAACACCCCCGTTGACAAAGCCAGTGACTGCTGAAAGGCATCGGCATTGATGGGTACGATTATGCCTTCGGTAGTCAGTGTCTGGATGATTTCTTCGGTCGGCAGATTTCCGGTCAGGTCATCGGCCGCCATCGGGCACCCACCAAAGCCCCGTAAAGCTCCGTCAATACGTTGAACCCCAGCCCGGACAGCGGCTCTGACTTTACCGGCGGCTTCGCCGGGCTTGGCGTGCAGGTGCGCACCAAATTCAACCTGCGGAAACGCCTGGATCAACTGCCGAAACAGATTTTCAATGGCCTCCGGAGTCGATGAGCCGACCGTATCCGATGGGGCTATCGTCCCTACTCCGAGCTGCACCAACTGTTCAGTAAACGCTCCAACCAGGTCGGGGCTATAGGGATCACCATACGGATTGCCAAATCCCATCGAGAGATACACTACGAGTTTTTTACCCGCCCTAACGCACTGGTTCTGGATTTCCTTCACCTCGTCCAGAGCCTGGGCGATGGACTTGTTGGTGTTTCGCTGCTGAAACGTTTCGGAAACCGATAACGGAAACCCGACGTATTGAACCGCCGAATAGCCAACAGCCTGCTCAGCCCCGCGCAGGTTCGCGACAATGGCCAGCAGTTTGGTTGTAGTAGACGACACATTCAGACCGGCCAGTACGTCGGCCGTGTCCTGCATTTGCGGAACCGCTTTCGGCGACACAAAGCTGCCGAAGTCCAGGGTATCGAAACCAACCCGCAACAGGCTGTTCAGGTAGCTGATTTTAAGAGCGGTCGGCACAAACTGGTGCAAACCCTGCATGGCATCGCGGGGGCATTCGACCAGTTTCATCGGCGGGCGGGTTGACGGGTAAGGATGGCGAACATCAGCATAATAGCCGCGCAGATAGCGAGTCCCCCAGCCTCCCGGGCCATTTCAATATTTACGCTTCGCATACCCAGCTCATCGAATAAGAAGCCTTCAAACCGAGGAGGCCACTGGTAATACGCTGCGACCAGATAAATCACCGTCATTGCGGCAAAGAACCACCAACGCCCGACACTGGCATAGGCCATGAAGCAGGCTACGGCCGCGAATCCATAAATCGGCACCCATATTTCGGGGTCGGGGTCATTGTATTGAAAAGCAGCAAATAAAAGGAACAGCAGGCCAAAAATGATGCTCAGAATTTTTTGCACGTTCGTTCAAGTTTAATGAATAACAAAACAAACAGGGTTTTAGTCACAGTAGGCCGTGATGGCCGCAGCAGCATCCGAGTAACCTAGGTTCTGCGCCTGTTTTAAGCTCAAACAACCTGCTTCCCGCTGTTCCTGCAGGATCTGGGCGATGCCTAACCCATAGAACGCTTTCCCAAACTTCGGATCTGCCTGAACCGCCTGCTGAAAATCAGCCGTTGCCCCCGGCAGATCTTTCTGCTGGAACCTGAGGTTTCCCCGGTTATATAAAGCCAGTACGTTGGTTGAATTTAACAAAATAGCCTGGGAAAAATCCGTTAAAGCGGGTTGGATCTGGCCCTGTGCCGCAAATAGCTGCCCCCGGTTCACGTATAGATCGGCGCTGATGCTTTTACTGGTGTCAGGGGCGAACCGAATGGCATCCGAATAGTCTTTCAAGGCTCCGGCCTGATCATTCTGAGCAACCTTCAGGAGCGCCCGGTTGTAATACGGTCGGTAATAATCGGGTTTTAATTTGATCGCCTGATCATAATCCAGGGTCGCGTTGGCGTACTCCTTCAACTCAAAATAAGCCACCCCACGGGAGTTAAACGCTTCGGCGTTGTCATCGTCAGCCTCGATCGCCTGGTTCAATGACGTGATCGCTTCGCGAAATTTTCCTTCTTTTAAATAATTTCTACCCTGCTCAACGTATTCCTCTGAGGAATTACAGGCACTGAGAATGAATACTATACTAACGATACTCGGCAATAAACGCTTCATGTTCTCTGATTTTAAAGGCAAAGGTATGAGGGAAATTTGGTCGTTTGACTAACAAATGCTTAACTTTGCATCGGCAAATCGGTGCTACCAGCTCCTGCTGAATCCCCCAGGTCTTGACCGAAGCAAGGGTAGGTGGTCGTAGCGGTGAGACATTGGTTTGCCATTTTTTGTTTCCGCCCATGTCCGCTGGGCCGTTGCTTTGTTTAGCGGTTTGTATACGTTAAGCGGATCAGGTCGCTTTATTTCTTAAACTACCATGGACCTGCTCAACCAACTCAACGCGTCATTTCAAGCCACGTTCGGTTCCAAGCCGCTGTTGATCTGTTCCCCCGGCCGCGTTAATCTCATTGGTGAACATACTGACTACAACGAAGGCTTCGTTTTACCGGCTGCCATTGATAAAGCCATTTATTTAGCCGTAAGCCCGCGCCAGGACGAGGAACTTCATTTTGTAGCGCACGACCTGAACGAAACCTACCAGGGTTCTTTGGCGTCGCTCACTCCTTCCCGGACCTGGGCCGATTATCTGTTGGGCGTCGTAGCGCAGTTCAACCAGGCGGGTCACCAACTCAGGGGCTTCAACTGTGTGTTCGCGGGCACGATTCCAATGGGTGCGGGTTTGTCGTCCTCGGCAGCCCTGGAGAACGCCGTTGGTTTTGCCCTGAATGAACTTTTCTCGCTGGGGGTTTCACGCATTGACATGGTCAGGATGTCGCAGCGGGCTGAGAACGAATTTGTCGGAGCCAAAGTAGGCATCATGGATATGTTCGCCAGCATGATGGGCAAAGCCGATCACGTCATCAAACTCGACTGTCGGTCGCTCGACTATTCCTACGCTCCGCTTCAGATGGAAGGTATCAGCATTGTGCTTTGCGATTCCAACGTAAAACACGCCCTCGTTACGTCGGAGTATAATACCCGCCGGGCGGAGTGCGAATCTGGCGTTCGCGCCTTGCAGGCTTTTTATCCGGATATAAAGAGTCTACGCGACGTAACGATGGATATGCTCGATACGCATCTGCGCGACACACAACCCCTGATCTATCGCCGGTGTGCCTACGTGGTACAGGAAAACCAACGGCTGCTCGAGGGCGTAGCGGCCCTTGAATCGGGAGACGTAACAGCTTTCGGCCAGTTGATGTACGGGTCACACGAGGGCCTCAGCCACTGGTATGAGGTGAGTTGCTCCGAACTGGATATTCTTGTCGACATTGCGCGGCAGCAACCGGGAGTACTGGGCGCACGCATGATGGGTGGCGGTTTTGGCGGATGCACCATCAATTTGATTCGCGAAGATGCACTCGCCCACTTCACAGATCTGATCACAAAAGAATATAAGACCAGAACCGGTAAAGATACGTACATTCACGTCTGCAAAATTCAGAACGGAACGCAGGTTGTTAGCCACTCGGTTAGTGAGTAAGTTTGCGCATCTGTTGGTATAGGCTGACGTCGTTGGTGCGACCCAACTTAACCACGAACCAACTGATTAACTCTAATTTAAACTATGAAATTTTTTATCGACACAGCCAACCTGGCTGACATTCGCGAAGCCCAGGATATGGGGATTCTTGATGGTGTAACCACGAACCCATCGCTGATGGCCAAAGAAGGCATTACGGGCAAAGACAACGTAATGCGCCACTACAAACAAATCTGCGAAATCGTAGAAGGTGACGTCAGCGCCGAAGTTATTTCGGTTAAATACGATGAGATGATCAAAGAGGGCGACGAACTGGCCGAACTCGATGAGAATATCGTCGTAAAAATCCCAATGACCGCCGATGGTGTGAAGGCAATCAAGTATTTCTCGGAAAAAGGCATTCGGACGAACTGTACGCTGATTTTCTCGGCGGGTCAGGCGCTGGTAGCCGCTAAAGCCGGTGCTTCGTTCGTATCGCCGTTTGTGGGCCGTCTGGACGATATTTCAACCGATGGTATGGCCTTGATCGAGCAGATCGTCACCATTTTCACCAACTACGGGATCACGACGGAAGTGCTGGCCGCTTCGGTACGTCACCCCATGCACATCATCCAGTGCGCCGAAATCGGTGCTGACGTGATGACGGCTCCGCTGAGCGTAATCAAAGCGCTGCTGAATCACCCGCTGACGGACAGTGGCCTGGCTAAATTCCTGGCTGACCACGAGAAGGCGAATCTGCCCGTGAAATAATGTTGAATTACGATTTACCGTTTACAAGACGATTGTCCCTGAGCAGCGTTGTAAACGGTAAATCGTAAATCGTCTCTCCTATGTTTTCCTCCGAGCCCGTTCTTACCCTCGATCATGCCGATATTTACCAGGACCAGAAACTGGTTTTAGGTGACGTATCGTTTGAAATAGATAAGGGCGATTTTGTGTATTTGATCGGGCGTACCGGCAGCGGTAAGTCGTCGCTATTGAAAACCTTATACGCCGACTTGTGGCTCCAGAACGGTAAAGGGCGGGTTGCGGGCTTTCCGCTCGATTCGCTGAAGCCGCGCGATGTCCCCCAGCTGCGTCGAAAAATTGGCATTGTCTTTCAGGACTTTCAACTGTTTTTTGACCGTTCGGTAGAAGACAACCTCAAGTTCGTATTGAAAGCAACCGGCTGGAAGGATAAGGCGTTGATGAACAATCGGATTGCCGACGTTCTGATGCAGGTTGGTTTGGGTACTGCCCAGAAGAAAATGCCGCATCAGCTCTCGGGCGGTGAGCAGCAACGGGTCGTTGTCGCCAGGGCCATGCTGAACGAACCCCAGATTTTGATTGCGGATGAGCCGACCGGAAACCTGGATCCGGCCGTATCGGATCAGATTATGAAGGTGTTTCAAGCGATTAACAACGCGGGCACAGCCGTGCTCATGGCTACGCACAACTACGATTTACTCAACAAGTACCCCGCTCGGGTCCTGCGCTGTCAGGATGGCCAGGTTGTTGAGTTAAATGGTTAGATAAGACACTAAAAAGTCACGGTATAAATGATTGAGAGAGGCTTGTGCTTCTTCATCCATTTATACCATGACTTGTTTATTATGCTGTTTTGCTTAGTTACTTCGCACGCAGATACGCAAACGGAATGATCATCTCCTCCAGCGAGACGCCACCGTGCTGGAACGTATTCCGGTAATGATTTACGTAGTAATTATAGTTGTTCGGATAAGCAAAGAAGTAATCTTCCAGCGTAAACACGTACGCTGTCGATACGTGAGGCTTCGGTAAGAAAAGCAGTTCAGGTTTGCGGCCCACAAATACGTGGTTTTCCTCGAATCCCAGGTTCTTACCCTGCTTATACCGCAGGTTTGTGTTGGTTTCGCGGTAGCCCACAATTTTAGCGGGTTTCTGCACACGAATCATACCGTGGTCGGTGGTAATAATCAGCCGACCGCCTTTAGCGGCAATCTTCTGCACAAACTCCAGCAAAGGCGAGTGCTGGAACCACGACCGGGTGATCGAACGATACGCCGATTCGTCAGGAGCCAGCTCTTTGATCATGGCCATATCGGTTCTCGCGTGCGAAAGCATGTCCACAAAGTTGTATACAACAACGTTTAGCTGATTCTGAAGCAGGTTATTGAAGTTGTCGACCAACGATTTTCCCTGGTTTACGTTCAGGATCTTGTGGTAGGACATCTTGATGTTCAGCCGACTCTGCTCAAGCTGCCGACGCAGGAACTCATCTTCGTGGTTGTTCAGGCCCTCATCTTCGTTGTCGTCGTTCACCCACAGATCAGGATGCTTGCGTTCCATTTCGCTCGGCATCATCCCCGAAAATATGGCGTTACGAGCAAAACCAGTCGTGGTCGGCAGAATGGAGTAATATGACGATTCTTCTTCTACCGTAAAGTACTCGCCCAGGAGCGGCTCAATGGCCTTCCATTGGTCGTAGCGAAGGTTATCGATCAGAATAAAAAACAAGGGGGATGGATTACTGGTGCCCTGATCCAGCAGAGGAAACACCTTCTTGCGCATCAACTGGTGCGACATAATCGGGCTCTCCATCTTAGGCTCGTTCAGCCAGTCTTCGTAGTTGTCCATTACGAACTTACAGAACGTAGCATTTGCTTCACTCTTCTGCATATTCATGACTTCCGACATGCTCCGATCCTGCGATCCATCCAGTTCAAGCTCCCAGTAAATCAGCTTCTTGTAGACGTCGGCCCACTCTTCGAAACTCATGCGGTCGTTATACTGCATCGAGATGTTCCGGAAGTCCTGCTGATAGCCGATGTTCGTCCGTTCGGTTACGAGCCGTTTGTTATCGAGTATTTTCTTGACCGACAACAAGATCTGGTTGGGATTCAGCGGCTTAATCAGATAATCGGCAATTTTCGAGCCGATGGCTTCTTCCATGATGTGTTCCTCTTCGCTCTTGGTGATCATCACAACCGGCAGATTTGGCCGCAGTTGTTTAATCTGCGAGAGCGTTTCCAGGCCGGTCATGCCCGGCATCATCTCATCCAGAAACACAACGTCATAATTCGCCTGTTCGACCTGATCGAGCGCATCGGCCCCGCTGTTTACCGACGTAACGTCGTAGCCTTTATTCTTGAGGAATAAAATGTGCGGTTTCAGCAGATCAATTTCGTCGTCAGCCCAAAGTATCGAATAATTTTGCATACGTTCATTAAGGTTTACTCGTTCCAGGCCTAATTGGTAGTGGTACCCGGCGGGGAAAGAAAAATCTGTTCCTTGTTTAACACCAAACGCTGGTTTCTGTTCGCGCGGTTCAGTATTAAGGTTTTTTAACAATGCCAGACGAGCGGGTTGCCCCACTAATTCGAGTTCGTGTGACGTTATGTTCAGGAGAAAAGTCAGCGCCGACTGACTGGCTGAGCCCCTATTCACTACGTTCGGTAAATTCTGGGTAAGAGCGGCTTCGTTAAATAATCGGAAAACAGATCAAAATCCGTTCTTTACTGAAATTAGCCCTATTTTACCGTAAATTTACGTCCGGCCTCTACTCGTATCTGCTGGACAGGTCCATAAGGAAGGCCGTTTACTGATGAATGCTTCATGAAGAAAATTCATATTATCTCGACTACAATTTTACTGTTTGGTGTAGGGTATTGTCAGGCGTCGCAGGCCCGGTTTGTTACGTCGGTGCCGAGATCAATACCTGTCGATTCGGTCGGTCTTGAAAAGAAAGATGGCAAACGGTATATCATCCACCGCGTCGACGAAGGGCAGACCCTGTACGCCATAGCCCGCCGGTATGGACGCTCGGTGGCCGAGATCAAAGCGGCTAATCCGGACATGAACGACGCCGTGCGGTACGATCAGGTTGTCAGGATTCCGATTCCCGAGAGTAGCCTTTCGCGCAAAGAAGCAAAAGCCATCGACAAAGCCATTCGCAAAGAAGAAAAAGAACAAAAACGCGAGGCCAAAGCCGCCGACAAACCAACGCCCGTTGATGAATCGGCCGTTATGAAGGCTGACAAAAGCCCGGAAAAGGACGTTAAAAAAGCCGAAGATCCCGCTGGGTCGGGTATTCACGTGGTCGAACCCGGTCAAACGCTCTATAGCTTGGCGGTTCGATACGGCGTCTCGCAATCAGATGTACGCAAATGGAATAACCTTTCCAGCAACAATGTGTTGATTGGCCAGGCCCTTATTGTTTCAGAAAAGGCGTATCAGGCACGCGTGCCTTCTTCACCAAGTCCAACAGTAGCGGCCAAGACGTCCGAGACCCCGAATCGCACCGAACCTACCCGGCCCGAACCCGTTCGCCCTTCTGAACCGAAGCCCACGCCCACCCGTCGAACCGAAAGTCAGCCCGAGTCAAAGCCCGAACGGCCCACACCTGTTGCCGAAACGCGCCGTACGGAACCAACCCCGACAAGCCCCAGCAAACCGGCGGAAAAGCCAGCCGAAAAGGCCTCTGAAATAGAGGTTGAGTCGCCCCGGCCGGGTAACGATGCACCTATGCCTACGCGCGGACGGCGAATTTCAGACAGTGGTGTTGCCGAAATGATTGAAGGCGACGAGTCGGGTAAATACCTCGCCCTGCACCGTACCGCTCCGATTGGAACGTTAGTGCAGGTACGTAACGAATTCAACAATCAGAGCATGTGGGTGAAGGTAATTGGCCGGTTACCCAATACAGGCGTGAACGACAAGATTCTAATTAAACTGTCGGCTCAGGCCTTTGCGAAACTTTCGCCGGAAGACCGGCGTTTTCGGGCTGAGGTAAGTTACATTGTTCGCTAACGAGCCGAGTTATGGAAAAAGAAACGAAAGAAGATCGAATTACCCGTCGCCACCGGGAGCGGGATGCGCAGATGAAAGCCTCACCCGGCTACGTCACTTTCAGCATCATGTTTACGTTAGCGTATCCTTTTATTGCCGTGTTTACCTTCGTGATGTCGGCGTTTCTGGCGTTGTTTTCGGGCGTTTCCAAAGCAATGGCCTGGGTCGTGAGCGGGGGGAACAGTAAATAAGCAGGTATCGAGTGGCAGACGAAGCACTGGATTATCAATTGTTAAAGGATTTTCTTGACCACAAGGCCGATCAGTACAATCGGCCTTTCTTCATTGAGCGCGACCCGATCAGCATTCCGCATCAGTTCAGCCGGAAGCAGGATATTGAGATCATGGGGTTTTGGGCAGCGGTGCTTGCCTGGGGGCAGCGTCCGGTTATTCTCAAGAAATCAAACGAACTCGTTGCGCTCATGGACGGGGCTCCTTACGACTTTGTGCGTAATCATGAAGAAAGCGATTTAAAGCGGTTTATGGCGTTTAAGCATCGGACGTTTAATGCCACTGACGCGCTTTACTTCCTGCATTTCTTTCATCAGTACTATCAAGCCAACGAGTCGCTGGAAGATGCATTCGTGCCAAACCCAACGGCTGGAAATAACGCTGGCCCGACGGCAGTTCCATCCGTTGAGTCGTCCTTAATCGCTTTTCACTATCGGTTTTGCTGCGATCCCTTCTTCCCGGTCCGTACCCGTAAGCACATTGCGACACCGGCGCGGAACTCATCCTGCAAACGTCTGCTGATGTTTCTGCGGTGGATGGTCAGGCAGGACGATCGCGGTGTTGATTTCGGTCTCTGGACCCGGCTGCAACCGAGTCAGCTCATCATGCCCATTGATGTTCACGTAAACCGCGTGGCCCGTTTACTGGGCTTATTACATCGTCCCCAAACCGATTGGAAAGCCGCGCTGGAGCTTACCGAAGCGTTACGTCAATTTGATCCGCTAGACCCCGTTAAGTATGACTTTGCCTTGTTTGGTCTCGGGGTCGAGGGCGAAATGTAGGCCCCCTTGTTGCCCGGTAAAGCATATTGAGTTCAGGCTGTTTGATAAACCGAATAAACAATAACCGGCCCCGCGAATTTACTATATTGCATACTGACTTGTTGATTGCTAATGCCATTTCAGATCACCACCCAACCCTTCGGTCCGTTAGCAACCGAAGCAACTCCGCTTACCGAGTACGTGCTTGAGCATACAGAATCAGGCGAATTTATCAGTGTTATCCCTGAACATGGAGCAATCCTCCGCCGACTCGTATTACGTAAAGGCAACGAGTTAATGTCGCTGATTCAGGCACCCGAGTCACCCCAGGCCCTGCTGGCCAACGAAAGTTACGCCAGCGCGTTTCTGTATCCCTTCGCCAGCCGTGTTCGTCATGGCGTGTACCATTTTGAAGGTGAAGATTATACGCTGCCGATCAACGAAACCAGGCGTTATAATGCCATCCATGGGCTCGTACATGACCAGACATTTTCCGTCGTGAGCCAGGACGTAACGCCTACCCATGCGCAACTCGTTTTGCGGTATGATTATGCAGGCAATCTTGCGGGCTATCCGTTCCCGTTCTCCCTTACGATTACGTACGAACTGATTCAGGCCGATTTATTAAACTACGGCAGCAACCCCCAAGCCGACAGGATGTGCGCATTACGTATCAGCTACGCGGCCCGAAACGCCGGAACAAAGCGTTGCCCGGCCGCCTTCGGCTGGCACCCTTATTTTACTTTTTCCGGAGAAAATCTCAGCGAAACGACGCTTTCGCTGCCTGCCCGCTCCCGGATTGACCTCGATGACGATATGATGCCCGGCGATCGGCAACCGCTGGAAAACGCCGAAACGTTTAGTCTGCGCGACGTGAAGTTCGATACGCCTTTTGCCATCGAACCAACCGGCGTACCAGCCAGCGGCTCACCATTTGCCGAAACAATGCTAACCGCGACAAAAACCGGTATTCGGCTGATTGTTGGTCAGGAGGTGGGCGAAGGGAAGTTGAATTACCTGGTCTGCTTTACGCCCCCTCGCCACGACAGCCTGGCTATTGAACCCTGCACGGCAAATGTGAACGCGTTTAACAACGGAGAGGGACTAGTTGTGCTGAACCCGGGCGAAACGATGTCAGGCACCATGTGGATACGGCTCGAATAAGCTGGGGCTAATGCTTACAACAGCGCACCGGGCGCATTCGCGCTCTCCATTGCTACGTTAGTCCCTTTTTGCTAAAAATAGAAAGCGCAAAGCCGCCATGCTCACCAACAAATCAAATTCTGATCTGATTAAACTACACGTAGTACCAATCCAAACCAGCATATACAGAAGATAGCACGGTAGTCAGGAATTAGGTTTCTGCTCTTCAAGCGATTGGCGATATTGAACGCAACCGCGCATAAATTCGGGCCATGGAGGTACAGCTATGTTAGGGTCAGTCCTTTCGGGCAACAGTGACCATAGCTTAGGATGATGCCAGCATAAATCATGCCCTGTACTATCCCGGTGTTCACGAATACCGGCTCTCAATCGTTTGATTTCGTCGATGAGCTGCTCTCTACTAAAAGTCTGAAGGTCTGTGTCAACGTCCATGATTGGATTAAGTATGGTATCGATGCCAGTGCGACAGTGTATCAGTCGCTAATTGAAAGCTCTCGCTGATTTAATCAAAGCGCTCCCCTATCTTCAGAGACCAGAAAATCACTCTTGCCGTTCCACCAGAAAGAATTCGCAATTGGTTCTTGTCGATGGAAGTGATTTCTAGCGTTGCCTGTGAGTTTTAAAGACTTATAAACGAAAAATAAACTCATAGAACTGCATTCTTTTATATTCTAAAGGACAAACCGTTAAAATATAATTGACATTTATCGAATACCTTCTAGATTTTATAATTATATCCTTGTAAAATTGTATTTCCAATGCATTCACTGTCTGCATAAGATGTACAAAATGCTGCCAGTAGACATGCCAAATTTATTTAGGCTTGTCCTGACGAAAACAGCTGATTGTCAAATTAATAACATGTATTTTTTTGAGTTGCTAAATTGTGTCAGATAGACATCATTAAATTGATAGTAATAGATTGTAACTATTTAGTCAAAGTTTGAAAACAGCACCTATTCCCCTAGATCACGTCCTTTGGCAAGCGTATCGCGCAGGCGATAGACAGGCCTTAGGATTGCTCGTTGAACGCTATTATGGCGTGCTGAAGCATTATGGACTGAAATTCATGGTTGGGGAAACTGTCGTTGAGGACTGTATACAGGAACTATTTTTACAGCTCTGGCAGAACCGCCTACAGATCAATGAAACCGATTCGGTCAGACATTATCTTCTGAAATCAATCCGCCATCATATTCTTCAGCATCTACGAGAACAAAAACGCCTGAGCTATGAAGAACTGGACTGGGATACGTCAGTGGCGGAAGATATTGACTCCGAAACCTTACTGATTCGTCAGGAATCATTACGTAGTATGACGAAAATGATACAGGATCAGTTAACTGCTTTACCCGTTCGTGAGCGAGAAGCCCTATACCTGCGCTATTACGAAAACCTACCTATACCGGAGATTGCCGACGTCATGAACGTCAATCGCCAATCGGTTTCTAACTTTCTACAGAAGGCACTTAACAAGCTGCGCAGACGGTGGCAGGTCTCGGCCTTACTGGCGCTTTGTATTTTTTCAAAAATAATTTTCTGATGTAGGGTATAAGTAGGCGGCAACTTCATACTATCAATAAAAATCAGAGAAAAGTACCAATGAATCTGCCGCCTGAGCCTTTCTCAACTGTCCACGACTTCCTGGAAGACGCCACATTTCAGAGGTGGGTTCGGGAAAGACGTCCGGACGATGCGGTATTCTGGCAACACTGGTTAGACCAGCATCCCGAAAAGCGGGACCTGTACGAGCAGGCTGTCGCTACTTTACTGGTGCTTCAGGGGAAGCGGGTTGATGTATCAAACCAACAGCTTAAGGAGAAGAGAAAAGAAATTCTAAATCAGCTTAATTTACCGTTCACGGTCGTAAAACCAATATGGCTGTGGGGACGTTGGGCAGCCGCAGCCGCCGTAGTCAGCATCATTGTGTTATGGCAGGCTGGCAAATTCGATTTCAGCCCTTTAACTGACCGAACGAAACCAAACAAATCACCGCAAAACGAGGTGGTTTGGAAACTGGTAAAGAACGTAACGGAGCAGCCACTGGTGGTGCTCCTGCCGGATAACTCCTCGGTACTGCTATCGGCTGGCAGCCAGTTACGGTATCTCAAACAAAGTCCGAATAGGCTTCGGGAGGTGTATTTACGGGGAGAAGGTTTTTTTGAAGTGGCCAAAAATCCAGCCAAACCGTTCGTCGTTTACACAACCAATTTGACTACAAAAGTGCTGGGAACCAGTTTTCAGGTACGTGCTTTTGACCGGGAACCAGCCAGTTACGTGAAGGTAAAGGCGGGCAAAGTTTCGGTAACTCCAGTCGATTCACCGGGCCGGTTGATTCTGCTGACAAAAAACGAACAGCTAAGTCTTGAAACCAGCACCGACAAGGTTGTTAAAGGCCGTATCCACCCGTCGAAAGAAAACCCGACGGCTCCTGTTAATCAATCGTTTCAGTTCGAGTTTTCGCCCGTACCTGATGTATTGGCTCAACTGGAATCGAGTTATCACATGCCGATTCAGTTTGATCGGCAGTTGCTCAAAAACTGCACGTTTACCGGGCAGCTCAATGATGTTCCGTTTCTGGAAAAAATACGGCTTATCTGCATAACCATTGAATCGACGTTCGATGTTGTTGACAACCACGTGGTTATTCACAGTCACGGGTGTAGCTAATTGTTCATGTGCCCTTAATTAATCTGGTGCCTATGGTGTAAAACGATCTATCTTCTTTTCCCCAGAAAAGCGATAGTACGACCAACACGATCGCTTATATGCCTTATAAATGTGTCAAATACACACATTACCTTTCTATTCTGAGAAAGGCCAAGTTTTTTGTCATTTTTTCCTAAAATCAACAAAACCGCATACCTATATGCATTACCGTTTTATCAATTGCAACGGCTGGATCAGGATTATGAGAATGTCATGCCTGCCGCTCCTGCTTGCCTTTACTCTAGCTCATGTAGGCTTTGCACTCGACAGCAAGGCGCAGGAACTACTGAGCCGACGAATCAGTATTTCCGTTCAGAATGAGGATGTTGAGGTTACGATCAAACGCATCGAAAAACAGGCTAACATACAGTTTTTATTCAGCCGGGAAATCATTCAATCCAAACGAAAAATTAATTACCAGGCCAAAAACGAACAGCTTTCGCGGGTACTGGCTCACATTCTGTCGCCACTCAATCTGAGCTATGAAGTTGTTGGTGAACAGATTATCTTAAAACGAGACGCGGCTCCCCTGACGCTACCTCAGTCGAATGCTACCAGCGAAATTAACACGGAATCTGCCGTCGATAGACAATTGACTGGCCGGGTTACGGGCGAAAACGGCGAGGGATTACCGGGTGTAAACATTCAGATAAAGAACACAACGCGGGGGACTACAACGGATGTAAACGGAACGTATAAACTCACCATTCCGGAAGATACCCGCACTGTACTTGTTTTCTCCTATATTGGCTATGCGACGCAGGAAGTAACGGTAGGCGCTCAGTCGGCCGTAAACATCACGCTGGTTGCCGACGACAAAACGCTCAACGAAGTGGTGGTCGTTGGGTACGGTGTGCAGCGTAAACGGGATGTTACGGGCTCGGTTGTCTCCGTCAATGAAACTACGCTGAAAGAAGTACCGGCTCCTAACCTGGTCAATCAGTTGAAAGGCCGGGCGGCAGGGGTCACCGTTATTAGTAACGGGTCTACACCTGGTTCTCAGGGGCAAATCCGGATCCGGGGTAACCGGACCCTGACGACTAGTTCAGGTTCGGCAGACGGGCTGGACGGGCCGTTGGTGGTTGTTGATGGAATACCTTATGGTGGTCTTAATGACATCAATCCGGATGATATTGCTAATCTCGAGATCCTGAAAGATGCGTCTGCCACGGCCATCTATGGTTCGCGGGGCTCAGGTGGCGTTATTCTGATTACCACCAAACGCGGTAAGATCGGTAAGCCTGTATTTAGCTATGACGGCTATCATGGGGTGACCAATATCATGGGGAAATTCAACGTAATGAATGGGCCCGAGTATGCCCAGTTCAAAGAGGATGCCACTAAGTACAATCGCACCAGTCCCGGCACTACGTCCTACCCGCTTACCCAGAAAGAAAAAGACGCCTTAGCGGCTGGCATCTCTACCGACTGGCAGGATTTACTGTACAGGCAGGGTTTCAATACCAACCACCAGTTGAGCATGGCGGGTGGAGTTGAAAATACGCAATACTCACTGGGGCTGGGTTACTTTAATGAAACCGGTATTGTTCCGAGTCAAAAGTTTGAACGATACAACATCCGGGCGACGATCGACCAGCGAATCGGGAAACGCATCAAAATCGGCCTGAATACGCTGAATACGCTTACTTACGAAAACACACCGGGTGGTGGCGGTATTCCGGGCGGTTTAGTACGATTAACGCCATTGGCAGCGCCGTACAATGCAGACGGAACGGTGAACCTGTTCCCTGCGGAAGGATCGATTGATGCCGCTTCGGTTAGCCCCCTGACGATCCTTACCAAGAAAGATTCGTACCTGGGCCGTACCCGGTCGATACGTACCTTTAACAGCTTATACGCAGAGGTAAACATTCTACCCGGCCTACGCTATCGGATGAATGCGGGTTTGAACTTCAGCCAGTCGAATTACAATGGATACGGCGGACCACTGACTTATTTCAACAACGCCACGGTCCAGTCGTCATCCTCTGCCGAGATCAGAAACACTGAGTACTGGGACATCAACCTTCAGCACCTGCTGTATTACGATAAGACCATTGGAAAGCATAGATTTGGTGTTACCGGGCTGTACGAAATCACCAAAAACCATTCACTGGGCAGCCGCTTTACGATAACCGGTGTACCGGCCGACTACATCAAAACGTCGAATTTCTCGCTGGCTTCCGGAACCCCCGTCGCCAATTCAGATTTTGGCAACTCATTCTCTGAACTTGGTCTGCTTTCGTACATGGGCCGGGTGAATTATAGCTACAATGATCGCTACCTGTTGACCCTGACGCTGAGACGCGATGGATCCTCTACCCTATCGCCGGGCAACCAGTATTTTAATTACCCAGCTATTGGCGCTGGCTGGAACGTAATCGAAGAGAACTTTATGAAAGGGGTTCCTTTCATATCGAATTTGAAACTACGGGGTAGCTGGGGTATTTCGGGTAACAGAAACGTTGGGGCTTACGCAACACTGGGCGCACTATCGGCTGGCTACTACAATTTCGGAACGGGTACGGCCGGACAGCAGCTTGCTTACACCGTTACCAGTCTACCAGCCACCGGTCTGGGTTGGCAGTCAACAGCTCAGGTAGACCTTGGAATTGATTTCGGCTTCCTGAACAACCGAATCACGGGTACTGTCGATTGGTATCACCAGCAAACAAAAGACATCCTGTTGTCTGTACCGCTGCCACCGAGCAACGGAGCCGGTTCGACCCTGAAAAACCTGGGACGAACAGAAGGAAAAGGGCTGGAGACCGCGCTGACGTTTGACATCTTCAGAAACCCCAAAGGATTTAACTGGAGCGCCGATGTTACGTATTTCTTTAACCGGGAGAAGATTACCCAGCTCACTACGCCAACTGAGCTTGCCAACCTGGGAGCGGGCTGGTTTGTTGGACAGCCTCTGTCAGTAATCTATGACTATAAAAAAATTGGCCTCTGGCAGACTTCAGACAAAGAAAACGGTACGTTAGCTAGACAAACGTCACCGGTTCAGTTCCCCGGCCAAATTCGGGTGGAGGATGTAAATGGCGATGGGAAGATTGATCCCGCTGACCGTCAGATCCTCGGCAATTTCCAACCCGCCTGGGAAGGTGGCCTTACCAACCGCTTCAGCTTCAAAAACTTTGATCTGTCGATTGTGACTTTTGCCCGTATGGGCATGAAGGTGATTGTACCTTACTTAACGGGTAACTCTACCGGTTCGGGCGGTTTTGCGTTCTATAACCAGGGCCGGGTAAACCAAATAAAAACGGATTACTGGACAGAAGCAAACCCGACCAACAACTTCCCGGCACCCGATGCTGGCAGCGCGGTAGCCTGGTTTGGCTCAACGTTAGGCTATTACGACGGGTCGTTCATTAAAGTTAGAAGTATAAACCTGGGGTATACCTTCTCTTCAGAACTAATCCGGAAAATTGGGATGAGTTCAGCACGGGTTTATTTCAACGCAACCAATCCACTTATTCTTTACTCCCCATTGGTTAGCCAGAACCTTGCTGTTGATCCGGAAGGAAATAGCTATGCAAGTGGTCAGTCAACTCTGAATCCACAGAACGCCAGCGAACGTGGTACACCAGAGCGCCAGATCGCCGTAAACCTGAACAACCCACCAGTACGGCAATTCACCCTCGGGGTAAACTTTAAATTCTAATCTTGAAAGCTACTATGAAAGCAATAAAAGTTGGTGCCGTGCTTGGCCTGACGGCTATACTTAGCACGGGTTGCGAAAAAATATTACAGGAGAATCCCCAGTCCCAGATTGTTCCTTCTTATTTCAATAGTCCATCTGGCGTATTAGGTGGAATTGCCGGTGTTTATAACGACATCCGGGGCCAGTGGGGAACCGAAGGCTTTACTGTGGAGATGCAGGCGGGTACCGACGAGTTTTTACAGGGAGCCAGTAGCGGAGGAGTTCCACCTTATACTTATAATGGGTTGAACGGAAGTAACTTCGGAGCGGCCTGGGGCACAGCGTTTCAGGATATTAATACAATAAACGGGGTACTTAAATACGGCCAGACGATTGATCTGCCGGAAACTACCCGGAAACAGTATCTGGCTCAGGCCAAGTTTTTGCGCGGGTTCTGGTATTTTTATCTGGTGCAGACCTGGGGTGACGTACCGCTCAGTACTGAATTTATAACGACCCCTTCTCAGGCCGCTTCCCGTCAGCCCGCTGCTCAAGTATATGAACTGATTATTAAAGACCTGACTGAAGCAGCCGCTGATTTACCAAACCAGCCGACCGCTCCTTTCCTGGGTAAAGCAGCCACCAAACCCGTGGCCCAATTGCTGCTGGCAAAGGCATATCTGACCCGTGGCTGGCTTAACAACACGGCCGCTGATTTTACGCAGGCAGCTACCATTTGTAGCGAAATCATAGCGAATAAAGCAACGTATGGGCTCGATTTATGGCAGGATTATGGTGATGCGTTTGTACCGGCTAACGATTACGGCAAAGAAACCATGTTTGTCAGTGATCATGTACTCGATCCAAAGTATGGTTACTACCAAGTTGGAGCGGCAGCAGGTGGAGGATTCGCGCAAAATCTAAGCCCTTGGTTCACGAACTGGAATTACCCAAACAATAGCGGTATCAACTCCTACAAGAGTGCTGCAGGGGCTTACGTCAACAGCGGCACCTCGCTGATGCTCCGGGATTCGCAGTATGGACGCCCTTATGTTCGGATGCGTCCAAACAGCTACAAGTGGCCTTCAGGTGGTAATGCTGGTAAGAACTATTTTCTGGATCAGGCCTTCACGAACCGGAACGCCGATTCGCGGTTTCAGAACTCATTCTATACGGTTTACATCGCCAACACTGCTGTGACGAATACACCTACAGCGGCTAACAACAAACGGGGTATCGGCTATACCACAGTGGTAGGGGCAGATACCGCTGTTTGGTTGCCCGATTTTGAAGTAGAAGGCGCTCCTCAATTTGTCGGAACACGGCCCTTCAAGGGACTAGTGGTACCACCCAGCTTGTGGGATAACGGGATCTTCCCGGCCCTTAAGAAATTTATGGATCCCAGTCGGGGGGCTAACTTCAATGATCCCTCTACCCGTCCTGTTGTGCTGTACCGTTTCTCGGACGTTTATCTGACGGGGGCCGAAGCGTATCTGAAAGCAGGCGACGCCACGAAGGCGGCCGAATTACTTAACGTAGTAAGACGTCGGGCTTCGTTCCGTAAAACGAACACAGCCGCTCAGAATGCAACTGCAGCAACCGCCATGACCATTACGGCTGCCGACGTAACGGTCGATTTTATTCTGGATGAACGTAGCCGCGAGTTTTTCGGAGAATGGCAACGCTGGCATGATCTGGTGCGGACGCGTTCGTTGGTGCGTCGCGTGAAGGCATGGAACCCGGAAGCAGCTCCCTACGTACAGGATTATCATATGCTGCGACCTATTCCACAAACGCAGATTGACAGAGTAGTTGAGGGGCCTAAGTTCCCACAGAACCCTGGTTACTGAGAACTTGCGTTTAATTAACGTAGTGATAGACGTAAGAGGGTTAGAAATTGCCCCTCTTACGTCTTCCTTTAAAAGGCATGCTTTTTTATAATGTGCAAGTACTTCTATGAGACTATTCGTCTGTCTTTCCCTTCTTTCAGTATCTACCATCGGGTTTTGTCAAAACAAGTCCGCCCTGAAGCTGTGGTACGCCAAGCCCGCTGCCCAGGTTTGGGAGAATGCCCTGCCCATTGGCAACGGTCGGCTGGGAGCTATGGTCTATGGTAACGTAGCGCGGGAAACGATTCAATTAAACGAACACACCGTCTGGAGTGGTAGCCCTAACCGGAACGACAATCCGGCTGCGCTGGCGGCTTTGCCGGAGATCCGCAAATTAATCTTTGACGGGAAGCAGAAAGAAGCCGAGCAACTGGCCAACAAAGCAATCATTACCAAGAAGGCACACGGACAGATGTTTCAGCCCGTGGGTAATCTGCACCTGACTTTCGAGGGGCACGACCAGTTCACCAACTATTACCGGGAGCTGGACATCGAACGGGCCGTTGCCAGAACGACATACACGGTTGATGGGGTTACCTACACCCGCGAAATTTTCGCATCATTTCCCGATCAGGTACTGGTGATGCACCTTACGGCCAGTCAACCGGGACGGCTTGCCTTCTCGGCTTCCTACTCAACCCAGCACAACACCGCAGATAAAAAAACAACACCCGCCAACGAACTCACCCTTACCGGCACTACGTCGGACCACGAGGGCGTGAAAGGCATGGTGCGCTTCAAGAGCATTACCCGCATCAGGACGGAAGGCGGCAGCTTGGCGGCCAATGACACCGCGCTCACCGTAAAAGGCGCTACGGCCGCAACGGTATACATCTCGATTGCCTCCAACTTCAAAAATCACAAGGACGTTAGCGGAGACGAAAACGCCCGGGCGGCATCGTATCTGAACAACGCCTACTCAAAATCGTACGCGGCCATGCTGGCTCCGCATGTCGGTGCGTATCAGAACTATTTCAACCGGGTACGGCTGGATCTCGGCTCAACATCCGCCGAAGCCACAAAGCTACCCACCGACGAGCGGCTGAAAAACTTCCGAACCGCCAACGACCCGCAGTTTGCGGCACTCTACTACCAGTACGGGCGCTACCTGCTGATTTCGTCCTCGCAGCCAACGGGGCAGCCCGCTAACCTACAGGGAATCTGGAATAACCGGATGCGACCGCCCTGGGATAGCAAGTACACCATCAACATCAACGCCCAGATGAATTACTGGCCCGCTGAAAAAACGAATCTGGCTGAGCTGCACGAGCCGTTCCTGCGGATGGTGAAAGAACTGTCGGAAGCGGGACAGGAAACAGCCCACGTCATGTACGGAGCCCGGGGCTGGATGGCCCACCACAATACCGATATCTGGCGAACTACCGGCGCGATCGACGGGGCTACCTGGGGTATGTGGATAGCCGGTGGCGGCTGGACAGCCCAGCACCTCTGGGACCATTACCTCTACAACGGCGACAAGGCGTATCTGGCATCGGTTTACCCCATTCTTAAAGGGGCGGCTCTGTTCTATGTGGACTATCTGGTCGAACACCCTAAGTACCACTGGCTGGTAGTCAATCCAGGCACCTCGCCCGAAAACGCCCCCGCAGCTCACGGTGGTTCATCGCTGGATGCGGGTACAACGATGGACAATCAGATTGCTTTCGATGTATTCAGCACGACAATAAGGGCCGCCGAGATTTTGAAAACCGATGCCGCTTTTGTCGATACGCTGAAACAAAAGCGCAGTAAGCTCCCGCCTATGCACGTTGGTCAGCACGGTCAGTTGCAGGAGTGGTTAGAGGACATCGACGACCCTAATGACAAACACCGGCATATTTCGCACCTGTACGGCCTGTTTCCGTCAAACCAGATTTCCCCGTACCGAACTCCTGAACTCTACAGCGCGGCCAAGACATCGCTCATCCACCGGGGCGACGTATCGACCGGCTGGAGCATGGGCTGGAAAGTGAACTGGTGGGCGCGTTTGCAGGATGGTAATCATGCTTACACCTTAATTCAAAATCAGCTTACCCCGTTGGGTGTCAATAAAGAAGGGGGCGGCACATACAACAATCTGTTCGACGCGCACCCGCCGTTCCAGATTGACGGCAATTTCGGCTGTACGTCGGGCATGACAGAAATGCTGCTGCAAAGCGCCGATGGGGCCATGCATATCCTGCCTGCATTGCCCGACGTTTGGCCCACCGGCAGCGTTACGGGCCTGCGGGCACTGGGCGGTTTCGAGGTAGTGGATATGCAGTGGAAAGACGGCAAACTGACCAAGCTAACGGTCAGGTCTAATCTGGGCGGCAACCTGCGGCTGCGCGTACCGAATGCGGTGAAAAATAGCCGTGGTAAGGGGCTGGCGAACGCGTCGGGTCAAAACCCGAACCCATTTTATTACACCGAAGCCACCCCTACCCCCGTTGTGTCGCCCCAGGCTGGTAAGCCAGCACTAGCCCTGAAAGAAACCATGCTGTACGATCTGCCTACGCAGGCGGGCAGGGTGTACACGCTGGTCGCTCAATAATCAATTTGCTGATTTTATCAATCTGAATAACCATGAAGAAGTGCTTGTTCCTTAATGCGTTTGCCGTGTTTTGCTGCCTGATAAGCTACGTCAGTGTATCGCAAACCACGCTGGTCAACCCCATCCTGACCGGATTTTACCCCGACCCGAGTATTGTCCGGGTAGGGGCTGATTATTATTCAGTACATTCTACGTTTTCCTATTTCCCGGGTTTGCCGATCATGCACAGCCGTGACCTGAAAAACTGGAAACAAATCGGCAATGTAATCAACCGGCCTTCGCAGATGGATTTCATGGGCGAGCGCATGACGCGCGGGTTATTCGCTCCAGCTATCACTTATTACAAAGGGACATACTACGTAACATGTACGGATATTGACCATGATGGAAATTTTGTTGTAACGTCCAAAAATCCGGCGGGACCCTACAGTAATCCGGTGAAAATTCCGCAGGTGCGCGGGATTGACCCGTCGATTTATTTTGACGAGGAGACCGATAAAGCCTACATCATTTACAATAGCGACGCTCCCGACCGCAAACCGCTATATCCGGGCCACCGCACCATCCGAATGTATGAGTTCGACTACAAGAATCTGAAAGTAGTAGGCGAAGAAAAGCAACTGGTGAATGGGGGCGTAGACCTCTCAAAAAAGCCGGTTTGGATTGAAGGACCGCACATTCTGAAGCGTAACGGTTGGTACATCCTGTATGCGGCCGAAGGCGGAACCTCCGTAAACCACTCGCAGGTGGCACTGCGCAGCCGGGATGTTTGGGGACCTTATGTACCGTTTGAAGGCAACCCCGTGCTGACACAACGGGGCCTACCCGCCGACCGGAAAGATCCCATCACCTCGGCTGGACACGCTCAGTTTATCGAAGGTCCCGATGGGAAGTGGTATTCGATTTTCCTGGCGGTACGTCCCTACGAAGGCGATTATTATAATACAGGTCGCGAAATGTTCATTGCTCCACTGACGTGGGTAAACGATTGGCCGATGATCGAACACGGCGAAAAAGCCATTGAATACCAATACAAAACCAACATCAAAGAAGTTAAACAGAAAGGTGCTTTACCGCAAAATGGCAACTTCGCGTATACGATGACCTTCGACAAAGGGCTTGATCTGTCGATGCTTTTTTTGAGAACGGTGGATAGCAGTTCGTTTAAAACCTCAAAGGCCAATGGATTGACGCTTACACTTAAGCCGGAAACGATTTCTGAAATGGGAAATCCTTCGTTTGTGGGTAAGCGTCAGCAACACCTTTACAGTACTGCCGAAACCGAAGTGATGTTTTCGCCAAAAACAGATAATGAAAAAGCGGGGTTGGTGATTTTTCAGGACGAACGCCATTTTTACTTCGTGGCTAAGTCAAAAAATGGAGGTAAAGACGTCGTTCAGTTAGTCAAGAGCAAAGACAAAGCCCTGGAATTGGTGTCCGAAGTGCCTTTGCCTTCATCCGTTGCCAAAGTGAATTTCAAAATACAGTCGGAAGGAGCCTTGTACAGCTTCTACTACTCGACCGATGGAAAAAACTGGAACTTGTTGAAAGACCAGGTTGACGGTAAGTTTTTGAGCACCAAAGCGGCCAACAGCTTCATTGGCTGTGTGTATGGCCTGTATGCTACCTCATCTGGTGAAAAGTCCGAGAATTCAGCTTCATTCAAGTACCTGAAATACAAAGGCGACGATCCGATGTATAAGTAATTGATAAGCCCTTGAAAAATACCCTATCCCATATCACCCTCCTGTTTTTGCTCAGCCTGTCGGCAGGGGCGCAGATGCAGCCGTTTACCTTGCAGGACGTAAAGCTGTCGAGTGGGCCTTTTAAGCAGGCCCAGGATGTTGACCTGAAGTATATCCTGGCGCTCGACCCAGACAAACTGCTGGCTCCGTACTGGATTGATGCCGGACTGCCTCCCAAAGCGCCCCGCTATGGTAACTGGGAAAGCGTGGGGCTGGATGGCCATATTGGCGGGCATTACCTCTCGGCGCTGGCGATGATGTATGCGTCAACGGGTGAGCCTGAACTTAAAAAACGGCTGGATTATATGATTGCCGAACTAGCCCGTTGTCAGACCAAAAATGGCAACGGCTACGTCGGTGGTATTCCGCAGGGGAAGGTGTTCTGGGAGCGGATTCACAAAGGGGATATTGATGGCAGCAGCTTTGGGCTGAACAATACCTGGGTGCCGCTTTATAATATTCATAAGCTGTTTGCGGGTCTGCGGGATGCGTACGAATACGCCGGAAATCAGCAGGCCAAGCAGGTGTTAACTGGCCTGGGCGACTGGTTCGTTACGCTCATTAACCCTCTTTCCGACGAGCAGATTCAGCAGGTGCTACGTACTGAACACGGTGGTATCAATGAGACCTTCGCCGATCTGTACATCCTGACCAACGACAAAAAATACCTTGAAACGGCGCAGCGGCTTTCGCATCGTGCCTTGCTGATGCCCTTGCTGGAACAACAGGATAAACTAACCGGACTGCACGCCAACACGCAGATTCCGAAGGTAATTGGTTTTGAGAAGATTGCCACGTTGACGGGTAAAACCGATTGGTCGGAGGCCGCTACGTACTTCTGGCAGAACGTAACGCAGACCCGTAGTGTGGCTTTTGGCGGCAATAGCGTCCGCGAGCATTTCAACCCGACAACCGATTTTGGGCAGTTGCTGCGCTCAAACCAGGGCCCCGAAACCTGCAATTCGTTCAACATGCTCCGGCTGAGCAAAGCGCTGTTTCTGGATAAGAACGACGTAAGCTACCTCGACTTCTATGAGCGAACGCTGTACAACCACATCCTGTCGAGCCAGCACCCCGAAAAAGGCGGGTTCGTGTATTTCACGCCCATTCGCCCTAACCATTACCGGGTGTATTCGCAGCCCGAAACCAGCATGTGGTGCTGCGTAGGGTCGGGGCTGGAAAATCACACCAAATACGGCGAACTGATTTATAGTCATTCGGCTAATGAGCTGTTTGTTAACCTCTTCATCCCGTCAACGTTAGCCTGGAAAGAAAAAGGAATCCGGCTTAACCAGCGCACTAGTTTCCCATACGAAAACCAGACGGAACTGATTATTGAGCAGACAAAACCACAGACGTTTTCGCTACAAATTCGCTACCCGAAATGGGCCGAAAACCTGGAAGTACTGGTCAATGGGAAAGCGCAGAGCGTTGCCGGTAAACCTTCGGGCTACATTGCCATTCCGCGAAAATGGAAGTCGGGCGACGTAGTAACGGTTCGTTTCAAACCGACCACCCGGCTGGAATCGTTACCGGATGGCTCTAATTGGGCGGCCTTTGTGCATGGCCCCATTGTGCTGGCCGCTAAAACGTCAACGGCCGACCTAACCGGCCTGTTCGCCGACGATAGCCGGATGGGGCATGAGACAAAAGGGAAGCTATACCCACTGACCAGTGCCTACGCGCTCGTGGGCGACCCGACAACGTATCTGAACCGGCTAAAACCCGTTTCTACCCTGCGATTCCAACTGGATACGTTGACACTGCAACCCTTCTATGAGGTTCACGATGCCCGCTACCAGATGTATTTCCCGACGTTTACGCAAGCCGCCTTCAACGAGCAGCAGGCTCGCCTGAAACAGCAGGAAGCCGAAACGCTGGCGTTGGAAGCCAGGACGGTCGACAAGGTGAATTGCGGGGAACAGCAACCCGAAGTTGATCACCGATACAAGGGCGAAAAAAGCGAATCGGGTTACGATGATGAGCGGTTCTGGCGACGCACGCGGGCCTATATCTCCTACCAGTTGCAGAACAAGAATGGGCTGGCGGGTAAATTCGTTGACATCACTGCTTTGGATGATGTAAAGCCCGAAAACGTGAGCTTTTCAATTAATGAAAAGCCTGCCGAAATTCTTTTAATACAAGGAAGAACGATCCGACTGAAAGCAGACAACAACGAAGTGATAACGTTGACCATCAGGGCTCTGAACGAAAGAAACACACCCCGTATCCATCAAATCAGATTAGTAACGCATTAACAAGCGTTCGTTTATCATGTAGCAGTTTTTTTATATTGCGTTTAAATGTGTCAAATTAACACCATTTACATTTCTCAACAGATTGCGATCGATACAAAGCATTATTTCCGGGCCTGAATCAAGGCCCTTTCCTAAACTCACTTTTTGAATAACCATGAGCTACTTCTCCATTCGCTTACTGAATACAAATCTGCTGGCGAAAATTTTTCTCTTGCTCCTCCCTACCCTTTTGTGCTGCAACGTCGCTTCCGCCCAATCTAACTTCAGCAGCAAAACGATTGGCATAGGCGTCGTGGTGACCGACCTCGAACGCTCGCTGGACTTTTATGTCAATGGTATTGGGATGGTGAAAACCGGAAACTTCACTATAAACGATGAATTCTCGAAACGCTCTGGTCTGGCGAACGGAGCCTCAGCGGCTGTAACCATTCTGAAACTGGAAAACAGTCCTGAAGCGACCGACTGGAAGCTGATGAGCTTCGGCAAGAAGGCATCGCACCCAAAGCCTAAATTCATTCAGGACGATACGGGCATGCAATACATCACTATCAACGTAAAAGCGCTGAAACCAATCGTAGAGCGGCTCAGACAGATGAAGGTGCCGTTCCTGGGCAGTACGCCAACGCCCCTGAATGATAAAGCGCACTTTGTGTTGGTGCAGGACCCCGACGGTACGTTCATTGAGTTAATTGGACCACTTGAACAATAGGACTTAACCACGTATAGATTCAGTATTCAATGAAAACCCTGCTTGTTCGTTTGGGGGCAATGCTCATCTGCCTGCTTATGGTTCTGTATTCAGCCAAAGCCCAAACCGCCCGGAATCCCATCATTTTCGCCGATGTGCCGGATATGGCCATGATCCGGGTAAAGGATACATATTACATGAGCAGTACGACCATGCACCTGAGTCCAGGGCTGCCAATTATGAAGTCGAAAGATTTGGTGAACTGGCAGTTGGTCGGTTACGCCTATGATACGCTGGCGAGTGTGGACGCACTAAACCTGACCAATGGCAAGAGTACCTACGGCCGGGGTTCATGGGCCAGCAGCCTTCGCTACCATAACGGCCTGTACTACGTAACGACCTTCGCCCAGACAACCGGCAAAACTTATATCTACACCACGAAGAATATTGAGAAAGGCCCCTGGAAAGAGCATTCGTTTAAACCGTCGTACCACGACCACAGCCTGTTTTTCGATGACGACGGCCGAACGTACCTGATTTACGGTGCGGGTAAGCTCAAACTGGTCGAACTCACCGCCGATGCGTCGGGTGTGAAACCCGGCACCACTGAGCAGGTTCTGATTGAAAACGCCAGTACCCCATCCGGTACGGGTGGGGGCCTGCCCGCCGAAGGGTCGCAGCTGTTTAAGGTAAAGGGCAAGTACTACCTCTTCAACATCACCTGGCCCAAAGGAGGTATGCGCACGGTAATCATCCACCGGTCCGACAAGCTCACCGGTCCTTGGGAAGGCCGGGTGGCGCTTCAGGATTTGGGCGTGGCGCAGGGTGGTCTGATTGATACGCCCGATGGCCGGTGGTTTGCCTACCTGTTCCGCGATTTTGGCGGGGTGGGCCGCATTCCGTATCTGGTGTCTGTAAAATGGGAAGATGGCTGGCCGGTGCTGGGCGATAACGGCAAAGTGCCCCAAACCCTCGATCTCCCGGCCAGCAACGGGCTGATTCCGGGCGTCGTGGCTTCCGACGAATTCACCCGCAAAAAAGGTGAGCCAGCCTTGCCGCTGGTGTGGCAATGGAATCACAATCCCGACAATAGCCTCTGGTCAGTAACCGAGCGCAAAGGCTTTCTGCGGCTGAAAACCGGCCGTATCGACACCTCGTTTGTAATGGCCCGCAACACGCTCACTCAGCGAACCATTGGCCCCGAAAGTACCGGCGCTACGCTGCTCGATGCCTCGAATTTGAAAGATGGCGATTTTGCCGGGTTGTGTCTGTTGCAAAAAAATTACGGGCTTATTGGCGTGAAGGTTGAAAACGGAAGCCGGTCGGTTGTCATGGTCAGCGCGGCCACCGGAAAGCCAGTGGAGGTGCAGCGAATTCCGTTGGGTCAGAAACCAGTGTATCTAAAAGCCGAGTGTAACTTCCGCGACCGCAAAGACATTGCCCGTTTTTTCTACAGTCTCGACGGTAAAGCCTGGCTTCCCATTGGCGAACCGCTGAAAATGCCCTACACCATTCCGCATTTTATGGGCTACCGGTTCGGGCTGTTCAACTACGCCACTCAGCAAGCGGGTGGATTTGCCGACTTCGATTACTTCCGGATCACCGATACGATTTCACAACCCAACTGAACCTCATTCCAGCCTTTACCCGAACTGATATGAAAACGAAATTCCTGAATGGATCAGCCTTTCTCTTGCTCTTTCTTGCCTCACTGCTACTTTCGGGCGCAGTGCAGGCGCAAAAGCTGAAGCTCAATGAGCTGGAGTATTATGAAACTCCCGGCCTGAATCTGCTGGTTTTCAGCGGTCAGTTCAACGGGATGTTCTTCGACGAAAAAACCGCTGGCATCGAACTCATTCACCACGGAGTCCGTACTTCGACGGGCGGAGCCGTGCGCTTGCAGAATACGCCCGAACAATGGGATCTGGTACCCAAAATGATGTCGCGAAAAGTTGATAAAGCGACCAACAGCATCGAGGTGGCGCTCCGTTACCAGGAACTTGATTTCGACTCGAGGGTGGTGGTCACCCCTAAAGGAAATGGGTTTGAAGTCAACGTATTTCTGGATAAACCCCTGCCCGAGAAACTGATTGGCCAGGCAGGGTTCAACCTCGAATTTGTGCCGTCGGCCTACTTCGAAAAGTCGTATCTGGCCGATGGAAGACCCGGTACGTTCCCGCTATACCCGGCCAGCGACACCCGAATCGAACCCCGCTCGAAGAAAATTCAGCAGTTCGGTATTCACAACACACTTGAGGAGCACGGCAAAGCAGAGTTCATCGTTCCTGCTGCGTTGACGTCGGGTAAAACACTGGTGCTGGCCCCCGAAGACCCCGAGCATTTAGTCAAGGTACAGTCTGAAACGGAACTGATGCTGTTCGACGGGCGGAACCTGGCCCAGAACGGCTGGTTCATTGTGCGGAGTCTGCTGCCAGCCCAGAAAACCGGCAAGGTGCTGACCTGGTACGTAGAGCCGAACGTAGTGCCGAACTGGAAGCGGACGCCGGTAGTCGGATTCTCTCAGGTAGGCTACCATCCCAGGCAGGAAAAGGTGGCGGTTATTGAACTGGACAAGCTCGATACGCCCCTGAAAACGGCCTCGCTGTTTCAGATCACTCCGGATGGCCGCACGGTCGAGAAACTGAAAGGAAACGTAATGCCGTGGGGAAAATTCCTGCGGTACAACTACGCCCGCTTCGATTTCAGCAACGTCCGGGAGCCGGGGGTGTATTTCATCCAGTACGGCAGCCAGAAAACCAATTCGTTCCTGATTGCGCCCGATGTGTACACGAAAATCTGGCACCCGACGCTGGACGTGTGGTTTCCGGTGCAGATGGACCACATGATGGTCAATGAAGCCTACCGGGTTTGGCATGGCGTCCCGTTCAAGGACGACGCGCTCCAGGCTCCGCTGAATCAGCAGCATTTCGACGGCTACAGTATGGGCGACAAAACTGACACCAAATACAAACCGCTGGAACGAATTCCGGGCCTGGGGGTAGGCGGCTGGTTCGACGCCGGTGATTTCGACATCCAGACCGGCTCGCACAACACCACGATTCTGAATTTTGTAGAGGCCTGGGAGATGTTCAAACTCACCCGCGATCAGACCTGGATCGATCAGCAGCAGCAGTACGTCGATATTCACCGGCCCGATGGTAAGCCCGACCTGTTGCAGCAGATTGAACATGGTACGTTAAACCTGGTGGCACAAATCAAAAACATCGGGCATCCGGTTCGGGGTATCATCGTGCCCAATCTGCACCAGTATCACCACCTGGGCGACGCGAACACCGAAACCGACAACCTGCCGTACAATCCCAACCTGAAACCGTACGAGTCGGACGGGAAATCGAGCGGCACGATGGACGACCGCTGGGCTTTCACCACCCGCTCCGCCTTTCTGGATTATAATACGGCCGCAGCGCTGGCAGCCGCCAGTCGGGCGCTCAAAGGGTTCAACGATACGTTGTCGAATCAGGCGCTTCAATACGCCCAAAAATTATGGGACGAAAATGACGGCAAGGCAAATGCCGATACGTCCCGGTTTGCTATGTTCCGCCGAAACACTGAGATGTCGGCGGCTCTGCAACTGTACATCACCACGAAAGACGAACGGTACGCCCAAAAATTCAGGGACGCTATCTGGCCCGCTCTCGACCGGTCGGTTGCGTTTGGCATGACGGCCGCCCTTCAGGCTTATCCCTACATGGACAAGCAGTACCAGACGAAGCTGAAGGACTATGTCATCAAGTTTAAGGCGTCGAGCGACGAAAATGCCAAACAGAATCCGTACGGCGTTCCAGCCGGTACACGCGGGGGCTGGGGCAGCAACCAACAGGTCATTAACTGGGCCATCACAAATTACCATGCCCACAAGTTTTTCCCAGACATCATCAGTGCCGAATATGTCTATAAAGGGCTGAACTACATTCTGGGCTGTCATCCCTACCACAACCTATCCTTTGTGTCGGCAGTGGGTACGCGCTCCAAAAAGATTACCTACGGCAGCAACCGGGCCGACTTCAGCTACATCGCCGGTGGGGTGGTGCCGGGCATTATGGTGCTGAAACCCGATTTCCCGGAGAACCGGGAGGACTGGCCTTTCCTGTGGGGGGAGAACGAAGTAATTATCGACATCTGCTCGTCCTACATTATGCTGGCCGGAGCGGCTAATGAGCTGATTAATAAATAATGTAGCCAGTCTATGCGCCAACAAGCTCCCCGGTTTTTCGGCGTAAAGACGTCTCTAACCAAGACACCCATGAAAACGAACAGCCTGCCTTTACTCCTTGCCATCCTACTGGGATTCTTCAGCGTCACAGCCCATGCCCAGGACAAGAACTTCTACATCTTCCTGTGTTTCGGACAATCCAACATGGAGGGGAACGCCAGAATTGAGCCGCAGGACACGATTAATGTAGATCCCCGTTTTCAAGTGATGGAAGCGGTTGATTGCCCGGCTATCAACCGAACCAAAGGGAATTGGTACACCGCCATTCCGCCCCTGTGCCGCTGCCGTACCGGCCTGACCCCCGCCGATTATTTTGGCCGGGATCTGGTGACGAACCTCCCCGAAAAGGTCAGAGTGGGCGTCATCAACGTAGCCATTGGCGGGTGTAAAATCGAGCTGTTCGACAAAGATCAATACGAGTCGTACGTCACAACGGTACCAGGCTGGATGAAATTCTTCATCCAGGAATACGACGGTAATCCCTACGGCCGGTTGGTGGAGATGGCGAAACTGGCGCAGAAAGACGGCGTCATCAAAGGCATTCTACTCCACCAGGGCGAATCGAATACGGGCGATACGCTCTGGACGAAGAAAGTCAAGGTTGTGTACGATAACCTGATGAGCGACCTGAATCTGAACCCCAGAAAAGTGCCGCTGCTGGCAGGCGAAACCGTGAACGCTGACCAGGAAGGCAAATGCGCGAGTATGAACAAGATCATCGCCACGCTACCCCAAACGATTAAAAACGCGCATGTAATCTCATCCGCAGGCTGCACCGACTCGGCGGATAACTTACACTTCAACGCGGCTGGTTATCGGGAGTTAGGCAAACGCTACGCCAGGCAAATGTTGTCATTGCTGGGGTATAAGCAGACGGCGACGAATTAACTTGAATGTTAGCTAACGCGAACAAGGGCTGATTGATCTTTTAACCCGAAGCATTTTGTCATCCCTCCTGCCGCACCGGCGGACCGGTCGGAATGACAAAGAAACCGCAAACACTAACTCCTATCTCCGACACATGAACCTCTTATATACGATACCAGAAGTGGAAAAGCTTCAAACCAGAGGTAAGCTAACTCTGATCATAACCGCGCTGACCGGCTGGCTATTGGTTTCGCCTTTCGTTTCAATAGCGCAGGAAATCATACCGCTGTATTCGGCTGCGGTGCCTAACTCAAAATCGTCGGACGTGCAGGAGTCGGGCGCGGAAACGGGTGTGCTGAAAAACGTAACCAAACCCACACTGGAGTACTTCAAACCCGCTGCCGACAAAGCGTCCGGGACGGCTGTCGTCATCATTCCCGGTGGCGGCTACGGGGTGGTGGTGTACCGGGGCGAAGGTGTCGGCACGGCCAAAGCACTGGCCGAAAAAGGAATCGCGGCTTTTGTGCTGAAGTACCGACTGCCCAGCGATGCCATCATGGCCGACAAGAAAATCGGGCCGCTGCAGGACGCGCAGCAGGCCCTTAAACTGGTTCGCGACAACGCCGACAAGTGGGGTATCGATAAAAACAAAGTAGGCATCATGGGCTTTTCGGCGGGTGGACATCTGGCATCTACGGCCGCTACGCATTTTGAGAAAGCGTATATCGACAATAGCAGCAGCACCAGCCTGCGCCCCGATTTTCAGGTTCTCATCTACCCGGTGATCAGTATGCAGGACAGCCTGGCGCACGGTGGTTCGCGGGATAACCTGATTGGCAAAAATCCGTCGCGGCCCGACATCGAGCTTTTTTCGAACGAGCTACAGGTACGCGCCAATACGCCCCCTACCTACCTCACCCACGCGGCCGACGATAAACTGGTCGATGTGGACAACAGCATCGTCTATTTTGAAAAACTGAGAAAGCAGAAAGTACCCGTCGAAATGCACATCTACCCGAAAGGCGATCACGGGTTCATTTTCCGTCACCCCGGCTGGATGGAGCCGCTGTTTGCCTGGATGAAACTCAACAACTGGCTCAAGTAGTAAGCCGCTTTTTCCCTGACCCATGAATCGTTTCTCCTTACTTTGTTTTCTTCTGCTTTGCAGCCGAATGGTTTTCGGGCAGCCAGCGCCCGTATCGATTCGGGTGGACGCAGCAAAGCCTATTGGTGACATGAAGCCGTTCTGGGCGTTTTTCGGGTACGACGAACCGAATTACACCACCCGGAAAGACGGCCAGAAGCTGCTCACCGAGCTACAGCAACTCAGCCCCGTGCCGGTATACGTTCGGGCGCACAACCTGCTTACCTCCAAAGGCAATAGTCCAGGTCCTGACCTCAAATGGGGCTACACGGATGCCTACCGGGAAGATGCGAACGGCAAACCCATCTATACCTGGACGGTCGTCGACAGCATCGTGGATACGTATGTAAAGCGGGGGATGAAGCCCCTGATGGAAATTGGGTTTATGCCCAAAGACCTGTCGGCTAAACCGGAACCTTACGAACACACCTGGAGCCAGGGCGGAAACCTCTGGACGGGCTGGACCTATCCGCCCAAAGACTACGACAAATGGCGGGAACTGGTGTATCAGTGGGCCAGGCACAGCATCGACCGCTACGGCAGGCAGGAAGTGACAAGCTGGCTCTGGGAAGTCTGGAACGAGCCGGACATTGGGTACTGGTCGGGTACGTTCGACGAATACTGCAAGATGTATGACTATGCCGCCGATGGCCTGAAACGAGCCTGCCCCGAATGTACCATCGGTGGACCGCACACCACCAGTCCACGGAGCGAAAAGGCGTATAGCTACCTCACCCGGTTCATTGAACATTGCCTGCGGGGTAAAAACTATGCCACCGGAAAAACGGGCACGCCCCTGCAATACATTGGCTTCCACGCCAAAGGCAACCCGGAGTTTGTCGACGGGCATATCCGCATGAACATGGGTGTGCAGTTAAAGGACATTCAGCGGGCCTTTGAAGCGGTCAATTCATTCCCCGAACTCAAAAACATACCCATCATCATCGGTGAATGTGATCCGGAGGGCTGTGCCGCCTGCGCCGTAACCCGCGACCCCAAATACGGCTATCGAAACGGCACGATGTACTCCAGCTATACGGCTTCGTCGTTTGCGCGCATCTACGAGTTGATGGATCGGTATAAGGTGAACCTACGCGGGGCCGTAAGCTGGTCGTTCGAATTTGAAGATCAGCCCTGGTTTGCCGGTTTCCGCGATTTAGCCACGAATGGGATCGATAAGCCCGTGCTGAACGTATTCCGCATGTTCGGTAAAATGGGTGGCCAGCGCGTTGCGGTTCAGACTAACAACGGATTAAATGCCGCCGGCATCATCGCTACCGGTGTGCGGACCGCCAACGACGTCAACGCTATCGCCAGCAAAAATGGAAACTCAATCGGTGTGATGGTGTGGAACTACCACGATGACGATATGACTGGTCCGCCTACGCCAATTCAATTGACGATCAACGGTCTTGGTAAGAACAAAATACAGATTCGTCACTACCGCGTGGATGGGCAGCACAGCAACTCTTTCGAGACGTGGAAGTCGATGGGCAGTCCGCAACAGGTGTCGGCCGATCAGTATAAGACGCTGGAAAAGGCAGGTCAGCTTCAGGAACTGGGCCCGCCACTAACAAAAACGGTTGCCAACGGCAAAACGACGCTCACCTTCGACCTGCCCCGGCAGGGAGTATCCTTCCTTCAATTGACATTATGATTTCCTAAACAATGATAACTATGCCTAACCCTTTAACTAATCGCTTCTGGCTTGCCGGGGTCCTCTTCTGCCTGTATGGCGGGGCAATGGCTCAGCCGCCCGGCGGGCCAACGGTGGTGTCACCACAGGTTAACGCCGATAATTCGGTCACATTTCGGTTGCTGGCTCCGGCAGCCAAGGACGTAAAGCTGAACGCCCAGTTTGAGAAGTCTCCCGTTGCTATGACCAAAGATGCGCAGGGCGTCTGGAGCGTAACGACCGGGCCGGTAAAGCCCGATATGTATCCGTACAGCTTCCAGGTCGATGGTATTTCGGTAGCCGACCCCAAAAATGCAGCCATCTTCCCCAATGAAGGATTTCAGAACAGCCTGGTGGAAATAACCGGTTCAGCGCCCCTGGTGCATACCGTTCAGAACGTACCGCACGGCACCGTGTCGTACCGCATGTATAACTCCGCCGAACTGGGGCAGCGGCCCGTGGTGGTGTACACTCCGCCCGGTTATGAAACAAGTCCTAAAGCAACGTACCCCGTGCTATATCTGCTCCACGGCACAACGGACCTGGAAGAAACCTGGACCAAAGTGGGTCGCGCCAACATCATTCTGGACAACCTGATTGCGCAGGGCAAGGCCAAACCCATGATTATCGTCATGCCCTACGGACGGGCGTATCCAGTCATCAGCAAATCGTCGGGGAGCCTGCGAAACTGGGACAATCTACAGGAGTTTAAAAAGGATTTTCTGGGCAATCTGCTTCCGTTTGTCGAGAAGAATTACCACGTAAAGAAAGACAAAGACAGCCGTGCCATTGCCGGATTTTCGGGTGGAGGTGGCGAAACGCTCTATTTAGGCCTGAACAACCCTGACCTCTTTAGCTGGGTTTGCGGCTTTGCGCCCGGTATGCTCAAAGAAGAATTTGAGCGGAACAACGCCACCGCTTTTACCAACCCCGCCCAGACCAACCAGCGGATGAAACTCTTCTGGATCGGCGTCGGAAAAGACGATATGCTGTATCCGGTTATCAACGACTACCTGAAGGTGCTCGATGAAAAGAAAATCAAACACGAAACCCTGATTTCGGACGGCGGCCATACCTGGATGAACTGCAAGCTCTACCTGTCAACCATCGCCCAAAAGTTGTTCCAGTAAACCCTTAACACGTAGTGAATAGTCCGAACCACCAAACCTCTGGCAGTGTCATCATCCGTCCGAACCCATGATTAGAAAAACAAGCACCCGTCTATTGTTCCTCTGGGCAGTACTGTTCGTTGCCGGCCTGGCGCTGGCTCAACCGCCCCGCGGCCCACTGGTCATATCTCCGCAGATAAACACCGATAAGTCCGTTACGTTCCGCTATCTGGCTCCGCAGGCTAAAGCGGTGGAACTGAGCGCGCAGTTCGAGAAAGCGCCGGTTGCCATGACCAAAGATGCGCAGGGCATCTGGAGCGTAACCGTCGGCCCCGTCAAGCCCGACATTTACCCGTACAGCTTTCGGGTGGATGGCGTAACGGTCATGGACCCCGCCAACGTAGCGTTCTTTCCCAACGAGCGGTTCAAAGCCAGCCTGGTCGACGTACCCGGCGATACGCCCCTGATTCACGCCATGCGCGACGTACCCCACGGCTCCATTAACTACGAGTATTACCCGTCGATCGAAGGAACAACGGGTTCGCTGGTGGTCTATACGCCACCCGGCTACGATCAGTCGGCCTCGAAGAAGTACCCGGTCTATTACCTCATCAGCGGCACGACCGATACCGAAGAAACGTTCTTTAAAGTTGGCAAAACCAACCTGATTCTGGACAACCTCATCGCCGAAGGCAAAGCCAAACCCATGATTATCGTCATGCCCTACGGTAACGTAGCCGCGCGGATTGCCGAGCAAAAAGGCGGTTCCAAACCCGCCGACCCGACCGTACGGGATGGGGCCGATGCCGTAAAACGAGCCAACGATTTCACAACTGATTTGGTCAGCAAGGTTATCCCCTACATCGAAAAGAGCTACCGGGCTATTCCGGGTCGGGACAACCGGGCCATTGGCGGCTTTTCACGCGGAGGTGGGCAAACGCTCCGCACGGCCTTCAACCACATGGATAAGTTTGCGTGGGTGTGCGCGTATAGTTCGTACCTGTCGCCCCAGGAGATGGATGGCAACTTCAGCCAGATCGTGGCTAAGCCCGAGCAGACCAACAAGCAACTCAAACTGCTGTGGGTGAGCGTGGGGAGCGATGATTTTCTGTACAAAGGCACCGTAGAATTTATGGACTACCTGAAGGCTAAGCAGGTGAACTTTAAAAGCCTGATTACCGACGGTGGGCATACCTGGATGAACGTGAAAACGTACGTTGCCGCCACTACGCCACTGCTGTTCCAACAATAAACGCCTTCTTCCATGACCCGAATACTATATCTTCTGACCATCCTGACCGTAACGTCGTTATCGGCTCGTGCCCAGCAGCGCCCACCAGCCATCAGCTCGCCCGACGTGCATCCCGACCATAGCGTTACGTTCCGGTATTTTTCCCGAAACGCGAAGAAAGTAACGCTTAGCGGTGAGTTTCTGAAAGCACCCGTTGCCATGACCAAAGACACGTCGGGCATCTGGAGCGTGACCGTACCGCCCGTTAAACCGGACATTTATCCGTATAGCTTCACCGTCGATAGCGTACAGATCGCTGACCCGAGCAACACCTACATTTTCGCCAACGAACGCTTCAAACGCAGTATCGTTGACATCCCCGGCGACCAGCCGCTGGTGCATTCGCTCCAGAACGTACCGCACGGCAAAATCAGCTACCGCTACTACAAATCAGGTACGCTGGGCACAACCCGGCAGTTGCTGGTGTATACCCCACCGGGCTTTAACCCGAACGGCAAAACCAAATACCCGGTACTGTACCTGATTCACGGCGGCTCCGACACGGAAGAAACCTGGACCAAAGTGGGTCGGGCCAACCTGATCGCCGACAACCTGATTGCACAGGGCAAAGCCAAACCCATGCTTATCGTGATGCCTTATGGCAATGTGCGCCCGGCTCCCATGCCCGACTTCACCAAAGACATGGCGAACGACATCCTTCCATTCGTTGAAGCCAACTACCCGGTTATCAAAGAACCCAAAGGCCGGGCCGTAGCGGGCTTTTCGGTGGGTGGCGGTCAGACGCTGAACATCGGGTTTACGCACATCGACAAGTTTGCCTACATCTGTTCGTACGCGCCATTCACGGCTACCGAAGAGTTTCAGAAGAACTTCACAAACTGGTCTCCGGACGCCAACAAGATCAATAACCAGCTGAAGCTGTTCACCATCAGCGTAGGTACCGAAGACTTTCTGTATGAGCCGGTGAAAAAGAACATCGCCATGTTCGAAGAAAAGAAAATCCGCACGAAGAGCTACATCGTACCCGGCGGACATACCTGGATGAACTGCAAGCAATATCTGGCAACTACGTTGCAGGAGCTATTCAGATAAAGACCAATACACCCTATCTATTTACTTCTCAAATCATAAACTTTTAACAAAATGATTCGCAATACGTTAGCAACCTTGTTTGCCATCGCCTTATCGAGTGCCACCTGCTTGGCGCAGACCAGTCAATCGGCTATCGCCGAGGATTTCAAACCATCTACCCTCAACCAGCCGGGACAGGAATACCCGCAGGTCAATTCACAGGGTTACGCCCGATTCCGGATAAAGGCACCTCTGGCCGATAGCGTTCGGGTAAGCTTGGGGCTGGGTGGACGCGGAGGAACCATCCTCACCAAAGGGGAAGACGGCTTCTGGACCGGAACCACGGCGGGACCAATGGACGAAGGTTTCCACTATTACAACGTAACGATTGACGGCGGGAAGTTCAACGATCCCGGTGCCAAGAACTACTATGGTTCGATTCGGTGGGAAAGCGGCATCGAAATACCCGCTCACGACCAGGATTTTTACGCCCTGAAAGATGTACCCCACGGCCATGTCCAGCAGGTGCTTTTCCCGTCAAAAAGTACAGGCACACCCCGCCGGGCGTTCGTGTATACGCCACCGGGCTATGAGAAAGAAAAGTCGAAAAAATACCCGGTGCTTTATTTACAGCATGGCTGGGGTGAAGACGAAACGGCCTGGAGCAATCAGGGACATGCGAACCTGATCATGGACAACCTGATCGCCGAAGGTAAAAGCAAGCCGTTCATCATTGTGATGACCTACGGAATGACGAACGAAGTGAAATTTGGCAAAATCCGGGAGTTCAAAATCGACCCATTCCAGACGGTGCTGGTCGACGAGCTGATTCCTTACGTGGATGCTAATTTCCGCACCCTGAACAACCGGGACAACCGGGCCATGGCCGGGCTGTCGATGGGCGGCATGGAAACTAAAATGATTACGCTCAATAAGCCCGAAACGTTCGGGTATTACGGGCTCCTTAGTGGTGGTGTCTACGCGCCGGAAGACCTTAATGGCAAGGCCAAACCGAAGCTGGTTTTCATTAGCTGCGGCAGCAAAGAACGGCCCGATGGCGTGAAGAAATCGGCCACCGACCTGAAAGCCGCCGGGTACAACGCCGTTTCGTACGTTTCCGACAATACTGCCCACGAATTCCTGACCTGGCGTCGTAGCCTGCACGAAATGGCTCCGTTGCTGTTCAAGTAGTCATTTTTTGTTATTCCTCTTTGTCATCCCGAAGAATGACCGGGCCGCCGGAGCGGGGATCTTCCGTAGCCGGAGGGATTTTTATCCTCACCAGAAGATCCCCGCTCCGGCGGCCCGGTCATTCTTCGGGATGAC
>NZ_BAAGZD010000009.1:0-3443 GCF_054778895.1 Spirosoma fluminis
CATGTTTCGCCCTCACAGTTCGCTCGGCGGGCTGACACCCGATGAGGTTGGAAAGGGCAGTGAAAAGAGAATAAATGACCGTCCGATCCTCAATCTTTGAGCGGTCCAGTATTTGGGGGTAGGTCAGCCTTTCTATATCTTCAACATTTGCAAAGGGTGTTTGGTGTATGGATTTTGAAATTGACGAGACGATAGAATCGAAAGCAAGAACCTATCATATCGCTGACTCATTAGATGAGTTCTTGACAATTTGCGCCAATAATGTTCTCGAACCGTAATTTCAATATGATATGCAATTCTCTATGGCCTCTTGTCGGCGACAGACTGCGTACTCATAAAAGATTATTCTGTCTAACGCTATATACCAAACTCGCTTTGCTGACTAATCTAGTCGGGTCGTTTCTCACGTCAACATGAGCTGCCTAGCGAGCCTGAACGCTGCTTGTCGGGACGTGCGGCCTGTCACCGGGCCGCTGGCACACGAATACTCTTGGCTGGCTCACCCAACGACCACAGGGGCTGATGGATGAGGACACTACGTCACTGAACGCGAACCACCTTCAACCTTTACACCCCTGTTTGGTTGGGCTGCTCGACTCTCCTACGGGACGAGCATCCTGTCGCAAGACAACCGCCCATGTGTAGCGAAATGTGGTAACTCATCATACATATGCCCACCTCAAAACAACCCTGTTACTTTTAATGTCATAAAATAACTCGTAAATTTTTGCACTGTCTTGGCAGAAGTTGCAAGCATAATATTCGGCAACAAACATAAATTTTTCTCCTGACTCATTGACGGGATAATACTCCAGTTCTTCAGTACAGAAAGTTGCAATGCCTCCTATTTTTGAAAATATTTCTTTCTTTTCAATGAGGTCGGAATTTGAGTAACGCCTAAGCAGAAATTTAGTCTCTTTGTAATCAGCCAATACTCGCTCATAGTCAGCCCGGTCCCTCTGTATCCATTGTTCCCATTCTTGGGAATGGTCAAAATACTCTTTGCTGCCTTTAAAAATGTACTTATCTCCGACCAAATCAAAAGCTACTTCATAGTCACTACAATATTCATTAAAGACTCTTGTAGGTTCATATGGGTCATCGTTAAAGTGAACAAGATATAATTTTTTAGAAGGCAAATTGGTATTGATCAATTTGAGATTCAGCGAACAAAGAGGATAAATGATGCCTTTACAGAAGTAAGATTCAGTACCAAAAATATCTTCAAACTCAGGAAACAACTTTACATACTTTGAGTCTGTTGAATTGTCGAAATTAGGTGGATAAATATCTTGGAAAATGTCCAGAACGACCTCTTGAATTTGTGAAGACATAATGTAAAATCAGAGCAGTAAATAAAGTAAAGTCGTTTTTCTTTGTCGCCCGGAAGCCGCCCAACGAGCGTAAAACAACCGAATCGGGGCGATTCTCGTGTCGACCGAGGCCACCCAACAAGCCAAAACCGCCTTCTTGCTTCGGGACGTGCTGCCTGTCGCACGCAAGCTCACCACTACGTTACAGGCTGTTGGCTGCACCCAACGCCCCAGGGGGCTGATGGATAAACAAGTTAGCAACCTAAATGCACATACCTGCAATCTTTACACCCCCTGTCCGTTGGGCTGAATGATTAACTTCGGGGCGAGCAACCTGTCGCCCGAAAGCCAACCCACGCGGAGCGAGTATCTCGGTTAGTCTTGCCAATATTTTACGCCTTTTGCACTCATGTAGCCGCTTGTTAAATAAGGTGCAGTTTGGGGAGACTGCCACGATAACTTGAACAAGTTCAATTCCTCTACATAGTCAATGTCTTCATATTTGAACGGGGTAAGCGATGCACCTTGTTTGTTTATTAGTGCTAACTTATTGTTTTTCGACACTACAGCAACTCCATTTTTAAATGCGCTTCCGTAATATGTTCCATCGCCGTAATCTTGTGGCGTATAGATAAATGGAATTATCACCCGTCCTGTCTTATCCACAAATCCAATTTTTTCGTTCTTCTCAGCAAGAAATAACCCTTCGCCGTAGATATGAAGTCTGGTATCCGAGCCAGTAATAAATACTGTCTTATAAGTATGATCTACGTATCCTGAACGCTGGTGATCATAAGTGGTAGAATTTAATTTAGTCACAACAGCCAGCCCGTCATTAAAATGGCGGTATCCTATCCACTCTTCAGAAGGAATAAGTTGCTTGCCTGCCTTGTCGATTAACGTCCATTTCCCTTTACCATCGTAGACAGCACAAACGCCCTCTCTAAAACCCTCTGCTTTAGCAAAGGCAAATGGAATTACTAACTCGCCTGCTTCATTGATAAATCCATATTTAGCTTCACCGTTCTCTTCTTTTGAAACGAGTGCCATTCCATCAAAAAACTTAGGTTCAAAAGTGGTGCTGTTAGTCCACTGGCAATACTTTTCATTAATCACTTGACCTTTCTGATTAATTCTTGCACTTGGCTCTGCATAGTCAGAACGACCGTACCAAACCACTGCAGTTCCTTTTTTATTGAAATCGCCTGCAATGCCAAATTTACACGGAATAACCAGCTTTCCAGTCTGGTCAATATAGCCCATTTTTTCGTTGATAGTAACGGCGGCCAGTCCTTCGTGAAACAGATTAACATGGTCGAAGCGGCACGGAATTATTATTTTCTTATTCGTATCGCAATATCCCCATTTACGGCCTTGACGATAAGGAATTAGCTGAACGGTCGCTGGTGAAGACACAATCTCAGAAAGTAATTTCCTACTTTCGGTATCTCTACTTATGTTAAGAGCCCTAAGTTCATCTAAAAAGATTTTAGGAAAAAGGATGCTACCACGATAAGGCGGTCTACCAAAGTCAGGAACTTTTCCCGGTATTCTGAGTTCAGGTAGAACCAAATCAGCAATCTCTGTTATGAAATCGACACAGTTTTGATTTGCTATAATACCGTAACTTTTTTTGTCCCACTTATCCTTCAACTTTTGGCAGTATTGATAAGTTGGTTGATCCACTTCTACAATGAAATCTGATTTTCCTAAATCTCCTATTTTAGTTTGCTCAATTTCACCTTTAGTAGAAAACAAAGCTTTCAGTGACTTATCAACTGGATGAAACCCCCATGTATGTTCTATTACCGTTTGATTCAAAGTTGCATCTTTCTTAACGAAGGAAACAAAAGCATGACCAGCAGTACTACCCTTTTCACCCATAGGAATTGCTTTAAAGATCAAAAAATATTGGGCTTGTGCGTTATTAGCTAAATCAGTAGCGATTATTATTGATACGTGAATAGGTACGTAATACCTGTATCTTGTGGTCACGATGACAAGCTACAAACAGACTGAATATGAAGTCCTGCGCCGACGATGTGCTGCCCTCCATCAACAGGGCTGGAAACAGGTCGCTATCGCTCAGGCGCTAGGCTTGACTCAGGGCTGGGTCAGTCGCACCCTGAC
>NZ_BAAGZD010000010.1:0-137870 GCF_054778895.1 Spirosoma fluminis
TGCTCGGCGTACTGTTGCAAGCCGTTCTGGAAGATCTGGGCGTAGGATGCGGCAGCGAAGGCCATCAACGCTGCGCTAGTTAGGATTACTTTTTTCATTGAAATGTACTGATTTGGAAAAGTTAAACATTTGATACTACTTAAATGACCTGCTGTTTGTAAGGGAATCTAAGTAATGCTTTGAATTAGCTCGAACATGCCTTCCGGCATGTGTGCTAATGAAACTATAGTTAGTTTGATCGACGTCTGAATGTAAATCAACTTACGTGCACGAATTCACAATTACTTTAGTGATCGTAACTAATACTACACCACAAGCGGAAACCTATACCCTTCTTCGGTTTTTGGCAGAAAAAAGCATAGAGGCAGTAATGTTAGCAAAGCTGAGCGGAAAGTCATAATTAATTTTCTGGTGTGGCGATTGAATCGCGAATGTTAAGCGGATTCGAGAGCAAATGTAAGACGATGCTATACAAAAAAAACTACCGTTTAATAGATATGGAATAAATACGGCGTCTTAATATAAAAACATCAGCATATTCTGTTTACGTATTCTGTTCCATGTAAAAATGCTTAGCGTTTGTTTTTTATTACAAAATCTCCTGATGCTGATAGCTTATAATTGCCTTGTTGATCAGATTATCATACTTCGCAATAAAACAAAAATTTATACTGAACTGATCCTGAGTGAATTATCTTAAAAAGGGCTAAATCTATAGCATGAGTTTATCGACTCAGGCTATTTACGCAGTAAACATACTAATTGGTTCATGATCGTTGGTTTACCGATAAATAAGAAGTCAGTGGATAATCTTAAAATACTGTTGCTACGCATGTATTACTATAGAGTCAATTCTATTCTTGTTTTTAAAAACTAGGATTAAATCAGTGCAAAAAAAGCGAAATCTGACCTTTAGTTATCATTTTGTAACTTTTAGTAACACAAATAAGTTTTTTAAATTACCAGGTGCGTTTACTCATTACTTTATCTAACTCGGTTCTCGTCATCGTGCCTAGTTCCGGATGCTGGCCAAGCCATTTTAGAAACTCAATCTTTATTTCATCAGTCCATTGGCTATCAATTTGACCAGTTGTGTATCGACCTGATTTAACCGATTCAAAACCGAATTGATCTTTGCGCGCAACAAACTCGCAGGTAGTAATTACTTGTTCGGCCATGTGAGCGGGCACGAAAAGTACACCTTCGCGTTGGGCAATTACCAAATCGCCGGGTAACACCATCGCACTTCCGATTCGAATTGGTGTATTCAGCCCTATCAAGACCGTTTCTTCCAGAAACGATGGGTGAAAGTCCCGGACGAAGGCGTTAAACCCGTTTATATTTTGTAACTCCTGAAGATCTCTGGCTGCTCCGTTAAATACCACTCCATTCCCTGTCTTGCTAAAAATAGCATTGCCTAACGTAGCGCCCATGAGGGTGCCGCCCCCGATTTTCCCGAAGGCATCCGCTACGTATACGTCTCCTTTTGTTAAGACCTCAATTGGCCACGCGTTTGTGTTTCCCTTTCGGCCCTGCCTGGTGGTGCCGCGTTCTTTGATGTTCTTCTCTACGTCCGGACGACTGGGCATAAACATGGCCGTAACCGCTCGTCCGACTACCGCTACGTCATCTTTGATCAATTTCCAGTTGCCCTCGAATTGATTTGTGTAGCCTTCGTTTTTTAAAACCGTCCACGCGTCGTCAATGCCTATACGTTTCGCACGTTCAATTAAGGCATCAGGAACTTTAGGGCGGCCATCGGCAAATCGCTCGCCCTTCCATTCGGCTGTCAGAAATACTAATTCTTCTTTCGGGATTGTTTGCGCATATAAAGAATGTCCAATGCAAAAACCAAGGAGTAGTGAGAGTGTAATGACTTTACCTTTCATTATACGGTTGATTTGGTACTGAATGCAAGGGTGTTGTACGCCTAATAAATAACGTACTGGACAGCCTGAAGCCGTAACGAAAACGCTTTGTTACGAAGAGGGATGAGTTTAATGGCCTTCTTTAGCTAAGTAAGCGTCTATATCTTTCTGCGATATAGCTAATTTTTTAGGGTATTTGCCAATCCATGCCCTAAACTCGTCTTTAATCTTAGCGGACCAGTCACCATGAATTTCGCCGGATGGGTATTTGCCCTGCTGAAGGAGTACGCGTTCGAACTCGTCGCGCAGGGCGGTCATTTCGGAGGCTGATACAAGACCTTCGACCAGGTGGGACGGAATAAATACGACGCCATACTCATTGGCAAACACGACGTCACCGGGTAACACTGATACCTCACCGATTCGAATGGGGGCGTTGATGGCCGTGGGCGTCATGTCTTTTATATAGGATGGGTGATGGCCTTTTACCCAGGCGTTAAAGCCTTTTGTGTCCTTCAATTCCTGCATATCCCGGACTGACCCGTAAAAGATAACGCCTTTACCGGTTTTGCCATAGATGGCATTGCCCAGGCTGGAACCGATCAACGTACCGTCTTTAATCTTACCATACCCATCTGCTACGTATATATCGCCTTTCGTTAGAATGTCGATTGGCCAGATGTTGATACCGCCTTTCTGCGAACGGCCTTCCGCTTTGCCCTGGGCTCTTACCAGACTGTCCAGGTCAGGACGGGTGGGCATAAATTGAGCCGTAACAACCCGTCCGGTCATAGTTTCGCCGGGCTTAAGAATAATCCAGTCCCGCTCAACCTGATTACGATAACCCCGCCGATCCAGATAGCCCCAGATCTGTTCGAGTGTGCAATTCTGCAATCGTTCCAGAACAATATCGGGCACCATCGGGCGACCATCCGGAAAGCGTTCGCCTTTCCAGCTCGCCGTTAAGGCTTTTACATAGTCGGGAGACGACCCAACACGTTGGGCCTGGGTATGCACAGATACGGATAAGGCAGCAATTGTCAATGCAAGTAGTGATTTCTTGATCATTGGAGTAAAAGTTCTCAAGTAATTCAGCCGGTTTTTGGCGTATAAAGGCCCGATGATAAGTAAAATACTGGCATCTATTCATTTTATACAGGAATACTTATAAACCAAGATTGACCTTTTACCATGAGAAACATGTTCACGCGTACCAACTCACCGAAACCACCCGCGGGCAGTTCAACCGACCGTCGGGATTTTATACGAAATGCGGGCCTGGGCGGTCTTTCGCTGGGCATGATGTTTGAAAAACTGGCTGGCAAATACACGACCGAGCAAGAATTGGAATTTATTACCCAAAAAGTATCACGCGATTCTAAACCGGCCGATCTACGTATCACTGATATGCGTGTTGCCGTGCTGGCGGGGGTGCCGTTTACCAGCCCGATCATTCGGATTGATACGAATCAGGGACTGGTCGGCTGGGGCGAAGTGCGCGATGGGGCCAGCGCCAATTACGCATTGATGCTTAAAAGTCGGCTTTTGGGGAAGAACCCCTGCAACGTAGAGCAGATTTTTAAACAGATCAAGCAGTTTGGGAATCACAGCCGCGCAGCCGGTGGCGTTTGTGGCGTTGAAATGGCCCTCTGGGATCTGGCTGGTAAGGCTTACAACGTACCCGCTTATCAACTGCTCGGTGGAAAATATCGTGACTTTATCCGATTGTACGCAGATACGGCTGAGGGCAGAACCTACGACGATTTTGCCAAGAATATGCAGGTCCGTAAGGATCAGGGATATACATTTCTGAAGATGGATTTCGGCATTGGTATGCTGGCCGACAAGCCGGGTATGCTGGTCAACGCCAACAACTGGAGTGTGAAACGGCAATGGGATGATAAAGAAATGGGGAAACTGGGTAATTACGCCAACACCCGTCACCCCTTTACCCGCATTCAGGTTACCAAAAAAGGACTTGATGCCCTGGTCGATCACGTTGGAAAAGTGCGCGATATTGTCGGTTACGATACGCCCCTGGCTGCCGATCACTTTGGCCACTTCGACGTAAATACGGCTATTCAGATCGGCCGGGCTATGGAGCCATTCCGACTGGCCTGGCTGGAAGACCTCGTGCCCTGGTTCTACACGGATCAGTGGAAGCAAATCTCGGATGCTATTGAAACGCCGACGCTGACGGGTGAAGACATTTTCCTGAAAGAAGAATTCATTAAGCTCATCGATGCGAAAGCCATCGATATGATCCATCCGGATCTGGCATCGTCGGGTGGTTTGCTGGAAACCAAGAAAATTGGTGATTACGCCGAAGAGAAAGGTATTCCGATGGCGATGCACTTTGCCGGTTCGCCTATTTCGATGATGGCAAACGTTCACTGCGCAGCGGCTACCGAAAACTTTGTCGCGCTCGAACACCACGGCGTCGATGTTGCTGGTTGGGAGGATATTGTTACGGGTCTTAAACCCATTGCCGATAAAGGCTTTGTGAAAGTGCCGGATCGGCCGGGTCTTGGGGTCGAATTGAACGAAGAAGCCGCCAAAAAATTCCTCAAGAAAGGGTCAACCTGGTTTGCGCCAACGGATACATGGAATACGAAGGATTCTGCCGATCGTGAGTGGAGTTAATCTATAAATGAACAATAAAAGCGTGAGGGGCCAGCGGTTAACGTACTGCTGGTCCCTCACGCTTTTAACGTAATAGGTTTTCCAAGGCTTTGGTCAGGTCGGCATACTGATAGCGAAACGAAGTCTCTTCGGCAATCCGTTTGTTGAGTACATAGTTGCCTCCCGTTACGGCGATCGCCAGTTCACCGAAGGCCAGCTTTATAGCAAACGTGGGAATGTTGGGTAGGATGATTGGTCGATGCAGGACCTGAGCAATGGCCCGTGTCAGCGTTTCGTTAGTAACCGGAGTAGGTGCAACGGCATTGTACGTACCCTGCCACGATGGATCGGTTAAAGCCTGTATATAGAGTTGACAAAGGTCGTCGAGGTGAATCCAGGAAATATACTGCTGACCTGAACCAATAGGCGCTCCGGCGCCCAGTCGTATCGGTTGCGCTAACTTGGGCAATGCACCCCCTTCCATCGTCAGAACAACGCCCGTTCGGAGCTTCACGGTACGTATACCCAGGGCCGCCACCTGATCTTCGGACCGTTCCCAGGCCCGCGTTACCTGCGCCAGAAAATCACTGCCCCCCTGACTGGTTTCCGTAAGCGGCCGATCGCCGGTGTCACCTCCGTAGTAGCCTATAGCTGAAGACGCAATGAAGGACTTCACCTGGTGCGGGTTTTTGCTTAACGCCTGAGCCAGCAGTTCGGTCGATCGGGTGCGGCTAGTTAAGATTTCGTCTTTACGCGCGTCAGTCCAGCGTTCATCGGCGATGCCCGCCCCCGCTAAGTGAATGATATGGTCGGCCGTTGCGATGGCCTGCGGATCAATATGGCCCTGCTTTATATCCCACTGATAGGTTTTTACCGATGGCGAAGAATGAGTTGACCGGCTCAAGTGCGACACCTGGTAACCTTGTTGAAGCAGTAGTTGAGTCAGGCGACGGCCGATTGTCCCGGTTCCGCCCGTGATTAAAACCGTTTGATTCATGGCTTGGTGAGTGGGTTAGTCAGTGATAACACTCGGTTCAAGCCGGGGGTTTTGTTTTCGAGGAATAGAAAAGCTAATTACGTATGCCACTCCTTGGGTAAGCCCATCTGCCGGACGTAGTGGGCCGGAGCTCCGTAATGGACCCAGCTCAGGAGTTTATTGATTTCGTCGGCGAACTCGATGTGGTAGTCCGGATCAAGCTTAGCGGCTTTCTTCAACACCTGATCGGTACGTCTGGCAATGTATTGAGCGGCCTTATCTGTACGGCTGTTGTACTTGTGCAGCAGGTGCGCATTGTGGCCGTAGAACGTATTGAGCATATACAGCATCAACTCGACTTCGCCGTAGCTGTCTTTGGTCACTTTCACATGACGGCTAATGTAGCCACTGACCGTGCGCATGTCCATCATAACCCACCCAGCCGAGTCCTGACCGGCCTTGGCCGTGCGATCAATAAACTGCCGGATCAGTTCCCGCCGTTCGTCGACGGTCGTTTTATGTTCAACCAGTTCAAACTGGAGCCGTTCGGTCAGGATGGCATCTTTGGCAATCAGACGTAACAGAAGCCGGTCTTTTTCCACGCCCGACAGGCGAACAATGGCTTTTTTGAGGTCAGGGTCGAGGGCCATGTATTGAATAACAGATGCTATAGTAGTTGCCGCGTAAAGCTACATCATCATTAGTCATACTCTGTTATTCATTTTTAAACGCCTACCATGTCGCCTTCATCGGTTCGGATTTTATCTTCGATGTAGGCAATGATGGCCGCTGCAACGTCGACATTTGTGGCCGTTTCAATGCCCTCCAGACCGGGTGATGAATTGACTTCCAGGACGAGTGGTCCGCGGTCGGAGGGGAGCATATCAACGCCCGCTACTTTCAGGCCGAGGGCCTGGGCGGCTTCAATGGCGGTCGTTTCTTCGTCGGGAGTCAGTTGAACGGCCACGGCATTGCCACCCCGGTGAATGTTCGACCGAAATTCGCCTTCCAGCCCCTGCCGTTTCATGGCTCCCACCACCTTGCCACCCACCACAAAAGCCCGTACATCGGCGCCTTTGGCTTCAGCCACAAACTCCTGTACCAATACGTGTTTTTTCAGGCCGTAAAATGCTTCAATGGTTGAGGTGGCCGCTTTGGCGGTTTCTGCCAGTACCACCCCAATCCCCTGAGTCCCTTCCAGCAGCTTGATGACGACCGGCGGGCCGCCGACAAGTTCAATAAGCTGAGCAACGTTCCCATTTTTCGGATGGTTGGCGAATACTGTTTTGGGTAAACCAACGCCAGCTTTCGACAAAACCTGCAAGCTGCGGAGCTTATTGCGGGAGCGCGTTATGGCCTGCGATTTCGCCGTCGTGAATACTTTCATCATCTCAAACTGCCGGACAATCGCGCAGCCATAATCGGTAACGGAAGCCCCAATACGTGGCACGATCGCATCGACCGGATCAAGTTCGCGGCCCTCGTAAAGAACAGACGGGCGGCCGCCCTCAATCATGACCTGACAGTTGAGGTGATTAACCACAATTCCCTCATGGCCGCGTTCATTGGCTGCTTTAAGGAGCCGTCGGGTAGAGTACAAATTCGGGTTAGCCGATAGAATGGCAATACGCATCAGTTCGTAAAGAATAAGAGCAGTAAGTCGTTGGTAGGAGCTAGGGGGTGAATCAGATCGTTGGTCGCTCAACGATTTGTGCGCAGCGGTGCCTGGTCAGATTGATGGTTCTTAGCGTCGTATGACACATTTTGTAGAGCAACATCGACCAAAAAGCGATTACGGAGCAGCTTACGGCCAAGCAGTACGGGGTTCTTGAGCCGTTCGCGGTCGGCGAGGGTAAATTCGGTTAAAATAGGGCGCTTAAATAAAATGATTCGGGTTTTGATGACGTACCGTTGTTCGGCGATGCCAAACGAGTTACGAATGATCCGTTTGCTGAACTGGTCGCTGTAAAACTGCCGGGACGACGATCCGGTTTTATCAATCAGCCAAAAACTTAACAAAGTCCGGCCATTGACATTGGTCAGGCGGACGTCTTTGCAGTGTAACGCCGATGTATAGGCCCCCGTGTCGATCTTGGCCTGTATATTGAACAGGTCGAGATCAGGGAAATCGACGAGGTCTTTTTTGCCAATAACTTGTTTGGGCCGCATAAGCGTTACGTTCGCGTACGTATGAATCGGCAACGACTTTACGCCGGTACCGCAGCGTTAAAATTTTGTTTTGATAAGGCGACTAAACGTTAATGACATATCGAGCATAACCATCTTCGCGCGGGCGTTCCGCTCCAGGTGATAGGTGGCTTCGTTGAGATCGGCTACAATTTGTTCGATATGATACGTAGTAAGCACTTTCGCGAAATTCTTGACAAACGCCATTTCGTCGTCGGGAAGCCGGAGTAGACCTCCTGCTCCCTGCTGCCACAGAAACAAATCCCGGTACAAACGAATACTGTATTCCAGCAGCCCTTTCTGTTTTTCTTTGCTAAAACCGTCAAACTGGTCGGCCTGTTTAACCAGTGCCGTTAAATCCTGCCGGTAACACGTTCGCATCCAGTCGGCAAACCAGGTGTGTTGGTCCGAGCTTTCACCGCGGTCATCTGCCTGACGGCTGAGCTGAAGCGCTTTCGATAAATCGCCGTCGGCAAGGTAGGCAATGCGCCGGGCAACGGTTTCGTCAAAATTCAGGTATTGGCGAAGATACGTTGCCACTTCTTCGTCGCTAAAGGCGCGTACCGCCACGCGCTGTGTTCTCGACAGAATCGTGATGAGCAGTTTGTCGGCCTGGTTCGTTACCAGTAGAAAAAGCGTTTGCGCCGGGGGCTCCTCCAGTACCTTCAGTAAGGCGTTCGCCGACGTGACATTCATGAGTTCGGGCAGCCAGATGAGCATGATTTTATAAGCGCCTTCGTACGACTTCAGAGACAGCTTCTGTAAGATGTTCCGGGCTTCTTCGGCCGAAATATTTCCTTGTTTATTATCCGCGCCGACCGTTTCGAGCCACTCGGGCAAGGTGCGGTACGGTTGATCGAGCAGAAATTTGCGCCAGTCGGCCAGGTAGGCTTCCGAGGTTTTTCCCTTCGCCATGTTGGCTACCGGAAACACCATGTGCAGGTCGGGGTGGACGAGCTTCTGCATTTTTATGCAGGAGGCACAGCGGCCGCAGGCATCATCGACCATACTGCCGGTCTGCTGTTTGTCTTCGCAGTTAACGTACTGAGCCAGGGCCAGCGCCAGCGCCAGGTTGGCACTACCCGTAGGGCCATCGAACAGCAGGGCGTGCGCCAGGTGATTGGTTTGCACCGCCCGCAGCAATAACTGCTTGGTATCGTTGTGGCCAATAATTTCAGAGAATTGCATAGCAAGGAGGAAAGGGAAAAGGGAGGAAAGGGAAGAGTGGGAGGAAAGCGAGATTAGTTATCCTTGTTCCTTTTCATCCCTTTACTCCTGCTTCTCCTTCTCAAAAATAGCCCGTAAAATTTCTTCTTCTACGTCATCGAACTCCATACCTCGCCGTAGAAAGGCTTCTCGGGCCACCTGCATCGCTTTGTCAAGCCGATACGTCGAAAAGCCCTTGTCGGCACCCCCCCACGAAAAGGACGGAATGTGTTTGGGCTGAAAACCTCCTCCGAACACATTGGCACTTACGCCCACAACCGTGCCGGTATTGAACATGCTGCTGATGCCGGCTTTTGTGAAGTCGCCCATCATCAGGCCGCAGAAGATACGGCCGGTGTCTTCAAGTTGGCCGGTAGCGTAGGAGTGAAGCTTAACGCTGGTGTAATCGTTCTTCAGGTTCGAGTTGTTGACGTTGGCACCCAGATTGCACCACTCGCCGACTACGGAATTCCCCAGAAAACCTTCGTGTCCTTTGTTACTATAGCCGAACAAAATCGAGTTGCCTACCTCACCCCCTACCTTGCAGAATGGGCCAATAGTGGTGTTGGAGCGCATTTTTCCGCCCCAATTAACGGTAGACCCTTCGCCGAGCGCAAACGGGCCGATAACAACCGAGCCTTCGCTGATGGTGGCGTTACGTCCGATGTAAATAGGGCCGCCCTCAGCGTTTAGTATGGCCGCCCGAATGGTGGCTCCCTCCTCTATAAATACGTTGTCGGGTGCGTAGCAGCGCGTGAATGGGTCGGTGATCGGCTGCGACTGACGACCGGCCGTAAGCCGCGCAAAATCGGCCCGGATCTGATCGCCGTTCTGAACGAATATGTCCCACAGGTTACGAACTAGGGTAAGGTCTTCACCAAAAGCAGCCGTATGTTGCGGCAAATCCGCTAACTGGCTGGCTTCTGAAGCTGTTTTGTCGGTACGTAGTGCGAGCAGCGAACCCGCGGGGGTTATCAGGCTTTCGCCTAGCAACAAGGCGTTTATGCGGTCAACCAGCGCGGGAGTTGGGCAAACCGCCCCGTTGATGTATAGATTATCGTCGCCGGTCTGCTGCGGAAACTTAGCTTGCAGATAAGGCTCCGTTAGGTACGACGGCGTTGTATTGAGCAAATGGGCCCATTTTTCGGCCAGCGCCTGAATGCCGACACGAATACCCGCCACCGGACGGGTGAAGGTGAAAGGTAACAAGGCCGTCCGGATCGCCGGGTCGTCGAATAAAATCAGTTTAGACATTTGAGTGCTAAAATCAGGCGGCAAATATCCGCGCTTAATTCCAGAAAATAGAACGTATTAACGATGGTCTTTTTGTTAAATCATCCGTGTCAACTTTACAGAGACAGGCCGCACACGTTGTATTTTTGCCTCGCTCATGACTCTTAACTTAACGCCCGACGCTAGTATTCAGCGCATTGCCAGCCTGCAAAATGATATAGGGTTGTTTCCCGCAGTTCGGCGCAATCCGCTGATTTTCTACCAACGACCTGACACGAACGTATTTTTTACGGCCATTACGGTCTTTACGCTCCAGCAGTTACGTTCGCAGGTGTCGGCGTCAGCGCAGCAACTGATTGACCAGATTCAGACAAAGGCTCGGGCGGCTTATCCGACGTTTCGCAATAAAGATGGGCTGAATACGTACAACTTCTGGCCCACGAAGCCTTCGCAGCACTTTTCGAACGGGTATATCTTTCGCCATTTCGATCACTTCCGAATACCCGACGATATTGACGATACGGCGATGGTCTACCTGACCACCGACCCGTCGGCTGATGACCTGGGGTGGCTGAAATCGAAACTCAGCCAGCACGCGAACGGCGACCCATCGCAGCCGCCCATTCGCAATACGTATGGTGATTACCGGAACCTGAAGGCGTATTCAACCTGGTTTGGCAAGAACATGCCCATTGATTTCGATGCCTGTGTGCTGAGTAATATACTCTATTGCATTTACCAGTACGATCTACCGCGCAACCAGCATGATGCTGACTCAGTAACGTATCTAAGGTCTGTAGTAGAATCAGGACGTTATCAGGCCGAACCGTTCCGGTGCGCTCCGCATTACGCCCGTACGTCGCTGATTATCTATCACCTCGCGCGGTTGATGGCTGCCTTCCCAATTCCAGAGCTGGTCGCAATACGTACAAGATTAATCAGCGATGCGAAGAAAGAACTGACTCGCACTAAGAATCGGCTTGAACAGATTGTGCTGGCTATTGCCTTACTTCGGTTAGGCGAGCGTCCGTCAGTAGTTGACCTGTCGAATATTGAACAGGATTTTGCCAGCTTTCACTTTTTCATCGCGGGCCTGCTGACGGCTTACGAACAACCGCTAATCCGTCGGTTTGCCGATCGGCCGATTATGCAGATGCGGTGGCAGTGCGAAGCCCACAACTGGGCACTGATTACCGAATACCTGGCGCTGAATACAGCCGCGAAGTAAGGTCTATTCATTACTTGCTGGTTTATACTCAAAGCCAAACTGACGTGCATATTCTTCAATTGGCCCCAGATCCATTTCAGACCGTCGTTTGTTCACATTTGCTTCGTCTTCAATAGGGTCGAAGAAGTTTTTACCGGTTGGGTTTATAGTAACCTGAGTGCCGTATAGTTGTTTTTGACCTTTATACACCCGAATCCGATCGGTTAGTAAAGCCAGATTTGACTTTCGCATTTCGCCTTGCTCGGCGGCTCTCTGCATCATCGCCAAATACTTTTCCTGAATAGCCAGGGGTGAATGCTGAACGACCAGCCAGGCAACGTTTCCTAACCTGCTCCCGACCAGACTTTTGCCGGGGTAACCATGTTGCCGAATAACTTGCTCGATTTTTGTTAAATTTATCGAATCCGTTTTAGCAATCTGCTGCCACAATTGCCGCATTTGTGGTGAATCATGGCCGTAAACCCTCCTGACGGAATCAATTCGTGAACGAGGCTGCTGATCAGTCTGGTAAATCGTTTGCAGCTCTCTTTTAAGAGGAATATTCAGTTTCAACATGCTGTCTCTACGCTCAAAAATAGCCTGAACGTAGTCTTTCATCTTTGTGTTGCGGACGGCATTGAGCTCGGGTGCTGCCTGCCGATCGAGCCATGTATCTTCGGCAATGGTATAGTCAATGTCAACCGCCCGCTGAATGTAGGCTTTAGCAAGGTCTTCCTGCTTACATTGATACGCGCAAACAGCCGCCCGTAACGTACTCAGAGCGCTTTTCTGCGAAAGTTCAAACGCTTTCTGGTATTGGCTGAGACAGGTCTTACAATCAGCTTGTTGGAGCGCTGCGAGCGCATTCTCGACCGCTCGTACGTAGGCCGTGTCCTGAACCGCATACGTAGTTTGAGCGTGCGTAGATGTAGCTAGCAATCCTAAGAAAGCGAAAGCAGATAGTGCGTAATGCATTAACAGACGATTGATGGGTGGTTTGTAAATCTATCAGCAATAATCCGATTGTCGTAGTTAATCTTTGTTAAATGACTCGTTCTTAATACGTCTTTGTCATGTCGGCCGGGATCGCCAGCACGAAATCAGCCAGGTTCCGATTGTCGCTGTCTGCTTCGGCGGTGCGTTCGGGCTTGTCAAGGTTGGCTAGCTCTACCGACGAAAGCGTCAGAATTTTAAGGTCGGGCCGTTGTTTCCGAAGATACCAGACAATGCCTTCAAAGTTTTTGGAATGATAATCGCCGTTAAAATGCAGAAAGGTCTGGCTGGGCTTCAGGTTCTGGAGGATGAAGTGTGCCATCGTGGCATCCTTGATCGCCTGAGCCCGGGCGAAATTGGCGGCCATATCGGTATTTCCATCATGTGGATTGCCGTCGCCGTGGCCGGAGCCATTCATCATGGTTAACATGGCTTTGTAGCCAGGTAAGGTCAGATCGACGGTTAGCGGCAAGGGAGCAATCTGACGCTTGACCTCGGCAGACAGGGTATCGAGGGCTGCCAGACCTTTGCGCGACACGAGACTGGCGTACCGGCGCGGTACGTTGGTAGCGACAAACTGAATTTTCTGCTCCCGGGCGAAATCGGCGAGGGGCTTGTAGTCCGTGTCGAAATTCGGCCAGAGCCGGGCCTGGGTTGCCAGTTCTTTTCCGGTGGTTCGGCCCTGTACGTAATCGTTGAGGGCGGTTTGATTGTCGGCTTCAAACATCTCGGCTCCCAACACCAGATTACCTTTCTTCTGAGCCTGTAAATCCTTTGTCAATTGCAGTTCGAGCCAGTGACAGATCGGGTTGTTATGCAACTCACCGAACAGCACCACATCAGCCTCGGCAGCCTCACGGAGCAGCTTTGCATACGTAGTAGTTTTCAGTCGGGCATTATAAAGACGGTAAGCGGGCTTGTCGGCGCGAAAGGCAAACGCTGCCAGACTCAGCAGCACTAAAGTCAGACGGATGGACATGGGGCGTTGGTTGTTCAATCTGCCTGTACAGATCGGTTATATACATTTAAATTTGTGCGTAATTAGCTGATTAATTTCTCCCCGTAACCAATCCGGCTCAGAATTAGTTACCTGTGTGCAGTTAGCCCACGTTCGGCTTAGCCCTTCCTGCTACATGACCTTACTCGAATCATTACGTCAGTTTCCTCAGTTTGCGAATGTGCCTGACGACCAGCTTCAGTGGCTGATGGAGCAGGCGGAGGAGAAAACATTTCCTCAGAATCACGTACTGTATAAACCCGATACGCCCGTCGATTATTTGATTGTCCTGCTCGACGGGCGTATTCGCATTGATGCCGGGTCGAGTGCTGCTAACGACGAACTGATCATCTATGAACCGCAGTCCATACTGGGAGTGCTGCCTTTCTCGCGGATGAAAAGCATTCCGAACCGAATTGTTGCCGAGAAGCCTTCACACGTTTTGATGCTGCACCGCGACTACCTGCGTGAACTGGTACAAACCTGCTTTGAGCTGACCGAGGCTCTGGTGCAGCAAATGACAACCCGGGTTCGGGATTTTACCCGGTATGCCCAGCAGGAAGAGAAAATGGCTTCGCTGGGCCGCTTATCGGCGGGCCTTGCTCACGAACTGAACAACCCGGTGTCAGCCGTTGTGCGCTCGGTCGATACGCTCAAAGAGCATATGCACGCTACGCCCGAAGCTTTTAAAACGATCATGCACCTAAAGCTGAACGATGAGCAGGTTGATTCGGTAAATGAAGCGTTTTTTAAGAAATTAGAGCAAAAAGCGTCGGCGGGTGCCGGGCTTAGCTTGCTCGAACGGAGCAGTCTTGAAGATGAGGTGACCGACTGGTTCGATGATCACGGCGTCGATGATAGCGTTGATCTGGCCGGTCCGCTGGTGGAATACGGGTTTACCGTCGATGATCTGGACTGGATTCTGGATCGGATTGGCGACGAAAATCTGGTCGGGGTGATGAACTGGCTCGTGAATAATCTGGTGACCCAAAATCTCGTTAAGGATATTAGCGAAGCGTCGAAGCGGATTTCAACGCTGATCGGGTCGATCAAAGACTATACGCACATGGACCGGGGGGTGGGTAAAGAGTTGATTCATCTGGCCGAAGGGATTCGGAGCACCCTGGCGCTGCTGAATCATAAACTCAAACAAAAGCAGATAACGGTCAAGGTGCAGCTACCCGATGATCTGCCGCCGGTTTGCGGCTGGCCAAGCGAATTAAATCAGGTCTGGACGAACCTGATCGACAATGCCATTGATGCGTTACCCGAGGGCGGACAGCTCAGCATCAGTGGGGAGCTTGATCGGGAATTCGTTTTGACGAAGGTGACGGATAATGGAAGTGGAATACCCGAAGCGATTCAGGACAAAATATTCGAACCCTTTTTTACGACTAAAGGCATAGGAAAAGGTACCGGCCTTGGCCTCGATATTGTGCAGGGCATTGTGAAACACCATAACGGCTCAATCAGAGTCGACTCAAAACCCGGCCGAACCGAATTTTGCGTATGCCTTCCGATACAATGAGTGAAATCGGACCGCAATGGCGGACCGTCGCCGAAGCGGAGCGAAAGAGTGAATAGTTAAACTAATCCGTTTCGCTCACTCACTCTTTAATCTGCGACTTATGAAATTGCCTATAATCGTTTCGATCGACGACGACCCGCAGGTGCTGCAGGCTATTCAGCATGATTTGCGGCAGAAATACCGAAAACAATACCGCATTCTTTGTACCAGCTCCGCCCGCGAAGCGCTCGACTCGCTCACCGAACTGAAGAAGAAAGGCGAAGAGGTGGCCTTATTTCTGTCGGATCAGCGGATGCCCGAGATGACGGGCGTTGAATTTTTAATGCAGGCCCGTAAGGTGTTTCCCGCAGCAAAGCGAACGCTGCTGACGGCTTACTCCGACATCGACGCGGCTGTGCGGGCGATCAACGAAGTGCAGTTGGATTACTACATCGCCAAACCCTGGGACCCGCCCGACGAGAAGCTTTATCCCATCTTAGACGATCTGCTTAGCGACTGGCAGTCCGCACATCGGCCTTCGTTTCAGGGCGTAAAGCTGGTGGGCTACCAATTTTCGCCCCAGTCGCACGACCTGAAAGATTTTCTGGCCGGTAACTTGTTCCCCTACCGATGGCTGGACGTCGAAAACGATCCGCAGGGGCAGGAGCTGCTCGACCTGCACGGCATTGAACGAAAAGACTTGCCCGCTGTGGTGCTCGAAGACGGTACGGTCTTGAAACAGCCCAGTCTGAGTGATCTGGGCGAAAAGCTGGGGCTAAAGCCCAAGGCCTCCGAAAGTCTGTACGATCTGGCCATTATCGGCGCTGGCCCGGCTGGGCTGGCAGCGGCCGTATACGGTGGCTCCGAAGGGCTGAAAACAATCCTGATTGATAAGCGGGCACCTGGTGGGCAGGCCGGAACCAGTTCACGCATCGAAAATTACCTGGGCTTCCCGAACGGCTTGAGCGGAGCTGATCTTACCCGGCGGGCCATTACGCAGGCGCAACGCTTTGGGGTCGAGTTTCTGGCTCCGCAGGAAGTCATATCCATCAAGTCGCAGGGACAGTACAAACACATCGCCATGGCCGACGGATCGGAGGTGGTCGCCCGGGCGATTCTGCTCAGTACGGGCGTATCGTATCATAAACTCGACAACGAAAGTCTCGACAAATACACCGGAGCGGGCGTGTATTACGGTGCCGCTACAACGGAAGCCTATGCCTTCAAAGGAAAGCCGGTTTACGTTGTCGGGGGTGGAAATTCAGCTGGTCAGGGGGCCATGTATCTCTCCCGAACGGCCTCCGAAGTTTTTATCTGCATTCGTCGCTCAAGCTTAGGGGAAACCATGTCGCAGTATCTGATTGATCAGATTGAACGCACGCCCAACATTACCGTCTTGGCGTGTACTGAAGTTGTAGAGGGGTTAGGTAACGAGCAACTGGAGTGTTTGGTCCTGGAGAATATGGATACGCACGAACGCCGTACCGAAAAAGCAGCCGGACTGTTCGTTTTCATCGGAACTAAACCGCTGACCGACTGGATCGAGCTAAACATTATTAAAGATCCGAAAGGATTTATTGCCACAGGGCGCGATATGGCTCGGTACGCCGAGTTTCGAAACGTGTGGAAGCATGAGCGGGAACCGTATCTGCTGGAAACATGCAGTGCGGGCATCTTCGCGGCTGGCGACGTACGGGCCGGGGCGATGAATCGCGTAGCGTCGGCCGTAGGCGAGGGGGCAATGGCCGTTAGCTTTGTGCACAAGTACCTGGCCGAAACGTAGATGAATCGTTGATTTCGGTTGCAACTTCCGCCTTACTCGCTACTATTATGCTTAAACAAGTTCATTGTACACACCTGGAGGCTTTAACCAGCATTCGCGAAGCCGAAGAATACGCCTGTGAAGAATGCATGAAAACAGGTAGCTCGTGGGTTCACCTGCGTACCTGCCAAACCTGCGGTGTTACGCTCTGCTGCGACTCATCGCCCAACAAACACGCAACAAAACACTTCCACCGATCCGGTCATCCGGTAGTGGCTTCCGCTGAGCCGGGTGAACGCTGGGTTTGGTGTTACGTAGATGAGCAAATAAGCGGGTACTGAGCCATTAATGCATTTTTAATAGGGGCGCTCTCTAACTTAATTGCTAACCTCTGGTTAATCTACTAACGAAATCACTTACGCTCCGCTTCATTGTGATAGCAGAACAGACGTTTACGCAGCACTATCTCCGCGTTCGAACCCATACCGAAGCCATCTGCCAGGATTTAGAAACGGAAGATTACGTCGTACAGCCTACCGCCGATGTGAGTCCGCCCAAATGGCACCTGGGGCACACAACCTGGTTCTGGGAAACCTTTATACTGGTCCCTAATGTACCGACGTACCGGATCTTCAACGATGATTTTAGCTTTGTGTTTAACAGCTATTACGAATCCGTTGGCCGGCGCGTGCTCCGGACCGATCGGGGCAATTTAAGCCGGCCAACGGTTAGGGATGTTTATGCCTATCGGGCTTACGTTGACGAACACATGCGCCGATACCTGGATTCGGATGATGTGGCGCCCGATCTTCTGCTCCTGATCGAACTGGGTCTGAACCATGAGCAACAGCACCAGGAACTTCTCATTACCGATATTAAGTACATTCTCGGTCACAATCCGCTGTTTCCGGCCGTTCGTATGCCCCTTGTCGAGCACGTAACGGAATCGTCCCGTTCGTCCGTTAGGATTGACGAAGGCATTTATACGATTGGCCATCGGGGAGACTCGTTTTGCTTCGATAACGAGTTGAATCCGCATAAAGTCTTTCTTCATGAAGCAGCGTTGTCGGGAAATTTGGTTACGAATGGCGAGTATACGGCGTTCATTGAAGCGGGTGGCTACCGTAATTTCCGCTATTGGCTGGCTGATGGCTGGGCCTGGGTCAATGCCAATGGCATTCAGGCTCCCCTGTACTGGCACCGGATTGAGGGCGTCTGGCATCATTATACATTCGATGGGCTAAAGCCTGTGGAGCCCGAAGCAGTAGTAACTCATGTTAGTCAGTACGAAGCCGATGCTTACGCCCGCTGGAAAGCGACCCGTTTGCCTACCGAGTTTGAATGGGAAGCTGCTGCCGGTACGCTTGACTGGGGCCAGCGGTGGGAGTGGACCAATTCGGCCTATCTGCCTTATCCGGGCTTTACCACGGCCGAAGGAGCCGTGGGCGAATACAACGGTAAATTTATGAGCGGACAGACGGTCTTGCGGGGTGCCTCGGTTGCTACGCCAGAGGGCCACTCCCGACCTACGTATCGTAATTTCTTTCAACCTGATAAGCGATGGCAATATACGGGAATACGGTTGGTCGAGAGCTGAGGATAGCTGATGAAGCGACCAGCGGGAATACAAACACCCTGCCTGATGATACGTCACCCCTGGCTGAAGAAGTACGAACGGGGTTGCTGAACACGCCCAAACGGCTGTCGTCGCGATTTTTCTATGACGCCGAAGGCAGTCGCATCTTTCAGGAGATCATGCGGTCGCCGGAGTATTATCTGACCCGGTCGGAATACGAAATTCTGGATACGTACCGGGCCGACCTGCTCGATGTGTTTGCCGCCGGCGATCTGACTTTCGATCTGGTGGAATTAGGTGCGGGCGATGGGTTGAAAACGAAACTATTGCTCGGCTATTTTCAGGAACGTAATGTTCGGTTTACCTACGCGCCGGTTGACATCTCTGCGGATGCACTCGACGGGCTGGTCGCTGATATACGCCAAAACTGGCCGAGTTTGCCGCTCAATCCGCAGCATGACGATTACTTCACGGCTCTGGAACAACTATCGGTTGAATCTGATAACCGCCGGGTCGTCCTGTTTCTGGGGTCGAATGTCGGCAACTTCGCGCCTGACGAAGCCATTGATTTTTACCGGCAGCTTTGCAATCGGCTCAGACCCGGCGATCTGGTGCTAACAGGCTTTGACCTGCAAAAGCATCCGGCTATCATTCATGCGGCCTATAACGACCAGCAGGGATTAACGAAAGCGTTTAATCTGAATCTGCTCCGACGTATCAACGAAGAACTTGATGCTGATTTCGACCTCTCGGCGTTCAGTCATTACGAAGTGTATAATCCCGAGACGGGCGAAGCTCGCAGTTATCTGGTGAGTGAACAGGCGCAGACGGTTCAGATCAGAGCCCTTAGCATGATTGTGCCCTTCGACGCCGGTGAAATTATCCATACTGAAATCTCCCGCAAGTTTACCCACGCTCAGATCGAAGAGCTGGCCCAACAGACGGGCTTTAGCGTAGCGAGCTGGTTTACAGACACAAAGGGGTACTTTGCCGATGTCGTGTTCCGGAAGGGCTAGTAGCTGATAAAACCAGACATCAGTCCGGGGCACCATCCCGAAAGAGCACCTTTCTCGGCTCTATTTCGTCCGTTTATCCGATTTGCTCGGTTAAAACGCAGCAACTCTACAATATTTCCTGCCTGATTCCGACTACCTTATTGTAAGGAAACCGGCATGAACGTGACCCCTCTCCCTGTAGCAAAGTCCACTGAGAACACCGATCGCGAATCGGCTCGTCAGCTCGGCGAAACCGTCCGTAAGGAGCGGGGGCGTTTGTTAGCGTTTATTCGCCGACGGCTCCCTGACCCCGACGAAGCCGAAGATTTGCTGCAGGATGTGTTTGTGGAACTCACCGAAGCGTATCAACTGGCGAAGCCCATTGAGCGGGTGGCATCGTGGCTGTTTGCCGTTGCCCGCAATAAAATCAGCGACTGGTACCGGCGCGATCGGTCAGCGGGCGGACGTACCGTTTCGCTGAGTTCGCCCGATTATGCCGATGACGACGAGGCTCCGGTGCTGGGCGAGTGGCTGGCTCTGGCCGACGACTCCGGACCCGAACGCGCGTTTTTCCGTGATACGTTGCTGGAAGCGATCACCGACGCCCTCGCTGAGTTGCCCGAAGAACAGCGGGACGTATTTGTTCAGCATGAGTTCGAAGGCCGAAGTTTTAAGGACATGTCGGCTGAATGGGACGTATCGGTCAGTACGTTACTATCCCGAAAACGATACGCGGTGCTGCATCTGCGCGAGCGGTTACGCGACTTGTATGAAGACTTTTTCAGCGAAAACTAACGACTACCAATAAACATGATGATCGTACAGGCAGTTGGTTTTGTGGTACTCGGGATCGGCTTATTTCTGCTGGCCGCCTACGTGCTTACCTGGCTCTGGAACTGGCTGGTTCCGGCCTTGTTCAATGGCCCGCGCTTATGGTTCCTACAGGCGTTGGGTCTTCTGGTCCTAGCCCACCTCCTGATTGGCCTCGGTGCCTGGCGCGGTGGACGAAGAGTTCACTATGGGTACGGACGGCATCAGTATTTGTATGAACATCGCCGACTCCGTCAAAAACCAGTCAACTACCGCATCAGGCCCCTACACAAAAAAACTGAACTACTTCAAACCCGTATCTTATGAAACGCTTCTGGATTCGCCGGGGTTTACGCTTTCTTAGCTTCGGTCTGTTTTTTGTTGGGTTCGCTGGCTTTGCCGTTATGGCGCTCTGGAATGCATTGTTACCCGACATTCTGGGCGTTTCTGCCATTACGTTCTGGCAGGCCCTGGGCTTGCTGGTATTAAGTCGGCTGTTGTTTGGCGGGGGGCGGGGCTTCGGCCCCGGCCGATACGGGTTTCAGCGTGGTAGCCACGACTGGCAGGGTGGCCCTGGCCGACGTGAGTGGAAGCAGAAAATGACCGAGCGCTGGCAGCAGATGACACCTGAACAGCGTGAACAAATGAAACAGCAGTGGGGCAACCGTTGTAGTAGCTGGGGGCGCGGTCGCGGAGTTCCCCCACGACCGGATCAGACGGAGCAGAACGAGCCGACTGCCGATACGTAGCGTTACGTAGGTTTGGCTTCGGTTAAAACTTATGGCGCAACGGGCTCGTTTACGTCATAAACAAAATGCAACGCTATGAAAACGCTGATGATGAAGGGCGATTACTTAAGCAGCCGCCAGCTTGATAGTGAAGAAGTGGAAAACGAGAACCCGACTTCGCAATCACAGGCCAGCCACGAAACGCCCCCGGAGGAAGAAGACAACGCCGACGTAGAGAGCAATACGCTCGGTGGTACGTCGGATACGGGAGCCGGTCCCGCTGTCGGCGATGGGCAACCCGCTGAGCCGAACGAGTGAACTTGTAAATTGTCGTGCGGCTACTGCTGAATCTTCACTATCACATTTAGTACGTTTGTTATCCCGGCTGGCGTCGGGATGACAGATTTTAGGTGTACATAATGTGTTAGTTCATTTTAACTTTGCTTCTTCCAGGCTATCTGGTTAATATTTTCGCCGATCTTCTTGCCTTCGCGCAAACCGGTTTCGTTGTCCTGCTGGGTGTGAATGCCACCCAGAATGCGCGATCGGCCTGATTCTTCGGCCGCTTCCCAGAACGAATTAAACGTGCGGGCTTTGAACTCAATATTTCGGATTGTGTCTTTCGGGCGACCAACGTGCGAATCATCGACGAAATGCACATTATCTCCGTACAGGTCAGTAAGCACCGTAGCGCCTGCGGCTCCCTGCGTCGAGTGGCCCGACGAAAATCCTGGAAAAGGGGGTTCTGGCCAGAATGGAATCCAGGTTCGATCAATGTTAGCGCGAATGAACGACGATGGCCGCTCGTTGTGGTACGTATATTTTGCTTTGAAACAACAGATGAATGCGTCGGCTATGGCCATGCCGGTACGGGCGTAGGTTTCTACGGCCTGCGCCAGATTCGCGTTTGCCGTTTGAACCGCAATCGTCGCCAGCTTGTAGGAGTGACCCGGCGGAGTAAATGTCTGGCTAGGGTCATCTGACCACCAGATGGCGGCTTCTTTATCGGCTTGCGTCAGCTCTTTACTCCTGTCGTATACCGCTTTGTACATCTTGTAGTAAGCCGAGTTGGTATTTGTCGAGTATACTTCGGATTTTGGAAGGGGCATTTTACTGTTCGCCGGAGCAAACGTCCGGTTGTTGCCCCAACGCGGATGCAACGCGCGGGCAATCGCTACCTGCCCATCTGTAGGTGCGAACCAGGTGCCCGGAGTCGTTGGTAGTCTATAATCCGTCGGAAAAGGGTCTTTGTAGCCTTCGTGCCCACCGTCACTTTTCGACCACTCATAAATTGCCGACCCTACAGCCCGTCCGAACGCAACGGAGCGTAGAACTACGTCACGGCTTACCGTGTCGCTGTACGCCTGTTGCATCGCCATTTCGAGCGAATCGACCGCTGCTCTGCTTGGTGATGACGCGTGGCTATAGATCGTTTTGAGGATAAATGCCTGTCCGGCGTTCAAGGCTAACGGCCAGTTATAAAGGCTGTCTGTTTTAGGTAACGGAAGCTTTTTCAAACCGCTCAGCTGCCGGGCAAGGGACTGGTGATCGGCAATGCCATGAACGGTGGTCTCGTACATGGTCAAACCTATATAGCCAAAGGCACGCGATGCGTAGGTTGGCGTATTGCCGATTGTTCCGGCGGTAACCCGCAACGCCATATCTCCCCAATTGACTGCTATATCGGAACTGTACGAAGTGACCGCTTTACCTAACGGAGACACCAGTCTAGGCTCGGGGTCTAACTCGGGTTCTTCGGGCGACGAACAACTGTTCAACAAGCCACCCCATCCCAGAATGGCAAAGACGATTAACCGAATGCTTACCGGGCGATGCGGGCCGAGGAGACGTAAAATTAGCTGAATCATAGAATACAGATATACCGGTTTGTACGTGTATATAGATTCCTATTAACTGTAAACCGTTGTAAGACATGGCTATATTCAACGCAAAAGCAGCCTGAGGTGGGCTGCTTTTGCGTTGAATATAGGAGTAGAGCGAACTGTTACGGCTTGTCCCACCAAACACGCGTATCCAGGTTATCGGGGCCCTGGCGCGTCAGCGCTTCGTTCAGTTTTGATAGGTTTACCGAAATCTCCTGATCAGGATAACTTAGCCGACGAATGAATTCGCCTTTGATCTCCTTACCCGGATACGGGTTAGGGGTTAGCTTAGGAAAACCAGTGCGCCGGAAGTTTGCGAACACTTCGGGTCCATTCAGCAGCGACGCTACCCAGTACTGTGTGTTGATCAGTTCCAGACCGTTAGCCGCTACGTATGGATTTTTCTGAAGATAGGTCGCAATGTTCGCGTCAGATACCAGTGCGCTGGCATCGTAATCGCCCAACTGCTTCATGTGCGCCGTAACGCCCGCGTTGTAGAAGTCGGCGGCACTCCCCGTTGTCCAGCCCCGCTGAGCGGCTTCGGCCAGCAGTAGTTGGGTTTGGGCGTACGTTACCAGAAAAGTTGGCGCAAACTGACTGCCCATCCGCGTCCGGTCTAGCTGCGAATAATCGTAAAAGCTCGCCAGTTTGTCGGCAGTGGCGCGGGCCGTAATTGTTCCGTTATCAAACCCCAGAGGCATACCGATCTGTACCGCCGGGTCGCGGTTCGCGCGGGCGGCTGTTTGCTCAGGACCACTTTTGGCACCAACGTACCGTACCGCAATCGATGCCAGTCGAGGATCGCCCGTCGACTTCAGGTAATCCACGAAAGCGCCCGTCAGGTAGTAGTTGGCGGCTTCGGTCGAGTTCAGGGTACCGCCAACCGGGTTGGTGTAATTGGCGTTGTTCCGAATCACGGCGTTATCGGCATTGGACTGAATCAGTCCACCGGCTACGGCCTTCTGCACGGTCGCCTGGGCCAGCGTAGGGTTCACCTTTGTCAGGCGCATACCCGCCCGGAGCAGCAACGAATAGCCGAACCGCTGCCACTTCTGAACGTTCCCGCCGTAAACGACTTCACCAGCTTCGGTCGGTTTCGTGGCATCTAAAGCCGCCGAGGCCTCGGTCAGTTCTTTAATGATGTCCGTATAGATACTTTCCTGGGTGTCGTATTTCGGCGTTGTGTTCCCGCTGATGTATCCAGTCCCGGCCTCGGTGTACGGCACATCGCCGTAGGTATCTGTCAGCACCATGAACGTGTAGGCTTTCCAGATACGCGTCATGTTGTAAAGATTGGTGCGGTTGGCGTCGCTTTTGGTTTGTTTCACCACATCGACCAGGTACCGAATTACGTTTTGATAATACTGCCGCCAGATACCGCCGTTGCTGCCCGTGGGTCCACGGTTGTCGATGTTATAGTTGCCACCCGCCACAATTCCTGAGTTGGGGGTGAAAATCTGCTGAACAATCGCTTCTTCGAAGATCAGCGTAGAGCCCGGATAGGCTGTATTGACCATCGCGTTGTTCAGCTCGAAAAGCGGATTGATGGACGTAGCCGCCGTTGGATTGATATTGAGCTGATCGAAACCTTTGTCGCAACTGCTCATCCAGCCCAACACACAAATCAGCCCAAGCGTAAGTGTTATTTTTTTCATAAGTAAAATCGTTGGTGCCTGTAGTCACTGAACAAGCCGGTGACTACGGGTAATTCAGTTAAAATTTGACGTTCAGGTTGAAACCGATGCTCCGGGTGGTAGGTAAGCCGGTCGATTCCAGTCCGACCAGGTTGTCGGAGCTAAAGCCGAATGATTCAGGGTCGATGTTTGGTACCCATTTCTTCAGAATCGCTACGTTGTTGGCCACAGCGCTTAGACGAATGCCTTTGATGAACAGCGTTTTAGGTAGGAACCGGGTGAAATCATACGATAATGTAATCTGGCGAAGTTTCCAGAATCCGGCATCATAGGTAACCTGCTCCCCAAGGCTTTTCGAACGGCCAACTGAATAATAGTCCTGTACGAACGCGCGAACGGAATTGGTTTCACCTTTTTCGTTTACGCCTACGCCGACCATTTTGTTGTCCGACTCACCCCGGCCCACCAGTGTTTCCATCTGCAAACCGTGGCGGAACGCGTTCAGGTTTGTACCCGAAATCATTTTGCCACCGAGTTTAAAGTCAATCAGGAAGGAGAGGTTAACGCCTTTGTAGGTAAAGCTATTGGTAATACCGCCAACGTATTTGGGCAGCGCCGAACCGAATGAGATCGGCGTTGGCGTCCGAACCGGCAGACCATCACCCCCATGTACAATCCGACCCTGCGCGTCGCGAACATAGCCGTAGGTGTACAATTGACCTAATTCCTGACCAACAACCTGACGAAGTTCACCCACGTAGATTCCGTCACCGGTTTTGATCTGCTCAGCGCGACCGTCTTTGTTATAGTCTTTCTCTGGGCTACCGTCATCGTCGGTAAGCAGTCGCAACAGCTTCGTTTTGTTATAGGAGCCGTTCAACGTTACGTCCCACGAGAAGGAGGAGGTCCGAATCGGTGCCAGGTTGATCAACAGTTCGACACCCCGGTTGCGGCTTTCTCCGCTGTTAATGAGCGTACTGGTATAACCCGATGCATCAGACGATTGGGCGGACACGATCTGGTCGCTGGTAATTTTGTTGTAATACGTGAAATCGAGGCCAACCCGGTTATTGAACAGTTTCAGTTCCAGACCTACTTCAGCTTCGGCCGTCCGGCTTGGCTTTAAATTCGTACTCGGAATGGTGTTCGAGGTGATGTTACCCAAGGGCTGAGGCTGACCGGCCGGGTTGGGGAACAGGTTGGCGTTAACGGCGTAGAACAGGTTGTTTGAATAAGGGCCTACGTCTCCGTCGCTGCCTACTTCGGCGTAGGCCGCCCGGATTTTACCGAAATTCACCCAGGCTGGCAGATTGTTGAACGCCTGAGAGAACACAAAGCTACCCGTCACGGACGGATACAGAATGCTGCGGTTGGCGGGAGACAAAGTCGAGAACCAGTCGTTCCGCGCCGTGGCGTTGATGTAGAGGAAGTCGTTGTACGAGAACTCTGCGGCCCCGTAGAGCGAGTTTACCTTGCGCTCGCTCAGGCCAAAGGTCGGATCTTTTACTCGGCCGTTCTGGGGTACGTATAACCCGCGCACAATGAAGTCCGTAGCCAGTACGCTGTTCACGTCGCTCCGGCGGTAGAGCTGGTTACCCCCCAGGTTCAGGTTGACACCAAACTTGCCAAATTGCCGGTTGGCACCGATCAGGAAGTCAGCGTTGACTTCGCGGAACCGCCGGGCTTCCTGCACATACGCACCATTGACGAATCCGGCCGGAGCCGCGGCCAGCGAAGCCTGACCGGTGGGGAAGTTGTAATCCTGATCGCGGGTCCAGAAATCCTGCCCTACGCGACCCTGCAAATACAGCCAGTCGGTGAAGTTGTAGCGGGCCGTGAGGTTGCCAAACAGGCGGTCGCGCCGGATGTTCTCGAACTTGTTGTTCAGCACGAAATACGGATTCGTCCGGTTCATGAACCGCGAATAGACAAACTCGTTGCCAGTAGCGGGATTGATCTGATTGGCTTCGAGCACGTCGAACGGCATGGAGTTGGCCAGCGTGTACACCACCGTTGGCGTACTGTTGTCCTGCTGAGCGATCTGGGGTGGGTTTTTGTTGTACTCGTTGGAGTAGTTGAGCGTACCCGTTACGTTCAGTTTCGGCGACAGGTTGTAGCTAAAGCCGAGGTTGATCGTTTTCCGGTTGTACGTATTGTTTGGGGTAATGCCCTTGTTATCGGTATTGGAAACCGAGAGGTTGAATCCGCCTTTCTCACTGCTCGACGAAACGGCAATCGAGTTCGTCCAGGTTGAGCCGTCGCGGTAGAATTTATTGATCCGGTTCCGAACGGGTTCGTACGGTACCGTTACGCCCCCGAACAGAACCTGCGTCATGCCCGGCTGAAACTTCTCGCCAAAGCTCCACACACCCGACGTAGGGTTGGCTGCCGTCGGCCGGACACCGTACTCGCCCTGACCATACTCGTACTGATAGTCCGTATAGTCCAGCGGGCGGTCGGTCGTAAAGTTGGTGTTATACGTAACGCCGATACCGGAACTGGCGCCTTTGGTTCGGGTGGTAATCAGAATAGCGCCATCTTTAGCCCGTGAGCCGTAGAGAGCTGCTGCCGTACCGCCTTTCAGGATCGTCATCTGCTCAATATCGTCGGGGTTGATCGACGACAGACCGTCGCCCCCATCGGAATAGTTCCGGTCCCGGCTGCCGATGGAGTTGTCGCCACCCGTGTTGCCGTTGTTCTGACCAAAGTTGGTGTTGTCGACTGGTACGCCGTTGATCACGATGAGCGGGTTGTTCTGACCCGAAAACGACGACTGGCCCCGAATCCGGATTTTACTTGTACCGGCGGCTCCCGTGCCGAGGCTGCTGATGTTCACGCCCGCAATTTTACCCTGAAGCGCGTTCACGAAGTTAACCGTCCGGTTGGTTGTGATTTGCTCGGGGGATACGGTGGCCGTAGCGTAGCCCAGCGTTTTAGCTTCTTTCTTGATACCCAGCGCCGTAACAACCACTTCGTTGAGGCTCTGATTGGCCTCCTGAAGCGAAATGGTAAGCTGCGTACGGTTTCCCACGGCAATTTCCTGACCGGCGAAACCGATGGCACTGACAACCAATGTAGCATTTGGCGATACGTTCAGCGAAAAGTCGCCATCTGCGCTCGTTGTGGTCCCTGTTTGGGTACCTTTAATAAGAATGTTTACACCTGGAATGGCCTGTTGGTCTTTGCTGGACGTAACGCGTCCGGTTATGCGACGTTCCTGTGCCTGAGCCGTGGTAGCGATCAGGCAGACTGCCCACAGCAGCATCCCGATCACGACAGTCCGTACTCGTACAAATTGTTTCATGTGGTTGGTAAGGTTAGTTAAGTACTTAATTATTTAAATAAAACAAAATATTCCCCGCTTATTAATAGCCTAAAGATATATACTCATTCGTTTTTACCTATGTCTGTCTGTAAGTTCGGGAAATTTTAGACGGCAGGCCACCTTAAACGTTGTTAAATAGTGTAAAATCAAATTTAACGAAGGATTACCCCGTACATGAACACTACATCCGCAGCGCGTCTTGCATCGAAGCTACCAGCCGTCGGCACCACGATCTTCACTGTCATGTCGAAGCTGGCGATTGAAGTAGGGGCCATTAACTTGTCGCAGGGCTTTCCGGGTTTCGACTGTTCACCTGAACTGGTTTCGCTGGTAGAGCGATACATGCGGAAAGGATTCAACCAGTACGCGCCGATGGCGGGTGTTCCAGCCTTACGCGAAGCATTGGCGCAGAAAACGGCTGATCAGTATAAGGTCAATTACGATCCTGAAACGGAGATTACCGTTACGTCCGGCGCTACCGAAGCCATCTTTGCGGCTATAGCGGCTGTGGTTCGGCCGGGTGATGAAGTGCTGGTGTTTGAGCCGGCCTACGATAGTTACGTGCCCGCCATTGAATTGAACGGCGGTGTGCCGGTATACGTAACGCTAACTCCGCCTGGTTATACCGTTGACTGGCAGGTTGTCGAACAGAAGATTACCGACAAGACCCGGATGATGCTGGTCAATACCCCGCATAATCCAACCGGTCACGTCTGGACCACCGACGATCTGGCCCAACTGGCTACCCTCGTTCGCGGCAGAGACATCTGGATCATGAGCGATGAGGTTTACGAACATATCCTGTTCGACGGACGGATACATCATTCGCTGATGACGCACCCCGAATTGCGTGTACGGACGTTCGTAGTGTGTTCGTTTGGTAAAACGTTTCACATCACTGGCTGGAAAATTGGCTACTGCCTGGCTCCGGCTGAGTTAACCGCTGAATTCCGGAAAGTTCACCAGTACCTTACGTTCAGCACTGTTACCCCTATTCAATACGCGTTGGCTGATTATCTGCAACAACCCGATCATTACCTACAGTTACCCGACTTTTACCAGCGCAAGCGGGATCTGTTCACTGCCGGGCTTCGCAACTCCCGATTCACCTTCAAGCCGGCCGAAGGAAGCTTCTTTCAAACTGTTTCGTATGCAAATATCACCGACGAATCCGACTACGATCTGGCCGTGCGGCTGACGCATGAAATCGGAGTAGCCTCTATTCCGGTCTCGATGTTCTACAACCAGAAGAACGATTATAAAATCCTGCGCTTCTGTTTCGCCAAAGATGATGCCGTCCTGCAGGAAGCCGCCGAGCGCCTGAGCCGACTTTAATACCCGTTCGGAAGGGTAGACAATTTACTCATGGCTTTACTGTCCCAAGCGTTTTTATAGTAGTTCTTGTCATCCCGACGGAAGGGTCGGATCGCTGGGATGACAAAACTTGCTTGTTCATGCTCAGAAGGCTACATATTGTTTCTATTAACCAACCAACTGCTCATACAACCGGGACAGCGTTTCACTGGCATCGGTACACAGTCCGGCGTGAACGGGCGAGGTTTGTACGATGGTACTGCGGGCAGCTGTCAACCACCGGAAACGTCCGGCTGTGGGTAGCTGACCAATGGGGCCGCCTTCTCTGCGTCCGGCACAGATTCGCTCGAAGGCCCGAAGCCGCTCGTGAAGTTCCTCAATATCTACATCTGGTGAAAAAGCCCGAAGCCGCTCTTCGGGTAACGCGTAGACTGTTCTCAGGAAGCCTTGCGCAGAGCAATAAACAATAACGCCGACGTTGAGAAACTCTTCTCGCTCAACGCGCGGCACAACCCGAATCACGGCGTATTCAAACAAGTGCTTTTCTGGCATGTTGGGCTTCCTTGACAAAAACGTCCGACGCGGCAAGGCGCGTCTCTAAAAATTGGGCATAAACCTGCCGCAGTTCATTCGCCGACTCAGAAGAGGGCTCTGCGGTCAGCCATTCGTCGGGAACCAGCGACACGATGGATTGGATACGCTCGGGTGTAAGCAGCTGTTTGTAGTCAGCGTCGACAGCATCGAGCTCAGTAGCCCGGGGCAGCAGAACGTGATCTTTTACCTGCGAAAACGGCCGCTTCGCCTGCTCCTGCCAGGGCTGACCCGTATGGTGAAAATACAGCGATGCTCCGTGGTCGATCAGCCAGAGTTCTTTATGCCAGCTCAGCATGTTCGTGTTGCGTGCAGTGCGGTCGACATTTGTAATGAGGCAGTCGAGCCAGACAATCTGCGAAGCGAGCTTTGCATCGATGCTGGTCACAAGCGGATCGAACGTAATGGCTCCCGACAGGTAGTGAAGAGCTAAATTCAAACCGGTGCTGGCACGTAGTAAATCCTGTATTTCCTCGTCGGGTTCGGTACGTCCGAAGGCCTCATCCAGATTCGCAAACACAAGCTCGGGTATCCGCAGGCCAAGCGTACGGGCCAACTCACCCGAAATGAGTTCAGCTATCAACGCCTTCGTGCCCTGACCGGCTCCCCGAAATTTCAGGACGTACAAAAAACCGTCGTCTGCCTCAACAATGGCCGGTAAGGAACCTCCTTCGCGCAATGGGGTAACGTAGCGCGTTACGTTAACAGTTCGAAGTTCAGGTTGGCGATCACTCACAGGTGTGTAGTTCGTAATAATTCTTAGTCAAGCCTTAAAAAAAACACTGATCCGCGACTTATGTTCGAGCAGGCTCGCCGGTATATTGCGAAAACAGCGCCCGACCAACGTATTTGGGTAGACGTTTTCTGGCTCATGCACCCGGAAACAGGCGGCTTGTTGCACCTCGGATAGTAGACTTGAAATTGTTCATCCTTTGTTTAAAAAGGACTGAATACAGCAATTGCCTATCTTTGGGCGTTTTACCTGCGAATTTAATAACCCTCTATTATTACCATGAGAAACGTGATGCTTTCGCGTGCTTTTTCCCTAAGCCTTTTAGGAGCTGCTATGGTTCAGGTGGCCCTGGCTCAGCCAGAACCCGCCAAACAAAACCCCCAGTCAAGCGAAATATGGGAACCTGTTCCGCCGGTTGTTACACCGGGTAACACCGGACCGACCGCTACCGGTCCGACTGCTCCGTCCGATGCTATCGTGCTTTTTGATGGCAAAAACGCCGACGAGTGGGTCGCTATTAAAGGATATGCTCCCGCGAACTGGGAAAAAACCAACGAAGGTCCGTTGAAGTGGCCGGTTCAGGATGGTGTCCTGTATTCGACCAAAGGCTTTTCAGCGCGCTCGAAGCGGGAGTTTAACGACTTTCAACTGCACATTGAATTCAAAACGCCCGAGAAAGTAGAAGGCAACAGCCAGGGCCGCGGAAACAGCGGTATTTTCTTGCAGGGCCGTTATGAGTTGCAGGTACTGGACAACTACAATAACCCGACTTACGTGAATGGTATGGTGGGCTCGATCTACAAGCAGGCGATTCCCCTCGCGAACCCAAGCCGCAAACCCGGCGAATGGCAAACCTACGACATCATCTACCAGGCACCGAAGTTCAACAAAGCCGGTTTGATGACGGACTATGCCTACGTAACGGTGCTGTTGAATGGAGTGCTGGTGCAGAATCACACAGCCATTCGGGGAACAACCGAATACATCGGCTACCCAAAAGTACAGCCTCACGGCGCTGGCCCGATCCTGCTTCAGGATCACGGCAACCCGGTTGGTTTCCGCAACATCTGGATTCGGGATCTGTAAACCGTTGTTATTAATCAATTTGCTAGTGAGGTAGCCGTATAGAGGACTACCGTTTGGCCAGCGAACAAACGAGCTAAAATAGCTTTGTTTGTTCGCTGGCTGTTTTTTTAGGGTAACGCGACTAACCACGAAAGCGCATTCATACTCACATCGCCCGAATGCATTCGTCTGGCGGCTTCAGTACCGATAAGTGCCGCTTTAGTCAGTTCGGTATGGCTAATCGCTTCTGATTGGGTACAACTTTGGGCTATCAACGTCGGAACATTAACCTGCGATGGGTTATTCCAATCCGCTCGTTTTCCAGCATCTAGTTTTAACCAACAAGCTCATGCAGACCACAAAGACGGCCCGTACCATTATCAACCCTATTCTGAAAGACGAAGTTGTTTTCCTGGAAACCAGCCGCGAAAGCAATGACTACCACACGCTGGTAGAGGTTACACTGTCAGCGGGCGGAGGTAATCCCCTGCATTACCACGACGACTTCGCCGAAGAATTTACCTGTCTGGAAGGCGAGTTGAGCCTTCAGGTCGGCAATCAGATCCTGCAACTCAATCCCGGCGAGAGCGCCACTGCACCCATTAGGAGTAAACACCGATTCTTTAACCAGAGCAGTCAGTCATGCCGTTTCCAGTGCCGGATCGCTCCGGGCTGCCCGGGTTTTGAGCAGACGCTTCAGATTACGTACGGATTGGCGCGCGATGGTCAGTCCAATGCGCAGGGGATGCCTAAAAGTTTGTATACTCTGGGATATACGGTTATGATTAGCGGCACCTACCTGACCGGCTGGATGGCAGTGATGCAGCCTCTACTGAACTGGCTGGGTCGCCAGGCCATTAAAAAAGGAATAGCCGCCGAACTGCAACGCCGGTACTGCACCATCTGGTAAAGAGAACCGGTTTTTTGGATGGATTCTGCATCTGTCGCATTTCTTCAATACTGGGCGTATCGCTTGCTCTACTTTTGTCCAGGCGTTCGGAAAGCGCTGAACGACAAATACTTCTTTTAGAAACTAAGAACAATGCAAAAATCAATGATCAATCCCTGGCAGTGGCAAGACCAGTTAGGGTATGCCCAGGCCGTTGAAGTGTCACAGTCAACCCACACGCTCTATTGCGCCGGTCAGGCCGCAATGGATGCCGAAGGCCGTCCCGTTGCTGCGGACATGAGCGAGCAAATCAAGCTAAGCTTCGATAATCTGGATACGGTATTGACCCAGGCTGGCTATTCGATAGCCAACGTAGTGCGACTCAACTTTTACACCACTTCAGTAGCGCAGTTCTTTGCCGCGTATGGGCAGGTGCTGGTTCGGGTGAGCACCGCGAATGGGGTACCAGCCGGTACGCTCGTAGAAGTGAAGGCGCTGGCATTTCCAGAACTTATGGTCGAAATTGAAGCGATAGCCGTTAAATAAACCTCTTCAGAAATCATGCAGGAGCAACGCTATAACGTGTTTAATCAGATTCACAAAGGGTTACGGAGTATGCTGTACGATACGGCACTCCGATTGCAGCGCACCGACTTCGCGCAGCCCGACGATGCCAACGCGGCCGTTGAGCAACTGGAACAGATACTCCATCTGTTTGATGAGCACGCCGAGAATGAAGATCAGTTCATTCTGCCGCACATCCGGAAGTATAATGCGCAGCTCATCGACGAACTCGAAAGCGATCACGAGATCGACCACCGCCTGACGCAGACCCTTTTCGATCATATTCAGGAATGGAAGACTGCCGACCGTTTGGCACAGAAAGAAGCAATCGGGCAGCGTATCTTTTTTGCCTTCAACGAGTTTATCGCCTTTAACCTGTACCACATGAACAAGGAGGAGAACGTATTGATGTACCTGCTCTGGACGCAGTATACCGACGCGGAAATTCGGCAGATGGAAAGCGAGATTCTCAAGTCGATTCCCCCACAAACACTACTGATCGAAAGCCGCTGGATGATGCGCTCAATTAACAACAAGGAAGTGGTCGGTTGGCTCTCGGGCGTAAAACAGGGTGCCCCAGCGGAGGTATTTAAGCAGTTTCTGCAACTGGCTGAAGACGAGTTGCCTGCCGACCGGCTCACTAAAGTCCGTAACTCATTGGCGCTTGCATGACCGTTTGCGCAGATGTCGCTTTTTTTCAATATAAGCGAGTAACGTCGTTTTACTTTTACGCACCATTCACAACGTGCTATTGAACACTAATGAACACGAGTTATCAGGAATTTAAGCCTTCTGCGGCACTTCAACCCTTTGTGGAGTGCTACTGGCTGCACCATTTCAAGGCCAGCGGTCAGGAAGAATCCCCCGTCCAGCGCTGTCTGCCGTTTGGAACTCTGGAGCTTATCATCCATTTAGACGATAACCGCGCCCATGTGTGTTTTAACGATACCTGGCATAAACTCCCGCAAGCGTTCTTTGCGGGGCTTTATCAGGATGCAGTGCACTGGAAGTCAGTAGGAACAGTCCGTAAATTCGGAATTCAGCTTAAACCCGAATGTCTGCCTCAGTTGTTTAAAGTGCCGGTAGCGTCACTTTTCAACAACTTTACGGATCTGGAAAACCTGTTTGGTAAGAATATCAACCGGCTGGTGGAGGAGGTATACGGGCGAGAAGACATCAACCAGGTGGTCAGGATGGCCGAGTCGTTTTTGCTGGCGCAGCTTCGGAACGTAAGCAACGAGCGGAACTACGTATTTGAAGCCTCGCGCCTGATCCGGGAGTCGAAAGGCAGTCTGTCCATTGAAGCGTTGAGTGAACATTTGTTTATCAGTAAGCGCCAGTTGGAGCGTAGTTTCAAAGACAACTACGGCACTACGCCCAAGATGTACCAGCGCATCATTCGCTTCCGGAACGCGTTTGAAGCCTTGCAGCAAAAGCCAGTTACGCCCAACTGGCTGGATGTTTCGTATAGTTTTGGCTACTCCGATCAGGCGCACTTCATCCGCGATTTCAGACAGTTTACCAACGACGCGCCGACCTCGGTATTCCAGAAAAACGCCCACTATTACCGGACACCCAGTAAGCAACTGATCAGGATGCACGCCTGACCAATATATCTTCTCTTACTAGTTCAAACTCTTACGGTATGCCAGATTAACCAGGCGTACCGCAGGGCCGCCTTTTTCACTAAAAAACAACAATTGCAACATGACGAAGTGGATTTATCTGGCGGCTGCGGCTGCCATCGGGCTGGCGTGTGCCTTTACAATGCCTGAAAACACGCCGAAACGGTTGAACCACACGGTTCCGGTCCGGAAACACGCCCACCAGGACCCTATGATCAAACGCGGGGAGTACCTGGTCACGATTATGGGCTGCGCCGATTGCCATGCGCCCAAAAAGCTGACCCCACAGGGGCCTGCCCCCGATATGGACCGCTTCTTATCGGGTTACAATAGTGCCGAACCACTGGGTGATTACGATAAAAACCTGGTTAAAACCGGCCAATGGGTAATCTTCAACGGGCAGAACACGGCTTTCGCTGGCCCCTGGGGCGTATCGTTTGCGGCTAACCTGACACCCGACGCAACGGGTATCGGCAACTGGTCGTTCGAGCAGTTTACCAATGCCATGCGGAAAGGAAAGTTTAAGGGATTGGACAATAGTCGGCCTTTACTGCCGCCCATGCCGTGGCCGAACTACACCAATATGACAGATGCCGACATGAAGGCTGTTTTCGCCTACCTGAAATCGCTCAGGCCCGTAAACAATACCGTGCCTGCCCATATTCCGCCTGCTCCCTGATACGTAGTGTTCGTGGGTGAATTTAACGCAACCAGTTCTCTTTAGTCTTGTAAGTCAAAACCTCTTTTTAATCATGGCATATCGCCAAATTTTATGAAAAACGTAACCTTATTTAGTGTCATTGCTTTAGCCACGTTATTGTGGAACTGTAAACACGACCCGGTCGATCCTACGGTGGATGCCTATAAGCTGGATGATAAAAAGTCAGTTGCGGAATGGAAAGGCAGTCTGCGAACCGGCTATTTTAACGAAGGCGCGATTACGGTGAAAAGCGATCAGTTGCTGGTACAAGACGGCAAGGTGACCGGCGGGTCGTTCACTATCCCCGTTTCGTCGATCGTCAACTTCAACCAGCCGACCGAAGAACTGAAGGAGCAGTTGACGCATCATCTGCAAAGTGCTGATTTCTTCAACATGGCTTTGCACCCCAACATTACGTATGCCATTACCAGCATTACGCCCTATACTGGTAAGGAGGGCGTTGCGGGAGCGAATTATCAGGTAAATGGGGAGCTGACGATGCTGGGCAAGACGAATGCCGTGGCCTTTCCGGCCAAGATTCAGGTGGAGAACAATCAGTTGTCGGTCGAGGCAACGCTCAACGTCGACCGAACCAAATGGGGTATAGACTACGCCACTGATCCTGAGTTGCCCGACGAAGGATACATCCTGCCGGCCATTGGCATTCATCTAAAACTGGCCGGTAGTAAACAGTAGATGAGGCTAACGGAACAGCCGCCTAACGCTGACTTTACCGGTCGAGTGTTGGGTGGCTGTTCCGTTGATACAGACCATGGGGCGTTACGTTCATGGGCTGATTCTGTAGCAGATCAGTGCGGTACCCTTCCAGGAATAGACCGCCTGCTAAAGCGGCTGTTAATTTAAGATATGTTCATTGGGCCACTCAGGAATAATTGTGGATATTCGTAGTCGTCGTCAACCGTACAGACTGAAATCAGTCGGTTTTGATCAAGCTTATGGCTCAATTGTTTCGTCGGTCGTTTCAAGGCCTTTCGCTCAGGCTACCGACGCAGAGTATCTGGATTTTGCTCGGCCTGGTGTCCTGGACAGTTCCGCTGGGTAACTACGTTTGGCTCGGCGACCGCTATTTTTCCGACTGGCGCGTGTTCCTGATTGCGTCGGCGAACTCCTATGCAGTTTGTACCCTTCTCCTGGTGCTTCAGACAGCTATAATCCAGCGGATTATGAAGCGCTATCCGGAGTTGTCTCAAACGCCCCTGCGGATGGTGCTCGAATTTCCGGTGTTCTTCGTTCTGACGCTGGCTACTTCGGTCATCTCATTCGTCGTATACAGCTTCATTCCGTTTTTCAATTTCGAGGCTTCCCACACCAGTAAGGTCATTATTTTCTGGATAGGAGCAGGCTCAAACATCATTTCCCTGTGCATGTACGAACTGTATTATACGTTGACGAAATGGCGGGAGAACAGCATAGCCACTGAAATGTACAAGCAGGAAGCCTTACTGAACCAGCTCAACGTGTTGAAAACGCAGGTTAATCCACACTTTCTGTTCAACAGCCTGAATTCGCTGATCACCCTGATCGGCGATAACCCAAAACAGGCCGAAGTATTTGTGGAGGAGCTGAGTTCGGTATACCGGTATATCCTTCGGGCCAATGAGCAGGATCTGACCCAGTTGGATACCGAGCTGGACTTTATTCACTCCTACGCGCATCTGCTCAAAACGCGGTACGGGGCGGGGTTTCGACTGGTTACGCACATCGATCCCCGGTTCAGTCGCTATCAGCTTCCGTCGCTGACGCTGCAACTGCTGGTCGAGAACGCCGTGAAGCATAACGTAGTGATGGGCAGCAGGCCGCTGACGGTCGAGATTCGCACCGACGAACTGGCCAATTTACACGTAATCAACAACCTTCAGCAGAAAAAACACGGTGTCATTTCCAACGGTGTCGGACTTACCAACATCATCACTAAATACGAAATGCTGGGCCAGCCTCAGCCTATCGTGCGCGAAGAAGCCGGGCAGTTTAGAGTAGCTCTGCCGCTGATTTCGGCTCAACAGCTTTAGAGATCGATAGGAACGAAGGTATACCATGAAAAAGCGTTCATTTTATCTTACCTCATGAAACAGTGGGCCAAATTCGATCGTTACGATGTGCTGATCTACCTGCTCAATTACCCGGCATTGATCATTGCCAACTACGTGATTTTTGGATCCGTGTACTTTCAGGATCGGTCGTTGTTTGTACCCGCCACCCTGATTGCCAACGCCTGGGGGCTCTTTGTGTTTGTGACGCTGACGATGTGGATGAAGTACATGCGATTCTGCTACGGTGCGCCCGATCAGTTTGGTCAGCGGCTGCTGTACTCCATGCTGGGGTATGTCTTCCTTCTGATGTCCGTCATTTTGGTGATTTACTGGACGTATGACCAGTTGGGCTATCCCTACAAACCAGAGACTATTCCCTGGGTGCTCATGATTGGTTTTGTCACGAACGTTACGTCGGCGGGGAGTCACGAGTCCATCTTTACGTATAATCAGCTGCGGGAAAGCACCCGGCGTGAGTATGAGTTGAAGCAGTTGCACATGCAGCAGCAAATGGACGTATTGAAGCAGCAGGTCAATCCGCACTTCCTGTTCAATAGCCTCAACTCGCTGATTGCGCTGATCAGCGAGAACCCCCAACAGGCCGAAACGTTCGCCGAAGAGCTGAGTTCGGTGTATCGTTACGTGCTTCGGGCCAACGAGCAGAACCTAACCAATCTGGATACAGAACTGGAATTCATTCGCTCCTACGCGCATCTGCTGCGTACACGCTATGGCGACGGCTTTCGCCTGGTTACGCAGGTCGACAAACAGTTTGGCCGCTATCAGCTTCCGTCGCTAACGCTGCAACTGCTGGTCGAGAACGCCGTAAAGCATAACGTAGTGATGGGTAGCAGGCCGCTGACGGTCGAGATTCGCACCGATGGACTGGCTAATCTCTACGTACGTAATAACCTTCAGCAGAAAAAACAGGGCGTCGTGTCCAACGGCGTCGGATTGAACAATATCATTGCCAAGTATGAGATGCTGGGTCAGCCTCGCCCGACAGTCCGTGAAGAAGCTGGTCAGTTCGTAGTGGCGCTCCCCCTCATTACGGCCTGAATGCCTAAAATCGGGTGCCAGATTAGGCGTTGTTTTGACGGGTTCAGGCAACGGATTGCCGGTTCGAGTCACGATGCTGTTGAACGCGCCAGCATAGCGTAGTTACTTTAAAGTCATAATGCGTGAGCCCCTTAGCCGCGAATGAATTTTATGAATGTCTTACTTATCGAAGATGAAGAGTTGGCCGCCCGCCGACTCAGTAAGCTGCTGGTTGAGATTGATCCCGATATACAGATCGTCAATACGTTGGCCAGCGTCGAAACGGCGGTCGATTATCTCCAGACGAACCCCGCCCTGGATTTGATTTTCATGGATATTGAACTGGCCGACGGGCAGAGTTTCGAGATCTTTGAGCAGACAACGGTATCGGCCCCGGTCATCTTTACTACGTCCTACGACGAATACGCCATTAAGGCGTTTAAAGTGAACAGCATCGACTACCTGCTGAAGCCCATTAAGCAGCCTGAACTGGCGGCCAGCCTGCAAAAGCACCACCAGCTCAACCGGAAACCTGAAGCGCCACCGATTCAGGTCGTAGCCATCGATGCTCTCGTGCATCAGTTGCGGCAGCAATCGCAGGCAACGGAGTACAGAAGCCGGTTTCTGGTGCGTTACTTATCGCAGTGGTTACCCATCGAGGTCACCGATATTGCGTACTTCCAGGCTGAAGAACGCGTTACGTTGTTTCGCACGCGCTCGGGTCAGCGCTACACGGTTGATTACAAACTGGATGAGCTAGAGACCATGCTCGATCCGGCGCTCTTTTTTCGCATCAACCGGCAGTTTCTGACGAACATCAACTCCATCCAGCAAATTCATTCATATTTCAACCACAAGCTTAAGCTGACCCTGCAACCGGCCCCAACCGGTGAGGTGCTGGTGAGTCGGGAACGGGCTACCGATTTCAAGAAATGGATGGGGAAGTAAATCAAGCCTATAAAGCGCTCGACTGTTATGAGCGCTTTTTTTGTATCATTGCGGCATAACCCCGCCTGTATGATACGTCTGGTCTTTGTGTACAGTACGTTGTTGCTGTTCGTATTGAGCAGTTGCTCTACCACAACTGTGTACATCGTTCGCCATGCCGAAAAAGTCGATGAGACTGACTCGACCGACTTAAGTCCGGCTGGGCATCAGCGGGCATTGGCACTGGCCGACACACTCGCCAACCGGGGCATCGACTCTATCTTTACAACGCCCTACCGACGCACCCGACAAACGGCCGAACCGCTGGCTAAACGCATCCAGGTTCCTTCGGTCGACTATACGCCCAAGCCGCTGGACGCGATCAGCAAACGAGTCGGCCAGCTCAAAAACAAAACTGTTCTGGTCGTCGGCCATAGCAATACCATTCTGGAAATTGCCCGCGGATTAGGCGCTACACCGAGTCTGGCGAAAATCGAATCGGGTGATTTTGATAACCTGCTGCGGGTGCGCATTCACCGTCGCCTGTTCGGTACGTCAGTCGGCATTTCACAAACCACCTACGGTCAGCCTACCCCTCCCTGATCGTTGACCAAGTTACTTACGTGTTCCCTTGAACCGGTTTGCTGCGAAGCCGGTCGGCGTATGCTATCCGGTTGACGCCGGTTAAATGACGGTCAAGGCCCTGCTTTCTACAAATCATACAAATGGCGTATTGATGAGCCTGGGAGGTGCCTATACATTTGTTCCGGTCGTAATCACCAAACCCACCCGGAATGAACGCACGTTGTTTTCCTTGTATCCTGCTGATTCTGTTGCTGAATCAGGTAGTCGCACCAGCACAAACGCCCGCTGCGACTCCCGCTACGTATACCGGCCGCCAGATTATGGTCGGGAGCGGGGGCGGATTTACGGGCGCTTCCACTACGTATTACCTGTTCGATAATGGCCAGCTCTTCGGCCGTCGCAGCAGCGATTCGCTGTTCACCTCCCTTGGCCGACAAACCGCAACGGCCACGAAACGGGTATTTATAACCGCCGAAAAGACCTGCAAAATCAAGACGACGAAGTTTAACAAGCCCGGTAACCTCTACACGTTCGTGCAGTGGCGCAAGGGTGAAGAAAAATATAGAGTAGTCTGGGGCGCGCCGGGAACAACGGTCCCTGGTCGCTATCCTGCGTTCTACAGGTCATTTCTGAAAATGATTCCGGTTCAGCTTAAATAAGTCATTCTATCCAGATGAAAACACCTCTTCTTTTTTTAAGTCTGTGCGTAGCCAGTGCCACATGGGCGCAGCAACCCGGAGCGGGGTTCAGGCAAAAGCTCAAAACAACGGCCCCTACGTCCCGTCTGGCCGACAAACTCAATGCCGCGATTATCGACAACGCGAAATCGCCCGCTAACCGCCAGGCCCGGCTGGCGGCAGTTCCTTTAGCGTTGTCTATGCATCCATCGCAGGTTAAAGTTGTGCGGGATACATCAACAGATTTGCCCGTCTTTATTGAGCGCAACGTGGTCAGGTCGGGTACGGCCAAGTCCCTAAACAACCGGGGGGCACGGCTATCGGCAGCGGCAATTACTTCGTCGACGTATCAGTTTATGAACCAGGTACGGGGCTTACTTAAAGTGAATAACCCCGAGTCCAGTTTCGCCGTTGCCCGCACCGAGCAGGATGAACTTGGCCAGACGCACGTTCGGCTGACGCAAACGCACCGGGGCGTTCCCGTCCTGAACGCCGAATTGGTCGCGCACCTGACCGATGGCGAAGTGACGCTGCTGAACGGCCGGTACAAGCTGGTGCCGGAAAACCTGTCGACCACACCAAAACTGACCCTTATCCAGGCATCAGCCCTGGCGCTGAAAGACGTCAGTAAAACAGCGCCGGTACGTTCGTTTGGCGATAACCTCTTCAAGTTGAAAGAAGCAAAAGGCGATCTCTGCATTTTTCCGACCAGGCAGGGGGCCGCCCACTTAGCCTACCGAGTCACCGTGCGGCCGAACCTGATGGAACGCTGGGAATACGTAGTCGATGCCCAAACGGGCGAAATCCTCAATAAATACGACAATACCTGTACGTTCGTTGGACCCGGCAGCGTGAAAACGTCGGCTAAGGACCTGAACGGCGTGATGCGCTCGTTTCAGACGTACCAGCAAGGCAGCAAATATTACATGATCGACGTATCGCGGCCGATGTTTAATGCCGATAAGTCGATTATGCCCAACAGTCCGGTGGGAGCGATTATAACCGTTGATGCCAGCAATAGTAAGGAAACCGACGCTAAGATCAAACGCAATCAGATTGTATCGACGACCAATACGGACTGGAGCCCAACGGCTGTATCGGCGCATTACAACGCTAGTGTTGCCTACGAGTATTACAGTAAGACCTTTAAGCGAAATGCGCTGGATGGTTCGGGCAGCACCATGTTTTCAGTCATAAATATTACCGATAAAAACGGGAAAGGGCTCGACAATGCCTTCTGGAACGGAGAGATTATGGGCTACGGGAACGGGAATCTGTTAAAACCACTAGCCGGTGGATTAGACGTTGCGGGCCATGAAATGACGCACGGTGTGATTGAGAAAACGGCAGGACTGGTGTATCAGGGGCAATCGGGCGCGCTCAACGAATCGTTTGCGGATATCTTCGGGGTGATGATCGACCGGGCGAACTGGACATTAGGCGAAGCTGTAACCCCAACCAGCGTTATTTCGACGGGCGCACTCCGCGATATATCGAATCCAAACCAGGGGAAAGCCCCCAAAGCCAGAGGGTATCAACCCGCCACGATGGATCAGTTTGAACAGCGTGAGGATGACGACGACAACGGTGGGGTGCATAGTAACAGTGGTATCGCTAACTTCGCGTTCTACAAGTTTGCGACAGCCATTGGCAAAGAAAAAGCCGAGCAGGTGTATTACCGCGCACTGACCACATACCTGGTTGCTTCGTCGCAATTTCTGGATCTGCGGCTGGCCGTCATCAAAGCTGCGGGCGACTTGTATGGTGCCACCGGAGCCGAAGTAGCTGCCGCTAAAAAGGCGTTCGATGCCGTTGGCATCACGGAAGATACCCAGACAACACCGGGTAAACAGCCCGATCTGCCGGTAGCATCGGGGCAGGATCTGATGCTGTTGACTGATCTGAACGGGTCGAATCTGTATTCAACCAATATAACGCAGCCCAACGCTACGTTCGATCAGAAAACAAAAACGGCTTTACGCCACCGGCCGAGTGTTACCGATGATGGGAAAGTGGCGTATTACGTATCGTCCGACAAACGCATTCGCTCGGTTAATCTGACGGGAGCACCCGAAGAGTTTGTCGTCTCCGACGAAACGATCTGGGATAACGTAGCGATCTCGAAGGATGGTACGAAACTGGCCGCTTTGACGGCTGACCGTGACGCGTCGATTTACGTCTATAGTTTCGCGAAAAAGAAATGGGCAGAGTTCAAATTATATAATCCTACGTACACAGAAGGCATCGTAACCAATAACGTACAGTTTGCCGATTCATTCGAGTGGGACTACGCGGGCGAGCAGCTCGTGTATGATGCGTATAACTCGACCGGCGACGAGACTGGGTACTGGAACGTTAGCTTCATCGACGTCTGGGACAACAAAGCGGATGATTTCGCGGACGGCAAAATTCAGGGGTTGTTCTCAAGTTTACCCGAAGGCATTAGCATCGGTAATCCTTCGTATGCGAAGAACTCCCCCGGCATTATCGCGTTCGATTATTTCGATCAGGATAACGACGAGTATTTTATCGTTGCCGCCGACCGGAGTATTGGCAAAGCCTACGAAGTGTTCGAAAACAATACGTTAGGTTTTCCCAGCTACTCACGCCTGGATGATAAATTAGTGTTCAGCCACGAAGTCGACGGAAACGAAGGGATTTCAGGTGTCGTCTTGGGGGCTGACAAAGTATCGTCTTCCGGGAAAGCCGTTGAGCTATACACCGGTGCCAAGTGGCCCGTCTGGTATACACAGGCGACACGAACTGCGCCCGCCAAAACCGCGCAGACCATTACGTTCGGCACGATTGCTGACCGGTACACAAACCAGGGCGATATGACTTTAAAAGCGACGTCATCGTCGAACCTGCCGGTCAGTTTTCAGGTACGTAGCGGACCCGCGAAGCTGAACGGCCCGAAGTTAACGTTTACCGGAGCAGGAACGGTTACGGTTCGGGCCATTCAGGAAGGCAATACGCAGTTTAGCGCGGCTGCTCCCGTCGATCGGACGTTTAATGTAGTGGCAGTCACGGGCATTGAGCCATCCTGGTCAGACGCGCTGCGGGTGTATCCCAACCCAGTTCAAACCACATTGACGGTTGAAGTACCCACGAGTGAAGTTATTCAGAACGTATCGCTTAAGACGCTGACCGGTGCTACTATACTGCAGCCTGCTGTGCCGGCTCGCCAGCGCGCAGCAACGTTTGACGTTAGTCAACTGCCAACGGGCGTGTATTTCCTGCAAATTCAAACGCCGAGTGGTTTTGCTGACCGGAAAGTGGTGAAAGAGTAACGTTTGTATAGGTGTGTACCTCTCCTGTTCATCCCCTGGAAGGAGCAGGAGAGGTAATGTGATTACTACTATTTCATTGTAACGGCAACGGCTTGCTTATCACTAAACACTTCAACACGTTTAATCTTATCAGCAGGAATGACATCGACCTGTGCTTTAGTCGCCGTTTTGCCATTGATAGTAAAGAATTTTACCTGGTTAAGGCTCTTTAACTGAGCCTGGCCATCGGGAAAAGGTGGTGGCGGAGGGGGAACGATCGCTTCGTTGGTTTGATTAGCCGGATCGTTCAGGGTAAAATTGATGGGTAGATTAAATTGAGTATTCACCGCACGTCCATTTTGCATGCCTGGCTTCCAGCGGGGCATCAGGCTGACCACCCGAACCGCTTCTTCATCGGCACCAAAACCAATTCCCTTCAGAATGGTGACGTCTTTGACTTCTCCCTCTTTTGTTACAATAAAACGGACAAACACTTTACCCTGAGCCTGGGCTCTTTGGGCGGCTTTCGGATAACGCAGATTTTGCATAAGGAAATTACCCAGTTTGCTCATTCCACCCGTAAACTCGGGCTGCTGTTCAACAACCGTGAACACTTCACCGTCGATACCGGCTTGACGTAACGGTTGATGAAAGGCAGGCCGTTTCCCTTCAGTTACTGCCTGGTCGGGCTGGGTACACATCACCAGAAGTGTTGCCAGGGGCAGTACAAGGGCGTAACCCAGCAGCGCCCAGCGATTCGATTGGGGTTTTTGAAGCATAACGATACGTTGTTTTAGGGTTGACACAGAAGCAAAGGGCGTTGTCAGGGCCGTTGACGGGACGTTGAGCGCGTAAGCCACCAACTGACGGGCGTAATCGGGTTGGGGAGTTTTCAGCACTGCCCGATCCGCTAAAAACTCATGAACTTCCTGAAGCGACCGTTTGTACAGCCACAGCACCGGGTTGAACCAGAGTCCGGCACGTACCAGCTCAATAAACAGTACATCGCAGGTGTGGCGCTGGCGAATGTGCGCTTCTTCGTGCCGGATGAGGGTTTCCGGTTGGCTACCGGCATCGCTTTGATTCAGCACCAGATAGTGTCCAAACGAAAACGACGGGGTCGAGTCGCTGGGTAAGCAGACGAGCGTGTAATGCCGATAAGCTTCCCGCCTGCCCTTTTTAACGAGACGTAGCACCGCTACCAGATTTACTATAAGTCGCAGGAGCATAACCGAAACGCCCAGGCCATACAGGAGCCAAAGCCATTGGGCCGTTGTTACGTCATCGGTTCGACGAGTGGCCGTTTGGTCAACGTCAAAAGCTGGTAATGTAAGGGTTCCTATCGGTAACGACTCGGCGGCATGGTCGGGCAGGTCGATCCAGGGAAGAAGTAACGACAGTACCACAGATAAAAGCAGATACGCCCGGTTTAGCGCAAAAAATGTAGTTCGGCGGAGGAGCAGCCAGTAGCAGCTATAGAATAATAGCAAAAACAGGCTCGCGTTGAGGAAATAGGAGGGAGCGCTCATGATTTTTTCGTGGTTATAATAACGACCCCATACTTGCCTTTCTCGCCATAGACCGACGTGGCCGATTCTCCTTTCAATACGTCAATGGATTGAATGTTTTTACCATTGAGGCTTTTAACCAGCTTGTCAGAAACTTCTGTCCCGTCGAGGATGTAAAGCGGTTCTTCGCCTAAAGGACCGAGCGGACCTACACCGCGTATGCTTACAGGAGAAGGCCGTTTCCAGATGGAATCAACAGTTGGGTATGACTTGGTTTTCGTGTCACCGTATAAGGTGTATTTAGCATTTTTAGTGTTATCCAGGATGCTATTGAAGCCTTGTTTCTTCGTCGAATCTGGTTTGGCGGCTGGGGCGCTTTCTTCCAGGGAAAACAGCACTGGCAATACGTATTGTGCTGATACCGGCTTTCCGTTCTGCTGGCCTGGAATCCACTTAGGCATTTGCTTCACCACACGCGTAGCTTCTTCATCACACCCGCTGCCAATGCCTTTCTTTACATGTACAGGACCAATTTTCCCGGTTGGAAGCACCACAAACTGGACGAAGACAGTTCCCTCCACACCAGCTTTTTTGGCACTGGCAGGATAGCGCAGATTATGGGCTACGTACTGCATTATACCCGGTATACCCGTTGGGAAAACGGGCGGCTCTTCTACCGCTGTGTATACTCGACCATTAATTGTTTCAGAAGAGGGCGGTGTCCTGACGGGCATGTTAGGATTCGGCTTAATTGCTTTATAGACAGCCGTAGAACCCATTGCTGGCAGTTCGGGAGCCTCCTGAGGAGCTAAGGCTACATTAACGACAGACTGTTTATCAATCGGAACAATTACTGTCTCAAAGCCGACGAAGCTGACCGATAGCCTATGCGAAGATAAGACGTTCTTTAAATGGTATCGCCCGTTGGCGTCGGTTGGAATTCCCTTACCGGTGTTGGCGTCTGTTACAATAGCTCCCGGCAATGGCTTGCCATCGACAGCGCTGATAATCCGGCCGGTCACGGTCTTTGTGGGATCAGCCTGTTGGGTAAAGGCCGTTGTAATTTCCTCCCGAGCCGTTGTCATCGCCAGCAGCCCGAGCGCTAAAGGCAACACCAGGGCGTATTTGCCCAGTGCCCAGCGCGTCGTCGCTTTCTGCTGAAGCATCTGAATGCGTTGCTTCAGCAGTGACGGGGTGAAAAAGCCGTTGGCAACGGAATATTGGCCAGCCTCAACAGGTTGTAGCCCAAAGGCATAGTCAACCAGAAATCGAGCGTAGTCGGTTGGCTGGTTCGTTTCCCGATCGGCCAGGAATTCATGAACCTGACGTAGCGCCCGTTCCAGTAGCCGTAAAGCCGGGCACAACCAGAAAACAGCTTTGAGCAGAGCCAAGACCAGTACGTCGAAACTGTGAAGCTGACGAATGTGCACGAGTTCGTGCCGGATAATTAACTCGTTTCGGAGGTCGGCAGGATTGGCAACCAAATACCCAAAGAACGAAAACGTCTGTACGGTTCGATCACCGGATTCGACCAGTACGTAACCATCCCGAGCGTGTCGGGTCGATTGCCGGATCAGGCGAAGCAGCCGCTCGATTTGCCGCCCTAACTGAATCAGTAAGACCACCGCAACCAGTCCATACGCCCACTGGCCGATCAGCATCCAGTCCAGACTCGGTTCAATGGGTGTAGGGGCGGCCGCTATCGCCGTTGTGGGTAGAGCGATAACGCCTACCGGTAGGGGTAGCGTTTCGGCGGTTTCTGTAGGCAGGCTTAGTAGCGGTAACGTCAGCGTCAGCATCACCGATAGCAGTAGATAGGCTCGGTTCAGCCCAAAAAACGTATGCCGACGTAGTAACAACCCGTAACAGCCCACAAATAGCAGACCGTAGAGGTTAGCTTTCAGGAAATAGTCAAGGGCGTTCATTGGTCTTTCTTTTTGTTTAGGAGGTTAATGATCTCGTCGGCTTCGGAAAGGCTGATGTTTTTCTCCTGCACGAAAAACGAAACCAGCTTTTTCAGCGACCCGTCGAAGTAATTCGTCATCAGTTGCTCAGTCTGGTACCGGCGGTACTGCTCCTCCGTGATGAGCGGGTAGTACTCATGCGTTTTGCCGTAGGCCGTGTAACCCACTAGTCCCTTTTTCTCCAGTATCCGGATGATGGTCGACACGGTATTGTAGGCGGGTTTAGGCTCTGGCAGCTCGGCCAGTACGTCTTTGACAAATCCCTTCTGAAGTTGCCAGAGTACGCGCATAATCTCTTCTTCGGCTTTGGTCAGTTCGCGTAGTTGCATAAAATTGAGTACGAAAGCTAGTGGTATTCGAAAGGTATGACTAATGATTTAGTTTTACAACTAATATATTAGTTAATTGTTTCGGCTATCCGGTTGCTCGGTGGAGTTTTAAAGCTGCGTACTGTCAGATAAGATAGCGTATTTGTGGTTTGCCTGAAGTGCTGACTGGCCATAAAATAGGTCTGTCTGCTCCGGAGAGCCATACTTTACCACTAACCTCGCCGGTAGAGATTTAATCGGCTTCATGTTGCGTAGTGGGATCGCCAGATGAAGCAGTATAGAATTTTTAGGAAAGAGAATAGCATTCCGCCCTGCTCAAACAACGGACCCGATCTACTTTATCCTTATTTTTGGGATTGTAAATCATGGGTATGCCTTCTCAATTTCCTATTCTTCTGATCGATGACGATCCTAATGTGGCGGATATTCTCACTCGGGCTGGCGAACAAGCTTTTCCCGAAGCCCTATTTATGCACGTGAGCAGTTTTGCCGAGGCTGCTACGTATCTGGATGATTTAACGGGAAGAGGCCCCCGGCTGATTCTGTTGGATATTGATTTACAAACGGGTCCCAACGGGTTTGAGTTTTTGTCGTTGATTCGGGGACACGCGCAGGGCAGCTTACTCCCAGTAATTATTCTCTCGTCAAGCCAAGAAGAACGCGACACCTGGGAAGCCTATCAGCGGGGAGCTACGGCGTATACCCAGAAACCATTCGATTATAAAGAATGGAAAACGTACATCAAACAAGTCCGCAGCTATTGGTACGAGACAGTTACGTTGCCCCAACTCTGGTTTAACAAAGAACTCTAATCGCTCGCTGTCGGGAGAATCAGATTGATAAGCTGGGTTTATTGCTTAGACCCCTGCTGAGCCGGTACATTATTGACGGCTGGAGTGGGTGAGTCATGCTGGTTTAAGAACTGGAACCCGATGCCAGATACAACCTGATCTGCGCTTTGTAAACCAGTTCATGGATAGCTTGTGTATGCTCGATCAACTTCCTGCAATGCTGGTTGTAAGCCGCCTGATCGAGTTCGTCCGATTGATCCATATCAGTCAGCAGGGTTTTCAATTCAGTCTGTATGGTTGTTATCAGTGAGGTCAGGGCTTCGGCCGGGCACTGGCCTGCATACGAGTTCGTGGTTACCTCATTCGTTTTTAACGTGTTTTTATACCTGATCAGGTCGTTATAGACAGTATGTAGAGCCGACATGGCTTTCTGCCACTCGGTGAGTATGTATTCCAGATTGTACTCATCATCAAACGGGTTGTTTTGTGGTGAGTAATCATCCATAATTTAATTTTGTTTAATCTTTACATTGATATCAGCAATGTATCCTCAACAAAAATCGTACTCAACTATTGATTTACGTGAAAATTATTAACCAAAGGCGCTGATTTATCGCACTACTTCCCTAAACTGGCGAAGATGGCTCAGTTCCGTAAGCAATTTCGATAAGACCGTACGATTAGAAATAAACGATAACTATGGCAAGTATATAGGCTAAAAGGTTAACTAGTGAATAATCTTGGTAAACCACCTAGTCGTATGAAAAAGGCAATAATGACCGTCGCTTTGGGGGTAGCCATCGCCACGGGAAGTGCAATGGCCCAATCCGGATCAGGAAAATCAGGGGCATGAGCCCAGCTCAGAAGTCGAACACAACCACAAACAGCCAGTCGAAGACTGGACCAAGCAATGGTCTTCAGCAGTCGAACAAAGGTGGCTCTACGTCGGGGCGGACAACGAACGGAATGGGCAGTATTGGCGATCAGCGGGGGAGTACCACCCAGCAGGGGGCATCGAACGGCAGATCAGGTAGTTCCGCTAAGAAATCAACGACCAGTTCCGGAGCTAAATCCGGGGATCAGTAGATCGATACGTGTCCCTGAGAAATTGGGGTCATTTAATCGCATCTTAACAAAAGGTACCCAAAGAGCCGCGTGTACAACCGAACAGGCATCTCTTTGGGTATCTTTTACGGTTTTGTCAGTGCATATCCTTTAAGTTCAGGGCGTACAGACCGATGAACATCAGACTGAAAAATACGCCAAAAGACGTATTCAGGGCCCCGAATCCGGCCAGCGTTACGGGTAAGACGATGCCAGTGAGTACACCCACGACGTATACCCAGAAGCCGATCCGACGGAGCCGGAACATTAGCACGGCTCCAATCAGCGTCAGCAGGGAATAAACAAACTGCGCGATAGATAACGCCCTGATTTCGTTGGTATCCCCCGGCATAGGCTCATCGCCCGACGCGCGGTCTTCGAAGTATTGCTTGGGTAACGTCTTTTGCTGTTCGGGGGTGTAGGTACGTTTGATGTACGGCGTTTGGGATACGGCGTCCGTCTGCATAAACGAGACAACGGCATCAACCAGACCCACCGCGCAGCTAAGAAAGGTGAGAATACAGAGTACGGTTAAAAACTGAGAACGCATTAAAGGAGATGCGGGCGGGCCCGCTTTTTGTCGTTTCTGGGATAAGTAGGCCGGCTTGTTTGTGCAGGCTGACCCCCTGAACTTAAAAACCTTATTTTCGCGGCAGAGTTTCCTTACCAACTAACGAAATCACAACAACATGACTTTGCAAGAACTAACCGAACAAATTCGGAATAAAGCCACCCACGCCGATAGCCTCAATGCCAGCGCAAAAATCGTTACGGATCAGGGCGTTGTGTACATTGATGCGAAGCAGTCTCCTGTAACTGTCACCAACGAAGATAAACCTGCCGACTGCGATCTGCACGTCAGTATAAACAATCTGATCAAAATGGGAACGGGGGATCTGAATCCCATGATGGCATTTATGTCGGGAAAATTAAAAGTAAAAGGCGATATGAGCGTGGCTATGAAGATGGGCCAGCTAATGGCGTAAATAGCTGTTTATCTGTTTGGTTGTTTGCGTGTTTGTCCGTTGATTGCACGTACCTAAACACCCGAACAACCAAACAGATACCAAACATGGCTAAGCCCTCCCGTCGTAAATTTTTGCAGAGCAGCGCGCTGTCGGCGGCTGCTTTTTACATTGTACCCCGCCACGTACTAGGTGGTAAAGGATTTGTGGCACCGAGCGACAAGCTCAGCATAGCCGCCGTTGGCTGTGGCGGTAAGGCCGATGTCAACATCCGGCTCGCGTATAACAAAGGTTCCGATAACATCGTCGCCCTGTGTGATGTCGATGATCGGCAGGCCAAGAAATACCGGGCTCAGTTTTCCAGCGCTCCTTACTTCCAGGACTACCGCGAACTGTTCGACAAGGCCGGAAAGACCTTTGACGCCGTGATTGTGTCGACGCCAGACCATATGCACGCGCCTATTGCAATGGCGGCTATGCAGCTTGGTAAGCATGTGTACGTCGAAAAACCCCTGACGCACGATATTTACGAGGCCCGTATGCTCACCGAAGCCGCCCGTAAATACAAGGTCGTCACGCAGATGGGTAATCAAGGCAGTTCGGGCGACGCGACCCGGATCATTGAAACGGCAATCAGGAACAAGATGATTGGTCATGTGCATACGGTCTATTGCTGGACTAACCGTCCCGTATGGCCCCAGGGGGTTCAGTCGCCCAAAGACAAAGGCGAATCGCAGCCGGTACCACCCGAAGTCAACTGGCCGCTCTGGCTGGGTACCGCTCCCGTCCGCGACTACCACGAAGCGTATATGCCAACCCGTTGGCGCGGATACTGGGATTTTGGTACGGGCGCGTTAGGTGATATGGGCTGTCATTTTATGGACGTACCGTTTCGGGCGCTCAATCTGAAGTACCCAACCTCCGTCGAGTGCAGTGTCGGGTCTGTCTATTCCGATTTCTTCAGGGAAGCGTTCTACGACGATGTCTGTCCGCCATCGTCGGCTATTCATTTAACGTTCCCGTCGGAAGATCGGAAAGTAAAGGAAATTAAATTCTCCTGGTTCGATGGCGGTATTCGGCCTCAGTTGCCCGAGGGAGCCGAGTATGATGAAGTCTTTCGGGAGATTGACGGCGGCATGCTGTTCATTGGCACGAAAGGCATGCTTACCGGTGGCCTGTTCGGGAACAACCCGAAGCTATTACCCTCATCTAAATTTGCCGATAAAGCGTTACCGGTGCCCGAAAAACCCTTAGTTGAGGGGAAAACTGAAGGACACCAGCAACAATGGGTAAAAGCCTGCAAAGAAGGGTACGGTGCCTATACGTCGTCGTCATTCGACCAATCGGGACCCCTGACCGAAACAGTGCTGATGGGCAATCTGGCCACGCGCTCGTACCTGGCTCGCGAAGGCGGTAAGTTTACCGGTCGCAAAAAGCTCTTGTGGGATGGCGCGAACATGAAGATAACAAACTATGACTACGCCAATCAATTTGTTCGTCGTCAGTATCAGGGCGGTTACACGCTGTAAATCAGGAATTAAAAAAGGAGTAAGGCCGCTTATACCCGGTCTTACTCCGTATACCGACCTTGTTTGAGAAGCAATTCCGGTTTACTTTAGTGGGATACCTGACCCCAATGAAACCGCTTGCCCGACTTATATTCGTCCTGTTGAGTAGCTGGCTGCTGGTGATCCAGCTGGCGACTCAGCCCCTGAGTGCGCAGTCGGTTGTTGTTTTATCCGCAGATCAGGACCGCATTTCACTGGAAGGCAAATTAGCGTATTACGTTGATTCTACGCGGTTTCGGACCTTCGCCGATATTAGCCGTGTGACTATCCAGGCAGCCTTTCAGCCCGTCACTACGCCCGTTCCCAATTTTGGCTACATCACCGGTCTGAAAGCTGCTCGCCCGGTCTGGCTGCGGTTTCGCACCCTAAACCCCAGCCGACAGGATCAGACGTTGCTGGCTGAAATTGACTTCTGGTGCTTTGATGAACTGCAGCTCATTGTGGTCGATACGCAAAATCGGACCTTGTCTGTATCGCCGGTTATTGGGTGGAAAACGCCCGTATCGCAACGTATCAAACAGCACCGCTATTACTGGTTTCCGTTTACGGTACCTGCCAACCAGGAGGTAACGGTGTACCTTCGGATGCTAAAACGGCGGGGCACGCAGATTGTGCCGATCGAGCTTGTTCACGAATCGGCCTATGAATCCATTGTTCAGAAAGGATACCTGTTCTGGGGGGGCATTCTGTTCACGCTGACGTTTGTCGGCATCATGAGTTTATTTTTCTTTCTGGCAACGCTCGATCGAATCTATTCGAAATACATCTTCTGTCTGCTCGGTCTACTCGGATTCTTCTTTATCAACGACGGCTTCATGAACCAGTTTGCGTTCAACGAGCAGTTCTGGCTGCCGGGGCAGAATGTTTATTTTCTGTTTCCGCTCGTGCTTTTCTATTCGCAGTTGACCTTTGTCCGGTCGTTTTTGTCGCTGGAGGGGACGCCTTCCCACCGCTGGCATACCATCGGAACCATCGTGTTGTGGTCGGGTCTGTTGTGCCTGCTGACGCTGACGGCCGAGTGGATCGCTCCCCTTACGCCCACAACGGAACTGGTTTTAATGCGCATCTTCTCGGTCATCTACTGGTTTCCCATGCCCGTGATTGTTGCTTACATTATCATCAGCATTATTCGGCGATACCACATCCGCGAAGCCTGCCTGTATTTTGTAGCGGTTACGCCTTTTTTCGTGCTGAATCTGGGACAGGTGTTTGGTAACTTCAGGCTTATACCGACCTACCAGCCCGTTGCCGATTTTACGGATTATGCGTTAGCCGGTCTGTTTGAGGTATTGGTATTGACGTTTGGCCTGGCGTATCGGTATAAAATGGACCGGGATCAGACCGAACAGTTAATCAACGAGCGCACGCTCCAGCAGCAACGTACCTACGAAGCCGAAGTGCAGACTCTGGCGATGAAAAATAGCCTGCTGGTCGAAAAAGAACGTATCGCCCGCGATCTGCACGACAATGTGGGGGCGCACCTGGCCTTTGTGGTGACGAACCTCACCCACATCAGCGATCAGGCCGAAAAAAAAATGGTGACCGACAGTCGGCAGTGGGCGAGCCAGCTTCGCGTTATTGTGACGCATACGCGTGAGGCCGTTAAGCTGCTGCGGGAAACCATCTGGGCGATTCATCGGGAAAGCTTCACGGTGGAGGAATTTGCCGAACGCCTGAATCAGTACATCAACCGCTATTTTCAGGAAACCAACGGACTGCATGTCGACGTACAGGTGACGGGCGTACTGAGCCAGTCATTGTCATCCAATCAGGTGCTAAACCTGTTCAGAATCGTACAGGAGGCTCTGAACAACGTAGTGAAACATTCCCGGGCCACCCGGGCCGTCGTGCAGTTGGAGGTGCAGTCGGCCGGTCGTATCCGGCTTCGTATCGTAGACAACGGGCGGGGCTTTACGTGGGCGGACGGAGCTGTGTCGGAGCAGCATTACGGCCTGAAAAATATGCAGAGCCGGGCCGAAGAGCTAGGCGGTACGTTCCGCGTATTTGCCGAAGAGGGAACCACGGTAGAAGTAAACGTCGGGGAGTGAGCGAGAGCGTATCGATTCTGGCTTGACTACGAGATAGATCTTTTAAATAGAAAATCCCGGAGATGCGCAACTTTCTTAACCTGAATTATAGACTATTCTCGGACCTAAAATAAACGACTTTTGTCATCCCGAGCTTGCGAGGGATCTCTGTGAGCCGGGAAAATACCATCCTCGCTCGAAGATCCCTTGCAAGCTCGGGATGACAAAAGTCTCTCTATTACTTATCTGATTTGCAGAATTTTACCTTAGTTAAGATCAATAGCTGACGTTGCTTAGATCGCATCTCCGGGATTCTTTGATGTCATGCCTTTGACTTACTCCATTGACATCTCTACGTGGGCAGGTGTTTCAATCTTCCTGCCGATAAAGAGCAACAGAAGTGGCACGCAGATCATGAAGAAAGCGCCGATCACCAGAAACGCATCCGCATAGGTCATCACGAGTGCCTGCTTGATCACGGCACCCTGCATAACGCCATAAGCCTTGCCCGTCGCGGTGATCAGGGCGTCACCTTTCGACAGGAACAGGTTGGTGTATTGCCGTAGCCGCTCGGCCGACAGCGGATTGTAGGTTGAGATATTATCGGCTAAACGGGAACTGTGAAACACGGTACGGGTCGAGATATAGGTCGTCATAATGGCCGTACCAAACGTACCACCTAACTGGCGGATCATACCGGTCAGGGCTGACCCTTGTGGTATTTCGACATTATCCAGATCGGCCAACGTAACGGTGGTCAGCGGAATAAAGATGAGCCCCATCCCAACGCCCCGAACAATGAGCGGCCAGAAGAAATAATCCGGACCTGCTTCAAGGCTAATCGCCGACAGATCGAAGCAGAAACCGAAAAACAACACGAAACCGATAGCGGCATACCAGATCGGCGAAACGTAATTCTTGCGTAACAAACCGCCAACGATCGGCATCATAAACCCGGTCATAATCGACCCTGGCATTAATAATAAACCGGTTTGACTGGCCGTGAAACCCAGAATAGTCTGACAGAAAACCGGGATAATGAACACCGAGGCAAACAGCCCGAAACCCAGAATAAAGTTAAATAGGGTACCCACCGCGTAACGACGCCGACGTAACAATCGCAGGTCGAGAATCGGCAGCTTAACCGCCAGCTGACGCCAGATAAAGCCAACCAGACCAACCCCGGCGGCAATAGACATGCCCACGATAAAGCCTGAATCGAACCAGTCTTTTTCCTGACCTTTTTCCAGGATGATCTGTAAACCACCGATACCCATGATCAGCAGAATTAAGGCCAGCCAGTCCATCTTACCGGCTACCATTTTCTCGGCCGGTTCCTTGATGTAGGCATAGGTTAGTATCGTTGCCAGAATGCCGAATGGGATGTTGATGTAGAACACCCAGTTCCAGGACAGGTTATCGGTAATGTAGCCCCCCAGCGTTGGACCGATGGACGGCCCGATGATGACGCCCACCCCGAAAATGGCGTTGGCGATACCCAGGTCTTCTTTAGGAAATGTCTGAATCAGAATGGATTGGGCGGTCGTCAGCAAGCCACCGCCCCCAATACCCTGCACCACCCGGAAAAATACCAGTTCCCAGACGTTGGTCGACGTACCGCAGAAGATCGACGCGATGGTGAACAGAATGATCGATGCGGCAAAGTAATTCCGGCGGCCGAGTTTGGCCGTTAGCCAGCCCGACATCGTAATCATAACCGCACTGGCGGCAGCATAACCCGTTACGACCCAGCTAATATCGCCCAGCGACGCGCCCAGATTCCCCATCATCTGGTTCAACGTAACGTTGACGATCGACGAGTCGATGGTTTGGAGCAGGGCCGCCGTCGTTACGGTGATCACCACGATCCATTTATCAAAGCCTAATTTCATGGTTTTATCAGGAGATAGGAGTTAGGAGCGTGGAGTGAGTAGACTCCACACAAGGGTTGCTCACGTCCCGCTTCTAACTCCTGACTACTTAGTTCTTATTTTCCCTGTAAATCAACCGCTACGTTGGCGCTTAGGCCGGGACGTAGTTTGGCGTACAGCGGACTGTTTTTGTCGATTTCGATACGTACTGGTACGCGTTGTACCACTTTTACGTAGTTACCCGTCGCGTTGTCGGGAGGCAGTAGCGAGAATTTCGCGCCGGTAGCACCAGCGAATGAGCTGACATGGCCCGTCAGTTTCTCGTCGCCAAAGGCATCGACATCAATGGTCACTTGCTGACCAATCTGCATTTGGTTCAGCTGCGTTTCTTTGAAGTTGGCCGTTACCCACAGATTCGAGTTGCCAACAACCGAGCAGAGTGCCTGGCCGGGTTGAATCAGCTGACCGACCTGTACCGACCGCTTAGAGACAACGCCCGAAGCGGGGGCACGAACAATCGTATACGAAAGTTGCAGATTCGCCAGATCAAGTTCGGTCTGCCGCTGCTTTACGGTGGCCTGTGCTACGGAAATCTGACTTTCGGTAGTCCGGCGCTGCGAACTCGTTACGCCCGTCTGGCTGCTGGCTGCGTTCACCTGCGACTGTGCCGTTTGGAGCTGCGCCTGAGCGGCCTGCAACTGCGCCTGGGCGGCATCGCGCTCGGCCTGGATAGCGTCGAACTGTTGCTGCGGAACGGTTTTCTCGGCCAGCAGACGCTGATACCGTTCAAAATCCTGATTGGCGCGACGGGCCCGGGCCTGAGCCGCTACTACGTTCGCCTGGGCCGTTGCTACCTGATTGCGGGCGGTTTGCACGCTCGCCTGCGAACTTTGGATGGTCGCTGCGGCCACGCTTACGTTTGTGCGGCTTACCCCAGCCGCGGCCAGGGCACTTTGCAAAGCGGCTTCGGCCTGCGCGACCCGGATGCGGTAATCAGCATCGTCGATCACAAATAACGTATCGCCTTCTTTAACCGACTGGTTGTCTTTGAAGCGAATCGCTTTAATATAACCGCCAGCTTTAGGCGTAACGGGGTCAACGTCTCCGTCGATCTGAGCATCGTCGGTCGTTTCATAACGTTGCAGATACCGGAATTCGGTAAAGCCAAAATAGAGCGCAGCGACTAGGACAATAAGGCCACCTACGCGAAGTAACATCTTGGTATTCATGGGAACTGTTTGATAAAAAGTCTTATAGGATTAAAGATTTGTGCCCGTAGCCCTCAACAAGCGCTGATACGCCAACTGCGCATCGACCGTAGCATTGATAACGTTTAACTGAGCCTGAATCAGGAAGCTGTTCGCTTCCAGAAAATCCGTTGAGCCAACCAGACCATTGCGGAACCGCGATTCGGTTAATCGGTAGTTTTCCTGCGCTTGCCCGAGGGCGGTGCGGATAACGTTTTGCTGCTCAAGGGCTAGCTGGTAATTATGGTAGGCCGAAACGACTTCGGAGCGAATCTGATCGGTTTGCTGCGCGCCCTGTAGATTGGCCTGGTCAATGGCGGTTTTGGCCGTATTCAGCCTGCCCTTCAGGTTGTAAAGCGAACCAATGTTGTAGCTTAAACCGGCTCCCACATTCCAGGCTGATATAAACGAGTTGCCCTCCGGAATCAGACTGGCGGTTGGGTTGATGTAATTGTAGCCCAGCGATACGCCCAGATGCGGGTACTTGCTGCTTTTTACGTTCTTAAGCTGCGCGTCGGCGGCCTGCACCCGCAGGGCGTTTGCCTGCACTTCCGGACGTACCCGAACCGACTGATTCAGGAAACTTTCCAGTGGCTCCAGCGTCGTAGCCGGGTTGCTCAAGGTCGTATCGACAGCTACCACCTGATTGTCGGGCAGACCAACGAGCAGGTTGAAATTATAAAGTGCTGTTTGACGGGCTTTATCGGCCTGTAGGCGGCTGAGCTGGAGGTTGTTTTTCTGCAACTGAATCTTCAGCACCTCGTTGGCCGTTACAATCCCTTCTTTCTCCAGGTTTCTGGCTTCCCGTTCGCGCTCGTCGAACTGCCGGATGTTCTGGTCAATGACGCGGGTCGACCGGATCAGTTTGACAATGTTGTAATACGCATCGGTCACAGTATAAACCAGTTCCTGCCGGTTGCGCCGGGCGTCTAACTGACTAGCTCTCGCTAACAGATCAGCCGACAGCCGCGCCGACTTTTCGGCAAAGCCACCAAAGACTTCCTTACTGACGGTTGCCCCGCCCATAATCGTATTAAAGGCACCAGCGGGAATGCCGAAGAGCGGTTTACCGTCTGTGCCTTCACCAAACGCAAACGGTCCCGTTAAGCTGTAGCGGGAATATGCCAACGACGCATTCGCCTGCGGCAGGCCACGATCTTTCGCTTCCTGAGCGCGGGCTTCGGCCGCCAGCGTACGCGAATCGGCTAGTTTAATGCCTTTGTTGTTTTTCAACGCCAGTTGAATGGCCTGATCCAGGGGCAGGTTTGTAGGAGTGGTCTGAGCGGATACCCCACCGAAACCGAGACCCCACAAGGCAAGCCCTACTAGAGACTTTTTCATTTTATTTAGTTCTGATTTTATCCAGGAGTGTATTCAATGTTCGTACTTCGTCTTCGGTCAGGTGACTCACGATGGATTCAAAGTCGTTGAACTCAACCGCCACCGTTTCCACAAACCGATTCGATTCTTCCGTTAGCCGCAGGTTCACACGCCGTCGGTTCTGCGGATCCACTTCGCGCACGATCAACTGCTTCGCCACCAGACGATCCATGAGCCGGGTTAAGTCTGGATTTATATCCGTCATCTTCTCTTTCAACTGCCCCGCCGTGAGGGGGTCGGGGTATACTTTTGATAACAGACGAAGAACAATGTATTGTTGAACGGATAAATCAAACGGCGCTAACTTCTGGCCGAAGTAATTGAAGATATAGCCATCCGTCTTGTGCAGATTGGCGATCAGATAATGATATTCGTTGCGAAATTGCTTTTCCATAGCCGTATAGAGCCATCTAAAAAGACAACTAATATTTGTTTGAACGAATTTCGTTTGAACAGAATTTAATCAACTTTTAACCCGGTTGGAGCTTCCTGTTTGTCATGGATTCTCGTTAGGGCAGGAAGTCTGCCAGCGCCCCAATATAGTGATCGGGTACCTGAATATGGGGGATGTGGCCTACGCCGGGTAACTCCACGAGCTTGCTCAATTTTATCTGCTGGGCGGTACGTTTGCCCAGGGCGGGGTACTGGCCATATTGATTTTGCTGCTCCCTGGGCAACAGTGCTTTACCGACCACCGTTCGGTCGGCCTGTCCAATGATCAATAGCGTGGGAACGGTAATCCGGTTGAACTCGTAACAGACGGGCTGCTCATAAATCATCTGATACGTAACGGCATTCGCCCAGGCGATGTCGTTAAAATCCGACTTTTGTAAGTCGCTGGCCTGAACCTTTACGAGGGCTTCGTATTCTGGTTTCCAGACGGGGTAATAACTTTGCTGGTACTGTTTGTAGGAGGCATACGTCGCCTTCCGTTCTTTCTGGTACTGCTGCTCGATAGTCTGATAAGGGACGAAGGTCTTGTAATCTTCGAGACCAATTGGGTTTTCAAGAACTAGACGGGCTACCCGTTCGGGATACATGAGCGTGAAGCGAGTGGCCAGCATGCCACCCATCGAATGCGCCAGTACGAAAACCTGTTTGATGCCCAGTGTATCGAGTAGATGCTTTGTGTTGGCCGCTAACTGGTGAAAGCTGTAATGTAAGTTGGGGTGCGACGATTTACCCCAACCGACCTGATCGGGTACAATCACGCGGTAGCCGCGTTTGCTCAGCCATTGAATGACATTCGTCCAGTAATACCCGTTGAAGTTTTTGCCGTGCAGTAACAGAGCCGTATGCCCGTTAGGCCTTGCCGGTTTTACATCCATGTACGCCATTTGGACTGGTTCCGCTTCAAGGGTTAGGGCAAGATAACTAACCGGATACGGGTAGGGCATTGAGTCGGTACCCTGAGCCGTAGCGGGCCGTAGTGAAACTACCCAGCTAGCAAGTCCAAAACAAATCAACAAATAGAGTCGCATGCGTACGTAATGAAAGATTCGTTAACGCAACTCAAAATGCCAGTGATTGTTGACATTACCGGTTAGTAGGTCAGATTATAGCACTACGTTACTCTAAAAGGGGACCAGTCCGTCACTTCGGCTGGTCCCCTTCCCTTAGTTGGTTATTCGTCCCGAATTAACCCTTTAAGTTGGCCGGCCATTTCCGGGCTGACCGTTACGCCGTGAACTGTCTGGGCATGCTCTGCGGCCTGAGTTAATACGTCGGCGTCGGTAGTGGCCCGGATGACGCCTTCGCAGTCGAAACCGGCGTCGCGGCAGTGTAGCGTTTTCATGAATTAGAAGATGGTTTAGCGTTTGTCTCAACTGGCAAATGACATTGATAGCCAAGGTAATAAAGGAATTGGCTAGCTTTGTTGACGAATGAGTTATCGGTCGGGCTGCCTCGTGGGTGGCCATCGTACAGAGCGAAACATGAGTAAGCTTAAGAAGACATTGACAGCAATGATGATGATCCTGATCTGGGGCATTACGTTGGTCGTAGCACTTGGAGCCACAAACCATAGGGGCTTAGCGTCAATACTGTGTACTGGCATTGCCGTCAATGCGCTGGTTGCCATGTACTACAGTTGCATCGACCGCCGACCAGCCAGCTTTCGGCAGTGGTTGAGCTGGTGAAGGCATTTCCTGTTTGCATACGAATCGGATTTGGGCTAATAGGGAGCGTAACGGCATAATGGCGGTTGAGGTTGCCTGATCTTGCCCGGTACCGTATATTGCAAATAGGTTTGTGCTTCTGGCCAACGCCTGATTGTCTCCCTGGCTGGGACACCCGAATGATAGATGGCTTCGTGCTTTTTTTTGCCGCTGATAATTCTGGTGGTCAACCTGCTTTTTCTTGCCGATGAACCCTTTACGCTGGCCGGGTATCTGATCTGGTCGGCAGGTGGCATTGCCTATGAGCTACTGATGTGGGAGATTTCGATGCGGTGGCTACTCTACGTCCGGCGACGAGATACGGGGATTCAGCAAACCCGCCGACGGGTATTGATCACGTTTGTCGGCTACTTACTCATTACGTCCTCGTTGCAGGCATTTATCATCTGGTTTGCCGATGTCACCCGCACCAATTCGATTCCGATCACCGGGGCTGTATACATTAAACTTATAGCGGTTGGCTTCTTTAGTGTGCTCCGATGCCCAATATTTTACCGTTACGTTGCCCCTGCTTCGGCAGCCGTAATGTTACGTGGCCGGGTTCTGTTCATTTCCGGACGATGGCCGTTTGATCGGTTGTTTCTTCCGTTTCGTAGGGATACTATTTGGAATAGCCTATAGGCACCCGGCAACTTTATCGGGTAAACAACACACTACGCTATGGCTTTCCAGAACAAATTCATTCGCAACACTTTAACCGGCCAGTCGTTCCGGTTTTTGAAAACGGCTCAGGATACCAACGGACAACTACTGGAAATGGAGTCAGCTTACCAGCCAAATAGCAGCGAACCTGCGCCCCACTTCCACCCGCAGCAGGCCGAAGATTTCACTATTCTATCTGGCGAATTAACGGTTCGGATAAACGGCCGAGTAACGATTTTTAAACCGGGCGATAAACTACACGTACCGCCCAATACGGTTCATTCGATGTGGAATGCATCGGGAGCGGAGACGGTCGTGAATTGGCAGGTTCGGCCTGCTTTAGACAGTGAGTTTTTTTTTGAAACGCTTACCGGACTGGCTAATGATGGGAAAGCGGGGTCTACAGGCGTACCGCCTTTATTGCAGACGGCACTGATTGCCCGGCGTTTTTCGAGTGTTTTTCGACTGGCTAAACCATCTCCCGCCGTTCAAAATGTCTTGTTTGGCGTCTTATCGCCGGTAGCGCGGCTGGTAGGTTACCGACCGACCTACGACAAATACCTGAACTGATGTAAACGGCTGACGTGTAGCTCTTCGACTCCGCTCAGAGCTACACGTCAGCAATACATAGCGAGTCAGTCAACTCGTTTGTGATCAATCGATACTGTATGCGAAAACCTCCTCATCGATTCATGGTATTATGAAGACACCGAAACGGTAAGTTGAGCTAGTAACGTAATTTTTAGACGGTCTCTGGCTATCTTGCTGATGGAACGGCCCCGTAGGGTACTAGTCAGCAAACAGTTTGTTTTTCATGCTTCGATTTATTCTTATTCTTCTCGTTTTATCGGGTAGTACGCTGGTGTCGGCGCAACGGCTGCGCGCCGTTCGCTGGACGGATAACGGGAACAGTTACCTCTCTATTAAGGACGGCAGCCTCGTTCAAACGGCAATGGCGACCGGACAAACAACCGTTGTTGTACCCAAAGAGATACTCATCAATCCGGCTACGAGCCAACCCATTCAAATCGCCAACTATGATCTGTCAGCGGATCGATCGGTAATGCTGGTGTATACGAACACCGCCCGCGTTTGGCGACAGAATACCCGTGGTGATTATTACGTCGTGAGAATGAGCGACAAGCAGGTGCGTCAGGTAGGCAAAGATAGGCCGGCGAAGTCGCTTATGTTTGCGAAGCTGTCGCCCGACGGTCGGCAGGTGGCGTATGTCAGTGAACATAACTTATTCGTAGAGGACGTAGCGACTGGCCAGGCCCGGCAACTGACCACCGACGGCACCCGCAAGCGGATCAACGGTACGTTCGACTGGGCGTACGAAGAAGAATTTGGTTGTCGCGATGGGTTCCGGTGGAGTCCCGACGGTAAACAGATTGCGTACTGGCAGGTCGATGCAACGGGCATCCGGGATTATTTGATGCTAAATAACACCGATTCGACGTACTCCTTCACGATACCGGTGGAATATCCCAAAGTAGGGGAAGCACCATCCCCAGCGCGCCTGGGCGTAGTTAACATTGGGGGCGGGGTCACCACCTGGCTGCCCATACCCGGCGATCCGAAGCAGCATTATCTGGTGCGGATGGAGTGGTTGCCCAATTCGCCAGAACTAATCGTGCAGCAACTGAATCGGAAGCAGAACCAGAGCACCATCTTTATCTGCCCGGCCAGCGGTGCGGCTCCCCGGCCTATTCACAGCGAAACCGATAAGGCCTGGGTTGACTGCAAAGATGCGTGGAACGGGGGCGATCCGTCGGGCTGGGAGTGGGTCAACGGTGGAAAAGCGTTCCTGTGGGTATCTGAAAAAGACGGTTGGCGGCACTTGTACCGCATAGGTTTAGATAGTCGCGAGACCCTGTTAACGCCCGGTCAATACGATATTGCCAATATAGAGCTGATTGACGAGAAGGGCGGATACGTCTATTTCCTGGCTTCGCCCCAGAATCCGACGCAGCGGTATCTGCACCGCGTCCGCATGGATGGCAAGGGTAAACTGGAACGCATCACGCCAACCGAACAGGTGGGCACGCACGACTACGACCTGTCGCCAAACGGTCAGTGGGCGCTGCACTCATTGACCAGCCATACGATACCAACCTCGCGGGAGTGGCTTCGGCTTCCCGATCATAAACCGGCAGCAGTAACAGACGGAGCCGTTGCGGCTAAACCCGTCAATCGGCCGAATCTACAGTTTTTCGCCGTCACCACCGACGAAGGCGTAACGCTGGACGCGTGGATGGCGAAACCAACCGATTTCGACAGCACCAAAAAATACCCGGTTTTATTCTACGTATATGGCGAACCTGCCAGCACGACGACAAACGACGTCTTTTCGACCGGTATGAATAGTCTGTTCGCTGGCGATATGGCCAAGGCTGGATACTGCTATATCGCTGTCGACAACCGGGGAACCCCAACGCTGAAAGGGGCGGCATGGCGTAAGTCCATTTACCGTCAGATTGGCCGGTTGAATGTTCGCGATCAGGCTATGGCCGCCAAGAAACTGATGCAGCAGCATAGCTATCTCGATACGAGCCGCGTGGCCGTTTGGGGATGGAGCGGGGGCGGCTCAACCACCCTGCATCTGCTGTTTCAGTATCCGGATATTTACAAGACAGGTATCGCCGTTGCTGCTGTCGGTAATCAGCTGCTATACGATAACATTTATCAGGAGCGATACATGGGTTTGCCGCAGGAAAACCGGGAGGATTTCGTGGCTGGCTCTCCGATTACCTACGCTAAAAATCTCCGGGGTAACTTGCTGTACATCCACGGTACCGGCGACGATAACGTGCATTATGCTAACGCTGAGCAGCTTATCAATGAGCTGATTAAGCACAATAAGCAGTTTCAGGTGATGCCCTATCCGAACCGCAGTCACGGCATTTCGGAAGGGGCGGGTACGACGGAACACCTCCGCACGTTGTACACAAAATACCTAACGCAGCACTGCCCTCCCGGTGCACGATAGACACCTATCGGGTGGTTTCGAGTTTATCAATATTACCCTGCATGAATCGTATTCTTTGCTTTGCGCTTGTCTTACTGCTGCCCTGCGTTGTTCGTGCCCAACGGTACGAGTTTACGCATGACGATACGTTACGGGGCTCTATTACCCCCGAGCGGGTGTGGTGGGACTTGACCTTTTACCACCTGAGTGTTCGGGTCAAACCCGCCGATAGTACCATCAGTGGCAGTACCGCCATTACGTATAAGGTGCTGAAACCGAGTCAGGTACTTCAGGTTGATTTACAGCGGCCATTACGGGTGTCAAAAATTGAGCAGGACGGTCAGCCGCTGACTTTTCGGCAAGATGGGGATGCGTATTTTGTTATGCTCAAAAAGAAACAGCAACCCGGCGCAACCGAGCGCGTAACGGTTCATTACGAAGGCAAACCCCGGGTCGCAAAAAATCCGCCCTGGAGTGGTGGGTTCGTCTGGGCGCGCGACACGACGAAACAATGGTTCATTGCCACAGCCTGCCAGGGGTTAGGCGCCAGCTCGTGGTGGCCCTGTAAGGATCACATGTACGATGAGCCCGACAGTATGCTCATCAGCATAACCGTGCCGGAGCCGCTTATGGACGTTTCGAACGGAAAGCTACGCCGAACGGTGAAAAACGATGACGGTACACGAACCTTCGACTGGTTTGTCGCCAACCCCATTAACAACTACGGCGTCAACATAAATGCCGCCCAGTACGTCCACTGGTCCGATTCCTACGCGGGTGAGAAAGGGAAACTTGCCCTAAACTTCTATGCGTTGCCGCAGGATGAGGAACGGGCGCGCGCTCAGTTCAAGCAGGTTCCGCTGATGCTGAAGGCGTTTGAACATTGGTTTGGTCCGTATCCGTTTTACGAAGATGGCTACAAACTCGTGCAGACGCCGTACCTGGGTATGGAGCACCAGAGTTCGGTTACGTACGGAAATAAGTTCAGAAACGGGTATTTAGGACGCGATCTGTCCAAAACCGGCTGGGGGCTTTTATGGGACTTTATCATTGTACATGAATCGGGGCACGAGTGGTTTGCCAACAACATTACGTACCGCGATGTGGCCGACATGTGGATTCACGAGAGTTTTACGAACTACTCGGAGAACCTGTTCGTGGAATACTATTATGGCAAAGAAGCGGGGGCGCAGTACGTGATCGGGTGCCGCAATAATATTCGTAACGACAGTCCAATTATTGGGTATTACAACGTCAATAAGTCGGGGTCGGGCGATATGTACTATAAAGGCGGCAACATGCTGCACACCATCCGGCAGATTGTCAACGACGACGCTAAGTGGCGTCAACTGCTGCGAGGCATGAACAAGACGTTCTATCATCAGACCGTCACGACGCAGCAGATCGAAACCTACATGAGCCGCCAGTCGGGACGGAACCTGGCTAAAATCTTCGATCAGTACCTACGCGATGTGCGCATTCCGACTTTAGAATACCGGTTGAAAAATGGATTGGTTGAGTACCGCTGGGCTAACTGCGTCGCAGGATTTGACATGCCGGTTCGCATTTGCCTGGACGAATCTTCTACCTATCAAAACCTGCAGCCTACCACTTCCTGGCGTACGTTTCCGGCTAAGAAAGCAACTTCGCTGAACGTTGACGCCAATTATTACGTCAACGTTCGGCACCTGCCATAAGGATCATTGCTTATGCGATTACGGCTCGGACGGCTTATGAGGTGATGGGGTTTTAGCCTCTGGTTAAAACCGACTCGGACTAAAGGGGGCGATATCCAGGCTGGAGACATTCTGATCAATGACTTCGCTGACCAGTTTGCCCGTGGCAGGTCCCAAACTCAAACCCATCATGCCGTGGCCGGTAGCCAGCACTACGTTGTCGAAGCGATCAGAACGGCCAATGTAGGGTAGTCCGTCGGGTGAGCACGGACGTAAACCGCGCCAGACTTTGTCCACCGCCGGTAGCTCAACCGGTAGCTCTGGATAATACTGGTTGATCGACTGAGCAATGCCGCGAACCCGGTTCATATTGATGGTCATGTCTGTACCGGCTACTTCGAGCGTGCCGGCAAAGCGTAAATCCTGGCCCATAGGCGTAGCGGTGGCCCGCGCTTCGAGCATGATGGCGGGTATACGAACGTTTTTCGCTACGTTCCGAAGCATGAAGCTATAGCCCTTGCCTCCTTGCAATGACAGATTTAAGCCCAGTTGTTGAGCAATGACGGGTGACCAGGCTCCTCCGGCAATCACCACCGCGTCGACCGGGAAAGCGCCTTGAGCCGTTTCAATGGCTGTAAGGTGAGCACCTGATTTGCTAAACCCCGTAACCGAATGATTTTCCAGGATCGTTACGTCATTCTTACGGAGATAACCTACTAGTGAGCGGACCAGCTCGCCAGGATTGATGTGCGCATCACCCGGATATAACACACCCCCGCGTACGTCGACTCGCGTGGCTGGTTCCAGGTCCTGCACCTGCTGGCCATTGAGTACCCGCGCTTCGACCCCGGCTCGGTTGGCTACATCAGCTTCTTCGGCCATCTCGTGTTCAGCCGAAACGGTTTTGTAAAGCATCAAAAGGCCGCGCTCCTGCCATTCAAAGGATAAATCGCCGTTGGCCGCTAAGTCCTGGAAAAGCCGTTTGCTTAACAGACTAAGGTCGCGCAGGACCGGTATCGAGCGTTCGACGTGTTCGGCGGTCGCATGGCGGTAGAAAAGCCAGCCCCAGCGCATGAGGTCCATATTGAGTCGTGGTTTAACGTAGAATGGACTGGTCGATTTCAGCATCCACCGCATGCCTTTGGCAATCATACCGGGCTGCGCCAGGGGAATGATGTGGCTGGGCACGATCATGCCGGCGTTACCAAACGAACAACCGTCGGCAATAGGCCCCTGGTCGAACACGGTTACCCGATGCCCCGCTTTGTGCAGGTAATAAGCCGAACACAGTCCGACAATGCCTCCGCCAACAATTCCAACGTGTGCCATTTTGCTAAAGAGTGAAATCGGACCGCAACGGCGGACCGTCGCCGAAGCGGAGTGAATGAGCGAAAGAGTGAAATTGGTTTTCAACCATTCCCACCTTTTCGGTATGGGTTTTAAGAAGACAGGCGCAGGAGTGAATCGTTTTAAACAGGTCTCCAGCTCATTTATATGACCTGAAAGCCATGAACGTATGGGTCTTCTTCGTCAAGCAGGATGTGGTTATATCCGTGGATGCGGGCCCAGCCTTCAATGCTGGGAATGATCGCTGGTTTGCCTGCCAACTCCGTCTCCGCTTCAATACGTCCGTTGAAGATCGAGCCAATGATGCTCTCGTGAACAAACACATCGCCCGGCTTCAACCTTCCTTTGGCGTACCACTGTGCCAGACGTGCCGACGTACCCGTACCGCAGGGGGAGCGGTCGATGGCTTTATCGCCGTAGAACACCGCGTTACGTGCCGTTGAGGTCTCTTTCAACGGTTTCCCCGTCCAGAGGATATGGCTTAAGCCATTAATGGTCGGGTTTTCGGGATGCACGAAGCTGTATTGTTCGTTGAGTCGCTGACGCATGACGCGTGCCCAGCCAATGAGCTGTTCAGCTTTATAATGCTCCAATCCCGGGAAGTTTGGCTGCGGATCTACGATCGCGTAGAAGTTGCCGCCATACGATACGTCTACGGTGAGTGTGCCCAAGTCAGGACAGTCGACTGTCAGGTTTTCGGCTGCCAGGTATGACTTGATGTTCGTGATCTTTACCGACGTGACTTTCTTGCCCTCCTGTACATATTCTGCCCGAACCAGCCCCGCGGGCACTTCCAGGTTTAGGACACCCGGCGTTTTGGGCCGAATCAGGTTTTGCTCAATGGCTACCGTAACGGTGCCGATGGTGCCGTGGCCGCACATGGGCAGACAACCCGATGTTTCAATGAACAACACACCCGCATCGTTGGCCGGGTCGGTAGGCGGGTACAAAATACTGCCCGACATCATATCGTGTCCGCGCGGCTCGAACATCAAACCGGTCCTGATCCAGTCGTATTCACGGAGGAAATGCTGGCGCTTCTCGCTCATGGTTGCCCCCTGCAAAAACGGAATACTACCACCCGTTACCACCCGAACCGGGTTGCCGCAGGTGTGGGCATCAATACAAAAGAAATGGTATTCAGCCATTGGAAGTGGTTGAATGAAGGATAAGACGAGTAGATAAGTGAGCACACCCGGTTGTGTGCTTGTCATCAATTAAACGTTCACTACCGGCCGTTTCGCTAATGCCGTTTCAATAATGTTCAGGACCTGATCGCGTTCTGCGCCCTCGAGCGGCAAACGAGGTGCCCGTACGTATTCTGAACCGAGACCCGTTGCGGTGGCGGCTAGTTTGATGTATTGTACCAGTTTAGGATGAATATCCAACTCCAGTAGTGGCATAAACCAGCGGTAGATTTCCAGCGCTTCGGCAACCTGACCGGCTTTAGCCAGTTCATAAATGGCAACCGTTTCCTGCGGAAAGGCGTCTACCAAACCGCCGACCCAGCCATCGCAACCCAGCAAAAGACATTCCAGCGCCAACGTATCGACACCACCCAGTAGCTTGAAGCGGTCGCCAAAGGCGTTACGCATACGCGTTACGTTGGTTATGTCACGGGTTGACTCCTTCACCGCCTGAATATTGGGCAGTTCGGCCAGTTCCTCGAACATAGCAACGGTCGTCATGATTTTATAATCGTAGGGATTGTTATAGATCATGATCGGTAACGAGGTTTTGCTGGCTACCGCTTTGAAGAACGTAACCGTTTCGCGGGCGTCGGCCGGATAGCGCATGGGCGGCAACAACATCAGGCCGTCGGCACCATTTGATTCAGCTTCCTGGGCATAGGCTATTGCTTGTTTGGTCGCCTGCTCGGCAATGTTGACCAGCACGGGTACGTTACCCGCCGAAACCGTTAGTGCTGAGGTGAGCAACTGAATCTTCTCCTGATTCAGCAGGGTACTGGCTTCTCCCAGTGAGCCGCCGATGATAAAGCCGTGGACGCCGGCTTCGAGCTGGGCACGAAGGTTTTTCTCAAAGAGCGGGATGTCAAGCGCATCATCAGCGGTAAACGGAGTCAACAGCGCTGGGTAAACGCCTTCCCATTTGACGGGTACATGCATAGCTTTTGCCTTTATATGATCTGCCAATTTTTCACCAAAGGTACTCGTTACAAGCATCCTCGATTACCTATAAATTAGTGGAAACTAACACTATTTTCACATCAATGTGAGTAACGGCTTGTGGATCGCTATTCTGCCAGCATAATTGTAGAGAACAGAAGCAGCGGCAGCACGTGTGGTAGGAGTAAAGGTTGAGTCGCCGATAACTTAACGTGAGTACTAGGTCAAACCTAAGTAAATGCATTAGCAAACAACGGCCTGCTGGCGCACAGCCTTTTATAATTTACGTTAGTGTAGTGTGCTGCTGGAGAGGCACCTGTCTTTCTGCCCATTATGCACGTTAACTCAACTGAGAATAAACAAGACACCCCGGCTAAAGTAATCACTTCTTTAGCCGGGGTGTCAAAATAATTGAGTCGCTCACAGCAGCTTGTTCAACTGGATAGGCAGCTCTCGCACTCGTTTGCCTGTTGCATGGTAAATGGCGTTGGCAATGGCGGCTGGCATGCCTACGATACCAATTTCGCCTACTCCCTTAATGCCAAGCGGGTTAACTATGTCGTCGTATTCTTCTACGAAGATGACATCCAGGTCATGTATATCGGCACATACCGGTACGTGATACTCAGCCAGATTATGGTTCATGATCCGGCCGAAGCGATGGTCCATAACGCTTTCTTCTTCAAGGGCTTTACTGATACCCCACACCATACCGCCGATGATCTGACTGCGGGCGGTTTTGGGGTTCAGAATACGTCCGGCCGCAACCGACGTAACGGCTCTCGTTACCTTCACCGTACCCAGGTCTTCATCAACCTGTACTTCAACAAACACCGCCGAATGCGCGTAACGGGTGTATTTGGCCTGTTTCAGCGTGTTTGTAAAGGAGGTTGCTGTTTCGGTAATCGCCCGCCCGCCGTTCTGATCGACGATTGTCTGTACCGGAATCGATACCGACGGGTTTTGCTTCAGGCGAATCTGCTTGTCAATGAAAATGACGTCCTCGAAGCTGGCTTTGACAAACGGAGAGCCGGGTATTTTCTGTGCCATCTTCAGTAAAGTCTTACCCAGCTCTTCGCAAACGATTTTCACCGCCGAACCAACCGTACCAGCCGTGAGCGACCCGCCCTGGAACGGAGCCAGTGGCATCTCGGTATCCCCAAGCCTGAATATGACATCTTCGAGGGGGAAGCCGAGCGTTTGGGCGGCTATCTGCGTCATGATCGTGTACGTACCCGTACCAATATCGGCGGTGGCGCTGCTTACGCGCAGCTTCCCATTCACCGTCAGCACGGCTTCGGCCCGCGCCGGTAGCTGGTTCGCATCCCATACCCCGGTAGCCATGCCCCAGCCAATCAGGTTATGGCCGTTGCGCATGGACCGGGGCTCCGGATTCCGTGCCGCCCAGCCAAACCGTTCGGCAGCCTGTCGGTAGCACTCCCGAAGCTGCTTACTCGAAAATGGCCGCTTTTCGTCGGGATCGGTTTCGGTGTAATTTTTTAAACGGAGTTCGAGTGGGTCGATACCAAGCTTATACGACAGCTCGTCCATAGCACACTCAATGGCCGTTACCCCCGTTACGCCCCCTGGTGCCCGCATGTCGAGCGGAGTGTATACATCTAAGGGAACGACTTTATAGCCAGTCAGCGTGTTTGGCGAGTAGTATAAGCCCGTCGACCAGTTTACTACCGTCTCAATGTAGTCTTCAAACTTCGATGTTTCAGCAATCGCTTCATGGCGTAATGCATCGAGCGAACCATCGGACTGAGCGCCAAGCTCCACCGTCTGAAGTGTGACCGGGCGATGGCCAAACGTGAACATTTGCTGACGAGTAAGCGACACCCGAACCGAGCGTTTCAACTCCCGAGCCGCCATCACGGCCATAAACAACTGATACTGCGGCCGTAAACCCGATCCAAAGCCCCCCCCGACGTAAGGCGAAATGACCCGTACATCTTTAAAGGGTATGCCAAATACCTGCGCTACGTAAAGCTGGCTGTTGGGCGCACCCTGGGTTTTGTCGTAGATGGTGAGTTTGCCATCCGGCTCATACACGACCGTGGAGGCAAACAGCTCCATTGGGTTATGGTGTTCAAATCCGTGGTTATAGGCAACCGAAAGCTTGACGGGGGATTGGGCGAAGGCTTCTTTGAAATTACCGCGAGGCTTTGGTGGCGGTGGCTTCAGAAGCGTAGCTAGGCCCGTTGCAGGTTTTCTGGCTTTGTCTTCGTGTTGTTGCAGGTCTGTTTCGTGTTTTTCTTCTTCGTAGTCAACGCGAACCAACGTCGACGCGTAGCGGGCCAACTCGAAGGTTTCGGCCACTACCAGGGCGACTGGCTGACCGTTATACTTGATTTTTTCGTCGTGCAGCGGCCGGAACGGCGAGCCCGGTGGGGCATCCAGATCTTTGTAGTTCATATCGAACCAGGCAAGATCTGGACGGTTCTCATGCGTAAACACCTGTACTACGCCTTCCAGCGCGAGGGCTTCGCGGGTATCAATGCTGGTGATTTTGCCTTTCGTTATGGTACCGGAGACAACTACGCCATACGCCAGATTCGGTACGTTGAACTCCGCGGCATATTTCGCTTCGCCCGTGACTTTGGCCCGGCCGTCGACGCGGTTAATGGGTTTTCCTACTACGTTGCTCATACCGTTGAGTTTATTCGGTTGGTTCGAGTTTAGCCGCCTGGCCCAATGCCCGGACAATGGCCCGTTTGGCCAGTTCAATCTTGAAATCGTTGTGCCCGTACCCGCGAGCGCCTGCCAGCAAGGCGTCGGCAGCCAGTCGAAAGGTTTCGTTCGTGGCGGGTTTATCAATTAGTAGAGCTTCGGCCTCGGGTTTGCGCCAGGGCTTGTGCGCTACGCCCCCCAGGGCTATCCGGGCATCGGTAATGATTTTATTGTCATCTAACTCCAGGGCCGCAGCTACCGATACCAGCGCAAAAGCATAAGAAGCGCGGTCGCGTACCTTAAGGTACATGTGGTGATCGGGAAAGCCTTTCGGGGGTAAATCAATAGCGGTTACCAGTTCGCCCGGTCCTAACGTATTATCGTACTGTGGTTGATCGCCCGGCAGCCGGTGGAAGTCCGCAATGGATACGGTACGTTCGCCATCTGGCCCGGTGATCCGGATAACTGCTTCGAGGGCAGCCAGGGCCACGGCCATATCCGAGGGGTGGGTTGCGATGCAGTGTTCGCTGGTGCCCAGAATGGCATGAATGCGGTTATAGCCGCCCAGTGCCCCACAGCCCGAGCCGGGTTGCCGCTTGTTGCAGGGCATGGCGGTATCATAAAAATAATAGCAACGCGTGCGCTGGAACAGATTGCCCCCGTTGGTTGCCATGTTACGTAGCTGGGCCGATGCCCCCGCCAGAATGGTTTGTGACAGTAACGGGTAGCGCTGCTGAACGAGCGGGTGGTAGGCCGTATCGGCATTGGTGACCAGTGCGCCAAGCCGCAGGCCCCCATTCTCCAGCTCATCAACGGTCGCTAATGGCAACCGGTTAATGTCGACAAGCTTGTTGGGCCGCTCCACATTCTCTTTCATCAGGTCGATGAGGTTGGTACCCCCGGCGATGATTCTGATTTGTCCATCGTGCTCCATCGACTCAGTAACGAGCTCGCTAACGGCCGCGTCGACTCCTTTCGGACGAGTATAGGTGAATGGGTTCATGGCTCGGATGGGGTCTGGTTTAGTTGCATTACCTCACAAATGGCGTCGACAATGTGCGGATAGGCTCCACAGCGGCAGATGTTGCCACTCATCAGTTCACGCACATCAGCCACCGTTTTCACCTGCCCCTCACTGATCATTCCCACCGCCGAGCAGATCTGCCCTGGGGTGCAATACCCGCACTGAAACGCATCGTGATCGATAAACGCCTGCTGTACAGGATGAAGCGGCCCATTGTCATCCGGAGTCAGGCCCTCTATGGTCGTGATTTCGTAATCTTCCTGCATAATGGCCAGCGTCATGCAGGCATTGATACGTTTGTCGTTCACCAGCACCGTACAGGCTCCGCATTGCCCATGATCACAGCCTTTCTTGGTGCCGGTCAGGTTGCAGTATTCCCGTAAGGCATCGAGCAGGGTTGTCCAGGGCGCAACCGTAAGTTGCTTTTGTTGGCCGTTAATGGTTAACGTAATGGATTGGGTTGGCGGCAGCGGGTCGGGTCGCTCGGCGCGGGGAGGGGCGTCAGTTAGCATAGTTTAACGCTGAGGTTGAAAGAGTTCTATACGTAAACTATTACCTGGCGGTTTGTCTGCGTAAAACAAGCGTATGTTATTTTATGGACGTACTCCTGGACTTTATTGCGGAATTGGACGGGCTCGCAGTGCCCTGAATTCTAAAAATCCTGCTACATTATACCCGCAAAAAGTACCCGTATGGAGAACGCAGAAAAAACAAAGAAAGACAAGAAGGAAAAACCCAGCCGAACCATCGAGACCATGTTTCGCACCACGCTGTCGAGCCATGTTCAACTAAGTGGAATGGCCGATAAGAAAGCGGGACTGATGATTTCGATCAATTCGATTGTGCTTTCGGTCATGACTTCGTTTCTGGTGAATAAGTTTACCGAAATTCCTTATCTGATTATTCCGACCAGCCTGATGGTGATTGTGTGTCTGGTAACGATCACGTTTGCGCTGCTGGCCACCAAGCCGACAACGCGGTCGCAGAAGAACCTGCAGGCACCCGTTGATCAAAGTCAGATTGATCCGCTCTTTTTTGGGGATTACCTGACAATATCCGCCGATAGTTACCGGGCTCACATGAAAGAATTAATCGCCGACGAGGAGTTGATGTATAATACCATGCTCGACAACATCTACGCGCAGGGGCGGGTACTTTCCAGGAAATACCGCATGCTGACCATTGCCTACACCATTTTCATGTACGGCTTTCCGGTAGTTATCCTGAGTTACCTGATTACGTTAGTTCTGTACCAGTGGCATTAATTCAGCCCCCGGATGGTAATGACGTGCTGCGTGTTTAGTTTACCCTGATCAATGAACTGCGCCTGGACCCGTTCCTTATCCGTGATCTGCCGGTAAAAATCATCCAGATACGCGATTGTCCGCTTTATATAGGTCTTATCGAGGTATTTGTTCTGCTGGTACAAAGCGTAGATGGCCGACTTCTGGGCAATGAACCGGTCAAACACCTGCCGAAACATCACTTCCGGATAAACGTAACCCCGATACAGCCGCTCCCGAACGGACTGAATATTCAGTTGCTCGGCAGGCTGGGCATAGGGCGCTTCGACAATGCCGGCGTGGTCGAAATCGTACGGAATGGGAATGGGTAACAAAACGCCTGGCTTTCTAACCAGCTTAATGTTGTGCAGAAACGGCACGGACCAGTCGGTGTTGCCGATCATGTATTCGAACACGGCAACGGTAGCCATGTTGACCGAGTCAATAGTCGCCATGTTGAGCTTTTTTGTCTCGATATGGGTCGTGCCATTTCGTTTCGCCACGGACGCGGCATCTTCGAGCAGGAAAGCGAATTTGGTTTGAGGGGATCGTTTGCCGGTCGAGTCTTCGTAGGTAACCTGCGCCAGACGTGCCTTAAAGCTGTGGTCGGTCAAGAGATTATATATCTGATAGAGAACGTATTCACGAACAACAAAGTCTTCGTTCTGACAGTGCGTAACGAGCTTTACTCTGTTCTGATTCGCGAATAGGGTGCTTTTTCCTTTTTTCTTGGGAAAGTCAATCAGCAGGGGCGGAAACGAACAGTTGTTAACGTTGCGCCGGAAATTGCCGCGCACTTTTAGCTTAACCGGCAAACTGGCTGCGCCAGCATCGCGGCCATGCACCAATACGCCCGAATGGTTGACGGGTGTATCCCCCCGGTCTTTCAGCAGCACCCGCATGTTTGTCCGCAGAGTGAGTTGTAGCAGCTCGTCGCTTTCGAAAAGTGGCTCACGCTTTGCCTTAGTGGAGTCGGTTCCCGAATGGATGGGTTTATCGGAATTGTGTCGGGTGGTAGGCGTTGGAGTGGTGGGACTGATGGTCAAAAAGCCGCTCGTCCAAACGCTCAGGACGAAGGTAGCCAGCGAAAAAAGGCGCATAACGAAATTCCAGATAGTCAGCAGTACAGGATGGTTAAAGATACGCAAAGCGAGTCAAATAGTGGCCGTGTGACCAAGTGACACCGTTACCTTGTAGGATCATCTAAGCAGATCAGTCTGCAGATACAGCCGACTAATAGCGTCGACTAGTCATTAAGCGGCCTGCCAGAGTTGTTTCAGCTTTGCCAAATCACGTTTCATGGCTTCGAAAACTAATTTTTTGTCAACAGTAATGCGGTTCGCGCCGTTCTCGGCTCCACCCAGCGGATATTCCAGATGAACCGATATAGGCACCTGAATCTGGTATTTTTTTAAAAGCTGAAAGTAGGTAGTGAAGTCGATCATACCGTCACCGATGGGCGTGTTTTCGACTTCCCACCGCCCGTTTTTCTTTGTCCACCGAAAATCTTTCAGGACAATGGTTTTGACGCGGGATTCAAGCAAACGCAAGCCGTTTTTCCAGGAAAGGCCCCCTTCAACGGTCGCGTGGCGAATGTCATATTGCACACCCGTATGTTGCGGATCGGCATTTTTCAGCATCTCCCAGATTTCCCAGACCGAGCCGCCAACCAATTCGCCGGAGTGGTTCTGATAACAGCCGACTAAGTTCAGTTCTTTGTTCAGTTTGCCCAGGCCAATCATTTTCTGGGCGTACGCCTGGAGCGTTTCCGGCATCGACTTATCAGGTAAATACCGGTACCAGTTCATGCGATAATACCGGAAGCCTAGTCCGGCGGCTGTTCGGAGCAGGCGCTGGTCAGTAGTGTCGGCGCTGTCGCCCACCGCTGTCGTCATCATGCTGGTTGATAGACCGGCTTTCTTGACGGCGTCGACCACTTTAGGTAAATCCGTCTCGACTCGGTCGGGCAGTACGTGGCCATTCGGACGGACCGTCCAGTCTAATCCGTCAAACCCAAGCTCTGCAGCCACCGAAGCGGCATCGGTATAGGCCAAGAATTGAAGGTGTTTGGAGAAGATGCTGAATTTAGGCATCTCAGCCGTGGGGCCAGTTGAGGCAATGATTTGGTCTACCGGCAGGAGCGGCAGCGCAGTGGCCAGGGCCGACTGCTTTATAAATTCTCGACGGGAAGGGTTCATGATCAAATGCAGTTTAGCCGGGTATAGGAGCTTATTTCCAGTCGAGCCATACTTTCATGCGGCCCGGCTGGCGGTTATCCCAGGCGTAGTACGGAATCAGGGTATACGTACCGGCTTGATTTCGGGCCTGAATGGCAGTTATGCCATCCAGCAGATCAGGGCGGTTCTGCATCACAAAGGTCGTTTGCGCCGACAGTGTCGCCTGATCGAACGCAGCCCCCTTAGTATCTGCCTCTTCCAGACAATACACCAGTGGACCTCGTTGCACCGCTCGTTTGCCAGCATCGGCCTTAACGCGTGGGTCAGCGGCCACTACGTCTATGGGCATATCGAGCGTTAACGTAACGACGTCGCCTTTCTTCCATTTTCGGTTTACAACCAGATAGCCTTTGTCAACATTGGCGTTTACGGCTTGTCCGTTCAACGTGGCTGTGTACTTCTTGCACCAGCCCGGAATACGCATTTTCACGTCAAAGTTGGCAGCCTTGTCTGGGTTGATTGTCAGTTTGATAGTGCCGTCCCAGGGGTAGTTCGACTGCTGCGAAATCTGAACAGGGTGTCGGTTGATCTGGGCGGTGGTTTCGCTGCTGACGTACAGGTTTACCCACAAGGCATCTTTGGAGGTGTTGTAGACATAACCGCCCAGCGAAGGAAGCAGGCGCGATACGTTGCTGGGACAGCAGGCCGTTCCGTACCAGGGCTTACGATGATGATTACCCGGCGAGGCCAAAGGATTGACGTAAAAGAATAGCTCACCGGAAAGCTGGACACCGGCCAACGCTGCATTGTAGAGTGACCGTTCCAGTACGTCGATGTAGCGGGCGTCGCCGGAGTACAGATTCATGCGCTGGTTCCAAAGCACCATCCCCACCGATGCGCAGGTTTCGCAATAGGCCGATTCATTGGGGAGGTCATAGTCTTCCGTGAACCCTTCGTTGTGTACCGAGGAGCCAATACCTCCCGTTATGTACATGTTACGTCCCACAACGTCGTCCCAAACGCGCCCAGTAGCCTCCATGTACCCCCGGTCGCCGGTTTCGGCGGCTACGTCGGCCATGCCGGTGTACAGATACATGGCCCGCACGGCATGGCCTTTGATGTCGGTGATCTGGCGCACGGGTACGTCGTCCTGGCAATAGCGCGGTCCCCACGCCTTATTATCCCAGATGGCTCCTTTGCCAAAGCCTTTGCCGCGTTGCTCCAGATACCAGTCAGCAAGCTTCAGATAGCGGTCATTGTGCGTAGCGTGATAAAGCTTAACCAGCGCCAGTTCGATTTCCTGATGCCCCGACACCCAGGGGCGGTTGGCTAACCGGAACGTACTGTCGATGTGATTGGCGAACCGGGTGGCTACGTCCAGCAGCTTACGTTTGCCGGTTGCGTCGTAATAGGCGACGGCGGCTTCGAAGAGATGCCCGGCATTGTAGTCCTCGTGCTTTTCCATATCAGTCCAGCGTTTGCTGAGGTCGCCGAGGGTGTAATACGTATTGAGGTAACCGTCGGGCAGTTGGGCCGAGGCAATCTTATCGATCCATTCGTCGGCTTTCTGTTCGAGAGCAGCGTTGCGGTTCGTTTTCAGTGTATATGCCATGCCCTCGATGACTTTATACACATCAGAATCGTCGAAGTAAATGCCTTCGTGTTTACCCGAGCGGGCAGCGGCTTTCTCGAAGTTCCGGATGCGGGCGGTTTTCCCTTCGGTCTGTTCAATACAAACGGGCAGCGTTGCCGTTTGCACCCGTTCGATACGTGGTCGCCAGAACTGATCGGAGATTGTGACCTGCGAAAAATTAACTGGCCGGATGCCCCGCTGTGCTTCCGCTGATCCGGCTGCCAGCAGCAGGCTTGTCAGGGCCAGATAAAGACCGTTGTTTTTCATAGAGTTTAAGCTTTCCATTGATCCGCAGTACGTAATCTAAAAAGAAAAGCAGGCTCCACAACTACCGGTTTGGTCTGTATCGAACGTAACGTACTTACGGAACGGAGATCGTTGCTTACACGAGTGTGGGCGATGAAATAAAGTTCAGGAAGGCGTGCTGCTGTTCGCGGTACTTTTCCTGATCCAATGAATACAGCAGCCCTTTCTTCGTCACTGATTTGTCGTCTTTCTCCCCCGTCCGGACGAGCAGGTTGGTCGACAGGATTTTTCGGCTGAAATTTCTCCGGTCCATGGGCGCATCATAAATGGCTTCGTAAAGTTTCTGGAGCTGCGGTAACGTAAACTTTTCGGGAAGCAGCTCAAAGCCAATCGGATGGAGAGCCGCTTTGTAGCGAAGCCGTTGCAGCGCTACCGAAACCATCTCTTCGTGATCAAAAATCAACCTGGGGTGATCGGTCAGGGGTAACCAGTAAGCGTTGTTACGTCGGGCCAGCTCTTCGTTATGGTGCTCAATATTAATGAGGGCGAAATAGCCGACGGAGAGCGTACGTTCGGCGGGGTCGCGGTCAACCCGGCCAAACGTCTGCAACTGCTCCATGTAGACGTTCTCAAGCCCGGTAAGTTCGAAAAGAATACGCCGGGCGGCTTCTTCCAGATCCTCTTCCCGATCCAGAAAACCACCCATCAGTGACCAGTTGCCACGTTCCGGTTCGAAGTTTCGCTTGACGAGCAGCAGCTTCAGCGTTTCGCCGTCAAACCCAAAAATGATACAATCTAACGCAACCGAAATACGGGAGGAATCGGAGTAAGGCATCGATGTCGGCAAAAAAATTCTAAATAGAAAGGACTACTGCCCGACCGCTTACCGCTTTGCGCTGAAAAATTGATACGTACCCAACAGAAAATCGCTGATGCCATCGCCGTGATCTTTGCCTTTGAGAGGAAAAAACTCGACCGGCGCACCCCGTTTCTTCATAGCATCGTTCGCATCGACGGAATTGAGGTAAAATACCTGCCGATCGGCGTCACCGTGGTAAAGTTGGGTTGGCGTACGGGGCTTCCAGTCGTAAATATCGTTGTCCTTAACCGCGTTCAGAAACTGTGTATCGGTCCCGGCATTAACCCCCGCCCGGAAGCCATCGGTGAGTGATTCGTTGAAACTGATCGGAATGTTGCTGCCAAACGGGTCACGCTGAACGGCGGCTGCGTAGGGTTCGTTGAAATAATAGGTTAGTGGCCGATTAAGACCATACACCCGGTTGTACGTCGATAAAACCATTGAATACAACCCGTTGTACTGCGCAATGCCGTGCGTTTTCTGGTTGAGCAGCGTATTCATGAAGGCCGAAACGTGGTAAGGCCCGGCTCCGCAGCTGGAAGCAACGAGGTTAAACTCGGTTCCGGTTTCCTCTTCGATCTTCTTTTGCAGGGCCATGGTCGCATACCCACCGAGTGAATAACCGGCAATAAACAGCTTCTCATTCCAGTTCACCTTTTCCTGCTTGAGAAACTCCCGTGAAGCCCGAATCATATCCAGTGAGGTCGAGGCCAGCGTAGCGCGGTGTATGTAGGGGTGGGGCAGGTTTTTGGATTCGCCATAGCCGATAAAATCCGGCAGCACCATGATGAATCCGTTGGAGGCCAGCAGCGAACCCGTAAAATAGGTTTCACTGCCTTCGTTATTGTAAGACGGCGCATCGGCGTCGGCTCGGATGGTACCATGCTGCTCGCTGACCATCGGAAAGCCTAAGGTTTTATCGGCAGGGTTGGGAATAACAACGGCTCCCGATGCCTGAACTTCGGTTCCGTCGGTGTTCCTGGTTTTGTAAACGAGCTTGTAGACCTTTACGGGGTGGTTGAGCAGGAATGAAACAAAGCCACCAAGCTGACTGGCCTGACCGGTAGTGAACCGGCTGGTCAGCTGGCTCTTGGAGTATTCGCCCAGCAACGTACTGCTGACCAGGTATTGATTGGTGGGGGTTGGTTGGGTGTCCGTGTTTTGTTGGCAACCGGCGAGCCAGCCAGCCCACAGCAGCAGGCAGACAAGACGTATGGTTAAGCGAGAGGAATGCATAAGGGCGTTGTTGACCGACGTAAGGTCCGGTTTCAACAGCGAAAATAAGTCTTTATATCAAGTCTACCACCTACTGCTTCTCATTCCTCGGGGCTCTATACGTTGATGGTAACGTTCGGAACGTAGCCGGCGAAAACGATACGTAGCGTACACGGCTGATTACACAGGCCCGCCGACGCCTTTCGTGCTGTACTCGACAGTATCGAGCAGGGCCTGTAGGTGATGGAATTCATCCGCAGCCAGGTGATGACCCCATTGACTCAGCTGTTCCCGGAACTGATTCCAGCGATCGCCCGGCAGCACAATGAGTTCAGTTGTAAAGTTTACCTGGTCAGCCTGCGTTTCGGACTGAGTGAGGTCCGTGAAGGCAGTCTGCCGAATAACCAGATGCGGCTTTATGGCTGCGCTGATTTTCTGGAGCAGTTCTTCCCGAACGAACCCATCCAGAATCGAAGCGGGAACGCGTCCCGACGTATCGGCTTTTTTTAAGTGAACAGACGCTTTGTATCTCATGCTAAAACGCGGATGGGAGTTCGGGATTCGTCTACGGCCACAAACGTGAAGGAGCCGTGAATAGCCCGGTGGCGTTCCAGGGCGTACATTTCCTCTACGTAGATTTCTACCCCAATTCGTATGCTGGTGTTGCCAACGTGTTCGACGCGCCCGACCAGCTCGATGATCGTGCCGGCCGGAATAGGCTGGGCAAAATTGATTTTATCGGATGAAACCGTCACCATCCGCTTGCGGGCGAAGCGGGTAGCGGTGATAAAGGCAACCTCGTCCATGAGTTGCAGCGCCGTACCGCCGAACAACGTATCGTAATGATTGGTCGTGTTGGGGAAAACAGCTTTGAAAATGCGGGTTTCGGCAGCGGCAATTCGTTCTGCTACTGACTTCAAATCGTTAACGGCCATGTAATAAGCGGTTTAGGTTCTGCTGATGGATCGTCTGATTATACTCGGTTCGCACCGTCAACAAACAATCGCTACACAAGCAGCCCTGATACATTGAACTAACGTACTGTTGCTGAGCGTCGGTCAGCCGGATGGATTGACACTGACACAGATTGATGCTGCCTACCTTGCACTCGAAGATGCGCTGGCAGCGTGGACAGGCCATGTGGTCATGCTTCGGGATCATAAATTCGCCGGAAAAAGGTGACTGGGTAATAAAGGCAAAGACGGTCTTCTGCCGGATTGGGCAGAAGACCGCCTACTGTTATACCGACTCTGCCACGACCTCACGAGCCGCCTGGGCCGCTTGCACCATGTTTTTCAGCGCTTCGGTGGTTTCCGGCCACCGTCGTGTTTTCAACCCACAATCGGGATTGACCCACAAATTGCGGGCGGGTAAAACAGTAGAGGCTTTTTGAAGCAGCTCGACCATTTCTTCCACCGTGGGCACGCGCGGACTGTGAATATCATAGACGCCGGGTCCAATTTCGTTGGGATACGCAAAGCGGGCGAAGGCATCCAGCAGCTCCATTTGGGAGCGGGATGTTTCGATGGTAATGACATCGGCATCCAGATCGGCAATGGCCCCGATAATGTCGTTGAACTCCGCGTAACACATGTGGGTGTGAATCTGGGTATGGTCCTGCACACCCGATGCTGCTATCCGGAAGGCCATAACCGCCCAGTTGAGGTAAGTCGCCCAGTTTTTCCGGCGAAGGGGAAGACCCTCCCGCAGTGCAGGCTCGTCAATCTGAATAATGCCGATACCGGCCGCTTCCAGATCAGCCACTTCATCATGAATGGCCAGGGCGATTTGCAGACACGTATCCCGCCGGGGCTGGTCGTCGCGCACGAATGACCATTGCAGAATAGTAACCGGTCCCGTAAGCATCCCTTTTACGGGTTTCTGGGTTAGTGACTGCGCGTATTGCGCCCAGCGAACAGTCATGGGTTGGGGCCGCTGTACGTCGCCATAAATGATCGGAGGTTTCACACAACGGGACCCGTAGCTTTGTACCCAGCCGTTTTCGCTAAAGGCAAAGCCATCGAGCAACTCCCCAAAATATTCGACCATGTCATTCCGCTCAAACTCGCCGTGCACCAGTACGTCCAGGCCAACGTCTTCCTGCCAGCGGATGGCCTGTTCTGTTTCCGCCCGGATGAAGGCTTCGTATTCCTCCCGCGTTTTTTCGCCTTTTTTGAACTTAGCCCGATTGGCCCGCACCGCATCGGTCTGCGGAAATGAACCAATGGTCGTTGTAGGAAACATCGGCAACTGCAGCCGTTGGTGTTGCAGGGCCTGACGCTGGGGAAAGGCATTCGACCGGTTGGCGTCCTGCTCACGGAGTTGACGTAAGCGTTGCTGCACTGCTGGTCGGTTAATCTGACTTGACTGCTGGCGAGCCAGTAAGGCGGCTTGATTGACGGCCAGTACGTCGGTGGCCTTCTGATTCGCTGGCTCCAGGCTAAGCGTCGTCAAAATAACAACTTCGTCGAGCTTCTGGCGGGCAAAGGCCAGCCACTGTTTAGTATCGTTCGTCAGGCCTGTTTCCTGCGTTTCAGTCGCCAGGTCACAGGGAACGTGCAGTAGCGAGCAGGATGGTGCAATCAGAACCCGCTCGGCACTAATGGCCGTCACCACGCGCTGAATCGTTGCCAACGAGGTCGTCAGGTCATTAATCCAGATGTTCCGACCATCGACAACGCCCAGTGATAAAGCGGTTTTCCGGTGAACAAAATCAGTTTTTAGAATATCGTCCAGCTGGGTCGGGCAACGGACCAGATCGAGGTGCAGCGCGTCAACGGGCAGTTGGAGAACCAGATTCAGGTTCGCACCGTAACATTCAAAATAGCTGGCCAACAGCAGATTCAGCGCCGGGAATTGATTGCGCAGACGCCGATAAACCATATCCAGCATTTCGCGCTGGTGCACTGTTAAATCCAGGGACAGGCAAGGCTCATCGAACTGAATCCAGGTGGCACCAAGTTGCTGTAAGCGGCTAAGCAGCTGTTCATAAACCGGTACCAAACGGTCGAGTAAGTCCAGCCGGTCGAAGCCCGCTTCCTTCTCTTTGCCCAGCAGCAAATACGATACGGGACCTAACAAAACGGGTTTGGGCGTGGTCGTCAGGGTTTGCCGAGCTTCTTCGAAGTCCGTAAAGACTTTTTCCGAAAGCAGCGAAAACGACTGATCGGCCGAAAATTCAGGAACGATGTAATGGTAGTTCGTATCGAACCATTTTGTCATCTCCATCGCTTTCAGATCCAGTCCATCCTGCTGGTAGCCCCGGGCCATAGCAAAATAAAGACTCAGATGATCGGGCTCCGGTTTGTCGAGCAGCGGTTGAAATCGCTTCGGTACCGCACCGACGGTCAGGGACATATCCAGTACCTGATCGTAGAACGAGAAGTCATTGCAGGGAACCAGCGAGATGCCTGCCTGCTGCTGAGTCAGCCAGTTGTCCCGGCGTAGCTGCCGACCGACATGCTGAAGCTGCTCAGTGGTGATTTTGTTGGCCCAGAACTGTTCACAGGCCTTTTTGAGTTCGCGGTGGCTACCGATTCGTGGATAGCCGAGATTGTGTGCGATCATGTTGTAAATAAGATAAAATGGTTGATCGCGTTCGATGCCGAACTCCATACGCCTACCACTCGATCTGTTCTGTACACTACATGACACACCTGACCCGGCCTCGCAAAGAAGCAGGAATGAAGTAAGTCAATCGTGATGAAACCCAATCGCGTGTGGGCGTAATCAGCAACGCTAAAGGCAAGTCTCCTGGCTTGTGACGGTATCTGCCGTCCTTCTCACCCCAGGGCAACGGCGAACCGCTGGTGGGACAATGGACATCGAGGGCAAACCCTTTTTTAACTAGTCACTGACAGTAGCAACGTCTGCTCGTGATTCTCACACGATTCCTTTTTCATTCCCTGAACCTCTCAGGGAAACCATTAGCATGTTTGACGGAAAACAAAGAACGTTGAAACAAACTAACCGCATTCTGGCGGCAAAAACAAGGTGTCACCTGTCAATCAGTCCATCGGATTGGTTCGCCCCATTCAACCTGGCGCGATAAGCAGGTCAGCGTGAAGCGGATAAACGAGTGAACAGTTACTGCAACTCAGGCTAGTGACAGATCCAATTGGCCGTTCTCATGTTACGTTACAACACACGAACAAAGTGGGCTTCTCTGACGGGTTAACGGGTAATCACTACTTTTTTTTCGTTCGGTTGTAGTTTTTTAGTCGGGTCGGTTACTAACTAAGAAACAGCAAACGGAATCCAGCACAATGGCTACATCCTCCGAGAAAATCTTTCTTGAACACCTCAACCGGCACATCGGCATTGCGTACAAAATAAGCCAGGCATATCAGCCCGACGCAGATGAACGGGCCGACCTGCTTCAGGAAATGATTTATCAGTTGTGGCGGTCGTATCCGTCTTTTACGGGGCAGTCGAAGTTTTCGACCTGGATGTATCGCGTTTGCCTGAACACCGCTTTGGCCGACCGGCGAACTGCCCGCAATCGACAACACGAACCATTAGCGGCTCGCCATGAGCAGGTTCCCGACCCACCACCGGATGACCAGCAGGAGGCAATTCAATGGCTCTTCGACGCGATTGCTACGCTCTCACCCCTCAATAAAGCCATTATGCTGCTGTATCTGGATGACCTGAGTTACGAAGAGATCGCCAGCATCACCGGACTGTCGAAAGTCAACGTGAGCGTCCGGCTAGTCCGTACCAAGAAAGAATTAGAATCACGCTTAACGGCAAAATCATAAACCAACCTAACCGATGGCAACACTGGATGAATTGAAGAAGAAGTGGAATACGGACGCACCGAGCCCATCGGCATCCGCTCCGTATGATCAGGCGGGTTTACTGGCGATCACCAGGGCGAGAAGTGCCCGGCAGGTCAACCGTACCATCCGGTATTTCTGGGCATCGCTAACGCTCCAGATCATTGTCTACGGCTTACTAAGCCACCTGTTTATCCGATTTTGGGGTGTTTCGACCGTTCAATGGCTGTGCCTGGCCGGGGTACTGCTCTACCTTCCCTTTACGATCGTGCTGATGCGGCAGTTTAAGCGGGTTGCCCTGGCCAGTCCTGTCCAGACGGATACAGACGTTTCTGTTCAGGCCCGTATCCAACAGCAATACAACAGCCTGACAGCATTTTACCGGTTCAAGCGAAGCTATGAATACGTGCTCGTTCCGCTGAGTACGGCCCTTGGCGTGTGGTTGACCTTTATGCTGTTCGTGCCAGGGGGAGTGTTGCAGCATCCAGCCGGAGCGGCTGTGACTTATCTAGTATCCCTGCTGAGTTGTGTCTGGGCGATTCGACAGGAGAACCACAACCAGTTTAAACAGCCGCTGCAAAATCTTGAAAAGATTCTGAATGAGTTTAATCAATAAACTTTCATCCCATTAATGAACATGAAAACATGGCTTATTCTGGGCCTGGTGGTAAGCTTATGCTCGTGTGGCACCCTGAAGCAGGGGCATAAGGCGTCTCAGCGTCAGGCAGGACTGGTCAGCAGCAACGGCATCACCTTGGCCTACGAACGCTTTGGTTCTCCTGAACAGGAAGCCATTCTACTGATTGCGGGGACAAATAGTCAGTTGACGGGCTGGTCTACTGCTTTCTGCGACTATCTGAGTCGCCAGGGTTACCAGGTTATTCGGTTCGACAATCGCGACGTGGGACTTTCTACTAAGTTTACCCAGGCAGGCTTGCCCGATTGGGCGGCTATCGGTCAGGCGTTGCAGGCTAACCAGCCGCCACCGATTCCTTATTCGCTAGATGATATGGCCAACGATGCGGTTGGCCTGCTGGATGCGCTGGCCATTAACAAGGCTCATGTCGTCGGTGTATCGATGGGTGGCATGATTGCCCAACGCCTGACTTATAACCATCCCCAGCGGGTTGTAACGCTGACTAGTATTATGGCGGGTGGCGGTAAGGCCGGGTTTCCGTTGGTTGCCAAACCGGAGGTCTTAGCCAGTATACCGGCACCGGGGTCACCGGCCGACACGGCGGCTTACATCCGGCGCGAAGTAAAGTCATTGATGGTGCTGAGTGGCACCATTTATCCGATGGATTTTTTATCCGCACAAACCTTGGCTAAGGCAGATGTCCGGCGATCGTATTACCCGGATGGGCTGAGTCGGCAGGGAGCCGCTTCGCTGGCGGGTTTCTATGCAGGGCGGGAGCGTCAATTACAACGTATTAATGTACCTACCCTCGTGATCCATGGTAGTATCGATCCGCTCGTTACCCCCGATGCCGGACGCGACGTAGCAACGAACGTACCGAACGCTCGATTTGTGCTGGTTGAAGGCATGGGCCACATGATTGCCCCGGCGCTTACTACCCAGGTAGCCGATCTGATCCTGAGTAATGTACGAAAGAGTCATTAACCGACTCGTTCAGGCGTGCAGGGCAGTAGTCAGCCAAAATGCCCTCAGGGCACATAGCCAGGCCAGTAGCGTAAGCGCATTTCGTACGTAATTGAAACCAAGCCACAAGCTCACCAGCCGATTGACTGTGGAAGAAGGGAGTTGATCGGCCGTTTGCAGCTTAATGGCAGTGGGAATAAAGAACGTGAAGGTGCCAATTCGTTCGAGCAGCGTGATCAGGGCTGCGGCCATCCACCAACCCTGGACCGGCGGTTGCGACTGCCACGCAAAAATCAGGTTCGCCAGGGTAAGCAATGTAAGCGGTATCGTTGTGACAAACGCCCAGAATTTTCTTCCCGAATCGGTTTCGCTCATAACCTGCGTATTGACCCGATAACCGGATCCGGCAGATCTAGGAAACCACAGGGGAAGAATAATTTTCGTCTCATACAGGCCAGCCCCAAAGGCTACGCCCAGGTTCAGGATAAACAGTGGTAACAGCAGTTCGACAATATAATGCATGGCGGCAGTAACTAGGTTAGTACGTATTTACACGTCTCAAACCTAAATGCTTACCGAAACGGATACCGTTAAGCGAGAGTCAGTCTATTGAAATCCAGGATAAACAGGGTGAATCAGGCGATGAATTTCGTTTACTGTTTCTCGACCCAGACGGTTTTGATGTTCACGAACTCCTTGATGCCTGCCTCGGAGAGCTCACGGCCAAAACCAGACGTTTTGATACCACCGAACGGTACGCGCGCGTCGGACCGCATTAAGCCATTCACGAATACCGAACCGGCTTCAAGCTGGCGCGCGAGCCGGGCGGCTTTGTCCAAATCCTGCGTCCAGATGGCAGAGCCTAAACCGTAGTTCGACTGATTAGCCAGCCGGATGGCGTCGGCCTCATCCTTCGCTTCGATTAAAACAGCGAGTGGGCCAAAGGTTTCCTCGTCAAATGCCACCATGCCGGGTGTTACGTTGTCCAGCAGCATTGGCTGAACGTTGCAGCCCGACCGTTGCCCACCGGTTAGGAGCGTAGCACCTTTAGCGACCGACTCACGACATTGCCGTTCGATAGTATCGGCCAGATCGAGTCGGGCGAGCGGACCCATCGTCGTTTCTTCGGCCATCGGATCGCCCTGGCTGATTTGCTGGATCTGCTGAAAAACCAGTTCCGTAAACGATTTTTTGACTGATTTCTCCACAATGAACCGCTTGGCCGCTATGCAGCTTTGTCCGGCGTTTTGCATTCGGGATTTCACGGCCACTTCGGCGGCTTTTTCCAGGTCAGCATCTGCTAAAACGACAAGCGCATCAGAACCGCCTAACTCCAGTACCGATTTCTTGATCTGGCGACCGGCAATACTCGCTACCGACGCGCCTGCCCGGCCGCTGCCGGTTAACGTAACGGCCTTCACCCGGCGGTCCTTCAAAAGTCCTTCCACGGCGGGCGTATCGATGATCAGCGACTGAAAAACACCTTCGGGTACACCCGTTTCGCGGAAGGCTTCTTCGATCGCTTCTGCGCAGCCGAACACATTAGGCGCGTGTTTGAGCAAGCCCACATTCCCGGCGATCAGACCCGGAATCGCAAAGCGCATGACCTGCCAGAACGGAAAATTCCACGGCATAATAGCCAGTACCGCGCCCAGTGGCTGATACGTAATGACACTGCCTGCTGCCGGGCCGTTCGGGTCATCGGCCTCAATGGATTGGTCGGCCAGGAACCGCCCGGCATGATCGGCGTAGAACGTACAGGTTGCGGCACATTTCTCGACCTCAGCGATGGCTTCTTTGAGCGGTTTTCCCATCTCGGTCGTAATCAGCTCGCCGTACCGTTGTTTGCTGGTGGTTAGATACGCCCCGACTTTGCGCAGATAACCGGTGCGGGCTGATAATGACAAAGCCGACCAGTCCGCGAAGGCCTGGTCGGCTTGTTGCAACTTACGCTCGACCGTAGCTTCACTGTCGGCGCGGTAGTTGTTGATGTTCTGCTGCGTGTATGGATTGACGGACGTAAACATGGCATGAGGCTATAGATTTGAACTGATCTATGCTGTTCATACACCAGATCCCCTCTTATTGTTCTTCTTTTTCCAGTTCAATCACCAACTGAGACATCGTATCAATAACCTGTTCCATGCGTTCGTAACCAACAATGGCGTCGAACTTATTGCGGGCTTCCTGCATGCAGGCTTCCAGGGCAACGAACAACTGCTTGCCCCGGTCATTCAGGAAAATAATGCTCGACCGGGAATCGGTGGGGTTCTTTTGCGTATAGATATAGCCTTCTTCCTCCAGCAGTCCAACGATCTTACTCATCATCTGCTTGGTTACGCAGGCCCGCTTGGCCAGTTCGTTATTAGTTATCCCATGCTCATCAATGTTCGACAGAAACATCAGATAACTCATCTTAAAATCGGCATAGCCGCGAGCGTGCAACCGCGGTTCTATATAGTTGCTGGTGAAGCGTTTAAGCCGCCAGAACAAACGCCCTATCGACCGCTCCCGTATGAGCCGGAACTGGTTAAAATCAAAGGAATTGTTATCTATTTCCATGATTATAGAGCAAAATAAAAAATCTTAAAACAATTCTTAGTTAAAGAAGGTACAAATATAGTCAACCTTCTTGACTTTATAGTCAACCAAGTTTACTTTTGCCGACCCATAGTCAAGCAGGTTGACTACACGGTTTGTTCATCTAGAAAAGAGGCCTATACCTCATCGCTACTGAAAATGGCAACGACAACACAAGAAATGGCAACCACAGACGAGAAAAGTGGGATTCGGACATATCTCCCACGTATTATTATTGCGCTCGTTTTACTGGTCGGCGGCTACTTTGGTTATCAGGCTTTCCGCCATGGCCAACAGTACGAATCAACCGACAACGCACAGATTGAAGGCAATTCGGCACCGGTACTGGCGCGTGTAGCTGGCTACGTCCAGTCGGTAAACGTCGATGATTATGCAACGGTTAAAAAAGGGCAGTTGCTGGTTACAATCGACCCGCAGGAATACGATGTGGCCTTAGCGCAGGCCGAAGCTGATTATCAGCAGACGCAGGCCGATCTGCAAAATGCCCAGGCTGATCTGCAAAACGCCCAGGCGAATGTCCGGAACGTAGCGCAGAACCTGCGGGTTGCTCAGTCGAATGCAGAGGTGCAGGCCTCCCGTCGCGACAAAGCCCAGCGCGATTTGCAACGCGATCAGAACCTGTACAAGGAGCAGTCGCTGACGCAGAAGCAACTGGAGGATTCCCGGAATACGGCCGACGTGCAGGCCCGTCAGTACAACACAAACGTTGAGCAGATTAATCTGGCCAGAACGTCGCAGGGCGTAGCGCAGGCGGGCATTGCCAAAGCCCAGGCCAACATTCAGAAAATTCAGGCGGTACTGAAAGTGAAACAGGCCGCCATTGATAATGCCAGGCTTCGGGTCGGCTACGCACGGCTGGCTGCTCCGATCGATGGTAAGATTGGCCGTAAGAACGTAGTGGTAGGCCAGTACGTACAGCCCGGTCAGAACTTGTTCACGATTGTCGCCGACTCTACCTTCTGGGTGGTGGCAAACTTCAAGGAAACCCAGCTCGAACACATGAAGCTCGGTCAGGAAGTAGACATCAAACTCGACGCCTACCCCGACCTGGCCATTAAAGGACGCGTCGCTTCCTTGTCAGAGGCTACCGGTGCCCGCTTCGCCTTGCTGCCCCCCGATAACGCATCGGGCAACTTTGTCAAAATCACCCAGCGGGTACCCGTTAAGATCGAGATCCTGAATCCCGAAAAGTACCGGAACGCACTTCGGGCAGGCCTTAGTGTAGATGCGGAAGTAAAAGTTCAGTAATGAGGAGTTAGGAGCGGGAAGTGGGAATGGCTGATGTCTCTTACAGTCAAGAACTAACTGTTGTATTCTCACTTGTCGCTCTTAATGACTAACTCCTTCTAAACTATGGCACAACCAACAGGATTTCGCCGGTGGATCGTCGTCGTTACGGCCATCTCAGCGGCCATTATTGAATTAATCGACACGTCTATCGTCAACGTCGGCCTGACCGACATTGCCGGTAACCTCGGCGTAACGATTGAGGACGTATCGTGGGTAGTAACGTCCTATGCCGTTGCGAACGTGATTGTTATTCCCATGACGAGCTTTCTGCAGCGCTACTTCGGGCGGAAAAACTATTACATCGGCTCCATTATTCTCTTCACCATCGCTTCCTACGGCTGTGGCTTTGCAGATAACCTGTGGACGCTGGTCGTATTCCGGTTCTTACAGGGAATTGGCGGTGGGGCCTTGCTGTCCACTTCGCAGGGGCTGATGTACGACGCCTTTCCGCCCTCGCAGCGGCCGGTAGCGTCGGCGTTGTTTGGCATGGGCATTGTGCTCGGACCAACGCTGGGGCCAACACTCGGCGGGTACATCATCGATAATTACCACTGGAGCTGGATGTTCTACATCAACGTACCGATTGGTATTGTCGCGGTGTTGCTTAGCCTGGCCTATATCGACAAAAAAGAAGACGAGATTAACATCAACCGCAGGGCGATCCCGATCGACCAGCTTGGTATTCTCCTGCTGGCCGTTGGCGTGGGCAGCCTGCAGTACGTACTGGAGCGGGGCGAGGCTGACGACTGGTTCGACGATTCAATCATCTTGTACCTCACGGTAGCCGCCGTCATCGCTATTCCGCTGTTTATCTGGTGGGAGTTGCGCGGGACTAAAGAACCCGTGGTTGACCTCCGAACGCTGAAGAACCGCAATCTGGCCATTGGGGCCATACTGGTCGTAGTGGTGGGTTACGGGCTATTTACCTCGGTGCTTCTGTATCCGTTGTTCGCCCAGCGAATTGTGGGGCTGACCGCCACCCAGACAGGTAAGCTCCTGATGCCCGGTGGGCTGGTCACCTTACCAATGTTTGCCCTGGTTGGTCGACTGTTGGCGAAGGGCGTATCGCCCCGGCTGATTGTTATCGGCGGCTACGTGGCTTTCGCGGTCTTCTGCTTCACTATGTCCACGTATAACGCGGACACCTCGAATGGTGATTTCGTTACGGCGCTCATCGTACGGGGTATTGGCCTGGCCTTTCTAAACGTACCGCTCATCAACCAGTCCGTGTCGACGCTGGAACCCCGGCAGCTCCCGACGGGCATTGCCATCGTGAATATGATGCGGCAGATTGGGGGTGCCTTCGGGGTTGCCATTACTAGTACGTACGTAACGCAGCGTTCAGCCGTGCACCGGGGCGATCTGGTGGCGAACCTACGCCCGGAAAATCCGCTGTTCACTGACCGGCTTAACGCACTGACTCAAGGACTGACCGCTCGGGGCGTAAATGCCTTTGATGCGGTAACGGGCGCTTACCGAAACCTCGATCTGATCATCACAAAGCAGGCCCTGATGATCTCCTACCTGGATACGTTCCGGCTGGCGGGACTGTTTTTTGTCGTTACGTTCCCGCTGTTGTTTTTGCTGAAGAACAAAAAAATGGATGCGGAGGCCGCTAAGGCTGTCGCCGATGCCGCCCACTAAATTGAAGCGGCATGTACCTAACGACCTTTTCGTACAGGTCTGTCGCATACAGAGAACTGAACACGCACTGACAATGAAATCAAACCATTTTATTATAGTTACGCTGCTGGCGGTTGGCGCGGCCAGGGCGCAGAACCAGCCAGTAACGGTACCCGATGACCTACGGACGCTCGTTCAGCAGGCGACTACCAACTACCCGGTGCTGAAACAGCAGCAGGAGCAGATTCGGTCGAGCGAACTACGGGTCGATGTGGCCCGGACAGCCATGCGGCCAAACGTTGGCCTCAACGGTAGCTACACCTACATTACACCCGTGCCGCAGTTTGCCGTGCCCCTCAACGGGCAGGAGGTCGTGGCTAAACTGGCACCCAACAACAGCATCAATACCAACGTAGCGGTTGGGCAGACGATTTACGACTTTGGCCGCACCGAAGCTGCTATCCGGCAGGCGCAGGATAATGTGCAGGTGCTGCGTCGGAGTCTGGAGATAACCCAGCAGAATCTGGGTTATCAGGTAGCCGCGGCCTATTACGGAATTGGCTTTCTGCAACGGAGTCTGGCCGTTCAGGATTCGGTTATTAAAACGGCTGGCGCAAACGTTCGGCTGCTGACCACACGTCTGCAAAATGGCGACGCGCTGGAGTACGACGTATTGACGCAGGCGGTACGTGTCAAAACCGCGCAGAACCGCCGGATCGAGATTCAGAACCTGCTGGAACGGCAACTAGCTACGCTGACTTTTCTGACCGGTAATGCAAACCCGGATGTGAGCCAGGCGATTCAGCAGTTTGATCTGGAATCGGTAAACAACGTAACAACTCAGCCCTTTACGCTCGACGGTGATTTGTCGGCTGTGCTGGCCGGTAATAAAGAAGTGCAACTGGCTCAGGATCGCCTTCGGTCGGCCGAAACCGATATTCTGGTTAGCAACCGGGCGGGTAAACCCAACATTGGGTTCAGTGCCAATGCGGGGTACAAAAATGGATATCCGCTGAACGTTGAGCAGTTACGGGCTAACTTCGCCGGTGGGGTGGCGGTGTCGATACCGTTGTATGCGGGCAAACGCTACCAGCTGCAGAATCAGGCCGCGCAGGCGAATCTGAACGCGAGCCGCTACGCCGTTGAAACGGCCAACGCCCAGCTTCGGCAAAGTATCGCCCAGCTCAACGCCGACATTCGCAGCAACCAAACGCGCCTGGCTAACCTCGAAACGCAGGTGTTACAGGCGCGTAAAGCGCTGCAAATAGCCAACGCTCGCCTACGTAACGGGGTAATCACCAACGTTGAGTTGCAAAGTGCTGAAACCGGCGTTGAAGAAGCCGAACTCGGCCGCCTGAACTTCAAATACCAACTGCTGCTCAATCAACTGGAACTGAAGCGGTTGCTGGGCGAGAATTTGTTGTAAAGATCAAGTAGGTTCCCCTCCCGGCCTCCCCTAGGAGGTTAGGAGGGGAAATGATTCGGTAGGTATTGATTTCGAATACTAAAGCCGTACACTACCGCACTTCCATGCTGACCAGTGCATTCCCGCGCAGAACAGGAATGACATCGTACAGATCATGCTGGAGGCAGTACGTAATGTCTTTCTGGATGCCCAGCCGCTGAAGACGCCGAATGTGCGACGCATTGGCCATATAGCCGACCAGATTGCTCTTTCCGTCGCAGTACAGTCGTTTCGCCATCATGGCGCTGTCTTCGGCTATCGCATAACTATCTTTCAGGCGTTCAACCAGAGCACCGGCAAAGAGGGTATCTTCCAGGTTGACCCGGCCTTTCCAGCCTGCACAGAGCACCATTACATCATACGGTTCGCTTTGCAGGTAGTGCGCAATCGCGTCCAGATTCAGGAATGAGCCGACCAGCACCTTTACCGCCGACCGCGAGCGAGTGATAGCTAGCGTACCGTTTGTCGTGGTCATGGCGATGTTGGCACCACGAATCTGCTCGGTCATGTAGGTGAACGGCGAGTTATCGAGCTCAAAGCCGTCTACTTTGCGGGCGTTACGTTCGGCTGCGGCCAGGTAACCGCGCTCCTGCAGGAGCCGACACTCGTCGACGGTGGCAACGGGAATAATACTGTTCACACCGTGCGCAAAGGCCGTGACCATGCACGATGTTGCCCGAAACACGTCGGCGACAACCACAATGGTGTTTTCAACCGTATGCAGATGCAGGAGGTCAGGCGTTAAACAAACGTCAATTTGTTTCATGAGAAGCTGTCCAGACCGGGATTGAGAGGATTGAATGGATTAACAGGATTTTGCTTTAAATAAAAGCGAGCAGCTATAAACAAAATCCTGTTAATCCATTCAATCCTCTCAATCCCGGTCTGGATTATTTTTTTACGAAAGGAAGCTTAACAACCTGCGCTTTGAGGAGTCGATCGCGCACGTTTACAAAAATTTCAGAGCCGGGTTTGCTGACAGCAGTCGGTACGTAGCCTAAGCCGATGCCTTTGCCGAGGGTAGGGGATTGGGTACCTGATGTAACCTCACCAATCTTGTTGCCATCAGCGTCGGTTAATGGATAGTGTCCACGCGGAATACCCCGATCAATCATCTCGAAGCCGACGAGCTTATTCGCCACACCCTGCTCTTTCTGCTGCTTTAAGACGTCGGCATCAATGAAGTTATGCGTGAATTTGGTTACCCAGCCTAAACCGGCTTCCAGGGGCGAAGTTTCATCGGTGATGTCGTTACCGTATAAATTATAACCCATCTCGAGCCGCAACGTATCGCGCGCGCCCAGGCCGATTGGCTTGATGCCGTACGGCTTTCCGGCTTCCATAATGGCGTTCCAGACGCCTTCGGCCTGGTGGTTCGATACGTAGATTTCGAAACCACCCGCGCCCGTATAGCCCGTTGCCGATACAATCACGTTCGCGTAACCGGCAAAATCGGTTTTCTCGAAGGTGTAATACGTCATTTCCAAATCGGCGGGGGTAAGCGATTCGAGGGCTTTAGCGGCCAGCGGTCCCTGAACGGCAAACAGACACATGCCATCCGAGATATTCACCATTTCGACCTCGTTGGTGTTATGGCTCAAAATCCAGTCCCAGTCTTTATCGATGTTCGACGCGTTGACAACAAGCATGTACTCGACTTCGCTGATGCGGTATACCAGCAGATCGTCGACAATGCCGCCCCGGCCGTTGGGCAGGTAGCTGTATTGAACCTTGCCATCGAACAGCGTACTGGCATCGTTGGCCGACACCCGCTGGATGAGGTCGAGGGCACCTTCGCCCTTGAGGATGAACTCACCCATGTGCGATACGTCGAACATGCCGACGCCATTCCGGACGGTGTTGTGTTCGTCGAGATCGGAGGTATAGCGAACGGGCATCTCGAAGCCCGCGAACGGCACGATCTTCGCGCCTAGTTGCTGATGAATGTGATGGAGAGGAACTTGCTTGAGCGACATCTGCGCGGAGGTTATCCCGCAAATTTACCAAAATGTCTGAAAACGCCCGTTGTCAGCACGTTAAACCCGAAAGAGATTGGCAGGCTGAATTTGATCCAGACCCTCTCTCAGCACAGGCGCTTGATTCGTTACTGGAAAAGCAATCAATCATATGTTGGATACCACTCGGGAGGAAACAGAAAAAAGTCAGGTCCTTCGACATACGTAGTCAGGCAGTCGATTCTGCGTTTGGGGTTATGCTGGCACCTGAATAACTCATAATCCCTTTTGTAGGCCTGTTCGACCTCGGCCAAAACCCCGTCTTTTGTATTTGTCGGGCCCACTACGTACTGTCGGTAAATTAACCATTTGCTTTTCTCGGCTTTACCCTGACTTTGCTGTGGTACCCAGGTTCCGTTTAGGTCGATTAACTGTTTTTGAATCGTTTCGTAGTAGCCCTTCGGTACGTTACCCGATACAACAAGGGTATCTAAAAAGCCCGTCTCAGAGAGTTTGAATTTAACCGTTACGACAGTTGCGCTGTCAGGTTTCTGGCTAAAACCCGCATACAGGTTTACGCCCGGAGTACGCTGCGTTTTTAGGTGCGGAGGAATTGCCTGATTGATCTTCTGAGCCAGGCTAATCCCCTTAGTCAATACCAGAAAAACAAGAAGAGCGGTTACTGGTTTGACTTTTTGCATCGTGTTCGCATTGTTTGTCACCCATGTAGCACTTCGTGTCCGGTTTATTGGAAGGATTTTCCGATTCACAACCCTAGAACGTTTCGCCGACAAACGGTTGCTTCTCTACTAACTTCCCTTTCTTGAAAGTTAATTTCCACGCTTCAGGATCGTGTTTAAACGAACAAGGAATTACTGTTGGTTGCGATGAATGTGTAACCAACTGCGTGTTATCACAGAGGTCACGTTGAAGTACCTTCTTTAAATTGATAAACCATGCTTTCGGCTTTTTGAGCAGGTGCTCCGTTCCATCATAAATCAACACAAGCCGGTTTTCAACATAGCCATAATTAGTTGGCGGATTGTCGTCAACCTGAGAAAGAAGCGAAAACATCGTGAGAATAATGTCACAATCGTTGGCTCCCCTTCTGGAAAGAATTAATACGGGAACTCCCCGTGTTGGAGCGTTTAATTGATTTTTCCTGATGTATTCCTTGAAAAACGCAGAAAAAGACGGATCCACGAAGGCAATCGCATTTCCGCTATCATGCTGGGCAACTGCAAAAGTGTGCGATACGACGAGGACACAAACGCACACGAAAAGCACCCGGATGTTCATAGACGATGATTGAGCAATGTGCAGGAACACGAGTCAATTTAAGAAGCTATTAGCCAAATAAATGCAGGCATTTTTTGCGATTATATCGCGAACGGAACCGGCTTTAATCCCTTTGGCCTATTTGCAAACGCCGTTTTTGTACTCCGAGTATTTTAAAAGCTCAATCAATGAAATTGTTGCACTTTTGGGGTAACCATTGATTTATGCGTCAATCTCGAGGATAAATATCTCCTTGTTTTAGAGCAAACCGTTCCTTTTGGGCAGAGCTTAAACCGTAACACAATGAAATGACGATATCATCATTGTACAGATACGTAGTACCCGGCCAAAATTTCCCTTTACTTAGCGAAAGCTGTATCTCATCAGTGACTTGAAGAACCCCTAGTGAAGGGTCTTTCTCATAATATTCATACTCACCCATGTGTTCAGGGCTGAATAATGCTTCAAAGGGCTTTTGAAACTCTTTTCCTAGAGCCGCTTTGAGCGAATCAAACTTTATGCTCTTATCCTTTAACGTAATTAAAACGCCATAAGGATGACTTCGAGGATCACTAACTGCACTGTTAAACCGCCAAACCACTTGAGCCTGTTTGGTTGTATCAGTCAAATGATCAAGCGATTCAACTGCATTAGGATATTTTCGTTTCAATTCAACAGAGGTGATTGGAAACTGAATAGTGTACCCTGTAATCGTTGTAACGAAAGGCGGTGACTTTTGGACGCACCCCGAAAGTAACAGGAGTATACACAGACACAGAGCCTTTCCAGCAGTAGGCATCGTTTTAATATAAATTATTTACGAATGTTGAAGAATTTCGTTTGTCTCCTAAATAAGTGTTAGGACGATAACACTTAGCTATCTAAATGCAAAGTTGATAGGCATGCTATACCTGACTTTGATCGGCTCTCCGCGTTGAATGCCAGGGATCCATTTACCCTGAGTCTGATTGATAACTCGTACCGATTCCTCGTCGCAACCAAAACCTAATCCCCGTAGAACCGAAATATCCTGGATAGCCCCGTCCGTATCGATAGTGAATGTGAGGAATACTTTGCCCTGGACATTGGCTCGTATGGCCTGGTCAGGGAAATGCAGGTTCTTACTTAAGAAGAAACCCAGCGCATCCATTCCTCCTTTAAATTCGGGCTGTTGCTCAATCTTCGTGTAGCGGAGTGTGTCACCTCCAGCCCGAATGGCTTTACCACCTTTACAAATCCCCTTGTCGTACTGCTCCTCGTAGAAGTATGATTTATCCGTATAGCGGCCCGTCCAGACGCCCTGCTTAAGACCATTCTCGTACGTGCCCTGCTCGATGAGTTGTGTCCGTAATCCTGCATCGGTGCGAAGCATTGTATTAAGACGAGACGTAACATCTTCTGAGCTAACGATGCGGCCAGTGCCATCTTTTATCAACTGGCGACCTGCGCTATCCCAAAACGCAATAAGCTTCTCCGACTCCCTCAACGTACCTCCTCTTGGTTCAATACCTTTTTTTACTTGCTTGATCTGACCATTCGCGTACCAGGAAGTTACGCTATATTGGTCATTTGACTCTTCTTTACGTTCAGCGACTAACCCATTGTCATGATACGTTAAATCGAGTCCTTTAGCGATGCCTCTTCGTAATAAGACCGACGTAGCAGCTTTTCGGACCGTTGACCTATGGTGTAAACAAGGCCTTGCCATACGCCCGTATTAGCTCCTACATAGCCAAGCGAGTAAGAGGGTTGATCAGTGAACCGACCCCAATTCCTTTCGGCTCTACGAACTAGCGACAGACGGTTATATTCTTTCCACCCTCGATTCGTTCGTTCAAAGATTAAGACGTCACCCGTCGGTAAGCCATTTGTATCTACAGGTGAGACTTGCTTGTAGCGAACCCGCTCGTTACTATCCAGAAGAGGTTTTCGGTCAATATCATAATAACTTACCCGCGTGCCATTCGCATACGTAAAGGGCGGATTAGGCTTGAAGGTAATCGGGATCGTGACGAGCTGCCGAACGGCTTGCCCTCCTTTCTGAGCGGGTTTCCAGGCGTTGAAACCCTTAAAAACACGTAACGCTTCCCGGTCGCAGTCGGGGCGGAAACCCTGCATAACTTTAGCGTCGGTAAGGCGACCATCTGGCTCGACCACAGCCGTGACAATGACCCGGCCCCCAATCCCTTTAGCTTCGGCCGCGACGGGTTTACGCAGGTTTGCCTGCAAATAGGTAGTTAAATACGCCATGCCACCACGGGGCTCGGCGGCTGTGTCGACCTCGAAGGGTTGATAAATAGATTGTTGGCTGAATGCCGGAAGTTGTAAAAAGAAAAGAAACGCTAAGAGATAGGTTTTCATAAATGAGTTGACGAATAAGGTCTCCAAATTAGATAGAGAAAATCTTATTTGTCAAGGCTATTATGTAAACAATTAGCTGAAAAAGGTGATTACGTGCTTATCGATCAATTGAGCGGACTGAACTCGGCTCATAACGCAGGCAGAGCCGTTCGACACCAGCCGCGACGAGTTGTTCCTGCTGCTCCTGTGTTGCGCCATCGGCGACGATCTTGACGCCCACCGATTTCGGTACGTCCTGGCGAAAGGATAAAGCGGCTTCCAGCGAAAAGGAAGTAGTAAGGGCATCGGTTGCGTTTTTGAGGAAGTCCGCCCCGGTATCGGCAGCCAGTTTAATCATCTTCGTTGTTTGCTCCGGATCGAGCAGCGACGTTTCCAGGATGACTGTAAACAGCTTTTCCTGCGCGTGGATAAGACTAACGAGCTTGGCCAGTTCGATTTTTAGCCAGACGGAGGCAGGGGAAAAGAGCGCGGACGTATTCAAAACCACTTCAATGTCGCTGGCACCGTCTTTCAGAGCCCATTCGATTTCGGTTTGTTTGGCTTCGGTACGTTGATACCCGAACGGATAACCAACGACCGTCGACAAAGCCACCGGGTGGTTGTCGCCCAGCTCACGCCGAAATTTCTTCACCCAGAACGGAGCCACCGTTAGCCCGGCCATGCCCAGTTGTGTCACTTCATCGAGCGCATCGTACTGCTTATTGAGCGTTACGTTCGGATGGAGCAGTGTGCGTTCGGTATAGGGGAAGAGGTGATTCATGATGCAGAAAAGAGAAAGAGCGAATGAGTGAAAGAATGAATATTCAAATATCCATACGGTAAACGCTCTCTCACTCATTCACTCTTCCACTCATTCACTCTTTAATTAAAGTACTTCAGCTTCACCACCTCTTTAGGGTCGAGGAAGCGCCACTTGCCGCGGGGCAGTTCTTTTTTGGTAAGACCCGCATACGTAGTGCGGTCGAGTTTGGTAACCTCATAGCCCAGATGCTCAAAAATACGGCGGACAATGCGATTGCGACCCGAGTGAATCTCTATGCCAATGACGTGTGCATCGGGCGTAACAATGCTTAGCGCATCGGGTTTGATCAGACCGTCTTCGAGCTCAATACCGCGCTGGATCGCTTCGAAGTGCTCATCGGTAATGGGCTTATCGATCTCAACCTGATAGATTTTGCGGATGTTATGGGACGGGTGGGTGAGCTTATCGGCCAGTTCTCCGTCGTTAGTCAGCAGCAACAGCCCCGTTGTGTTGCGATCCAGGCGGCCTACCGGATACATCCGGAAGTTACCCGCATCGGCTACCAGTTCCATCACGGTTTTCCGTTCTTCGGGATCATCCGTAGTGGTGATGTAATCCTTCGGTTTGTTCAGCAGGACGTACACGAACCGTTCGGGGTTCAGAGTTTTGGTGCCATACTTAACCGTATCGCCTTCTTTTACTTTATAACCCATTTCAGTCACGACTTTGCCGTTAACAGAAATGTCACCTCTGGCAATGAGTTCATCGGCTTCCCGGCGGGAACAAACGCCTGAGTTGGCGATATAGCGGTTCAGGCGCGTCAGGCCATCATCGGCTGCTTTGCGTTTGGGCTGATCGCTTTCCTGGCGCTCCCGTCTTTGCATGGGGGCATTATGCCGCTTCTCCTCCAGATCGTAGTTGGGCGCTTTGGCATAGAAACCCGTGCGCCGTTCGCCCGATTCCTTCCGCTGTTCGGGTGAGAATCGCGTGGACTCGTTACGTGAGTTGCGACGGTCATCGCCACCAAATCGGTTGCGCTCGTCAGCATCGCGCTGAAAACCACCTACCCGTTTGAACGCTGGCTTATCCTGCCGGTCGTTCCGGTCGCGTGACCCGGCAGGCCGGTTGGGGCGATCGTTATCCCGGTTAAAACGAGGTCTTTCTGAATTGGAATTGTCGGAACGAGGCTCACGGCTGAAACGGGAAGAGTCCGAATCCCGGCGATCTCCATCGCGCTCGAATCGGGGCCGGTCGTTCCGGTCAAACCGGGGTTTATCATCTCTCCGGTCACGATCACCCCGATCGTTCCGGTTGAAACGAGGGCGGGCCTCATCGTCGCGGTCCCGGCGGTTCGTCGACCGCTGGTCGCCCGGCCTGCTATCCCGGTTGGGACGGTCAGTGCCACGGTCGAACCGGGGTTTGTCTGAATTAAAATTATCGGAGCGGGGTTCGCGGTTAAAACGAGGGCGGTCCCCATCAGGTCGGTTTCTGTCGAAAGAAGGACGACGATCACCGGAACGGTTCTCATCACGGCCCCGGTCGAAGCCCGGGCGCGAAGGACGCCGGTCTGTCCGGTCGTTGTCGTCCCGGTTAAAGCGCGGACGGGCTCTGTCGCCCGCATCGCCACCACGGCTGGTATCCCGGTCGAATCGGGGACGGCGGTCGTCGGAACCACCTGAGCGATTGTCAGTCGGCCGGTTCCGGTTAAAGTCCGGGCGAGGACCATCATTCCGGCGATCGGTGGGCCGGTTGGGGCGGTCGTTGTCCCGGTTATAGCGGGGCGCTGAAGCATCCCGGCGGTCAGTGTTGCTGCTCCGGTTAAAACGTGGGCCGTCGTTCCGGCGCTCTCCGCGGTTGCGGTCGTCATCCCGACGACCCGATGAACGACGATCACCGTCCCGGCTGTCGTTCGAGTCAAAATCCTGATTCATGGAATAATCCAGTAAATTGTCTTATTTTATTTTTATGAAGTGCTGATTATCAGTGCGTGGGCTGAAGCGTAGTTCAAAAGGGATGCAAAGTTACGGCTTTTCGCCGGAACCGTACTATGTCCGTTGTCTCTCCAACGCTTTTTCGGGTAAAAACAATCCGCAGACCACAGAAGTCGTTACTAACTCGTGAGTTCCCGTGTCCGCACACCGGTTTAACCTGCCCAAATCAGATTGACGTACCGGCGGCAAGTGCTGACCTGAGACTCGAACCTAGAACCAACGGCCCAACTGGATCATGCCTCGCCCAACTCTGACGCCTTTATACACGCCCGACCGACGCGCCATCGAGCAGTCGCTAATGAAACAATACATTAACTGGTTATTTATAAAAAAAGGCTTGTATTTCCGGGATTACGACGATCTCTGGGATTGGTCGGTGACGGATCTGGAAGACTTCTGGGAGAGCATCTGGCAGTTCTTCGGCGTTCAGAGCCATACACCGTACCGCCAGGTTTTCTTTAAACCGAATCCCCGGGAGATGATCGGTACCGAATGGTTCACCGGTGCAACGCTCAACTATGCTGAACACATTTTTCGGCATAAATCGACATCCCGTCGAACGGATGGGGGACGTACCGACGGGGCACCGGCTCTGCTGTTCGCGTCGGAGCGGCAGCGGCTGGAAGCGATCGAATGGGATGAACTAGAGGACCAGGTTGCGGCCGTGGCTGCGTACCTGCGGTTGCAGGGTGTTGGAATCGGCGACCGGGTCGTATCTGTGTTGCCGAACATTCCGGAGGCCGTTGTTGCGTTTCTGGCGACCAACGCCATCGGGGCCGTCTGGTCGAGTTGTTCGCCTGATTTTGGTACCGCCAGCGTGCTCGACCGGTTTCAGCAAATCGAGCCTAAAGTGCTCATCGCGGCCGATGGCTACACCTATAACGGCAAGGCCATTGACAAAACCGAGGCTACCCGTGAGCTGAGAATCAACCTGCCCACGCTTCAGCGCGTGGTGTGGGTGCCATACCTGAACCCCGATAGCCGACTCGAACGGGCTACGCTCTGGCAGGACGTCTTGAACACGCCCGCACCCGATGGATTAACGTTTGAGCCCGTACCGTTCAGCCACCCCATCTGGATTTTGTATTCGTCGGGCACAACCGGCAAACCCAAAGCCATTACGCATAGCGTTGGCGGTTGCCTGCTCGAACACCTGAAGGCGCTGGCGCTGCACCAGGACGTCCGCGTGGGCGACCGCTATTTCTGGTATTCGACGACGGGCTGGATGATGTGGAATTATGCGGTTGGCTCGATGCTGGCTGGCGCTACGTTGGTGCTCTACGACGGCGCTGCGGGCTATCCGGATCTGAACGTGCTCTGGAACCTGGCCGACGAAGCCCGAATCAATCATTTTGGGGGTGGGGCGGCTTATCTGCTGGCCTGCCACCGGGCGGGCATAAAACCTTCCCAGACAAACAGGCTGGCGTATCTGCGCACGATCGGCTCCACGGGTTCGCCCCTGCCGCCCGAAGGGTTCAGCTGGGTTTATGAGTCGGTTAAGTCGAACGTATGGCTGATTTCGTTAAGTGGCGGTACCGATGTGTGCAGCGGCTTCGTGGGCGGCAATCCGCTGCTGCCAGTCTATGAAGGCGAAATTCAGAGTCGGCTGCTGGGTTGTAAAGTTGAAGCATTCGATGAAAATGCTAAGCCGGTTCGGGGCGCTTTGGGCGAAATGGTTATCCTGGAGCCGATGCCGTCTATGCCGATTTATTTCTGGAACGACCCTAACAACGAACGGTACCGAAAGAGCTATTTTGAGGAGTATCCCGGAATCTGGCGGCACGGTGATTACATACGCATTACCGAACGGAACGGCGTAATCATCTACGGTCGCTCCGATGCTACCCTGAATCGGGATGGCGTTCGGATCGGGACGAGCGAGATTTACAGCGCCGTGGAGCAGTTGCCCGAAATTGCAGATAGTCTGGTGGTGGGTCTGGAGCGGCCCGGTGGCCGCTATTTCATGCCTTTATTTGTGGTTTTGCGCGATGGCTTTACGTTAAACAACGACCTCATCACCCGCATTAAGCAAACGTTACGTAGTCAGTTCAGTCCGCGCCATGTTCCCGACGCGATTTACCCGGTCAGCGACATCCCGTATACGATCAGCGGCAAGAAACTCGAAACACCGGTCAAGAAGATTTTATCGGGCGTCGATGCTTCGCTGGTGACCAGCAAAGATACCCTCCGTAACCCGGCGGCTTTGGACCAGTTCACGGAATTTTCGATGGAACAATAAGGTCTGCAGCGAACATGAAATGGGCTGAAATGCAGGCTGATTTCCTCAAGTTTATTTATTCATTAAATTTTTATACCATACAAGACCTTCTGGCAAACATTTCGCTATCTTCTGCTCGTTTAGGGGATAGATATTATCTGATGTAAGGAGGGCTAGAACAGAATGGAAGCAGGACAACACGTCAACGATGAATCGGCCGGGCACAAAGGCACCGGGCGCCCGGGCGCTAACAGCCAGATTCAAAACGATAAAGCAACGGTTCGATTACCTATGCTGCTGGGGATAACCTTGGCCGGTGGTATGCTGGTTGGTGCCACATTTTTTGGGGGCGCTAAAAGTATTAATAACATTGGGCGTGGCTATGCCAAATACCGCGAAATTCTGCAACTGATTGAAAACAACTACGTTGATACGGTCAATACGGATGAATTAGTCGATTTCTCGATCGAGAAAATGCTCCATAAGCTCGATCCGCACACGGCCTACATGAACCCGCAGGACGCGATAGCAGCGCGGTCGCAGCTGGAAGGCGGATTCGACGGCATCGGGGTTGAGTTCAACATTTATAAAGATACCGTTTACGTCGTGACGCCCCTGGCGGGTGGCCCATCAGAGGCCGCCGGTATTCAGAGCGGGGATAAGATCATTAAAGTAAACGATACGCCCCTGGCCGGTGGAAAAGTTGAGAATAGCGCGGTGTTTAAAGCACTTCGGGGTAAACGCGGTACGGAGGTGAAAATGACGATTCTCCGTAAAGGCGAAAAAGAAGGCAGGGTATTTACCGTTACCCGCGAACGGATTCCGACTTACTCGGTTGATGCGGCTTACATGGTCGATGGAAAAACGGGATACATTAAGGTGAACCGCTTCTCCGAAACCACCTACGATGAGTTTAAGACGGCGCTAAACGCCTTAAAGGGACAGGGCATGACCCAACTGATGCTCGATTTGCGGAATAATCCGGGTGGCTACATGGACCGCGCGACGAGTATAGCCGACGAGTTCATCTCGGGCAACAAGCTGCTGGTCTATACCAACGGCAAAGACAGTCGCTACGATCGCCAGACGCACGCGCGGGTGACGGGTCAGTTTGAAGAAGGGCCACTGGTGGTGCTGATGGATGAGGGAAGTGCTTCGGCTTCGGAGATTGTAGCGGGTGCTTTGCAGGACCACGACCGGGCGTTGATCGCGGGTCGGCGGTCGTTCGGGAAAGGGCTGGTGCAGATGCCGGTTCAACTCTCCGACGGTTCGGAGTTACGCCTGACCATTTCCCGGTATTACACGCCGAGCGGACGTAGCATTCAGAAGCCCTACATACCCGGTCAGGAAGGGGACTACGAAAAAGACCTTGAACTACGCTCGAAGCGGGGTGAGTACTACATCGCGGACTCTATCAAAAACGACCCGAAACTGAAATTTAAGACCGACGGTGGCCGGGTTGTTTACGGTGGGGGCGGCATTACGCCAGACTATTTTATCCCACGCGATTCGAGCTGGCAGACACCGTATCTGTTGCAACTGTACGGCAAGAACATCATCCGCGAATTTGCGATGGAGTATGCGAACGACAACCGGAAGAAGCTCGACAAACTTTCCTTCGATGAGTTCAACCAGGCCGTAAACATCAACGATGAGCTGCTGGCCCGGCTGGTGAAAGACGCTACGGCCGAGGGTATCAAGTACAACGATAAGGAATTCCAGCGCTCGAAGAATTACATCCGTACGCAGGTGAAAGCCTTGGTAGCCCGGTACATTTATCAGAAGAGTAACAAAGCCGGTCAGAACAACGAGTATTTCAAAGTTGCCGGTGAGGTAGATGATACGTATCAGAAGGCCCTGAAGCTCTTCGACCGGGCTAACAAGCTCGAACACGGTACGTTTACGTACAATCAGACCGAGCGGAAATAGATCCGGAAGAATCGGAACAGCGAAGAGCGTGCAGAAAGTAGACCAATTTACTTTCTGCACGCTCTTCGCTGTTTCTACGTGTTTAATTGAGCGTTTGCTTCTTGCTGAACTGATACACCAGTCCCAGAAACGATTGCAGGTTGCCCGTCTTGAAGTCTTTGCGGGCGTACGGGGCTAGCTCAAACGCAACCCGCAGGTTCGGTACGAACGGAATCGGCTTAATACGTACGCCAACATGCAGCGAGTACCCTTCCAGTACGTCCCGGTCGTCGATGCTGTTCAGGAAATTGAACCGAACGCCCAGCCCCGTGTAGTAGTTGACCTGTTCTTTACGGACTACGTTCACCATCGGGCAAAAGGTGGTGCTGAGCGAGCCAAACACCGTATTCGTTTGAACACGGGCGTCGAGCCAGAGGGCGCGTTCAGCATTTGAGCTGACAGAAATGAGGTTGTTGAAGGGGTAGTAGGCCACCGATGCCTGACCAAAGGCGGACGCGGCAAGGCTAACCAATAGCGCAGTCAATACGTGTTTCATGGCCGCAAAGCAACAACTTTCCGGCTACAAACAAAGCCGAAGCCGAAGCCACTCGGTCAAAATCTGAGCGAAGAGCTAGCTGTGGTACGCTGAATTGCTATAAAAGAACGTAATGCGGATCGGTTTAGAATGAATAGTAACCAATTGCTGAAGCCTCTACTATCACACCCAACCGGGTTCATACTCGCCTGAGTAACGTAGTCCGTTCGTGCTCGGGATAATGAGGAAATGTAGCTTAACGGCCCAGCCAGTCTTTGAACTCCGATAGCCGACTCATACTGACGAACACTTCCTGGCGAGATGCAGGCAGCAAATCGAGTTTGAGTTTTCCGGCTGAATAAGCATGAACCGTCTGGATGGCAGCCCGGGCGACGATGAACTGGCGGTTCACCCGAAAAAAATGGGTTGGATTCAGCAAATCCGATAACTGATCGAGGCTGTATTCGAGCGGCAGCAACTGACCGGCTTTGGTAAGCAGAAACGTAGCTTTTTCCTCCGAAAAAAAATACGCGACATCGGTCACTTCCACGCTGTGTATTTTGGTGCCAAGGCTAACCATAAACCGCTCTTTAAAACCATTCGAGGGAGGTTTCTGGATATATTGGAGCAATGTAGTCAGGTCTGGCAGTGCCGGTTGGCTGCGGAGGGCTTTGAATTTTTCAAGAGCGGCTACTAACTCGTCGTAGTCGACCGGTTTGAGCAAATAATCGATGCTGTTCACCTTAAACGCTTTCAGGACGTACTCGTCGTAGGCAGTCGTGAAAATAACCGGCAGGCTGATCGTCAGTTGTTCAAAAATACGGAAGGCTAGCCCGTCTTCGAGGTGAATATCCATAAACGCCAGATCGGGCATTGGGTGGTGCGTAAACCACTCCACCGCTTCGTTTACCGAAGGGAGCTGAGTCAGAATATGGATCGTTGGGTCGTATTTTTTCAGCAGTCGCTCCAGTTGGCGGGCGTTACGATCTTCATCTTCAATAATGACGACGTTCATCATAAAAGGGGAAGTTTAACAAAAAACGATTGGTCTTGCTGGCCGTAGGTCACGGTTCGAGGGGTAAGCAGCGCGTAGCGGTTAACGATATTTCGTAACCCTACACCCGTCGACGTTTCGGGTTGATCGCGGGGTAACAGCGGATTCTCCACCAACAGCACATCCGCCTGGCAGTAGATCCGAATGTGCAGGGGCGATTTTATGGACATTCGATTGTGTTTGATCGCATTCTCGAGCAATAGCTGAAGGGCCAAGGGCGCGATCCGGTACTGCTCCTGCTGGGCCTGATCCAGTTCTATAGAGACATTGAATTTATGCTCAAACCGGATCTCCAGCAGAAATGTATAGGCCTGAATGAACTCCACTTCCGTCTTAAGGGAAACGAGTTCCTGATCCCGCTGCTCGAGGATGTAGCGGTACACCCTGGAGAGCTGTTTTATGTATTTCTCGGAGAGATCCGCGTCCTCGTGTACCATGGAAATCAGAATACTCAGGCTGTTGAAGAGGAAGTGGGGACTGAGCTGATGTTTCAGCGCTTCAACCTGACTCAAAGCCGCTTCTTTCTCCGACTGCTCGGCCCGAAGCTTCACCTCTTTCAGTTGCTGGTAGGAGCGGGAGATAATGGTCAGGTAAAAGGCGGATAACATCACAACAAGGTTGAATACCTTATTCACCCGCTGCAAATAAGCGAATACGTCCGGGCTGAACGGTGGGGTATGCGTCTGGTGATGACCGGCATCCGGCTGGAAAATAAAGGAAAAGATCGTTAAAATGATCCATTGAAAAACCTGGGCGTAGAGCAGGGCTAGTGCGAGCGAGATAATCATGCTCACTACGAGCGCTCCCCAGTTGAAATCCAGTAGAAAATCGTCGCCAAACAGGCGAAACAGCTGAAGTTGCAGCCAATCCGTGATGATAATCCAGATAAAGTATAAACCCAGCGCAATCAGAACAACAATGCTTATAAACGGCAAAAGCTCTACCAGCTTAGCCGGGGTGCGAACCGACTGAGGCAGGTTGATATAAAGCAGTAAGGGAGAATACAGCACGAGTAACCGAATGGCCAACTGCCATTTTTGTCGGTACGTAAGCGTTGCGACCATGCTACGTTGTCAAAGGCAAAGCAACCGACGGGCTACTACTGCTGAGTGCGAAAAAAGGGGCCGAACCGTTCGTTGGTTCAGCCAGGACACTGTTGCCGGTCGTATTCGGATTGGCTGACCAGTTGCCTTTTCGTATGGTTTGGCCAATACGTATTGGCCAAACCAGCAACCACTCTTCGAGCATCAGGATTCCTGAACAACAAAGCTTTCGTGGGGGTCAGTCTGCACAACAAACGTTTTAACGAAGGTTTCTTTGTCGGTTTTCAGCGTCAGGCGATACGTACCGGCGGCCAGATTTGAGAAATCGAACTGGCGGCTCAATCCTTTTTGAAGGGCCACGTTTGATGCGTAGAGAGACTGCCCTTTATCGTTCAGAATGGCAAGCTGCCCTTTGGTCTGATACGGTTGAACGTATAGCCTGATTTTATGCTCGGAGGTCATGACCAGATGGGTCTGAGCGGTTGACGGTTGTGGCGTTGATTCCGTAGCGAATGATGCGGTACTGGCTACCAGGCCCAGCATGAGAATTAAGACTTTTTTCATGGCTTTTTGACGTAAGTATTTGTTTATCCCGTTCGACCGGCAGGCCTTATTGGCGGCCGGTGAGACAAAATTGCCATGAGATCGCCAGGTCAGAAACTAAAAGGCGATGAGCGCCCGAATCCGCCCGATGAGCGTGAGATTTTGCGGGTTGAGTAATTACCATACTTAATCATCAGGCGCAGGTATAAACGTATTCGATCGGATTTTTCGTCGTTCAATCGCTCAATGAATCAGGAGGTTATCCTGCTAGTAAGCTAACCAATACAGCTTCCTCCTGAACACGCTTTGCCGGGCCTACTCCTCTCTTTTACTATCCTGCTCCGGTCAGGCTCTATACAAAACAGCTATAATCGTGACCGGTAATGGGAAAAGAAAAACGGGCATTGCGCTGAAAATACGAACTAGTTTGTATGGATTCTCCCCTTTCTGAACCCCCACCTTTGTATCGCTCAAAGGGACAAACCTTTTCGTGAGTTAAACCAAACAAACTAATTGAATTCAATGAAAAAAGGCATCGCAATACTCGCTATTCTGCTCGGCTTTGCGGCTGAAGGATTCGCTCAGGTCGGCCAGGGGCAGTGCGCCGTAAACATCTATTACATTACGCCGGAAGAAAAGCAGCCAGTCATGCAACTCGGTGAACTTCCTCTGCTCGGAATTTCGGACGCTGAGGGAGATCCGATTTATTCTGTTACAATGAAGGCGGATTTTACAGCAAAAAAGGTAAGCAATCTGGTGGTTACAGAAATCAAAACGGGCAAAAAGTGGCTGATGAACCAAGTTGCTATGCTAACCACACCCGTTCCGTTTCAGTGCAAGGCAGGTGATTTGACATCGACGGGTATGCGAATCCACAAAGGCGTCGGCACGAACCTGGCTGTTTATGTTTCCGTACCCGATCAGAGTGGTAGCCCCATTATTTACCTGTACAAACCACCTATCCAGAATTTCGCAGCAAAACTTTAACGCCTGGAAATCTGCTCGTTAAGTTCGCTCTGTCAGGACGCTTTCGGCAGACAAGTAATTTCTTCAGCGCATCGACTCGCTGTCCAGAGCGAGTCGAACCAACCACGTTCCGTCTGTACCAGTCTACTTAATTTAATCAACCTTTAAAAATCGCCAGTACAATGAAAGTTGCATGTAGCATTATAATCCTATGCCTGATTACAATCTCAGGCTACGCCCAACAGGTTAAATACTCCTTCGAGGAGGTATCCTACAATCCCCGCGAGAAAACGAAAGTGGTGACGGTCTATTCGTCAGACATTGAAGGTGACGATGGTGCACCTAAGTACAAGGTCAGGGCCTCCATCGATATCACTGCAAATAAACTAGCCAGTAATTACGTGTATTTGAGCGGACCTACGATCAAGGGTGAGCTTTGTATGAGCAATGTGACCCATATCAGTCATTTATACCTGAATACGCCCAACACGGGGGGGGTAGAAGCGTATGCCTGCCGCAATATATTTACCAATGTTGTCTTTTATTTCCTGGTTGGTGCCACAACCTCCGACACGCTGAAATTCCTGATCTATGTGCCGTCGGGTCCACAGTCCCTGCAGCTGGGTAATTAATAAATCAGATGATCATTGTTTAGAGCGGCCAGAGCACGAAGCTCTGGCCGTTGCCTTTACCGGCCGTAAACAGATTCCCTTCGGTTCCTGCCCGATAGTCACCTTATTCAGGGCAGATCGCTGAACGGCTGTACGTGCTTACACATAACAGAGCTGGTGCAGAATGGTGTGAATTTCATAGAGCTGAAGGCCATAAAATACAAACAAGTCGGTATTGAAACTGCCCCGCTGAAGCGGCCAACTTTGTGATGTTCTTCACCATGACCAACCCCATGAATGTTGCTTTACGGTTCCTCGTTCTCTTCTGGTTAATTTTGTTGTCCAGGCCGGTTGAGGCTCAGATTTGCCAGCCCGATTCATCCGCGAGCTACGCCAGTACACGACCTGATTCTACCCTTTTGCAGCAGCCAGCCGTGCAGTTCGCGGGCGAGTTGAGTCTCTCGGCGGGAGGTTATGCAGTGCGTGGCCTGGAAACAGACCATGCTCAACTAACGCCCTGCAATTTAAGCGGTGTGCTGATGCTGATAGCGCCTTCGGGCTGGCGCATTCCGCTTCAGATCGTTGGGAGTTCACAGCGAAGTCAGGGGCCACAAGCCTATAACCAGATTAGTATTAGTCCGCAGTATAAGGACTGGCTTACGTTGCACGGCGGCTACCGCAGCCTTATATTTTCGCCTTTTACACTGGCGGGCCAGTCTGTAGTCGGCATAGGAGTCGAACTGAATCCCGGTTTGTTTCGCTTTGGATACATTGTGGGACGGTTTGGCAAGGCTGTGTATGCGAGTGATACCGACCTTAACCGACTGGCTTCGTTCCGACGAACCGGCTACAGCGCCAAAGTAGGGGTTGGTAACACCGAAAACTACATAGATCTGATTCTGCTCCGTGCTGCTGACGATGGCTCATCGGCCAGGCCTGACAGCTGGGGGCAGTTAACTCCTGCCGAGAACACGGTGCTGGGCCTAAGTGGTCGGATACGGTTGTATAAAAAACTGCTGATTACACTCGACGCGGCCAGCAGTGCATATACTACCGATACGCATAGCTTTAGTACGTCTGCTTTTGCCAGCAGTCAATCCGGATGTTGGAAAGGGATCAATTGGCTGGAGAAGTTTGTCGCGGTCCGACCGTCGACGGATTTTCGGACGGCTTTGCAAACATCACTTGGTTACAAGGGGAAATGGGGTGATCTGAAACTACGATACAAACGCATTGAACCCGGCTATAAATCGATGGGTGTGTACTCCGTTCAGCAGGATATTGAAAGTATGACGGTGGTTCCTTCGCTGCGACTTTTTAAAAAGAGGCTCAATGTGCAGGTCAGTGCGGGCTGGCAGCACGATAATCTGTGTAACCAGAAGAAAATTCGCCTGAACCGTATGATTGGCTCGTTCAGTGCGTCCTATGTATCAGACAGTGACTTAACTCTTGATCTGACTGTGTCTAACCACGGCATTACGCAGCGAGCGGGTTTCCGGCCCTTGAACGATACGATCCGCGTGGCCCAAAATAACCGAACAATATCGGGTAGTGTGTTTAAAAGCTGGACCGGCCCGACGCAGGTGCACACGGTAACCGGCTTGGCTACGTGTCAGGAGTTGCAGGATCTAAACTCATTTACCGCCGAAACTAACCAGTACAAGAATTGGAGTTATAGCCTGACGTACTCTTTTCAGCATCTGCCCACCGGCTTGAACGTAACCGCTGGTTATAGCTATACTCATACCAGGATGCAGGCCATCACCAGTATGTTCTACGGCACCTTGGTGAGTATTGACCAGAAGGTAGGTAAGAATGATAAGCTGGAGATAAGCCTGGCTGTCAGTTATCTGAAAAGTCTTGAGCAGATCACTGACTACACCCAGGTAGATCTTCTGCTGAATACCAGTTTTTCGATCAACTATCAATTGTCAACTCAGCATCGATTGTCGGTGAGCGCTAATACCATGCTTAATCGGGGCCCGCAGCCTATCCGTGAACAACAGGGTACTGTGCAATACGTACTCAGTTTCTAACGCACCCGATCAGTCTGGCTATTGCATCGTTTGAATGAGCACCTAATGACCTGCTGAATAGCTTCGCCGTTGGCGAGTCGATTGAAGCCGGTATTATCCTCATCAAGTATTAGCATGTTATTGACATGGCCATACGTATCGTTATCCCGCCAGCGCGTGATGATAATCCGGAAATACTGAAAATTGCTCTGTTGTTTGGCTGCTCGCATGGCTTCGTTCGGCTGGATCGCTTGGATACTCTGAGCAGGAAGCATCTCTGCAAAATACAATTTTCGTAACAAGAGCGCGCTCAGATGTCTATAAACGAACAGGCGGCTCAGAACCGAATCCGAACCGCCTGCGCGCGTGGTACGTTGTTGCAAAGGCTATTTATCAATCATAATATTTGCTGCGCCGTTGGCCTCGAACGTATTGATTGTCGCTGCGTCGGCATTCAGTACGCAGTTGTAGCCGACGTAGATACCGTGCCCGGTGCTGCCGCTGATTTTCGTGTTTTTAATCGACAGAGCGGCCTTGGCCCCGTACACCGCAATGTTCGTTTTCTTGCCCGATACAATCGCGTTGCTGCCGGCATTGCTGATCTCGGCGTATTCGATAACGTTCTGCGGGCTGGTTGAGTAACAGATCAGCCCTCTCCAGTAACCGGGCGTGCGGCTTGCCCCCGTAATCGTAATCTTCTCCGTTGCGGTGCCTTTAGCCGATAGATAGCCCTCGCCGTTAATCCGGATAGCTGCGTCGCGGCCCACTTCAATTGTAACGCCCGGGTTTAACTTCCAGCCGGTATTCACGGTGAGGTCGCCATTTAGCCGGTACGGTGTTTTGTCGGCAAAACCGGTCCAGACCGTTTCGGCATCCTTACTGTCCTGAATAGCTGACGTGCTCACTTCCACAACGTTACGTCCATTGCCACTCGTGAATACGGATGCAGCATCGAGTTTTATTACGTTCACTGCATCCAGTAAAATACCGGCTTCCGTGTTGTTTTTGAACGAGTTGGTGCTGAACTCCCGCAGAATCGCCCCTTCGTTGACGAACAGACCGTAGCCGTCATTATCCGCAAACAGGCTGTTCTTCAGCGCGATCTGCGCTTTGCCGTTGCCAAAAAGCGCCATACCCGCTTTAACGCTGCTGAGCAAAGCCCGGCTGCCTGCGTGATGCACTTCAATGTTCTCGAATACGTTTGCGTTGCTGCCCGAATACACCATAATGCCGACCCAGAAGCCTTTGGTTTTTTGAACACCTACGAACTTGATTTTCTTGTCGGCTTCGCCTTTCGCTACAATCAGCCCTTCACTGTTGATGTCCAGGCGGGCGTCCCGCTCGAAAGCAATCACTACGCCTGGATTGATGGTCAGTTCCGACGTAACGGCCACGCTCTTGGTGACGATGTAATCAGGTAGTTCGGGATTGAGGACGCGGTCCGTTAAAACCGTTTTAACCGTAATGTTCTGGGTAATGGCCAGCGGCTCGGCGACGGATGCGGTTACCAGAACTTTGTCGGTGCTGCGTGCCGTACCGTTCGAAACGGTTAGCTCCACTTCGTATTCGCCAACTTCGTCAGGAGTGAACGTGGGTTTGGGCGTTGTCGGGCCACCCAGCGTTACGTTGCTTTTGGCGGGTTTGCGGACGAGGTTCCACTGAAACGTAAGCGGTTTGCCCTGATTGTCGGCCGATGCGCTTCCGTCGAGCGTAACGGGTTGGCCAACCTGAACGTTCTGATCGGCACCAGCCGCGGCAAGCAGGGTACTGTCGGGCGCTACTTCGGATTCTTTTTTACAGCCCGTTACCAGAACGGTCGTGGCAAAAAGTAAGGTGAACAATCGACTGAGCATCCGAGCTGATCTACGCGTGTCCGTGCCGGAGAGGAAGGTAAAAGAGGGTGTCATTAGTACTATTCTGCGTTGTGTTTTGGTTTTATTGGCCCAAAATTGGTGGAGCGAACACCCTTACCCCATCTGATTAGGGGCGAACAGGAATAAATGATCGTTTAACCGTCACAATGGATCAACAAAGCGAGATGTCTGCTGAAAGGCCGACTGCGTGGAAGACGATGATTCGTGCGCTTTGTTTTGCTTCGACCACCTGATTTCTTTGTACCTTTACGCCCGTTTGCGGCAGGTAGCCTGTAGCTGCACCTAATCCGGATACCTGATAACAGGCCGCTCATCAACTGTCTAGTTCAACTATGTCTTGGTTCGTTAGAAAAGATAAGGGCATTCAAACCCCAACCGAAATGAAGCTGGAGGCTCCTGACGGTCTGTGGTACCAGTGTCCAAACTGTAAAAAAGTGATGCACACGCGGGAGCATAAGCTCAATGCCTATACCTGCGTGCATTGCAACTACCACGAAAAGATTGGCTCAGACGCCTATTTCTCGATTCTTTTCGACGAAAACGAGTTTACCGAGCTTGATCAGTCTATGACCTCGGCCGACCCGCTCGGTTTCGTTGATACAAAGCCTTACCCCAGCCGGGTGAAGGCAACCATCGAAAAGACGGGGCTGCGCGATGCCGTTCGGACCGCCTATGGTACCATGAACGGGGTCGATGTAACCATTGCCGTCATGGACTTCAATTTTATTGGCGGTTCAATGGGATCGGTTGTGGGCGAGAAGATTGCCCGGGCCATTGACCACGCCATGAAAACCCGAACGCCATTTCTGATGATCTCCCGATCGGGTGGGGCGCGGATGATGGAAGCGGGCTTTTCGCTCATGCAAATGGCGAAAACCTCCGCGAAGCTGGCCTTGCTGTCGCAGGCTAAGCTGCCTTACATTTCGCTGCTGACTGACCCGACAACCGGGGGCGTAACGGCTTCGTACGCCATGCTGGGTGATTTCAACATCGCCGAGCCCGAAGCGCTTATCGGTTTTGCCGGGCCGCGCGTCATTCGGGAAACTATCGGTAAAGATCTGCCTAAAGGGTTCCAGAGCGCGGAATTTGTCCTGGAACATGGCTTTCTCGATTTCATTGTCGATCGGAAAGACCTGAAAGACAAGCTGGCCAGTCTGTTCCGGATGCTGCAGTAACGAGGAGTTGGGAGCGAGGAGATAGGAGTGAGCATATTTATGCGTCTATTTCTTTCAATAAGTGGAGCCTTCTCACTCCCATCTCCTCGCTCCTGATTCCTAAAAAAGTCATGCGTCTCGTCTCCCATCCGGTTTTGTGCAACTACTACGTTACGTACCGCTGCAACGCGGCCTGTGGTTTTTGCGACATCTGGGAGCGCCCCTCTCCCTACGTTACGCTCGACAGTGCCCGCCAGAATCTGCGTGACCTCAAAAAGCTCGGCGTTCGGGTTGTCGATTTTACGGGTGGAGAACCCTTACTGCATCGCCAGCTGCCCGAGCTGCTCACCGAAGCCAAGGAGCTGGGTCTGATAACAACCGTTACGACCAACGCCTTGCTGTATCCCAAACAGGCGGAACGACTTCGCGGACTGGTCGATATGCTTCACTTCTCGCTTGACTCGCCTATCGCCGAAGAGCACGACCAATCAAGGGGAGTTCGGTGTTTCGACAAGGTTATGGAATCCATTGCCATCGCCAGGCAGTTAGGCGAACGCCCCGATATTTTATTCACCGTTTTTGAGCACAATGTGCAGCAGATTCGGCAGATGCACGAAGAAATCTGCTTGCCCAACGATCTGGTCTTGATCCTGAATCCGGTCTTTGAGTATAATACGGTGCAAACCGGCGAACGTTTCTCGGAAACGGCCCTGCAGCAGATGTCGTGGTGGGGGCGGCAGAAAAATGTGTACCTCAACGACGCCTTTATTCAGCTCCGGCGGGATGGCGGCAATCATGTTGACGATCCCATCTGCCGGGCGGCCAGCACCACGATCGTTATTTCGCCGGAAAACAAAATTGTGTTGCCCTGCTACCATTTAGGCCTCAAAGATTTTTCGATCAACGATAACCTGTACGCTCTATACCGCTCCGAGGAAGTTCAGAAGCTAGTAGCGCTGGAAGGTCGCTTACCCGCCTGCGAAGGCTGCGCGATCAATTGTTACATGCAGCCGTCGTTTGCGGTAGAGCTGAGTAAATACTGGTGGAAAGCGCTGCCCAGTACCCTGAAATACAATTGGGTAAAGGGAACCTGGAAGCAGCTGCTGTAAGCTACCGCTTAACCACTTTTCGGACCAGCGATCGTCCGCTTACTTCGGTACGTAGTATGTACTGACCCGGTGCCAAACTACCCATGCTGATCACCTGCTCGTGCTGACGGGACGCTTTTGTGAACGCAAGCTCATGCACCAGCCGACCCGTAGCATCCATTAACTGAAGGGTGGCCGGTGAAGCCGTAGCGGTTTGCACAACCACCTGCAAACGGTCGTCGACCGGATTCGGAAAAACGGTAAGCGTTACGTCCTCAGTGGCGTATTCGCGAATAGCCGTCACCACGGCTTCGACCACAGCCGGTTCGTAGCCCGGAATAACGGCCGGTGTGCCCGGCTGATCAACGACTAGTACGCTAATCTCTTCGACGGTCTGGCTGATGAGTATACCCCGTCTGTACTCACTCACGGTTACGGCAATGCTGTAGGTTCCTTCTTCGGTGGGGGCATTCCAGACCAGGTTGCCCGTGCGGCCGTTCAGTTTAAACGTACCCCGGCGCGTTACGTCATTGGGGAAGCTATACGAGTCAACTGGCTCACGAAGGCATTGATCCGATTTGTTGCTGGTCGAAGGCGTGGCTAAAGCGTATACCAGGCTATCACCTTCGGCGTCCGTGGCCGAAAACGCAATGGTTGCGGGCTGATTGACACTCAGTCTGAATCCGTTCTGAGGAAAGGCTAAGGTTGGGGTAGTATTTGGCGTCTGCGTATTCGTGGAAATAGACGTAGTGAGGAGCAGCGGCAATTGATCGGCGCGGGTTATGTTTCTGGCGGTGGTGCGGTTTTGTATGGATGTAGACAACACGTAGTTCCCCGGACCGGCGTAGGTATGGACAATCTGGTAGGTATTCACACTAAGCGTATTGTCGCCTGTTCGTACGCGTGCTACTCGGGTAACGTTCGAGCTGGTTCCATCGCCGAAGCAAACACTGATCAACTGCGCCTGGTCGGCGGCAGCCCGTCCCGACACTTCATCGAGGTAGACCGTTACGGTTACTTCATAACTGGTGGTTGAACCTGAAATAGCCTTGGCCTGGATGTAGCCGCCCCGCAGGTGCGTAGCGAGTGATGCCTGAACGCTCAGCAGCGTCAAGGCCAGGAGTATAAATGATTTCATAACGGCGTTACCGGAAGAGAAGCTGAACTTTATCGGATAACTGGAAATGGCTACTTACCTATATATCGATTTCAGAACATTTCGTAAGCGGTGGTAATTGCAAAAGGTAGGGCACTGGCCATCTGGCAAAACTTCCTTATAGCTATACTACCTCATAGTTGACAGTGCACATCTACAGCTAATTTTTTGCCGACTAATCGAGCTAGTCGTCGTTGGAATGCTCCAGGCTATGTCTCATATAATCAAGCGTGTGTCTGAGTCTGAGACGTTGGTTCGTGAGATAACAATTTAAGACATGATCTGACTCAAGTTTGCAGCTATAAGGTCTTATATTTTCTCGACCCTTAAAAGGGGCATTTCTTGAGACACGCTACTACTCTGTTTGCCCATGTATGAGCTACACATGCAACATACTAATGCTGGTTAGGCTTAGTTTCTCAACGACCTGACTGGCAAATAGTTACAAAATAACAAAGCAGTAAATAGTTTGTTTTTGAGTGCAAGGGGTGGCAATGGAGTAGAGAACATCGACGCCGATTAGGTAAAAAAAAACTGTACCAAAGATATAAATAGTGCCTATCTGGAAGAAACTCGAAAACGGTTTGATATAAACTGATGCAACTAGGGTAGTCGAGTAGGCAAGGGCCTTTCAGCCTTTGTCTACTCGACTACCCTTTATAGTAATTTATACACCAGACAATACGCCCAGATTGACCGACCAGCTGATAGGTAGTCAGGTGCCTTATCAGGACCTTCAACAGGCCTGACTCATGGGACGACTACCGCCAGTATTTCTGCCAATGATTTATTCCGGTTTTCGACAGCAATCACTGAATGCCGTTCTTCCAGCGGATGCAGGAGTTGTATACACAACTTTTTATCCTCCTCTGGAAAGTTTTGGAGTAATATCTGAAGGGCCAGCGTCGATTGATGGAAGCCTTGCTGGAGCGCTTCTTTGCCTTTTTCGGTAATCCGCACCAATCGCGAGCGTTTGTCTGCGGGGTCCACGCGTTCACTAATCAGCCCATCCTCCGCCAGCCGATTTAAAATTTCACTTCCTGTCGATATTTCGATAAGGGCATAATTAATAATATCCGTTTTTCGGCTCTCACTCAGCCGATTTGTGGCCGCCAGCAGGTTAAACCGTTCCTGATTGACTAAACTCGTTGCCCGAAGCCCAATTCGCAGGTACAGGTTGTAGGCTGCCGTCAGCCGTGAAATGGTCCGTATGAAATTGGCATCAGGGCTCAAGGGAGTTATTCTGGCTAAAGCAGGATCGCCAGAAGGCGGTTGAATCGTGGACATAGTGGCCATAAAATGTCGACAAAATTCGGTCGCGGTTACCGCGGTATGACTCTTCTGGTAGTCGGCATACGCATTGATCAATACTATTAATTCATCCATAGTCAGTCAAATTTTTCCTGAAGGTATACTGGCTTTTTAAACACTTTCAAATTATTCCTGTTTTGTAATAAAATTATTATTATTACTTCTAAATTGTAACAATACGGTATGGAGCCAAATGAATTAACCCGGAAGCAGGTACAGCTGATTCACCCCGAAAAGCTTTATCAGTACCTGCCTAATGTAAACGATCAGACCCTAGGTGCCCTATTTGGGCTTTCAGAAGCAGCCTATCGCGCTACTAAAGCACAGTTCGGCCACCAGATCCAGCAGGTACTGAAAGAACTACTGGCCGACCCCAGTGTGTCCGCTCAGGCGGATCGACTTCCGTTCCAGGATAACGACGTAGTGTTAGCGCTGGGTGAAAGCCACACCGACGATGCCCTATCGTGGTTCAACATACTCCAGGCCCTGGTGGAGCAAATTAGCCCGGAAAAACACATCCGGTTTTTAAATATGGCCGTTTCCGGCCATACGACCACGGCCGCTCTACGGCAATTTACGAGTCACTTGCTACACAAGCCGACCTGGATTTTTTGTATGCTGGGGGTCAACGACTCGCTGCGGATTGGCATCAACCCGGGCAAAACCCTCGTGAGTCAGGCAGAAACCCAACGAAATTTAGGCTATATGCGTCAGTTGGCAGCTCAGGCAAACGTCGGTCACTGGGTTTGGTTAACGCCGACACCCATCATCGAAGCGGCTCAACACAATAACCACTGGTTCAGACAGATGCAGTTGAGTTGGCAGCAGGCCGATACGCAGGCAGTGAGTGAATTTTTGCGCACACAGCCCGAGCTGGTGATTGATCTGGAAGACGATTTTGCCAAGGCCGATGAGCTGGCTGATTACTTGGTTGAAGACGGCGTTCACCCCTCTCTGAAAGGCCATCACCGTATAGTCCGGGCCGTTCTGGGCAAACTGACCAGTTAGTAACAATCAACTTACACGGATGAACACGATAACGTATCAGGCCTTCCAAGTGCCGATCTTCCCGGATCTAACGGGTAAAGTAGCTGTTGTAACGGGTAGTTCAAGCGGTACTGGCGCCGAGGTTTGCCGGATGCTGGCCGCTAATCGGGTTAAAGTGGTCGTTAACGGTCGTCACCAGCCAGCGATTGATCGACTGGTCACTGAAATCCGAACGACCGGTGGGGAAGCGGTAGGCATTGTTGCCGATTGTACACAGGCTTCAGAGGTGGCTCAACTCTATCAGAAAACAATGCAAACCTGGGGAACACCTGACATCCTGGCGGCTTTTGCCGGGGGGAGCGGAACCGCCCGACCTGGCCCTTTGCCATCCATTAGAGACGAGGACTGGCATTCAGCCATAACCGCAAACTTATCCGCTACTTACCTAACTCTAAAAGCATTCATACCAGCCATGCTGGCGGCTGGTCGGGGCTCCATCATTACCATGGCATCGACTGCCGCTCGTCAGCCAACACCAGAAGCCCCCTTGCCTTACTCAGCTGCCAAAGCGGGTATTATTCAATTGACCAAGCAAGTCGCTCAGGAAGCGGCCTTCCGGCAGGTGCGCCTAAACTGCTTAGCCCCTTCCACGATTCTGACTGAGCGAATAGCCCACTATATGGATCCTGATCAGCAACAGGCCGTTGCCGCTACCCATCCGCTGGGGCGGTTAGGCCGACCTGCCGATGTAGCCCTGGCTACCCTTTTTCTGGCTTCTGATGCGTCCTCCTGGCTAACCGGCATTACCCTCGACATTGCGGGAGGTAAAACGATGCTTTATTAATCCGAAAACTCGACCAATTTACCGATGAAAACGACCTTAGACTCCCTGTCTCTGTTAGCGGCCACGATTATGCTGGCCATTATTTTCGTAGCTGGTCTTCGCGAACGTATCGTGAACATTCCGCGCTGGTTTGCTAACCCACCGACTTCGTTTGACTTGATCCGCCAGCAAACCGTCAAGGCCCCCAAATTCTGGATTCCCGTTCAGCTTCTTTTCGTGAGTACACTCGTAACTGCTTTTATTACGAATTGGTCGGACGTGACTATACGCAATCGACTGTTGATCAGTACCGGATTCTTTTTGCTGGTGATCATCCTGACTGCCAGTTATTATGTGCGCGAGATCATGGCTTTTCAGCGGATACCAGCGACGGCACCGGCCACGCCTGAGCTCCTGAAGCGGGCCAATCGATGGTATCAGACGACCATCATCCGGAATATTTTGCAGGGTGTAGCGCTGGGATTCATGGTATGGGCGTTGATTGAGCAACTTAATGAGGGAGCAGGCCAGGGGCACTAAATAGGCAAGCAACTCCGTCGTAGCTGCCTATTTAGTGCCCCTGGCCTGCTCCCCGTGAGAATATCTCACGAAAAGGCTCTCAACGTGAGATGCAATGGATGCTCGTTGAATGGTATCTTCCTATAAAAAACGGCCTTGAACTAAGTCGTCATTGACGCTTAGCTTTTTACACTAGCTGTTCGTCTATTTGCCGCCTTTCGCGTTTGGTTCACTGGCTAAGCCCTGCACCACCTTGTTCAGGAGTTTGTCGTGACGAACGTCGTACATGTATTCCCAGAACATTACCCCAGCGAGCTGTTTCGATTTAATGTAGTCCGTTTTGTAGCCAAACGATTCTTCGTCAGCGTAGGAAATAAACGTACGGGATGTCGGGTTCCAGAGATACGGCGCCTTTGCGTCGGTATCCCAATAGCGTGTAAAGCCATTTTTATTGATGTATTTATCAATCAACTCGTCGTGGCTGATAAACGAATGCTTACCCGGAGCCGGTTGGAAAAGGCCGTTGTCCTGCGGTCTGGCGTCGGCCCAGCCGCGTCCGTAGAAGGGTAGCCCCAACACAATTTTGCTGGCCGGTACGCCCGCCCGAATGTGGCCATCAACGGCATCGGCCGTGCTGTTTCGCGAGTGATCCCCTTTGGCAGATTGGTAAAGCGGGCTGTGGTGGCCGGTCACCTTGTCGTTCCCGTGATACAGGTCATACGTCATGATATTGACGTAATCCAGGTATTGCTGTGCCTTGCCCAGCTCGGTGTGGTTGACAAAAGCGGTGTCCCCACCGGTAGCTGCAGTGAGCAGGTAGTGGTTCGCGCCAACGCGCTCATCTGTCTTGCCTTGCTCATCCAGCCGGTCCCGGATGGCTTTCAGAAATAAGGTGAAATTTTGTTTGTCGGCGGGCCGATAGATGTTACCCGCGCCAGGCTGGTCCGGATACTCCCAGTCAATATCGACCCCATCGAGTCGATGTTTTTTGAGTAGGGCAACGGCACTGTTGGCAAATTTTCGGCGCGATGCATCCGTCAGGGCTGCGTCCGAAAAGTACTTGCAGCCGCCCCAGCCACCAACGGAAATCAGAATTTTAAGGTCTTTATTTTCTGCTTTCAAAGACGTTAACGTAGCCAGGTTTACGGAGTCTTTCGCGCTCAGTGGAGCCAGTTCGCCAGTTTGGGCGGGGATGGCGAAGGCGTAGTTGATGTGCGTGACTTTCTTTGGATCAATCTGCTCTTTGGTCCAGCCGTCTCCCGTTACGTAGCCGATAATGACGTACGACTTTGCGTGGGCTATCGACTGGGCAGATATGTATACAGATGTGGTACTAATCCCCAGCAAAGTAAATAGAGTAATCAAGCGTACGTTCATATAGGTAAAATCAACATTCATTACAATCGGAATCCAATATTATATCGGCTTTTTAAAAATACTTATACAATTTTAAAAAAATTAAAGAATAGATCTTATATTCGCTATGAGAACCAACCAGCAGAATAATAGTCTACATGTTGGATAGATTGCCAAATCTAATTTGCCATACAGCGATTAAACGGTTAAGCAACACAAAAGACACGGGTTATACCTCGTATAGTCGATGTATTATTAGGCAGATTTCACTGGTAAGACTGGACAACTGACTATTTATTTTGCGATAATTGACCCCTAGTTACGCTCAGTTAGTGAGTGCTTTTTTAGTTGTTTATCTAATCCTGTTCATGTTTATGAAACAAAAATTACTGAAAGCCTCCGGAAGAGTTTTCCTCTTTTTAGGAGCCTGGATGCTTATTGCGCTATCGCCCTTGTATGCTGTTGATCGGGAGATCACGGGACGAGTGACTGACGAAAGAGGTAGTGATGTCGCTGGAGCAACCGTGACCATCAAAGGCACATCGCGGGGCACAAACACGGATGGCAGTGGCCGGTACCGCATAACCGTATCCGACGATAATGCAGTGCTAGTGTTTTCGTACATTGGATACACAAGGCAGGAAATCACCGTCGGTAACCGGTCGGTAGTCGACGTCCGGCTGGTGCCGGGTGAGTCGGTTCTTCAGGAAGTCGTGGTTACGGCGCTTGGTGTATCGAAAGAGGCCCGCAAAATTGGCTATGCCGTGACGACGGTCGATGCGACGGTTTTCACAAAAGCCCGCGAGACCAACGTCGGTAACTCGCTGGTTGGTCGCGTGGCCGGTCTAAGCGTAAAAGGCACGAATAGCGGTCCTGGCGGTACATCTAAACTGCTGCTGCGGGGCATGCCCAGTATGAACTCAGCCGGTTCGCCGTTAATTGTGATCAATGGTGTACCCATGGATAACACGCAGCGGGGTAGTGCTGGTGAGTGGGGTGGTGCCGACGGCGGTGATGGTTTGGGGAACCTGAATCCGGACGATATTGAAACCATGACGGTTCTGAAAGGCCAGTCGGCCTCGGCATTGTACGGTGCCCGGGCGACGAACGGGGTTATTCTGGTAACGACCAAGCGGGGCCGGAAAGGAGACTTCGCCGTTGACTACAACATGAACTTAACCACCGATCAGCCCGTCAACTTTACTGACTTCCAGTACGAATACGGACAAGGTATTGGTGGTGCGAAGCCAACCACGCAGGCACTGGCGCAGCAGACTGGCCGCCAGAGCTGGGGTGCCAAGCTGGATGGGACGAATGTGATCCAGTTCGACGGCAACCAGTATCCGTACGTTGCGCAGCGGGACAACATCAAAAACTTCTACCGGATGGGTTCGAACTTCACCAATACCGTGGCGGTAACGAAAGGTGGAGACAACGGCTCATTCCGTCTGTCACTGTCCAATCTGGCCAACCAGGCTATTGTTCCGAACAGTGGTTTAACCCGGAAAACGGCTAACCTGACGGTCGATCAGAACATCACTGAAAAGTTGAGCTTCAGCGTGCTGGCGAATTACATCGACGAACGGATTAAGAATAAGCCGATTCTCAGCGATGGCCCGATGAACGCAAACAACGGATTGATGCTGGCCACCAACATTGACCAGCGGATCTTGGCCCCTGGCTACAACACCACAACCGGCCGGGAGGTGATCTTCAGCGACGACGAATACGTAACGAATCCGTATTTCGTTATCAATCAATTTGTCAATAACGTCGATCGCAAGCGCCTGATTTCGATGGCGTCTACAAAATACCAGTTCGCGGACTGGATCTACGCGCAGGCCCGGATCGGCTACGATAACTCGAACGATCGTATCTTCAAAGTAACGCCCTGGGGAACTGCCTTTTCGAACGGTACCAAAGGCGGACTCGATGAACTCTCGAACGCGCAGCGTACCGAGTTGAATGTAGACGGTCTGATCAGTATCAACAAAAACGTTACGTCCGATATCTCGATCAATGCCCTCTTAGGTGGTAACATCCGGAAGAATCGCTATGAGCGTATTGCAGTAAGTGGTGGCCCCTTTGTACTGCCTTATCTGTACAGCTGGAACAACGTAGTAAACTACAACCGCGACTACAACGTAGCGAATACGGAAGTGCAGTCGGCTTATTATAACGTCGACCTGGGTTATAAGAGCTTCCTGACCCTGAGCACCACGGGCCGCTACGATACGTACTCGACGCTGCCGAGCGCGAACCGCAGCGTTTTCAACCCATCGGTTACCGGAACTTTAGTGTTCTCTGATCTGGTTCGAGTGCCGAATCTGAGCTTTGGTAAACTGCGGGCTTCGTACGCGATGACAAGCGGTGAACCCAAAGATCCTTATGGCACCAGCATTTACTACGGGGTTGGTAACGCAATCAATGGTGTCGCAACGGGTAATTTTAGAGATGAATTACCTAACCTGTTCCTGAAGCCGTTTACCAAAACCGAACTTGAAGTCGGTCTGGAACTGCGCTTCTTCGGCAGCCGGTTAGGATTCGATCTGGCGTATTACACCCAGAAAACCCGTAACGAAATCATGCCCGCCAACTACAGCTGGGCGACAGGTTATACCAAAGGTGTAATCGGTACGGGTTCTGTACAGAACAATGGACTCGAAGTTCAGATTAATGGAGCACCTATCCGGACATCGAAGCTGAACTGGAACGTATCATTGAATTTGACGTCGGTGCGTAATAGAATTTTGCAGACCGATGCCAACAACAATCCTATTACGCTGGGCCAGAACCGGGCCACCCTGGGCAACGCTGTTACTGCCTTTGTCGTGGGCGAGGCTGGTCCTCAAATCCGGGCGTATGACTACAAATACGCGGCAAACGGCCAGATTGTGGTTGATGCATCGGGTCTCCCCGTCCGCGGTGAGCTGATCAACATGGGTACGGTACTGCCTACGCTGTTTGGCGGATTGAACAACGAATTCACGCTCGGCAATTTCAACCTGTCGTTCCTGGTTGACTACAACTACGGCAACAAGATCCTGTCGGCGACCGAAAACTATTCGTACCGTCGCGGTTTGAACAAAGCCACGCTGGAAGGTCGCGAGACCGGGGTTAAGGTCGGCGTTGTTGAAGGAGGAGCCGCGAATACCGTTACGGCTACGGCGCAGGATTACTATACCGCGCTGGCTAACAACGTAACCAAAATCAGCGTACTCGATGGTGATTTCATCAAAATGCGTCAGTTTACGTTTGGTTTCAACCTGCCGAGCAGCTTACTCGAAAAATTGCCGCTGATCCGGGCCGTGAATATTTCGCTGGTTGGTCGTAACTTATTCTACATCACGAAAAAGGCCAAGAATATTGATCCTGAAGCTTCGTTCGGCTCCAATCTGAATTACACTGGTATCGAAGGAGGTAACCTGCCTTCTACCCGGAATTACGGCGTTAACGTAAACATCAAGTTTAAATAGAAAGCATTGATTATGAATAAAAAGCTAATAGCGCTAACATTTTTAGTTGGAGCTCTGCAGTTTTCGTGTACCGAAGATCTGGATCAACTGAACACTGACCCAACCAAAGCTTCGGCGACGACCTTTGATCCGAACCTGCTGTTGCCCAGCTCCCAATGGAACTACGTCAACTCCATTGCCGGCTATAACGGCCCTATTCTGTTTCAGAGTATGTGGGTCCAGGTTTTTGCGTCGACCACATCGGGTGCGGCCAATTACTATTCGAATGGCGATAAGTACGTGATTTCGAGTAATACCAACTCGTATCTGGCAAGTACGTGGAATGAAGCGTACAAGGCGGCCAGCTTCGCCTATGAGATGGAGCAGCTGACTAAGGGTAAGCCTGCCCAGGCCAACCTGAACAATATCGCGGTGATTATGCAGACACAGGCACTGTCGACCATTTCCGATACGTACGGCGATGTGCCTTATACACAGGCCTTGCAGGCGAAGGCAGGAACGGCACTGCCGGCTTACGATGCCCAGCAGAACGTGTATAAATCGATGCTGGCTCGGCTTGAAACGGCTACGGCGGCTCTCAGTACGTCGGGCGATGTACCTACCAACGATACGTTTACGTACAAGGGTAATATTGCGCAGTGGAAAAAATTCGGGTATTCGCTGATGCTTAAGTTGGCAATGCGCTTAACGAAGATTGATCCGACAACCGCCAAAACCTACGCCGAAAAAGCGGCCGCCGGTGGCGTGTTCACGAGCGTGAGCGACGATGCCTACGTAATGGCCGACAACGCCAATAGTTACGGCAACGGCAACGGCGCGGCCCTGAGCACACTGGCCGACGTGTATCAGGTACGGTGGAGCAAAACGCTCATCGATTACCTGAAGGCTGGCAACGACCCTCGGCTGGGTAAAATTGCTGAGGTGCCCGCCAGTGGATTGACCGCGAATCAGGACTTTACCATTACTGGTAATAGTGATCCAAGTGTACAGCTTGGTTTACCGAACGGATACGATATGAACGGTGGTGCAACCGACATCAGCAAATCACCGGGTTATCCGGGTGGTACGGGTACGGGGGCAGATGCTACACCCATCGGCAAATACTCCCGCCCAACCCTGATCTACCGCAACCGGAGTGCGCCCATTTTTGTGTTGACCTATGCCGAAGTGGAACTGCTCCTGGCTGAAGCCGCAACCCGTGGATTTAGTGTAGGCGGTACGGCCGCTGATCATTACAAAAAAGGCGTATCAGCTGGTATTCAATCGTTGGGTAAATACGGCGCTGCGGCCGTTATCGACGCGGCTACGGCTGATGCCTACGCGGCTGCTCACCCGCTGGTCGCTGCCAATGCGCTGAAACAGATCAACGAGCAGTACTGGGCAACAACCGGTATCCTGCAGAACTTCCAGGAAGCCTGGAATAACTGGAAACGGTCGGGTTATCCGGAACTGACACCGGTAAACTACGTTGGTAACTTCTCGGGCGGTCAGATTCCTCGTCGGCAACCCTACCCAACTACAGAAGCTACGCTGAATACCAACAGCTACAAAACCGCCGTTGGCAGCCTTTCGGGTGGTGACACCTGGTCATCGCGCGTATGGTGGGACAAATAGTCTGAATAGAAAGGGCAGGAGGTCTTTATAATCCCTGTCCTTTCTATTATTTTTATTGGCTACTGACAGCTTATGTGCGTATGCCTCTTGCCTTTACGTTTAACAAACAACGCATCGTTTCTCCCCAAACTCTTTATCGTTGCCTGGCAGCGATAGTGTTGTTGTGCCTGATCCATCGGCCAATAGACGCGCAGACTCCACTTTTCCGGCTTTTGCCCCCGAGCCAGACAAATATCAATTTCAGCAACGACATCAACGAAAACGAAAGTCTTAATGTCCTGGCCTACGAGTACTTCTACAACGGTGGCGGTGTTGCCGTAGGCGACATAAACAATGATGGCTGGCAGGATATTTTCTTTACAGCTAACCTCAAACCCAACAAACTCTACCTGAACCAGGGCGGGTTAACCTTCAAAGACATTACCGCTGAAGCAGGCGAAGAACTGGCCGGACGAGCCGGTGCCTGGAAAACCGGCGTCAGCATGGCCGACGTAAACGGCGACGGACTGCTCGATATCTACGTCTGCTACTCAGGCAAAAACGACGACGGCAAACGCCGGAATCAACTCTTCATTAACCAGACAACCACTAAGGGAGGTCCCATCCGGTTTGTTGAAAAAGCGAAAGAATACGGTCTCGACGATGTGGGATACAACACCCAGGCCGCCTTTTTCGATTACGACCGCGATGGCGATCTGGACGTATTTCTGCTCCACCACAACGTAAAGAAATACGATAACATGGAGCTCGCTAAGCTTCATACCGAAACCGATGAGTTAGCCGGTAACAAACTCCTCGAAAACCATAAAGGGCGTTTCATCAACGTAACGCAGAAAGCCGGTATCTACCAGTTTCCGCTTACGTTCGGGCTGGGCATGGCTATCGCCGACATCAATCTGGACGGCTGGCCCGACATCTACGTAACGAACGATTATAACGAACCTGACTACCTCTATATCAATCAGAAAAACGGTACGTTCCGGGATGGAACTCAGACGAGTTTCCGCCACATGGCGCAGTTCTCGATGGGCGTCGACATCGCGGATTTCAATAACGATGGGTTGCCCGATGTGATGTCGCTCGACATGCTGCCGGAAGACAACCGTCGGCAGAAACTCCTACAGCTTCAGGAGAATTACGAGTCGTTCGAGTTGATGCAGCAGCAGAACCTGCAAAAGCAGTACATGCGGAATATGCTGCAGCTCAACAATGGTGACGGAACGTTTAGTGAGATTGCCCAGGCGGCTGGTGTATCGAATACCGACTGGAGCTGGGCTCCGTTATTAGCTGATTTCGATAATGATGGCTACAAAGACTTATTCATCACCAACGGCTATCTGAGAGATTACACCAACAAAGACTTCCTGCGGTACTGGGGTGATTATAAGATCAAGAAAGCCATCAACCGTGAGCCGGTTCAGCTCATGGATCTCGTGAAGGCAATGCCGTCGACGAAGGTTGCCAATTATATCTTCAGCAACAACCACGATTTAACCTTTGCGAACAAGCAGCAGGATTGGGGTATTCAGACGCCATCCATCTCGAGCGGAGCCGCTTATGCCGATCTGGACAACGACGGAGACCTCGAACTGATTGTGAATAACATTAACGAGCCCGCTTTCATCTACCAGAACATGGCTCGCGAGCAGTTGCCGAACGCCTATGTGGAGATCAGGCTGACACCGGCTACTGTCGCTACCAATGCACTGGGTACCAAAGTGACGGTATTTACGAACGGTAATCTTCAGTACCAGGAGCTAAGCCCCGTCCGCGGGTATTTGTCGAGTCAGCCGCTAACGCTGCATTTCGGTCTGGGTACCGCCACCGTAGTTGATTCAATCCGCGTTGTCTGGCCCGATCAGTCCGTGCAGAAGCTAAGCCGCGTTCCGGTCAATCAGCTTCTGGTCATTCAACAGCAATCGACTGAAGCAGGAGCCTCTGTTTCAGCCAGTAAGTCGGTAAGTCCGGTTTTCGCTAAAGCGGAATCAGTAATTAAACACACGCACGAAGGATACGCCGAAAACGACTTTAAACGCCAGCCCTTAATGCTCTGGATGTATTCGCATACGGGGCCCGTAATGGCCAAAGGCGATGTGAATAAAGATGGCCTGGACGACGTATATATCAGTGGGGATCAGAAAAAACCCGGTACGATCTGGGTCCAGCAGAAAGACGGTACGTTTAAGCCGGTTGATGGGTTAACCATTGGCGATGAAACCGTTTCGGCTATTGTAGCTGCGGTATTCTTCGACGCGAACGGCGATGGGTACGACGATTTGTACACGGCTAAAGGTGGCTACTCCTTGTTTGAGCCTAACACGCCATCTCTACAGGATGAGCTGTATCTGAACGATGGTCATGGCAAGCTGATTCTGGCGAAGAATGCGCTGCCAAACCTGAGTGCGAACAGCAAGTCGTGCATTCGTCCCGGCGATTATGACGGCGATGGCGACATAGACCTGTTCATCGGTGGGCGGGTTGTTCCGGGCCGTTACCCCGAAGCGCCAACGTCCTATCTGCTCCAGAATTCGGGCAAAGGCCAGTTTACGGTGGTGCCCGTGCCGTTCACAACGGCTGGCCTGGTGACGGACGCGCAATGGGCCGATCTGGATGGCGACAACCGGCTCGATCTGATTGTTTGTGGGGAATTTATGCCTATCAAGGTTTACCGGAACACCAAAGCTGGGTTTGTTGACGCGACCAGCCAGTATTTTCCCGAAAACGAAAGCGGATTATGGCTTTCGATTGCCGTAGGGGACATAAATGGCGATGGTAAAAAGGATATCGTGGCGGGTAATCTGGGGACGAATTCGCAGATCAAAATGTCGCAGCAGGAGCCCGCGGAACTGTACTATACCGATTTTGATAATAATGGTTCCATTGATCCCTTTTTCAGCTTCTACGTGCAGGGAACGTCGTATCCGTTCGTCAGTCGGGATGAGCTGAACGACCAGATCTATGCCATGCGCAAACGGTTTGGCTTTTATAAAGATTACGCCAACGCGACACTCGCCAACATATTTTTGCCCGAAGAATTAGCGCAGGCCAAAAAACTGACCGCCGTAGAGTGTCACTCGGTTTGTTATGTCAACCAGGGAGGACGGTTCGAGAAGCAGATTCTGCCCCTACCGGCGCAGTTAGCCCCCGTAACCAACATTCTGATCAGGGACGTGAACCGGGATGGACACGCGGATTTGCTTCTGTTGGGTAACAAATCTGACAACCGTTTGAAACTGGGCGCTATGGACGCCAATTACGGCTGTTTACTAACCGGTAACGGACAGGGTAACTTTACCTATGTAAGCCAACCTGAATCCGGCCTGTCGGTAACGGGCGATGTGAAGTCAGTCGTTGAACTAACCATCGGGCAGGTACCCCACGTAGTGATCGGAGCCTTTAACCAGCCGCTTCAGGTCTATAAACCTCAGAAACCATGAAGTGGAACGTAGTCATCTGGTTATTGGTGTGTATCGGTTCGGCCCGGATTGCTGCAGCTAAACCCGATTTAGGGGAGCGCCTTCAACCGACGGTATTTGCCCTGTCGATGGTGATGATTCATGACGTAGTGAATCCGCCCGCGGCCAGTCGTTTTTATACGTATTGTCTGCTGGGGGCTCATGAAATTGTGGCGCAGCATCAAACGGCGGTAGCGTCGCCAACCCGACTGGTAACGGGCTTTGAAACTGTGAAGCCCGATACGAAGCAGCCGTACAATTATCAGATTGCTGCGTTGTATTGCATCCTCGAAACCGGGCGGCTGATTCTGCCATCGGGTTCGCTCTTGGAGGAGGAACAGAAGAAACTCCTGGAAGAACTCAGGCAGGCGAAATACAGTGAGTCCATTATTCAGCAGTCGGTCGTTGTTGCGCAGTCGGTTGCCCAAAAGGTTATGGCGTATGCCGCCACGGACAATTATAGCAAGCTAAGCGCCCGGCTTCGGTACCGACCCACCCGGGCCGACGGACAGTGGTATCCTACGCCACCCGGTTACATCGAAGCCGTAGAACCCCACTGGCGAACCATTCGGCCCATGATGCTGGACTCCTGTGGCCAGTTTAAGCCTAAACCTCCCATTGCATTCAGTAAAGATACCAGCAGCGCGTTTTACAAACTTGCGTACGAGGTGTATCAGACCGGAACCAACCTGACGGCTAAGCAGCGCTTTATTGCCTCTTATTGGGATTGTAATCCGTTTGCGATCAATACCTCCGGACACATGGCCATCGGTTTTAAAAAAATAAGTCCCGGCGGGCACTGGATGAACATTACCAGTCTGGCCGCGAGTAAGGCGAAGCTATCGTTCGATAAGGCCGTTCAGGTTCATTCGGTGGTTGCCATGACCTTGATGGACGCGTTCATTAGCTGCTGGGATGAGAAATACCGGAGCAACCGAATCCGACCCGAAACGGTGATCAACCGATCCATCAACGCCCGTTGGCAACCGTTGCTGCAAACACCCCCGTTTCCCGAATACACAAGCGGGCATAGCGTGGTGTCGACTGCGGTTGCTGAAGTGCTAACGTACCTGATTGGCGCTGATTTTTCATTTACGGATACAACGGAGATGATCTTCGAACTGCCCGAGCGAACGTTTTCGTCGTTCCGGCAAGCCGCCGAAGAAGCTTCTATTTCCAGGCTGTATGGCGGTATTCATTATCGCGATGCTATTGAAAATGGGCAGGCGCAGGGGCAGGCTATCGGGGCTTTCGTTGTAGACAAGATACGAAAAGCCGGAATCGGCCCTGCCTTATGAAGGCCGTCTTTCAACAAAGCGAGCCGCGCCAATGTAGATAAGTAGGACTAAACTTGTAGTAAGTACAGCTGATCATACACTTTTTAGCCTAAGTAAGTGCAAAATCTATTCAAAACTAATCGAACCGAACCGTAAGGCTATCATGCAGGATAACGAAGTTTTTTCTGTCATTGACACGAAAAAAAATAAGCTAAAGCGGAGAATCATCAATGAGTTATACCAGTATGGAGCGCATACGATTGCGCAGTTAGCCAAACTGTTACATACGAGTATTCCGTCTACAACAGCGCTGATCGACGAATTAAGTACCGGACAATGGGTGCAGGGAATTGGCACCGGAGCCGCGCAGTTTGGTCGTAAGCCCTCGCTGTATGCGCTCGATGCCAATCGGTACGTAACCGTCGTTGTCGACATCAACGTTCACGACACCAAACTGCTGGTCTTTAACCTGTCGAATCAGGTGGTTCATCGGTTAGACATTGGCCTCAGGCTGGAAAATTCGGCTTCGCTGCTCAACGTGCTTTCTGAGCCGCTTGAGCAGCTGGCCCAGCAGCTTGATCAGGATAAACTACAGGTCATTGGCGTCGGAACCGCTTTACCGGGTCTGGTAAACCCCCGGCAAGGCATTAACTATACGTATCCCAGCATCAACAAGCCGGAGTTATCGCTGAATCAGCAGTTGATGCAGGCGTTTGATGCGCCCATCTACTTCATAAACGACACGCAGGCTACCATTTTAGGCGAACATCACTTTGGACTGGCGAAAGGTAAAAAACACGTACTGTCCATCAATATTGACTGGGGAATTGGTCTGGGGGTCATCACCAACGGGGATATTCTACAGGGCTCGGCCGGGTTTGCGGGTGAGCTGGGCCACATTCAGGTACGGCCCGACGGCGATTTGTGTACCTGCGGAAAAGTGGGCTGTCTGGATACCGTAGCGTCGGCTTCGTCCTTGATTCGCCGGGCGAAAACCTGGCTGGATAACGGACAGATGTCGCTGCTGTCTGACATGGATGCCGACTCGATCGATATCGAAGCCATCATCAGCAAGGCCAACGCCGGTGATGCGTTCTGCATTGATCTGCTCAGCGACGTAGGCCATGAACTGGGCCGTGGACTCTCTACCGCGGTTCATCTGTTCAACCCGGAGCTAATCATTGTCAACGGGGTGCTGGCTACGGCCCGCAAAGCCATTACGCGGCCCATCGAACAGGCGATTGCCAAATATTGCCTGTTCAACTACCAGGATAACCTAAGCATCGAACTATCGAAACTAGGTGAGATGGCCAAGTTGTACGGCACCCAGGCGTATATTCTGCAAAATCTGCTGGAGCAGGAACTGATCCCTTAATCCTGATTACTGCATTCACCCGTTTATGAACAGTCGTTCTCACTTTTTACTGGCTGCGACCTTGCTGACGGCTTCCCTTGCGGTTGGGCAGCAGCACGCCGAGCAGAACCACCGTAAATATGTCTGGCCCAAAGATGACCAGGTGAAACAAAAACTCAACCAGTGGCAGGATGTGAAGTTTGGCCTGCTCATGCATTGGGGCACCTACAGCGAATGGGGCATTGTGGAATCCTGGTCGCTCTGCCCCGAAGATGAAGGCTGGTGTGAGCGGAAGGGACCAGCATCGGCCAACTGGTTCGACTATAAGAAAGCGTACGAGAACCTACAGACTACCTTCAACCCGGTTAAGTTTAATCCTGAACGGTGGGCGCAGGCCGCAAAAACGGCGGGGATGAAATACATGGTGTTCACCACCAAACACCACGACGGGTTCTGCATGTTCGATACCAAACAGACCGATTACAAGATTACCAGTTCAAAAACGCCGTTCTCGTCAAACCCCCGTAGTAACGTAACGAAAGAGATTCTGAACGCCTTCCGGAAGCACGATTTTATGGTGGGCACTTATTTCTCCAAACCAGACTGGCATAACGAGCACTACTGGAAACCCTACTGGCCACCCAAAGACCGTAACGTTAATTACGATCCTAAAAAATACCCGAACGAGTGGAAACAGTTTGCTGACTTTACGTATAATCAGATTCAGGAGCTGATGACTGACTACGGAAAAGTTGACATCCTGTGGCTCGATGGCGGTTGGGTGCGGCCGTTCAATACCATCGACTCAACCGTTAGCTGGCAACGGACTATTCCGTATGATCAGGATATCGATATGGCCCGTATTGCGGGCATGGCGCGTCAGAAACAGCCGGGATTACTCGTAGTCGATCGGACGGTTTCGGGTGAGTTCGAGAACTACGTAACGCCCGAGCAGCAAATCCCGGATCATTACCTGCCCATTCCGTGGGAAACGTGCATGACCATGGGCAGTAGCTGGTCGTACGTTCCGAAAGAAAACTTTAAATCGGCTCGCCAACTCGTGCAGACGCTGGTTGACGTAGTGGCCAAAAATGGAAACCTGCTGCTCAACGTAGCACCCGGTCCCGATGGCGAATGGCACGCAGAAGCGTATCAGCGGCTCAGCGAAATGGGCCGCTGGATGCAGGTAAACCAGGAAGCGATCTACGGTACCAAACCGCTGGCGCCTTATCGGCAGGGGCAGTGGGCGTTTACTAAAAAAGACAACGTAACGTATGCCGCGTATCTGCCCACCGAAGCCGAACAGCGGCTGCCTGCACAGATGACCTTACCACTGATGCCGGGTAAAACGGTGTCGTTGCTGGGCGCAAAGCCGTCGCTCAGTTGGAAAAAGGCGACGAACGGCGCTGCGGTGACTATTCCCGAAGCGATTCGTAAACAATTGGCCGATCAACCGGTATGGGTATTTAAACTTAGCTAACACTATACCTTAGGTACCCTGATGTATGAGTATGCTCTACACCGCTGATCAAGTTGCGCAGCTCCCCGCTGAAGAATTTCGTTATCTGCGTACGTCGCTGACCGATCACGTATTGACTATTACGCTCAACCGACCGGAGAAGAAAAATGCACTCGGTCCGCCTATGCTCAGCGAGCTGGCCTTCGCTCTGGCGTACGCGCATTATACGACGGACGTGTGGATGGTTGTGCTGGCTGCTGCGGGCGATACGTTTTGCGCCGGTATGGACTTGAAAGCCTTGTCGACGGGCGATACCGAAAGGGCTACGGTTCCTGAGCCATCGGGCCCCGTTCGAATTGGAGAATTAATGGCTGGCCTGCACAAGCCGTGCATCGCGCGGGTGCAGGGACCTGTGTACGCGGGCGGCTTTCTGCTGGTTGGTGGCAGTACGTATGTCGTAGCGGCCGAATCAGTGACGTTTAACTTACCCGAAGTGAAACGCGGCCTGTTTCCGTTTCAGGTGCTGGCGGTGCTGCTCGATATCATGCCCGCCCGAACCGCGCTCGATCTTTGTCTGCGCGCGAAAATTCTGTCCGCAATGGATGCCCGAGCCATTGGTCTAGTTACCAACGTAGTGCCGAGCGACGGATTAGACGCGGCCGTATCGCTATTAACTGCTGAACTGAAACTGTACTCGCCCACGGCCATGCAGTTTGGCTTACGGGCCTATCAGCAGCTAAAAAACCTGCCATCGGCCGAACAGCAGGCTTTCCTGTATGATCAGTTTAAGCAGTTGCAGCAGACACCCGACGCTAAAGAAGGGATGGCCGCTTTTCTGGAGAAGCGATTGCCAAAGTGGGGCGGAGCGTAATCAGGGTTTGGGCAAATCGGGGCAGTTGTCTTTCCGGCGGGTATCGATAATATTCTGGATGCGCCAGTTGCCATTTTCTTTGATGAGCGTAAACGCATTCACGCCACAGTGACTTTTCTTGTCCTGAAGATAAAAGACGTACGGTGTCCAGGCGGTGGCTAACTCGGCGTCAATCTTAACCTCTATAGCGGACAGACGCTCATCAAGGGCCAAAGGCGGGTATTTAACGACTGAAGCTGCAAACTTCCGAATGTCTTCGTTACGTACCGAAACTGCGCCTTCCTTAAACTTGGTGATGGTTTGTAACGTAGCCGTTGGGGCGAAGGCATTTTTGACCTGCGTGGAATCGCCTTTGCGCATCCCATCGAACAAAAGCTTAATAGTCGTCTTTACAGCCGCTTCGTCGTTAGACTGGGCAAATGCCGGGATGGCTAACAGCAGCCCAAACAAAATAAAGGATATGTTTTTCATGCAACGCGTTGGTTACGGCCCATAAAGAAATAAAGTAAGGCACCAATGATGTTCAGAAACAGGATGATAATAACCCAGATCAGTTTATCATTCGCTCCTTTGAAATCACTACGTATCACATCCACAAGCGCAATGACCGGGAGCAATATCAATACGCCTAAAACGAGCACGATGAGAATTAGCTCCTGCCCACCTAAACCGATGAATGTATACATAACCTGATGCGGATTAGAACGGGTGCTGACAGTTGACTTCTGTCAGCACCCGTTTATGGCTTAAATATACTGATTAATGATCATCTCGTAGAGCTCCTGCTTGCCGCTGAGCTGCTTGGGCTCCCCCTGCTCCAGGGCATACGACCGCAGGTCCTCCAGCGTTAGCTCACCCTGCTCGAAACGAGCACCCGCTCCACTATCATAACTGGCGTACCGCTCAGCACGCAGCTTCTTGTAAGCCGACTTCTCCAGAATGGCCTCGGCCGCAATCGCAGCCCGCGCAAAGGTGTCCATCCCACCAATGTGGGCAATGAAGAGGTCCTCCAGATCCGTCGAGTTGCGACGCGTCTTGGCATCGAAGTTCACCCCACCCGACTTGAAACCCCCCGCTTCCAGGATCACCAGCATCGCTTCGGTCAGCTCATAGACGTCCACCGGAAACTGATCCGTGTCCCAGCCGTTCTGGTAGTCTCCCCGGTTGGCATCAATCGAGCCC
>NZ_BAAGZD010000011.1:0-221335 GCF_054778895.1 Spirosoma fluminis
AAAACATGTTAAACAGGTTTGGCTAATAACACTACGGACTTTCCCGCGCTGGTGGCTCAAATCACAGTAGAATAACTGTTTTTAGAGTATTTTTCAAACCAGCTCAAACGTACTATAACGTTAGATTATATAATTATATAACTAACTGGTATGAGTGTATTAGCTAAATTTTCTCCGCATGAGCCTACCTAACTGGATGCGTATCAGTCTATGGATCACAGCTGGAGTGAATCTGGTTGGTGCGATTCTATTTATACCCAGCTTTCCTCTTGGCCGGCAACTTATGGACCTGCCTTCAACAAGCCATTCTCTTTATCTGTGGATTATCGCTGAATTCATCTTTATCTTCGGAGTTGCCTATGCCTACTGCGCTTTTAGCGGCCAGGCACCCCGACTCTTAATGGGAGTAGGTGCAGCGGGTAAACTTGCTTTCTTCGCCACGCTGGTTGGGTTCTGGCTTTCAGGCGAATTGCCACTAAAAGTACCCGTATTGGGTAGTGCAGACCTAATTTTGGGTTCGCTATTTCTCTGGTGGCTCCGGCAAACGCAGGGTGATCGAGTCGCAGGGTCTTCTTAACATAATTATCACTTATACAACTACTAAAATGACTCGTTTACCACTTGTTGAAAATGATTTTGAATTAATTCAACAAGCTCGTGATTTGATCACACTTCGGCACAAACCCGATGTGCATGCGGTCAGCTCAGTCCTTAGGACTAAGTCAGGAAAAGTCTTTGAGGGTATTCACCTGGAAGCCTACATTGGTCGAATTGCCGTCTGCGCAGAAGCTGTTACCATTGGAACAGCAGCCACTCTAGGAGATAGTAATATTGACACAATCGTAGCGGTTTACCATACAGGAAAAATAGTGGCTCCTTGTGGCATGTGTCGAGAGCTAATCTCTGATTATGCTACTGATGCTTTAGTCATCTTAGAAGATAATTTGGGGGTTTTTAAAACGCCAGTGCTTGATCTTTTGCCGATTAAATACGAAAGGGAGTAGTAATATTCTGAGAATCCGGCTCAGTTTTCAAAAGGTCTCTTTTATTGGATATGTCCCTTTACATGAAGTTAGTTATATAACAGACCTTTAAAGAGTACAATTTTTGTCTGATATCTAATTTTGGATATATTTAATCATTCCAAAACCCGTTTCACTAGTCAACTTAACTCGATAAGTCATGTCAAAACTTCCTTGGGCAAAATTTCTATTTGGTATTTGAGGAGTAGCTATCGTTCTAGCTTTGGTGGCTAAGTATATCACAGCTACGCCACTAGTCTTAGTACCCCTATCGTTGAGTCTATACTGGCTTTTTGTGCGAGGTTTTTCTAAAATAAAGGGGTATCAGTAAGGATAAGAAATAAAGGCATATAATAGAAAAAGTACAAAGCCTGATCTACTTAAAAAGTAGATCAGGCTTTGTACTTTTTCTAACCTAGTCATATAATTCACTTTATGCTATTCGACTATTCATAGAATTAGTTGGTAAACATATATAAGATCAAATCTGCTTTATGTCTAAAATTTGAAGACTATTTTACGGTAGTACTTCCCATATAAATGCAACTAAAAATAGCGAGAACAAGCACCACCAAAAGAACCTCGCAGCTGACTTAGCTTTGTTTAACAGTTCTTTTTCTTCAAGAGAAAGTTGACTTGCAGAGTAGCGGGAAGTAAAAGGAGATACTATTTCTATCCATCTAAAGGGAGATTGGAAAGGCAATAGAAAGAAATTCAATCCCTTTGATTTTTCTAATTTCTTAATTAGTAGGTAGTGATAATACACTTTGACATAATTAGAAATGACGAGAAAAAATAGAATAACTAAGCCTAGATAAACTAAAGATTCTTTCAACATTCTTCTGTTATATAAGTGGCTTTATGCTAATTAGCAGTTATCGCTTCCAGTTTCTTCAGTAGATTGAACAAAATCAGATTTTATATAGGCGTCAAATCTATCTATTTTAACTTTTACAGATTTAACAAATATTTTAGCTTTTCATAAAACCCGGTATTGCGAAATGTGAATCGTTTGTGCAACACATAGTTATTTAAAAAACTAGCACCCATGCCAATGACTTGAGCCATGAGTTTGTTGATATTGACCTCTTTTATTGAAAAGGGAATCAGCACAACGAATTGCTCAAGGTTGCGAGTTGAATAATCATAAAGAAGAGCCGATCCATAAACCGTAATCAAACAGGAAATAACTGAAACGAGGATAAACTTGACGGCTTCCCGTTTGGTCTGGGCGGAGTTCTTTGCATTGAAAGCAAACAGCTTCGTCAGGAAGAATCCAACAATAAACGCTACAAAGTACCCTACGAGTAGCGCTTGTTTGTAGCTAAGTTGAAACCAATCCTGGAGTAAGCTCCCGGCTATAAGTTGTAACGTAGCACCAATTGCTGCGACGATAAAGTAAGCAATAACATCGCGCCGATTAAAAAGCTCAGTGGCCATAATCTATTAGTAAAGACCACGTGAATGGATAAGAAAATGACATTCCTGGTTTGGTGTATATAGACACGTAGTAAACGGTATTAATCGACCATCTCTAAAATAGGAGAGTTTCTGATCGGGTTAAAGTCCCCTACGTGTCAATCAAATCTCTGACCTCTATTCAACGTTAAGGAGATCTGTCCGGCGTGATGCGCGGTATGAAACAGAACGTGGCCAAAAAGCCGGGCCCGGGAGACCGTACCGAAGAAAGGAGTTTCAATCGAATCCTGCCACGACTCATCGGCCGTTATTTCTATATAGCGTTGAAACATCTGATAACCTGCTTCGATCAGGTGCCGACTGGCCTCGGTGTCTTTACCCTGGCCCGTATCGATCTGGCCCATGGTGGTGTTCTGTACTTCAACGGGAAGACCGAAAAATAAGCCAAACAGATTCATCATCTCTCCCGTATGCCGATAAATGAAGCCAATCGATGCCGTTTCTCGATTGAGTCGAAGCTCCGCATTCTGAGCCGTAATCTGATCAAAGGCAAACGAACAAGTCGTTTGGTTCTGGGCTAACATATCTAAAAGAACCTGCTTTTGCATGTTGTCAGTATATTGTCTGTTACGTGTGCAAAGCTACCAGCCTTTTGCGGACTTAGGGGAGGCTATTGCGACAAAAAAGGGGCAATTACCCCCCTTACGTATCAAAGTTCTGCTGTGTACAAGTACTGTGATGGGTAACGGTAACGTAATGATTGAATTCCGGGTTGAATAAAGCAAAACACGACAAAGCTGAACAAGCTACTGGTGTTCAATGGTCATGGTACGCACTTTTTCTTCTTCGAAGCGATAGATATGCTGGATATGGTCATCACTTAGTAGCTGACCATTCAGGTCTTTAATAACCTGGTGGACATGCACCGCAATCTGGTCGTCAGGGCGTAGCTCAAAGGAAAGCGGCTCAACAATTGGATTGATTTGCAACCATTGGCGCAGCCAGTAAGTTCGCACTTCATCGTGACCCGCCACATAGCCTCCTTCCCAGCCGTTTGGCCAGGCAACATCAGTATGCAGATGAGCCAGCACCGCATCAATCCGACGCGCGTTAAAATCCTGATAAAGCTGACGGAGCAGCGCTTGATAGTCCATGGCTTACAAATAGGTTTGACTCAGTAATTGAGAAGCCAAAGCTAAGCCAGGTCTATTACGGTCAGGCGTCGGTACTAATTGAGATTTTAACGGATTTTCTTGAGATGACTACGTAATGAGACGAAACAGGCGAACTACTTAAGATTTCAAAGAAGTGATTAGTACTATAGGCGTAACTAGAGTAGTGGATTAACGTGAATTATGGGTGTTAGCTACTGTAAATCATGGTAAGTCAAACAGATAAATAGAAGCTCTTGTCGTCCCGACGCAAAGAGGGATCTTCGGGAGAGGCTGATATTTACTCCAGCGACAGAAGATCCATCCTTGCGTCGGGATGACAGAAGTCGTTTATTTGAGGTCAGAGGATAATCCATAATTCACGTTACATTAACAGTATTTTGCTGACGCGTAGCCCCGCCATTTTATCTATAATTTCAAGAAGGTCAGTTTCCTTATTCCAACCCGACATTACGATTGGAATAAGGAAAGTCATAAAAGGAACGTATACGTATTATTTGCGGCTGGTCACCACCGCCTGTCCGTCGCGAATTTCTTCGGAGGCTGTCCGCACAATGGCTATGCCGGGTTGCAGATCGCCGAATACTTCAACCAGGCTATCGACAACGTTCCCTTTTTGCACGGGTACCCACTGCGCCCGATTGTCGCGGACGCGGATCACAAACATCTTCTCGCTCGAACTGACGACCGAGGTCGTGGGCACAAACAGCGTTTTGACTGAGCGCTCAACGGGTAAGGTTACTTCGGCGTACATTCCCGCTTTCAGCTCATGGCCCGCATTATTCACGTCGAACTCGGCCATCATAGCGCGGTTCGCTTCGATCAGGCTCTCGGCTGAACGAGCAAGTTGGGCGTTGAAGCGACGCTCCGGAATGGCGTTGACCGTGAAGGAGATTGCGCTTTTGGCGGGTAGCTGGTTGGCAAAGCTCTCCGGAATCGCCACCGTCAGGCGTAGCGTCCGGCTGTCTTCGAGTACAAACAGCGGTTTGCCACTATCGCCCGCCCCGACCAGCGCGCCAGGACTGATGTTCCGCTCGATCACGATACCGTCGAAAGGGGCGGTGATGGTGAGGTACTGCCGCAGTTCGGTTTTCGCCTGGTAATTCGACCGGGCGGCCTGTACGGTGCCCCGCGCTACGGCCACCATTGCGCTATCGGCCTGCATCCGGGCGTGGGCCTGGTCGAGTTCATTGAGCGAAACCGCCCCTTCCATTTTGGCGGTTTGCACGAGTCGCTGGTACGTTAGCCGACTGGCACGGGCGCGGGTTGTTTGCTCAACCAGCGTTGCTTCCTGCGCCTGCATCTGGGCCTGCGCCTGACTCAGTTCGGCAATTACTTCGGGTGCTTCGAGCCGGGCCAATACTTGCCCTTTGCGAACAGACGTGCCGCGATCCACCGCGATGTCGCGGACGTAACCCTTCACTTTGGCGTAGATGTTTACCCTGTTCCAGGGCTTCAACTCGCCGGGCAGAGTCACTCGTTTGCTGGGTTGCATCGACTGAACCGTGGTCACCGCGACCGACTGCACGTCGGGTTCTTTCCTGGCGGGTTTATCGTCGCTCACGGCCGACGAGCAGGACGCTAGCCCAACAGCAAGGGATGCAGGGCCGAGCAGTTTCAGATATGATTTCATAGAAAATTCAAAGAGTGAAAGAGTGCCACAATGGATTAGGGAAGTGTGAGTTATGGGTGGCCGACTAGTTCAGCCTGCGCATCAGGGGTCTCCTTTTTGAAGAACTTGCTTTCCGGATCTTCGGGGTCGAGGGATACGGATTGCAGGGCGGCTTTGGTCTGGAACTGGGTAAACACGCACGGCAGAATCAGCAGAGCCGCCAGGGTAGAGGCAATCAATCCACCAATTACGGCCTGGCCAAGTGGGGCAATCTGGTCTCCACCTTCTCCCATTCCGGACGCCATCGGCACCATCCCGGCAATCATGGCAATACTGGTCATCAGAATCGGGCGAATCCGGCTATTGGCCGCCATAACCACCGCCCGGCGCGTATCACCTAATTCCAGGCGTAGGTTCTCGGCATTGGTCACCATCAGAATGGCGTTCGCCACCGATACGCCGACCGACATAATCAGCCCCATGTACGATTGCAGATTGAGCGTAGCGCCACAGGCCAGCAGCATCAGCAATGCACCCGCTACCACCGCCGGAATCGCAGCCAGAATCACCAGCGACAGTTTGAAGGATTGGTAGTTAGCCGCCAGCAGCAGGAAGATAATCACAATGGCCACCATCAGACCCGTTTGTAAGCTGCTCAGCGTATCGGTGAGCAGGTTCGTCTGCCCACCCATTTCCACGAGTACACCACGGGGAGGCTCACCGGCTTCTTTGATGGCCTGTTCCACTGCCTTGCGGGCGGAGCCGAGGTCTTTCTTTTGCAGATTGGCGGTGATCGTTACCAACCGGTTCGGTCCGGCCCGGTCATACTCGCCGGGGGCTTTCCCTTCCGAAAACGTAGCTACATCCGACAGTAACGGGCGCATCTCGCCACTTTTAAGCGGAATGTTGCCAATGTCGTTGGCGCTGCTCATCTGGTATTCCGGGATCTGCACCTGCACCTGATACGCCAGGCCTTTCGACTCATCGAGCCAAAGGTTTTTGTCCGTGAACCGACTCGACGACGTAGCGGCTACCAGGGAACGAGCTACCTGGGTAGACGTAACACCGAGTTGCCCGGCCCGTTCACGGTTCATCGTTACGTTCAGAACGGGATACGCCAGCGGTTGGGCGATCTGCACATCGCGCAGGAAATCGATCTTCGTCATCTGGTCCCGAATCTTATTTGCAAATTGCCCGGCTTCGGCCAGATTTTTGGCGGCCACTGTTACCTCAATAGGGGTTGAGGCTCCCTGGCTCATGATTTTTTCGGTCAGCTCAATGGGCTCGAACGAGATGCTGGCAGCCGGTAAGGCTTTAGCAATACGTGTCCGCAGCTCTTCTTTCAGGTCATCCATTTTAATCGGATGTTCTTCGTTTAGCGACACCTGCAGTACAGCCTCATGCGGGCCGCTGTTGAACACGAAAATGTTGGACGTACCGTAGCTGGACGGTACCGTGCCGACATAGGCCGATGAGATTTCTACATTCTCGGCCCCTACGGACTCCTTGATGATTTCCAGCACTTTAAGCGTCGCTATTTCGGTACGTTCCACCCGTGTGCCGTCGGGGATACGTAGCCGCATCTGAAACTGATGGCTGTTGCCATGCGGGAGAATGTCCGTACCGATGAACATAAAACACAGCACAATGATCGCCAAGGTACCCGCCAGATAACCACCGACCACCAGGCCGCGACGGTTCAGCACTCTTTCGAGCGTTGCCGAGTAGCGTTGTTTAAACTTCTCAAACCCTTTCGGGTTTTCCGCCGGGTGAGCGGCTTCATCCTCGATCATGTGCCGCTCCCGGCTGTCAAGGGCCAGCGTCGGTGCTTCATGGGCTGGATGGCTTTTCAGCAGCCAGTTCGCCAGCACGGGCACAAACGTCTGCGAGAGCAGGAACGACGCGATCATGGCAAAGCCCACGGATAAGGACAGCGGCAGGAACATCGAACGAGGCACCCCACTCATTACAAAAGCCGGGGCAAACACAGCCAGAATGGCCAGCAGAATCAGAAACTCCGGGAAGACAATCTCTTTACAGGCATCCCAGATCGCTATGGGTTTGGGCTTGCCCATTTCCAGGTGCTGGTGGATATTTTCGATAGATACCGTCGCCTGGTCGACCAGAATCCCAATCGCCAGCGCCAGCCCCGACAAGGTCATGATGTTGATGGTTTGCCCGAACAGATTGAGCAGGATCACCGCTGTCAGAATCGAGATAGGGATGGTCAATACCACAATGATTACACTACGCCAGTCGCGCAGAAAGAGCAGCACCATCAAACCGGTCAGTACCGCGCCCAGAATCCCTTCCGTCACCAGGCTTTTCAGCGAGTTGGTTACGTAAACGGACTGGTCGAATTCGTACGAGATCTTTACGTCCTCCGGTACGGCATTTTGCAGTTCGGGCATGGCCTTGCGGATGTTGTTCACTACGTCCAGCGTCGACGCGTCCGACTTTTTGACCACCGGAATATACACCGCCCGGCGCCCGTTGACGAGGGCGTAACTCACCGTTACGTCGGCGGCATCTTCTACCGTACCGATGTCACGCACGAATACGGTGGGTCCAGAACCCACGCGGATGGGAATGTTCAGGAAATCTTCCGGCTTCTTTACCAGTGAGTTAACCGGCGTCATCAGCGTCTTATCGCCAATCCGAATGTTGCCGGCGGGGGAGGGCTGGTTGTTCGTAACAATCGATTTGATAATTTCTTCCGGCGTGAGCTGGTAGCTGCGCACGAGTTGCGGATTGACGCGAACGACGATCGTACGCTGGTTACCCCCAAACGGCGGTGGACTCGACACCCCCGGAATGCGGGAGAACATCGGCCGCACGCGCGACGAAGCGTAATCCTGGATTTCGTTCAGCGAGCGGGTCGGGCTTTCAAATACCAACTGTCCAACCGGCACCGAACTGGCGTCGAATCGGACGACCTGGGGCGGTACCGTGCCTTCGGGCATATACGCTTTCGCCCGCGATACGTTGTTGGCGACTTCGGCGGCTGCCTGCGCCATATCCGTGCCCGGATAGAATTGCAGCTTGATGAGCGACAACCCCTGAATGGTTTTTACGTCAATGTCGCGAATTCCCGATACGTACAGAAAGTGGTCCTGATAGCGCGTAGCGATAAAACCGTCCATCTGATCGGGAGCCATCCCACCGTAAGGCTGTACGACGTAGATCGTTGGTAAGTCGAGGTTCGGGAAAATATCGACCGGAATTGTGAACAGCGACATCACCGAAAAAAACAGGATAGCCACTACGCCAACGACAACCGAAATGGGTTTGCGTAAGGCAGAACGAATAATTTGTTGCATGACAAATAGGGAGTCAGGTTGTCATTACTTTATCTGGTTCAGGAATAAAGACAAGTCGCCTTCAGCGGCCGATTTCAGCAGCAGATACCGCCAGACGTTGCTGGTCGCTACGTAGCCGTCTACCTCGGCACGGTTGAGTGTCACCACGCTTTGCAGCAGGGTCGGCAGATCGGTCAGGCCATTCTGGTAGCGCGTTCGGGCCTGGTTATAGGCCTGCCGGGCCGCCCGTAGCTGAACCGGAGCCTGCCGGGCCTGTTCCAGTGCGACCTGATACTGCGTTTCGGCTTCCTGATCTTGCCGGGTGATTTGCAGGCGTTGCGTGTTAAATAATTGCCGCGACCGCTCGACCAGATACTGATCGGCGTGGTACTCATGGCGAGCGCGTAGCAGATTGGTCAGGTTCCAGCGGGCTACCACGCCAACGAGGTAATTGCCTACCTGATAGCCGAAGCCGCTAAGTTGATTGTTCAGAAACATATCCCCCTGATTGGAAAATCCCGATCCCCGGGCGTTGCCTACGCCAACCAGCGAAATGATGGGCATACCCGACCGCTGCGTAGCCAGGCTGCGAGCCGCCGACAGGGTAATCTGCGATTGGAATAACCGTAGGGTGGGATTATTAGGCGACAGCGAATCGGCCCGAACGTCACCATTAGGCAGCGAGGTGTAAAAGCCCAGGCTATCGATCTGCATATTGGCTTGAAGCTGGCCCGCCAACTCCGACAGACGCAGGCGCTGAACCTGCTCCCGCTGCTGACTTTCGAGCAGCAGGAGCCGGGCCCGAACCGCTTCGGCCGTAGCCAGCGCACTATCGACACCCGCCCGCATTCCGGATCGGACGCCCGAGTCAACCACGCGCTTGAAGGTTTCGGCCCGTTCCAGGTTGCTCTGCTGAATCTGAACCAGTTTCTGGTTGATGAGCAGAAGCAGATAGGCGTCGATGGTGCGGACCTTGTGCTGAAAGAGTTCATTCTCGTAATCGGCCTCACTACGTTGAAGTTCGGCTTTAGCTACGCCGACGCTGGCTTTTACCCGCCCGAACGTAATGGCTCGCCACTCGATGGAAGCGCTGGTAAAGCTGCCAAAACTGGCCTGCGAAACCGCCACGGGCCGTACACCGCCCGACGTTGATATATTGATGGCTTCGTTCGGGAAAAACGAACCGTTCAGGCTGTTGCTGGTGGCATAGTTGTACTGATCCTGCACCTGCACAATGGGCAGCCATTCGGTCTGGCTGGCCTGTAGCCGCCGTTGGGCGCTGCTGATTTCGGCCTGCTTGGCGCGCAGAAATGGATACTGCCGAATGCTCTGCTCCACCACCTGATTCAGCGTTAGGGTCTGCGCTGATGCTTCCGTCAGCAAGCCGAGTCCCAGTGCCAACAGGCCAGCGACCGGTTGCCAGCGTACTCGGTGAACGTATCGTAAGTGCTTCATCCAAACAACGTATCCGGACTTGATCTGACTCACGGATACGGCTACAAAACACTACGTCAATTCTGGAAACATTTGGGAAAAATGTACGCTAGCCGAATAATCTAAATTTTAATAGGCCGTCAGGTTGGGTAAACGAATAGGATAAACCATTGACGGCTTTAGTTTGGCCGCTGGTAAAAGTAAGGTTGACAATGGTTGGCCGAATGAACAGGTTTATATAAGTAAGCTATTCTAAACCAACCTTATATCATGAATCCGATATCGACCCGGCTCATCAGGTCACTGGACTGGACGGTGTATACCATCGCCTTTATCAGAAATCATTTTCTGGTCATTTTCGGCCTGGGATTTATCGCTGCTGTTGGCCGGGCGATCCAGCTTAACGCATTCGGACCGATCAGTTCCGAATTGAACATCGGTTTGGAAATAATCGTCGAGTCGGCCCGCATCCTCCTTTTCGTTTATGCATTAGGGTTGACCAATATCAGGGCAGGAATTGCTCGTTTGGTTCGGTTTGTGACCAACCGACAAAGTCGTAAGCAGAACTGGCATTTAAGCCTGCAAACCATGCGCAAAAACTGGCTGGCGATACTAGGCAATCTTTGCGTGTTCTCGGTTGTCGCTTTTCTGATGAATGCGTTTATCAATCACATTGCGTATGAGACCTGTTTGTACATCACCCTTAAGGCGCGTCAGCTTATCTCCGCTCAGGCTTCCGAATGGGTATTGATTCTGTTCTTCAAAAATCTGTCTGTAATTCCGTTCACCCTACTCTTCAATGCGGTGTTCTGTCTTTGGCTGGTCAATCGATTACCCAAACCAGTAGCCTACAGCTAACACAGGTTACTCTTCTTTTCGGTACAGCACCCAGATTTCGTTGATGGTATTTATGTTCTGTTTTTGAAGAAACTCATTGAGCTTCCACAACGTACTGGACGAATACAACTGAGGTTTGAAACCCAGGCTATCGAGAAGCGGCAGCTTATCTTTCGCGTCGTTATACGTAGTCACGAGCCAGGCATTTTTCAGATAGCGGGCCGAGTCGGCTTCGTGAAATTTAGTGAGCTTGATGTTCGGCGCGTTCCGGCGATAGAACGTTAAGGGGAGTCCGCTCTCGGTTTCGAAGGGCGTACGTTTCAGGCAGTAAACCATCGACGTAGTGCCTCGGAAGGTATTCGTCACCCTGCGCGAAAACTCTATGGATTGGGAATACGGATTCAGGGCTAAGAAAGCCAGTGCCAATCCGTTGAGGCATACACTAAAATAAGTTACTCCTTTCAGCAAGCTGCGAATCCGTGCGCTTGCCTGCTGGTAATACCCGATGAAAGACGACAAGCCCCAGCCGGCTAGAATTGGCAGGACGTTCACGATCGGAAATAGGAACCGTTCTTCTTTATGACCAACCAGGCAGTGGCCGACAACGAAAAATAATACGGCAAACACGAGCGGCTGGCGATACTCTTTAACGGCTCCTTGAACAGCGTAGTAGAAAAGAAAAATACTGAGCGGGGGAGCACCAATAACCAGCGCCAGCATAAAGACGTAGTTCAGGAAGCTCGATGTGCCAAACTCCGCGGCTTTGCCTTCGGTGATGTTGACCCGGTAATATTCATACGGGGTAAAAACGAATTGGTGATAGAAGAGATAATCCAAGAAAATATTAAGGCCTATCCCCAATCCAAAACCGATGGCCATCGGTAGCAGGCGGGTGTATTTTTTCTCGATCAGCAGCATCCATAGGCCAAAACCAATCAGTCCAAACGCGATCTGGAACCGGAAATAAAAGGCAAGACTGAATAGAAAACCTGTCAACAGGATGGCCCAAACCCGATCTTTCCTGGTTTCGTAGAGGAATATACCGCCGAAAAATGCGATGGACGAAGCCAGCTCGGAACTGAACAAGGTGCGGACGTAAGGCAGTGACCAGGATACATTCAACAAGAGCAGGACCAGGTACAGCAACTTTTTGTCAGATTTGAAATAGTACAGGGCGAGTGCATTGAACAAGGTAAAACTGAACAGGCCGGTCAGAATACGAACTATCGTTAACTGCGTGTAGGCATCGTATACGTAGCAAAAGCGGCAAAGCTTGACAAAGCCTGAGAACAGATAGACCTGTAGTGTCGGTCGGATGTGGCTGTTCAGCTCCCAGACGCTGGTGGCACCACTGGGTTCGCCCAACTGCCAGGACGAAAACTCGATGAGCTGAAAATGCTGGTCGGGGTGAAGATAACCGACCTGAGTAAGGCAAAACAGAAGTTGAACAAGTACTGAGAACAGAAACAGGTATTGCAATCGCGGACTTATTGCCATCAGTGTGAGCGGGTATGAAACGTAAGGCAGTGTAGGGCAAAAGTAGCTAATTCACCTGGTTCACGGCTTTGCTCCGCCCAGCGGCCCGCCATACTATTTGTTGGGCAAACAGGCTGTTCAGGCTATAAGCCTTGATAGTGAGCTGATTAAGTGCCTTCTTTAGCGCTCCGGACGAGTGGTGCCTGGAAGGAACAGCGAGTCAACCCAATTACTGTATACGTCCGGTCACCAGTTTATTGAGGGGTTTCAGGTGAGCACTTTACCCGCCGATTTATATGCTTTCAATCCTACGTACTGCGCCGGACGATAATCGATTTACGGCTTTGATCACTGAGCTAAACGCTGACCTAAGACGGCGATATGGGCAACAACAGGCGCAATTCGATCCGCACAACAACGTTCCGGCTGATGCAAAGGTCGTCCTGGCGCTTGATGGCGAAATACCCGTTGGCTGCGGCTGCTATAAAGTACTGGACGAAGCCGGGCGCGTCGAGATAAAGCGCATGTACGTGCGACCCGAAAGCCGGAGGCTGGGCGTTGCCCGGCTGATTCTGACGGAACTGGAGACCTGGGCCGCTGAAGAAGGGCATTCGTTCACCCGCCTGGAACTGGCGGATAAACAACCCGAAGCCATTGCTTTGTACCGCAAGTTAGGCTACCAACGTATCGCCAACTACGGTCCATACGTTGCTATTGCCGAAAGCATCTGTATGGAAAAAGCCCTTTGACGAACGATTCGCTATTTCAGGAACGCTAGTCGCTGATTTACTGCCAGATCGGTCAGCATCTGGTGCAGTTCACCGACCAATCGCAACCTGGTCGACCGAATTAAAGAAACCGTAGCTATGAAACGTGGTGGGTGCCCTGAAGAAGTAGCCCAGGCCATTTTGTGGCTGCTCTCCGAAGACACTTCGTTCTCGACGGGCACCTTCATCGACACAACCGGTGATCGATGATCGGCGATACCTACGGGCCAGACACCCTGTATGCTCTAAAACGTACGATCAAAACGGCTCAAAAACGGTTAACTACAGACACGAACCGGTTTCACTGATGACCATTGAACTGTTTGCGGCCCCGGCGACTGCCGCTGAAGGAGCCGTTGATTCACCAATTTCGAATGTAGTCGGAACGCTGCCTGACCAGGAGCCTGACTTCGACCAGAGCGATCTGCTGGGCAGCTTCGATTCCAAAGAAGAAGCGATCGCCTTTGCCCGGCAGCAGCTGGAAGCTGACCAGCAGGTGGTTACAGACTGCCAGGTCGTGGCCTTCAACGTCTATACGCACGTCGAATGGCTGACCCTCACAACGGCTGATGCCGGGTCCAGAAACTATTACCTTGTTACGGACGAAGGGTATTGATCGACCCTATTCGTTACCGATGCGCTACCTGGGCTCTGATGCGGCTCAACGATGGCCCTTTTATGCCCAGGTAGGACGCAATGTGGCCCAGCGAAACGCGATTCAATATATCGGGCGACCGCTCCAGCAAAGCCACGTAGCGTTCTTCGGCCGTCTGCGTCAGTAAACTTTCCGACCGCGTCTGGTTAAAGAGAAAATACTGTTCGGCTAACAGGCGCCCGAATCGTTCCCAGCCGTGCGATTGGTCATACAACTGTTGCAGCCGGTCGTGCTCAATCACCAGCAGTTCGGCATCTTCCAGGGCTTCGATCAGGTACGGGCAGGTGGTACGTGTCAATAAACTTTTTAAAGATGTCAGAAAGGTATGTTCGGTACTAAAATACAGGTTGTGTTCCAGGTCCGTTCGAGGATCTACGTAATACACCCGGAAGATTCCGCTCAGGATAAACCCAACGTGCCGACAGACGGAATTGCTGAAGTTGAACAGGTCGTGTTTAGGAATGGTCCGGCTGTGCCAGAATTCATCGGCTACCTGAAGATCGTTGTCTGACAGTTGGGCAAACTGCTGTAAATGGTGGTGTAAGGTCAGATGGGCGGGCGAACTCATACGCTAAATTGACTCGATAAATAGGGCGACTTGAAAAAGGGCACGTTCAACAGGCAGGGTGCAGGTGAGTTTATAGCAAATAAAAGAACCGGTTAAGCAGTATACAAACGCTTTTTAACATAGGTGAAAACCAGAAAGCGATGCTCATCCTATCTTTGACCTGTTCTTAAAAACAAATCTAAAGTAAACGTCATGAAAATTACACGCACTGCCTCGGCCCACTGGGCTGGAACCGGTAAAGATGGTAAAGGAACCGTATCAACGGCCAGCACGGTCCTCAACGAAACGCAATACTCCTTTAACACCCGCTTCGCCGACGGCGTTGGAACAAACCCCGAAGAACTGGTAGCGGCTGCCCACGCGGGCTGTTTCGCCATGCAATTGGCGTTCAATATCCAGCAGGCTGGTTTTGCCGCCGATACGCTGGACGTTAAATGCGCCATTACGCTGGAAGACAGCGGTATTACCAGTTCTAAACTGACGCTCAATGCCAGCGTACCGGGCCTGGATAAAGCGAAGTTTGACGAGCTGGTCGATCATGCGGAACACAACTGCCCCATCTCGAAGCTGTTCAATACGACCATCAGCGTGGAGGCTACGTTAGCGTAACGTAAATACACTCTTGCAAGGACGAGCCAATCGGTGTGTAATCGCATCGGCTGGCTCGTTTGCTTTAGCGAATGGTGCATAAGCTTAGGCATCGGCTTGATGGCCTTTGCATTCACCCGTACTTTTGCGGACTGATTACGTTCGTTTTTGTACCAATAGGCCAGCCTTTGCAAACGCTTCTTTTTTCGTTTATCTGCCTGATTCTGTATGCAAATACAGCCCGTGCACTCGTAGAAACCGGTTCGCTGCCGAATCGGCATCCCCCTCTTTCCAGACCGTCTCCCCGTCCTTCGTCGCAAAAGTCGGCGGCCAAGACGCCTGATAAACGGCGCAAGAAAGGGAAGAAATTGGTAAACGCGTCGACCCGAAAGGCAGCGGTAAAGCGGACGAATAAAGCAGAGAAAAAAATTCGGCCTGCAAAAGCGAGTGCGGCCGTAGCCCGGTCATCCCGCAAAGCGCTGAGCGGTACCGTTTTTTACCTTGCATCGGGGCATGGCGGTCCCGATCCTGGGGCACTTGGGCGGTATGGACGCCACATATTGCCCGAAGATGAATACGCGTACGACGTAACGATCCGACTGGCCGAACTCCTGAAACAGCAGGGAGCGAGCGTGTACATGATCGTGCAGGACCGGAACGACGGCATCCGGGATGAGGCCATACTGAAGTTAGACCATGATGAGGTCGCCTATCCCGGACAGCCCATTCCGCTCGACCAGAACGCCCGCCTGAAACAGACAACTACGGCGGTCAATAAGCTCAACGCCCGCCATAAAGCGGCTTATCGGCGGTTCGTGACCATTCACGTCGACAGCCGGACGAAAGGGGAAAAGATCGACGTTTTCTTTTATCATCATAGTGGCAGTAAAGTGGGAAAACGACTGGCGAAACACATTCACCAGCGGTTTAAATCGAACTACAAACGTTTCCGGCCCGATCGACCCTACTCGGGGAACGTCAAAACGCGCAACTCGCTGTACGTGGTCAAAAACAGCCACCCGCCTACGGTTTTTATCGAGTTGGGCAACATCCAGAATAGTCTGGATCAACGGCGGTTTCTGATCGCATCGAACCGGCAGGCGCTGGCTAACTGGCTCATGCAGGGGATTATAGACGATTACCGGTCTCGATAAGCGCCTGCTGATTCAGGTGCGAACCTCCCAAATATTTCCAATATTAGGCGCTACTTTCGTGTTCATTTGACCGTGCGTTATGAAGATATTGGTCGTAGAAGATGAACTTGGGCTGGCCGAAAGCATTAGCGAATACCTGAGTAAAGAAGGGTACGTCTGCGAAACCGCCTTAACCTTTCGGGACGCCGACGAGCGCATTTACCTGTACACGTATGACTGCGTGATTGTCGATCTGACCTTGCCCGACGGCGACGGGCTGCACCTGATTCAGAATTTGAAACGACTGATCGCGACTACGGGTGTTATTATCATTTCAGCCCGTAACGCGCTGGAAGACAAGCTGAGAGGTTTAGAGATCGGTTCTGATGATTACCTCACTAAACCTTTCCACCTGTCGGAGCTGAACGCGCGGCTGAAGTCGCTGTTACGGCGTCGGCAGTTCGGTGGTCATACCGAGATTAACTTTCGCGAAATCACCGTGGCTCCCCACGCTCGCAAGGTTTTCGTAAACGGCGAGCTAACCACGCTCTCGCGGAAGGAATACGACCTGCTGCTTTATTTTCTGTCGAATGTAGACGTAGCGTTAACGAAAGCGTCCATTGCTGAGCACCTGTGGGGCGACAACATCGACTCGGCCGATTCGTTCGATATGGTGTATTCGCACATCAAAAACCTGCGCCGAAAGCTGATTGAAAAAGGAGCGGCCGATTACGTGCAATCAATTTATGGCATCGGGTATAAATTCGGTCCGCTTTGAAACTGCTCAATAAAACCAATCGAATCTATCTGGCCTTCTCGCTGGTCGTTTACCTGCTGACGGCAATGGCCTTTTATCAGATCAGTCGGCTGCTGATCTACGACGAAGTGGAGACCCGCCTGCGCATCGAAAAGCGGGATTTTGAAGCCTACGTACGAGTCCATAATACGTGGTCGAGCAGTCCGTATTTCGTTGAAAATAAGATAGAGGTGGTGCCCGTTGGCAAGCGGGCTTCGACGGGAGAGACCTTTACCGATACGCTCATCCGCAATCGCTACGACGACAAAGTAATTCCGTTTCGGCAACTGACGTTTTACGTGCCAATTCAGGGGACTATGCACCGGGTTGCCATCCGTAAGTCGCTGATTCAGACGTACCGACTCATTGAGGTAATTACCATTACCATGATTTTCTTCCTGGGTCTGCTGCTGCTGGGCACGTTCTGGTTCCAGAGCCGCTTATCCGGACGTATCTGGCAACCATTCTATGGTACGCTGTCCCGCATTAAAGGGTTCGATCTGCGCGAGAGCAGACCATTGCAGCTGGAAAATTCGGAGATTTCCGAGTTCAGCGAGTTGAACGAAGTGCTGCAAAAGATGGCCGATAAAATGCAGCAGGATTACCGGAGCCTGAAAGAGTTCACCGAAAATGCTTCCCACGAAATGCAGACACCCCTGGCGCTGATCAACGCCAAAGTCGAGCAACTCATTCAGTCGGAGCAGTTAAGTACTACGCAGATGCACTGGATTGACGGGATTTATCAGGCGTCGCGCCGAATGGCCCGCCTGAACCAGGGGTTGTTGTTGCTGGCCAAAATCGAGAATCGCCAGTTTGTCGACACGCAGCGGGTTGATCTCCGGGCGGAGTTGATTCAGCGACTGGCTGATATGGATGAGGTCCTGATCCACAAACAGATTACCGTTAGGGTTATACCTGGAGATGCCTTTCTGGTCCAGTTACCGCCGTTCCTGGCGGAGAGCCTGCTGACGAATCTGGTCAGTAATGCCATTCGGCATAACCGGTCGGAGGGGAGCATTCAGCTTGAGTCGTCGGCCGATCAGCTTCGGCTGAGCAATACCGGTCCCGAACTCGCCACCGACCCGATGAATCTGTTTCAGCGGTTCCGGAAAGAAGCGAACGGGAATGAGTCGGTTGGCCTCGGGCTCGCTATTGTTAAGCAGATTTGTGATACCTACCAGTTAGCGGTTACGTATCACTACGCTGATGGCTGGCATACGTTGTCATTAACAACCGGAGCAATAAAAACACCCGTATGACCGGAAACGATTGCCAGATCAGGCGGCTGTAGCGGATAAATGGCTGACGCGCGGTTCCGCTACGGCGTACCGTTTCGACTCCGCTCAGGATGACAGCTGCCAATAGATGTTTATTCAAACAACCAGCCGTTAAGTGTCACCCTGAGCGGAGTCGAAACGGTACGCGTCAGCAACATTTGTTATCAAGCACTAATCCACCATCATTGCTACGATCAGATGGTTAATCCAACCGTTAGCACGGCACTACGTCCGTCGGAGGGCCATACGCCGGGACCGGGATAAAACGTGGGTCGTTTAGTGAAATACTGCTGATTCAGCACATTGTTGAGGCTACCCCGCACGGTCAGGCCACGCCGGATGCGCCAGGTGCCGTTCAGATCCCACAGACCATAGGCAGGCACCGGACCTACTGCCCCGTTCGCTGATGGAACCGGCGTGTTCAGGGCATCGGAGAACGTTTGCGCAACGTAGCTGTATTGCAGCGTCAGGCTCGCTGTTCGGTAGCGGGCCGTCAGGCCATTGCGGGTGGTCCAGCGCGGAGCCGACTCGACTTCGTTTCCGGTCACCGTTCGGTTTTCGGAGCCGGCCGAAACGCGGCCATTCAGGTAGCGGGCATCGTTGAAAGCCGTCGACGTAAAGCCGCTAAGCAGAAACTGTTGGGTGCGAATAAGTTGCCCTTCAATAAGCGCTTCCACACCCCGGCTCCGGGTGTCACCAATATTGGTCCGGAAGATGTAACTGCTGCCATCCGCATTACTCAGCAGCAACGTGCCCAGTCGGTTTCGGTACAGCAGATCGAAAGCCGTAATGTTCAGGTGCAGCGTTGCCCAATGCGCATCCAGGCCAATTTCGGCGTTGTAGCCAAAGGCGTCTTTCAGATTTTTGTCGATTCGTTCGTACAACGAGGTCGGTATAATGTCCTTGAAAACCACCGGGCGGTACGCCTGCGACCAGCCTCCGTACACTTTCACCGCATCGTTGAGTCGGTATTGGGCGTTGATACCCAATAAGGCAAACTGGTGGTTGATGTCGGTCGGTAAATTCAGCGGATCGTAATAGCTGATGGTACCCCGCATTTCGGTTTTCCCGCTTTCGATACGTATACCCGGCGCAATCATCAGCCGATTCGTCAGATTGAACTGGTTTTCGGCGAAAACCGCCAGGTTCTTCGTTCGGAAGTGCAGATCCCGTTTAAATGGATCGCTCAGCGTCAGGTCGAAATCGCTGGCGGTGGTGCCTACGCCCAACTGACGCCGATGCAGATCAGTACTCATCAACTGCACTCCCCCGGCCAGGTTAGACCGTACGGAACCTAACTGGTAGCTGTGCACCATCCGCAGTTCGGTCGTGTAGCTGTTAAAGTTGTCGATGTCGACCTGTCGGGTCCGATACTGCCCCGTGACCCGGCTGATCGTATCCGGAACTGTCGCCAACGCGTCTAGCTGAACGCTGTTCCGGGCACCGAGCACCGCCGACGTCGTCCAGAGCAGACGGGTGCGGTCGGAAAGTTGCCAGTTCAGTTTTAACGACGGTACGTAAATGTCGGGGTTGAAGTAGTTACGGCTGCGGGTCGATTGGCGCGGATTCTGCGCAAACAAGGCATCCGTCAACGGCCCCGGAATCTGGTACGTATAGGTAGAGCGTCCGAGTTCGGCAGTGAGGCCCAGCCGGGGCGTAGCCTGGTAGTGCAGCGTACCGAATTGCGCTTCGGCATTCGAGCGGCTGTTCTGCCGGTACCCTTCGGAATGACGACGGTAATAATACGCGTAGTACGTCCATTTGCCGACCCGGCCACCAATTGCATTGTAGCTGCTCAAAAGCCCGTAGGAGCCAACGGAGTTGACCGTCTCGAAACCAAACCGACGGGTGGTATCGGCTTGCTTCGTTACGTAGTTGAGCATACCGCCAAACTGAGCGCCGTATTGCAGCGAAGCCGTTCCGCGAACCAGCTCAACCCGGTCGATACTTTCCATCGGGGGCGAGTAGTGACTTGCCGGATACCCATACATGTCGGAATTGGTGATGACGCCATTCTGCCGGATGTTATTTTCCCAGGAACGGTGCGGATCGAGTCCGCGGGTGGCGATGTTAATCTGGTTGCCCGTGCCATCCATATCATAGACAAACACACCGGGGATACGGGCAAACACCTGGCGGGGCGTTTTCTCGGCTACGGTCGCGTCGATGTTCGACAACCGAATGACTTCACTCCGTTTGCCGCCCATCAGGTAGGTGCCATGAACAGCAGGTAACGATTCAACGACGGTTGCCCGTTCGCCTTTCACCGTAACGGGGGATAACATTCGGGTCCGGAGTGAATCGGTTGACGGGTTGCCTTGCCCACTGGCATAGGCCGAGATCAACACAAATAACAAGCCTGTTAACCAGCCGAAAGGCCGTTGGCCAACGAGATAGAGTATATGATTCCTGAATTTTTTCATTTTAAAATCGAAATAACTGTCAACAAATCTGAAAAACGCTGGGTACGGTCACGCTCTGCCTTTCTTACGAAAAAGCAGGAGTAACGAGTTGACTGCTACAGATCAACCGACCTACCAAGGACGGATTACGCGCCGAGAACGAAGTAGGACATTACCCAGTGAGGCCTGGTTACAGCTACGATTGAGGAGGAGGGGAGGGAACCCGCTGGGCGAAGGCAGGCGGAACGAGCGTCCGCTCGGGAAAACGGATCGTTTCCCGCCAACTGGAAAAGGCGAACCGAAAAATGGCCTGCGGATTGGGCGAATATTCTTTTTGAAGGAGTTTCAGAAATTGTAGCGCCTTATGCTGGGAGTCCGTAGCACCGGACAGGTGGTCGTTGAGGAACGACAGCAGATCGCTTTGCCAGAAAGCATGGCTTTTCATCTCCAGACCCGCAATGTGGACCGTGTCGCCCCGCACCTCGAAATTCACGACGCTGTAAAAGCGGCCATGATACGTAAATCCGTCGTTCGGACGATCAATAAGCGTGTAGGTTTGACCAGTCGCCTTTAGTGGGAGTTTGAATTCAACCAGACTATCTACCGTCCGGTAGACGAGTAAGCGTTCAGAAAGGTCGATTTCAGCCTGCCACCACGCACTGAGACATACCACCACGTGAAGTAACGCATGGTATAGAATCAGCAAGAACAGCCCAACTGAAACGGCCTTTTTCATTTAGAATGAGTATAAATAAATTCAAAACTACGAGTTATATGGGTAAAAAGCATCGGAAATAAGAGAAATACGCGCAGAAACACTCTGGCATTAAAGTTGCCAGCGGATAAACGGATTCAGTCCACCCGTTTATCCTGTTCAATATTCCTCTTCAAAAACCATGCGTAGATTATTCCTGATCGCTGGGCTGTATATATGCACGCTTCCCGTTCTGGCTCAACAGGTTAAGTTGAGCGATTTGCTGCACTACCTGCAATCGCCGGTCGACGAGTTTGAATGGCGGATGCTACAAAAAGGCTTCGTGTGTTATCAGAACAAAGGAAACGTATGGGGCTGGACGTGTTTGTTCGCCTACCAGCCTATTCCGCTGTTTACCCCGCCCGATCGGGCTTTAGCGATTATTCAATACGACCGGAACAGTGGGTCCGACATTATCGTCTATCAGGTGCAGTCCAACGGGCAGTACAGGCAGTTGCAAACCGACTTGCTTCGGTCAGGGTACCGGATGGAGCCGTCGCCGAGTGATCGTTGCGTGTTCAGTCGAAAGAATATCGTTGTCACCTGCCAGCCAACGAATCAATACACGGGCATATCGGGGAATTATACCGGCCACAGCGTTACGTTGGTCCGCCGTCGTTCGTAAAAGCGCTATTGCTTAATAACCTTCAGACTGCGCTTTTTGTCGCCCGCTATCAGCGTCACAACATACATGCCCGCCGACAGATTCAGGTTGGGGAACACGAAGGCCGCCATCCCCGACGATAGATAGCGGCTTTGCCAGATGATACGTCCCGCAAGGTCAGTTAACGTAGCATCCAGCGGAACGTTTGGTTCGAGTTCACCCCATTGCACGTTCAGTGGCCGGGCGTCGCTGAACGGATTCGGGAAAACCAGCAGTTGATTGTACGAATCGGCTAGCACCGATGCCCGCTCGAAATGAGGAATGCCGTAACCCAGCTGATCGTCGGGTGCGCCATACTGACTGCCCGACCGGCGCAAACTTTCGACTACCTGGGCTGCGGTCAGGCGCGGGTGCGCCTGCCAGAATCCCGCGGCCAGACCCGCCACCAGGGGTGTCGCAAATGAGGTTCCATTGCCCATCTGGATCTGACCATTGGGGAGACCAATACTTGTTCCCTGTCCACGAGCGGCTACATCCGGTTTTACGCGCCCATCGGCCGAGGGGCCGAATGAACTGAATGATGCGCGCTGGCCGGTTTGCGTTACGGCCCCAATCGCCAGCACGGACGCTGCATCGGACGGGGCTGACAGATATCGCCAGGCATTATTGCCATCATTGCCAGCCGCTACCACAACCACCATACCGGTTTCGGCGGCAATCTGGGCCGCACGGGTCGAGAGAGCTGTTTTGCCATCCATCTGCTGATACGTATAGCTGGATGCGGGGTCGTCGAACTGGGTGTAGCCCAGCGACGAACTGAGCACATCGACTCCCGCGCTGTCGGCGTATTCGGCCCCGAATAGCCAGTTGGCTTCTTCAACGCGGCTCTCGCTGGCAGCATCTTCGGTACGTAACAGCACAAACGAGGCTTTGTAGGCCGTGCCATACAGTTGATTGTCGGCGGTGGCGGCAATGACCGATAAGCAGGATAAACCGTGCGAATCGTCTTCATACACACTGGTTTCTTTTCGGACGAAATCGTACGTAGCGACCACGCGTTTTTCGTCGAAAAGGGGTTTTAAGAACCCGGCCTGGTTCGCATTCAGAAAACCGGAATCCAGAACGCCGATCAGCATACCTTCCCCATGGTAACGGCGCTGGTGCATAACGTCGGCTCCGATCTGGGTCACCTGTGCCTGTGAGGTGCCATAGGTCAACGGCTCCACGTCGCCGAATTTTGTGTATACGCGCTCGGTACTGCCAACCCGCGCTCCTGCACGGGCATTCGATAATGTTCGGCCGAACTCCAACCCCTTCACAAAAGGAAGCTGCTGAACGGCAGTAAGGGTCGCGTCAGTGGCTTCGATCAGAACGGCGTTGAGCCAGCGCGACGTAAACCAGATTTTAGCACCCGCCTGACTGAGCTGCATTACATAGGCGGGATTGACGGGCAGGTCACGTTCCAGCACAGCGATATTTTGTTTCTGCCGTCTCTGAATCGACCGCTGCGACAAAAACTGCTCGGGCCGGTTGACACTATAGGGCGTGTTGGCTTTGTCGCGCAGAAGCACCAGATACTTGCGCGACGTCTGACCGTACGCGCTGAACTGAACAAGGGCTAGGAAGACGAATAGCCAGCTTTTTTTAATCCCGCCCATAGGCGTTGATGCGGTAAACTTGTCGAATTCCATAGTCAATCTGGTAGTTGCCAATGCAGGCGGGTGTTGATGAACAGAACTGGAGTTGGACGCGCTCTTTGTAGATCAGGCCCACGTTTTTGGCGTACACAGCCAGCCGTTTATCCTGCGAAACCAATGTTGAATCGTTCTGTTCAAGTACAGTCGCTGTTTGGTCAAATTGTTTATCGGAAACGCGGTAAGGCTGGTTGCTATTGCGAATGATGTATTCTTCCGGTCCGCGGGTCGTATGCCGATTTCCGTTCCAGCTAAGCAGGTCACTCACCGGAAACACGAGCTTAACCAAATCCTGACCATTTTCGGTACGTATGGCTTCGTTATTGACCAAACGGGCTGACCAGATCGAATCCGCCTGCCAGGGCTCTGTTGCCGACGAACGGCGGTAGCGCGTCAGTTGAAAAGCCGTCTGGCCAGTCACATCCGAATAGGCCGGGCCGGTTACTTCTTTAAGCTGGTACGATCGCTGGATGGGAGCGGAGTTGAGGGCGTAGTGCTGCTCCTGCACGTCATAAATAACGTATCGACCAGCTTCGAGTGGGAAATACTCGAAGCCCGGTGAGGGAGCCGGAGAAGTCGGTTTACAACCAGTCAGCAGAACAAGAAAGGCAAGCGAAGAACAGAGCGCGTAAAGCCTGCGGGACATAAACGGGGGCATAAAGAACCGTCGAAGATAAGCGGTTCCGCTATAGAAACGACGTAGGAAACGTAACAAAAGAAAGGCCTGGCTTGTCTTGTCTCGTACGGTACCAATGCCGTACCGATCAGCTAAAACCACAAGTCGAAATGACGGATCGAACCATGCCTTTGCGGCCCACGATAGAAACCGAGTCCACCGCCGTACGCCCGGCCGAACAGTTTCAGAATCAAACGCTACGTCCCATCCTGAAACTGTTGGATAGCAGCCTCCAGACGATGTGGCTGCATCACGTGCCGAAGCGAAAAACGCCGTATGAGCGATTTAACCAAAAAGAGAAGCTGGCGCACATTGAGCAGGCCGTGCGGCAGGATACTAAACTACGCTTAACCTTGATTGGAATGGTGCTGGGGCAATTCACCGCCGACGAATGGCAGGCGTTTATAGCGGAGGAAGCCGAACTGACACGTCGCCTGATTGCCCTGCTTATTCAGCGGCTGCAAAGCCATGTCGTTTCGGGCAATGCCTGACCGGGCGGTTAAAAAATGCGTTTCCAGGCGAAGCGAATGACAAACAGGAGAATAACGAAGCCAATCACTACGTACACGAACGGAATGTAGGTGATGGCGATGATGCGCGTCCGGTCTACAATCCACAGCAGCCCCATCAGGGCGGCAATCAGGAGTAGTGAATTCGACAGTTTGCCGAAGCCGGGGATGTACTCGAAGGGAAGTTTACGCCGGATGAGCAGCAACGTAACGACCATGGTCAGGATAGGAAATGCCTGCGCGGCCAGGTTCGCATCCCAGATGCTTTGTCGCTCGAACAGAAACAGATACGTATTTAACGTAAGGGCGAAGATGCCCGGAATACAAGCCAGATACGCTAGAACCGCGTAGACGTACCGCCATTTCCAGATCTCTTCCGCCGTTTCGCCCGACCACAGATTCACCAGAAACGCAGCGGTTGGTATCGCCGACAACAGCAGAAACAGCAGTGCGGGCTGGCTCGAAATAGCCTCAAAAACGTCGCGGAGAGTCATGGGAGAAGAGAAAGAGTGAATCAAACCGCCGAAGCGGAGCAAAAGAGTGAAAGAGCGAATAGCTGACGCATATTTTATTCGCTCTTTCACTCTTTTGCTTATTCGCTCTTTACTTTAACGTCAGCAGATAACCGATGGTAAAATTGGCGTCCCAGTCGAAGACGAACTGGTCGCAGCCGGTGGCCCCGGCAATAGCTTTGTAGATTGTCAGTCCTGCTTTCGATTTCGCGTTTTCGAGCTTGTAGGCAGATGGAGCGTTCAGCACGGTATAGCGTTCTTTTCCGTTGCGAACCTCTTTGGCCAGTTCAAAGGGTACGCCACCGATGATGAAACAGGTTTTGCGGTGATTCGACGGCACCTGTTTGGCCTTGGCTGTTACCTCCGAAACAACCGTTTCATCGCTCGTGCCGTTCTGGAAATACTTGGCTCCGTAGGTTTCCAGCGCTTTGGTCGAGCCGCCTTCTTTCCACGAGATCTTTGTATTTCCCGAACCAATATCGACCACAAACGAATTGTCGGCGTAGTCAGCGGGCAGCACCGAACGTAGCGCCAGCGAACCTTCCTGCTCGGCCGTAACGGTATTGACAAAGTAATTCAGCGATTTCAGGGCTTTGATGATCTTCTGGGTGCCTTCGGCTTTTACCGCCCCCGAACTTACTACGAAGTGAATGTCGCGGCCGCTGACCCCGAAATCGAGCATTTTCCCAATGTAGCTCTTCAACCCCGACCGGACGTCTTCGTCGGTGGCCATGTTCTCCAGCACGAGGCTATTGCCAAATTCCGCTTTTTCGAGTTTCCAGTTTTTCTGATCGTCGATCCGGATGATGAACGAGTTAAATCCGCTGGCCCCTAGCTCGACAACTCCTTTCAGCTTGCCGTTCTGCGGAGCGGGGGGCGTGTAGGTAAACGAACGCCGGGCACCCCCGCTGGTTGCTTCGTCAGACGAACCGGATTTGCTGTCGGAAGCTGTCGACTCGTCCACGGCTCCTTCGGCCGTTTCGTCGTCGGCGCGGGGCATCGTTTGCGATTCGCTGTACTCGGTTTCCTTGTCGTTCTTGGGCGCTAGTTTACGGAGCGCGTCGTTGCCGCCGAAATACCGGAATCCGAAAAAAATAGCGGCCAGAATGAGTGCCGTGATGAGCAGCCTGCCGGCTACGGTTAATCGTTGCATGTGATAAAGAGTGAAAGAGTGAAAGAATAAAAGAGTGAATGAGTATTGGCAAAAGATTCGCTCTGCTTTGGCAGTTCGATTTTGCTCTTTCGCCCATTCACTCCGCTTTGGCGGTCCGATTTCGCAATTAATCAAGCAAATTTCTGTATCCCGCGTCTTTAGGTGGATTAATCTGACCGGGAATGGGCGCTGAAATCGGGTTGGCACTGGGTGCGTCGAGCTGTACCATCTTGAACTCGCCTTTGTTATAGGCCTCCAGTAGCGCTTCCCCTTTGTCGGACAGGATACCGTTCTGAATATCGACGCCGTTAATGAAATCCATCGACAGATCCATGGCCCGCTTCATTTCGCCCAGTTTCTGGCTCATGTCGTCCTGAATGTATTCCATCGACTGATCGAAATAGAAGCGCTTGTCGGGATCGCCTTTGAAGATGCTGACGGCTGTTTTTAGCGCGTTTGAGCTTTCTTTGACAATCTTGTATTCGGTTTCTTTCAGCCGAACCTTGATTTCGGTTTCCTTGATGATGTAGTCGGCGCTCTGGTTTACTTTTTCCATGAACGCCAGCACCGTTTTCATGTTCCGCTGCAGGGGAAAGAGCTTTTCGTTCATCTCCTGCAAACCCGCGCCTTCTATCGTTGCCAGCTGGGCCGATTCGCGCATGCCGGGCCGGTCGCTGAGGGAGTTGGCTTTGTTGGCTTCGGCGAACTTCTGCTTGATAAGCTCGTTGTTCTCGCTGATTTTCTTGTTAAGCTTTACCAGTTGCCCCGCCAGCGTGTCAATCTGTCCCTGCATCTTCTGCCGCTTCTCTTTCAAGTCATCAACGTAGATCTTCATGATCGCGATCGGATTCAGCTGGATCACCGTACCCGTAAGGCTGCGCATGAGCGATTTGAACAGGAAGAACACGGCCGTGCGCACGTCGCGGCTGGTGATCAGGAAAATAATAACGCCCAGTACGCCGAGGAGCAGCGCCAGTTCGAGCACGTTGGACGTGGCCCGGATCAGGAATTCAATAATCCGGTTGAAGTACACCAGGCCCAGACCAGCCACACCGGCCAGTACAATCATGCCCAGAATCCCTTCGGGACGGTTCCAGAACGAACGCTTCTCTACGTCAGTCTTACCGCCAAGTTGTGAAAAATCAGGTGTTGCCATTGATAAGAAGTTATCTAGTTTAGGGGGAGCGTTGTAAAGTTAGCTGCACATAGAGTCTGACTGTATTCACCCACAGCGGGCGAACTAGACAACTCTAAAACGCGACAACGTTGTAAATTACTTTAGGTGCTGCGTTAGTTTGGCGATATCGCCTTTGATCTGATCCGTAAAATGCGCAAACGTTACGTCGTAATTCTGCCGGTTTTGCTGGATTTTGGCACTCTGCTCCGTTACCTCGCCCCCAATTGCCGCCAGCCGATCGTTGTTGGCGTCGATCTTCTGCTGAATCTCGACCAACTGCTTGGCTAAGGCCTGATTTTCGGTTTCCAGCCGCTTCTGCTCATTCTGGAGACCGCCAACCCGTTCGGCCAGGGCCGCTTCCACACTCCTGGTAAATCCATCCCGATCTTTGTTCAGAGCCGCAATGTACTGATTCGCCGTGTTGGTCAGTACCGATACGTCGGCCGGTCCACCCAACGCCTTGAAGCTGGCCCAGGCCGCCTGAAACTGTTTGTCTTCCGATAAGCCCAGGCTGCTCAGACTACGTAACGTTTCGCGGAACTCGAAATAATCGGGTCCGGGCGGATTGTTCTGAGCCAGTACGTTCGCGAAATGTTCGGCGAATTTCTGGTCCAGAGCCCCCGATGTCGGTACCGCTGGCGCTGCCGGTCGCGATTCGGCAGGCGCAGGCGGAACAACGGGCGGGCGCGGACCGGTGGGGGCAGGAGCCCCCGCGGGCGGGCTGCCAGCGGCAACCGGTCCGGCTTCCTTATCTTTGATGAAAAAGCCCAGGATTTTACGGCCAATCGATTTGTCAGGTTCGGGCATGTGTGTCAGTCGTTAGTGAAAGACTGAGCAATGTTACAAGGTTCGTCGCAAATGGTCAACAGCCATTTAAGCCGAACGGTTACCGGACTTGACAAATTGCTCTAGAACGGGCCGAATGAATACCCAAACGTGTTCGTAAACGGTCAGTTTACCCGTTCTAAAAGAAACCGAAGCCGGCGATCGATTTATCCAGTCTGGGCTGGATTCGGGTGCAGTGGATTGGAGCTTCTACTCGTTTCCTTCTTTCAGGAAATCGCTCATTCGCTCCTGGAACTTCTCAACTTTAGGCTTCGAGACTATGCGCACGTACAGCTCATTGGGGTGCTGGCGGTAATAGTTCTGGTGATACACTTCGGCCGGATAAAACGCCAGAAAAGGAGCCACCTCAGTTACGATCGGGTCCTGGTGGTGGCCCGATGCGCGCTCGCGTCGAATGGCCGCTTCAATCCGGACTTTTTCCTGAGGGGTGCGGTAAAACGCCATGGATCGGTAGTGTCTGCCCACATCCGGCCCCTGCCGATTCAGCGTGGTGGCATCGTGAGCCGCGAAAAAAGCGTCGAGCAACGTATCAAACGAAATCAGCTTAGGATCGTAATATACCTGTACGGACTCGGCGTGCCCCGTCTGGTCGGTGCCGACCTGCTCATAGGTTGGATTTTCCAGATCGCCACCCGCGTAGCCCGACACCACAATGCGAACGCCTTTCAGCGATTCAAGGGCTTCGTCGAGGCTCCAGAAACAGCCTCCGGCAAACGTAGCGACTGCTTCGCCGGGTTTGGAAAGCGGCAGTTGAGCCGGGCGAATGTCTTGCGGAGCACTCGTTGAGGCAGGCGGAGCCTGATTACAGCTCACGAAGAGGAACGTACCTACCAGCAAGCCGGCAAGCCACAGACAACAGTTCAAACGCATAATAAAGAGAGTTGCTGCCTGATGAACAGATAAACCGGCACTTGAATTCCGCAGTGTCCGCTCAGTCATTTTTCGGCCTATATCAGCCAGCTACAGGCTCTCTTGTAAACAAAATACCTATTAAAGTCTATTATTTTAGTAGACATAAGCGCTCAGCGACGATGAAAACAATATACGGGTCCGGGCTGGCCCTGGTAATGGGGCTATTCAGCCTGACGGGTTGTAAAGAGGATAATGCGGATGTCACGGTTCCAAGCGTTTCGCTTACGCAGGTGGCTACCTCACGGGTGCAGTGGACCGGGGTCGCAGTTGCCAGAGACGGTCGGGTTTTTGCCAACTTCCCGCGCATGGAGACCGACACCATTCCGTATTCGGTGGCCTACGTAACGGGCGATCAGGCGACTCCGTTTCCGAATGCCGACTGGAATACGTGGAACCCGTCGTTATCGCCACAGGATCATTTCATCTGCGTGCAGAGCGTTTACATGGACGATCAAAACAATTTATGGGTACTGGATGCGGCATCACCCCAGATGCGCGGTGTGGTGAAGGGAGGCCCCAAACTCATCAAATTCAATCCGGCAACGGGTCAGCTGATTCAGCGGATTGTGTTCGACAACGAAATGGTGGTTTACCCGGGCAGTTACCTGAATGATGTCCGGATAGATACGCAAAAGAACGTTGCCTACATCACCGACTCTAACCAGGGTGCCCTGATTGTCGTCAATCTGGCAACCGGGAAAGCCCGGCGTGTACTGAGCCAAAGCCCCACCACAAAGTCGGAGGGCGTAGTGATTCAGGCCGAAGGGCGCGTCTGGCGAAATCAGGCGGGTAAAGTGACTTCTGTCGATGCCGATGGCCTTGGCCTAACGCCCAGCGGGATTACGTGTATTTCCACGCGACCACCGGCCGAACGCTGTACCGGATTGCCACAGCCGCCCTTCAGGACGAGAGTTTAACCCCCAGCCAGCTGAATCAGCGCGTCGAAACAGTCAGGGAAACGGACCCTACGGACGGGATGCTGTTCGACCCAAATGGAAATCTATATCTTACCTACATTCAGCAGAATGCCGTTGCGCGACTGACGTCCAGCGGGGAGTTGCAGCGTGTAGTGCAGGACAGCCAGCTAAAATGGCCCGACAGCTACGCTTACGGTCCGGACGGTGCGCTGTACGTAACGACCTCGCAGCTCCATATTCCACGGCTGGAGCGCACCGAACCGTACCGAATTTTCAAATTTACCGTACCGCAGTAAAACCCTGGTTAGTTTGTCGGCAAAGTCTCTGGGGCAATGTAACTGGTTACGTTGCCCCAGAGACTTTGCGTATGGGCCTTACCGTTCCCGAAAGGAAGTGTCAATTCAAGTATCGAAAATGACGGTTCATAGCTGGTTTTTCTCAATTGATACGGGTTAGCCCCTGTCGAACGGGGGCGAGGATGTAGTTTGTGAGGGCAAGGCCCCGCTTGGTCAGTAAACAACAGCTCAACGGAACGTACGGACGGGTACGAACGTCAACCCGTAATCGGTTGACCTGATCGATCCCCCCTGCATGCGTTTACAGGAAACGGCTAATTTCCGTACTTTTACCCTACAGCCGCGGATGCACGACAAGCGAATTGCCTGACGATTTATCCAACGCCCGCCAAAACCCGTTATGTGAATGACGGAGTAAGCCTCGAATGAAACGGTGACAAAATGCAGCGGTTGAACGACAAATGGATGCGCATTGTAGGGGTGCCCGTACTGTCGCTACTGGGTCAGTGGATGATGTATGGCTACACCAACGTACCGTATCCCGACGACTGGCGGATTCCGATTTTCTTCGTGCTGGGTACGGTGGCCGTCTGGGAAACAAACCGTTGGGGAATCCTTTTATCCCGCCGGAAGTACCCCGAACTCGCCCAGACCCGCCCGCGCGTCCTGTTCCAGCTCATCTGGTTTGTGGCCTGTTCCAGCGCTATCCGGATTACTCAGACCTTCGTTTATCATCAGATCGGCCTTTGGCCCTCCGAAGATTACCTCTTGTTCAAGCCTTATTTTTTCAATACGCTCGTGTCGGTAGTGGGCACGGTTCAGATTGCCGCGTATTACGAGGGCGTTTATCTCTACCAGCGCTGGAAGGTTTCGTATACCGAGGCCCAGGATCTGAAAAAAACGAACCTGCAGAGTCAGCTCGAATCCCTGAAAACGCAGATCAATCCGCATTTTCTGTTTAATAATCTCAACTCGCTCTCGTCGCTGATTACCAGTGATGCCGAGCAGGCCGAACGGTTTCTGGATGAACTATCGTCGGTGTACAGGTACCTGCTTCAGCAGAATAACCGCGATCTTTGCCCCCTGACCGACGAATTGAACTTCATTCAGGCGTATTTCCACCTGATCAAGACGCGCTACGGCAGTGGTATCTTCATGGAGACTGATATTGATCCTAAATACATGGCCTACATGATTGCCCCGCTGACGCTCCAGATCCTGTTCGAGAACGCCATTAAGCACAACATTATCTCGGCCAAGCGCCCACTGGTGATTAAGCTGTACACGCGGGAGGGAAATCTGTACGTGGAGAACAATCTTCAGGTAAAGAAACAGTCGGTACCTTCCAATCAGATTGGCTTGCAGAACATCATGATGAAGTACAAGCTGCTCAACCACTCATCTATTGACGTTATCCACGGCGAAGACATGTTTCTGGTACGTATCCCCCTGATTTCGCCTACCGTAGAGGTGCTCTACGTCATCTAGTACCGCATCAGTCCCGCCCCTCAATCGTATTGTTGTTCCGTGAGAATGCGAGTGGGTTCGATAAAATTTAAGGTGCCGGGAGCTGTACTGGAGTAGCTTGTCTAGATTTCGTTACTGATCTTTTAGTTGGACTTCAATATCGGGATTTGCTTTTTTTAACTCATCAATGAATCCGATTTTGTCCTGCGGTGAAAGTAGTACACTGTCAAATCGGTTGTAGATTACTTCGATTCGGTCAAGAGAAAGGGCCGGTGAACTGATCGGGTTACGGGTTTCAATGATTTTTCTGATTGAGGCAATCTCCACGGATTTGTTGAAAAAGAAGCCAGACTTAATGCGTAAGAGGTGGCTATCAATCGTGTAATGGGTCGTTACAAACAGGTGTATTATGAAGAAAGTGATAAACCCAATGATACCTACACCTGGCCAGATTCCTTTATACAGCATAAAGCTTCCTAGCCCGATCAATAAAACAGAAAGCGGGATAGCTAGCTCAAGCCCTATTTTAGATTTATACGATTTCATCTTTAATCCACTACGAATTGATACTTAAGCGTCTGATTAGGGTCCGCGTACGGGTTACAGTTTTTTGAAGAATCTGGCAACTGATAGTAATTTGAAGCCAAGCTTCTCGTACGCGTTACGTGCCGACGCAGGACCGGTTCCCAGGCTCTAAGCGAAAGGTCAACAATTGCGTTTAGGTGGGAAGAGTTATTGGGTTTACTGTACATACTGGCTCTGTTATAAGGGAACAGGGTAGGCTTAAAGATAAAGATAATTGCATAACCCAACGTATTGATGAAAGAACAAGGCAGGTCGTCGATTGCCTGGCTCAGCGAAGTGTCTGAAATGGACAGCCGAACCGCGTAATAATCGCCGTATAGGGGTACGTATCATAGCCGACAAATGGTAAATTTGTTGCTTCGTATGCTTGTAATACCTAGACTATGTCGCTTACCACACTCGGTCTTGAACTACCCACCGACCCCCGCTGGGTCAATATCGCCGAAATGAATATTGGCGATATCTTGATTGATCACGCGTACTGTGAGCAGAAAGCAGCTTCGTCCTGCATCTCGCTGATTGTCAGTTATTCCGATAAAGAAGAACTGGTGGAGGTCCTTACACCCGTTGTTGCCGAGGAATGGGGGCATTTTCAGCGCGTACTGAAAGAACTGCGCAAACGGAACATTCCGCTGGGGCGGCAGCGTAAAGATGAATACGTCAATCAGTTACGGAGCCGGCTACGGCGGTCGATTGGCGATTCGAACGAGCAGCTGATGGATAACCTGCTTATTAATGCCTTGATTGAGGCCCGGAGCTGCGAACGCTTCAAACTGCTCTCGGAGTCGATTGCCGACGAAAGCCTGCGCAGATTTTACCGTGAACTGATGATTTCGGAAGCGGGGCACTACCGCAATTTCATCGAGCTGGCCGAAACGTACCTGCCAGCCGACCGCGTGCGGGAGCGTTGGAAAGAGTTTCTGGCCGTAGAAGCCGATATTATGGAGAATCTGGCCGTTCGTGGTGATCGGATGCACTGAACTAGTTCGCCCGGGAGCCGGTTCAGTGGGTCACAATACGTATCTTTACGGACAGGCGTGTCGCCAACCAGACTAACGCGATTGCTTTCCCCACACTCAATGACTTTTCTTCGGCAAACTGCTCAGCACATATTCGACACCCACGGCCCCAGTCTTCATGATGTGTGGGTGATTCTGCCAACGCGCCGGGCGGTGTCGGTATTTCTCGATGAGCTGGCCGCCCTGTCGGATCGCCCGTTTCTGGCTCCTCACGCGCTGGCCGTCGACGATTTTATCACCCGTGCCGCCGGAGTGCAGCTTATTGACTCGGTCAGTCTGCTCTTTGAACTCTACGATATCTTCAAAGAAATTGATCCGCTCGTCGAATTCGAACAGTTTGTGGGCTGGGCGTCGGTTCTCCTGGCTGACTTCGACCGCATTGATCAATACCTCGTTAATCCGCACGAACTGTTCAGCTACCTGACGGCCGCCAAAGCCCTGGAACGCTGGCAGGTCGATCAGCCAGCTTCGGCTCGCCCGATTGCCGAAACGCCCGGTACGTCCCGGTATTTTAAGCTGTTCGAGAACCTGCATACGGCCTATCATGCGCTGCACCAACGCCTGAACGAACAGGGACTGGCGTACCGGGGCATGGCCTATCGGCTGCTGGCGCAGCAGGTGGAGTCGCTGATTCGCGACAATCTGGCTTACGAGCGGGTTTATTTTGTGGGCTTCAACGCGTTGAGTCGCGCCGAAGAGCAAATTATCCGCGTGTTGGTAGAGGCTCAGAAAGCCGAGTTGATCTGGGATGTCGACCACTACTATTTGAACGATTACCGCCAGGAAGCGGGTGATTTTCTGCGCCGGTACCGCGACAACGGCTGGTTACTCTCGAAACAAAACCGCCAGGACGTAGCCAATAATCTGGTTGGTACCGAAAAATACATTCGCATTGTGGGCGTACCCAACGCCAGTATGCAGGCGAAAGTAGCCGGGAAGATTTATCAGGAGTGGGGGAGTACCCCCCCAGCCCCCCCTACGAGGGGGGGAGTTGGTGACGCAGAGATGGAATCTTCGATGCCTTCCCTTGGTGGGGGGGCTAGAGGGGGTAAAACCGCCATCGTCCTGGCCGACGAAACGCTGCTGGTGCCGGTGCTGTATGCCCTGGATGAGAGCGTAACGAACCTGAACGTTACCATGGGTTTGTCCTTGCGGAGTTCACTGCTGTTTACGCTGGTCGATACGTTGTTTGAGATGCAGCGTACGGTGCATGAGTTTCGTACCAAAGACGGTCGGGATGTGCGAATTCCCAAATTTCACCATCGCCATGTCGTCAAGGTACTTAATCACCCGTTCATTAAGCAGTACGAGCGGATTCGGGAGCTGAAGTGGCCCGGTCAGCAGCTCGATACAGGCGAGATACTACCGCCCGAACCGCTCTTCCAGTGGATTGCGAAAGTGATTGTGAAAGAGCAGCGCGTGTATCTGACCGAATCGGATCTGCGTGAACTGGGCCAGGACGATCCGCTGGTTCGGGTGCTGTTTTCCCGCTGGCCCAACGAAGACCCGATGCGGGCCATCCGGGCCTTTTACGACATGATCGAGCTTCTGCGCGACGTCTATCGAAGCAGTCAGGATGCCATCGAGATCGAATACTTATACCTGTTTTTTACCTTGCTGAAGCAACTCGAATCGACGCTGGAGCGGCAGGCTGCCTCGGTAAACAGTACGCCCGTAACGGTGAAAAGCTTCCGGCAGTTTCTCTACGAACTGATCCGGCAAACGAGTATTCCGTTCACCAGCGAAGGAAAAAGCCAGCTTCAGGTTATGGGGATGCTCGAAACGCGGGCGCTGGATTTTGACCGGGTGATCATTCTGTCGGTAAACGAAGGAATTCTGCCGCAGTCGCGTCGGCTGAACTCGCTGATTCCGTTTGACATCGCCCATGAATTGAACCTGCCGACGTATCGGGAGCAGGAGGCCGTCATGGCGTATCACTTCTACCGGCTGCTCCAGCGCGCCAGCGACATTGTGCTGCTGTATACGACGTCTACCGATGCGTATGGGAACAGCAAAGGCGAACCCAGCCGCTTTATTCGCCAGCTTGAACACGAACTGGCTCCCCACGCGAACGGCTTAATCCGCATCAGTTATCCGACCGTACGCTTTGGTAAATCGGAAACCCAGAAGGTGGCCGACGTAACGGATTTACAGGTGCCCAAAACAGAGACGATTCGAGCTGACCTGGCCCGGATGCTGAGTACAAAAGGCCTGTATCCGTCGTACCTGAATCAGTACGTTAGCTGCTCCATGCGGTTTTACTTCAGCCGGATTGTTAACATCAGCGAGGAGGAAGACATCGAAGAAAAGATGGGCGTGGCCGACTTCGGGAACTGGATGCACAAAGTCCTCGAACGGCTCGACATCGACTACCGGCTACAGGGGCTTCCAGTCGACGAATCCATTATCAAGCAGCTGCTGGAGGAGGAGTTCGCTCTGACCATGAAAGGGCGGGTGATCGAGTCGGGTATGAACCTGCTGCTGTACGAACTGGCCCAGAAGCTGATGCTTGATTTTCAGCGGCAGCAGAGCCAGCTAAACGGCCTCACGGTGATTGGCACCGAACAAACGCTGGAAACGTACCTGACGATTCCGTTTGAGGGGCGAGAGCCATTACGTGTCCGAATAGCCGGAAAAATTGATAGGATTGAACGGTACGGCGATAAAATCCGCATTGTCGATTATAAAACGGGTCGGGTTGATCTGCCCGATAAAACGCCTAAAGACCTGCGCGAAAAGCTGCTGCTGGACGGCAAAGAAGATAAGATGCGGCAGCTCTGGCTGTATCGCTACCTGGCGCTCAAGAACATCAGCGAGCACGGCGGACTGCCCCGCAACAAAGCCAAAACCGACGTTTATCCGGCCGCTGGCTTGCCCGTAGAAGCCGGTTTCTATTCCTTCCGCGATCTAAATGGGGGATTTAAGACAAACCCGGTTTCGTTTGGGGCCGACGACAGCATGACCCAATACATCACCGATTCGGAAGATCTGTTGCGGGAAATCATTCAGAACATGCTGGATATCGAAAAGCCTTTCAAAAAGACCGATCAGCTCGAAACCTGTCAGTACTGCGATTACAAGGGTATTTGCGGGCGATAGCATTACGTCAATAACCCAACTCTCTCGTCCACAAATGTCATTCGTGGTATAGAGATCCGTTATGCGCATTTGCTGGAATCCTTTAGCAGTCAACTTTTTCGCTAGTGGTCAAAGTATTCATTCGAGTGAATAATTTGGCTGCGCTTTATGCGTGCGTTAAACGCCGGTATATGCGTTTTATGTGGCCAGATTCAAGATTATGTGTAATCGGCAGAACCGATATTGTGCCGGTTGAGTCTAATTGTCTTCTGTTTTATCGGTTGTCAAAGCCATTAGTGCGTTAAGTTTTTAGCCTTTTGTCAAGAAGAGCATCATTCCATTCACCAGGATATAAAGCGTGGATAGATATAATAATCGAATCGTGGCCAAAGACGAAGCATACCTACGAGGGCCATCGCGCGAATGCACCCAACAGTTTGTTATAGCTAAACCATTATTATCAATTTGACTATTCTGGTACGCTCTACTTACCGGAAGATTTATGTTTGGAGTCGTCTGAAACGAAGGAAAGCTGATTTTTTGGGTGTCTAGACCAACCAAAAACAGCTTCTCAACAGATCCGAAGATCAGGACAAAGTTAGTTCTTTTCCAGCAAGTATTACTGGCCAGCCACCCTGCCCGCCAGCGCTGTTTCGTGGGAGCCGTCACCGGCCTGATTCAGGCCAAGAATGTTCAACTGCCACAAATAGCCAAACACTTCAATGAACAACGATCGGCGCAGGCCAATGATTCTTCGTCTGGCTGATCGCTCCAGGCCTGGGCGGAGGTGGGTTGCTTAGTCGTTCCGGCAATAGCTTGTCGGCCACTTAACAAAGCCTAGGATCAGTTGGGAAGATGCATTTTTTCTGCCGGAACATTTTCAAAGGCTTTTGCAACATAACCAAATGCCTGCTCGGTATTCAGTGAGTTGTTTTGTCATAGGGTAACGTTTCCCGCGTACTGGCTGCGCACGGCCAAATGACTTACCGGTCTGTTCTGAGGGCAAAAAGTTATTAGGATCGGTACCAAAAGTACTACTGCTAATCGGGCACTCTGCCAAACTTTGTCAAGGATTTAAATGGGTCTGTAAACCAAGCTATCTACCACTTATTCTCTTGCCAAACATGGACACAGGCTAATCTTTACCTCGCTCGTCTCGCCCCGGGAAAACGTTGCCCTGGACTTTAATCAATTATTCGGGAACGGGACACTTTCTACTTCCACATAAACTAGTTACTACGCTCATGAAAAACCTATTCATTGCCTTAGCTTCGCTGGTATGGCCGGTTCTGTGCAGGCGCAGACAACGTTGGCCGCTTCGAACGGCGGTATGGATACGAGTACCTATGCCGTCGACGAAGCCGCCATCCATCCGGAACGTAATTGCCGACGAAAGCGACGCATTTTTTACGGAAAATCGCGAGAAGTGGTTCAGCCATTGGGCACATGAACCCTACGTTAGCTGGACGGCCCAGGGCGGAGCGGCCAGCATCCTGACGCAGGCTGGCTGGGATGCCTACAGCGGTATGTTTGAGGGCTACTTTGACGATCCAACACCGGGCCCGGCCACGACGATCAGGCGAGCAATATGCAGGTTACGATCGTGGACAAAGCCGCAACAGCCACATCCCTGCAAATCCGACAACGTACCAACGGTAACTTAAAAGCCGGGAGGTACGGGTGCTGGAGAAGCACGGTAACGACTGCAAGTTGGTGTCTGTATACAGCCGGAATGTGCAATAGTCATCGCACCCGCTGCTCCCATACTTTCGTAACGCATCGACATACGGCGAATCCCGACCCCATGATCGCCTTATCCGACTTTATCCGAATCAGCTTAAACAACATCCACACAAATCACCTAAGCTATGAAAAATCTTCCCGTTCTGGTTCTCCTGCTTGTAGGGTTAGCCTTCGGCTGTAAAAAGGACAACAATAGTCCCGCCCCCGCTACCAACAATGTCGTTACGTTCAGCGAAGTAGACTGGTTGTTTTATCCTAGTAACTTTTCGCAGGATAATCCCAACAATTATGTTAACACCCACCAGTCGAGCGGTAATTCCTACTCACTGAGTCTGTCGGCCACGGAGATTAAAGACACCAGTACGTTTAGTTATTGGGTAGCTGGTTATCAACCTGGCAACGAGTTGACGATAGGTAAAACCCTGACCCTACGGGCGAAAGTGCGTTTGGACAACGTGCAGGGGGAGGGAATTTCGCTGGCTCTTCGGGGCGACACGCGCGTACAGACAGCGGCTTTGTTCACCAGTACACAAACGCAAAAAGTGATCCGGGGAGCGGCCGATTTTACAGAATACGCACTCAGATTACCCTACACCAAATCGGTTGATCTGTTGAGCGTGTACCTGTTGCTCTTGCCTAAAACAACAGGTACAGTCACCTTCAGCGACGTATCGGTGGAAGTCAACTAACCCGCCCCTTTAATCCCATGAGAACAACCTTCCTCTTTGTTTACGTACTCGCCCTGCTGATACCCAAAACTTTGTTTGGCCAGCGGCAATTGGACGTGGGTATTCGACTGCAAAAGTCGATTGGCTTTTACACAGAAAACGGCCTGACGGCTCAGTTCACCAGCCCAAAGCTGGTTCATCAGCGGCTTTATGCTGGTGCCAGCTACGTAACATCGCGTTTGGGGACGGCGCTCGCTTCGAACGCCATCAAACAGGATAATATTACGCTCTTTGCTGCCTATTACTTCCGCCCCCAGTGGCTTATTCAGCCATTGGTTAAAGCGAACATAGGTTATTTCAGAGCGGATTATGACCTCCCTTTGTTCGACGACCTGCCGAGTAGTTCACCGCTGGCATCTCCAGAAATAGGCTTTTGTTTCTGTCCCAGAATCCCCTTAAAAGTTAGCGGCTCAATCGGCTATAATTTACTGACGGGCAATGGCGTATCGGGGCCCGGAACGCTTTACCCAGTTTTTGTGCAGACGAGCATTACCTGGGACATTCTAAAAGCCGCCACTAACCACCCATGAAAACCTTACTAAGTTTATGGCTGCTGGCCCTGTTTGGGTTAGCCTGCTCTAGGGAGCCAGCCATTGCCCCGGTTATGTTGGACAGCGGTACTCTGTTCGATCCATCCCTGTACAAACCGGAGAACTACCTTGTTTCGAAAGCGATTCCACAGCCTACGCCCGAGCAGGCCCGAAGGCCGGTGTTGATTGTCTGCCACGGCTATTCGGCTACTACGTTTGAATGGGACGAACTGCGTGCGTTTCTGGGCAGCCGCACCGACGTTTATTTGTCGCAGGTATTGCTGGGCGGCCATGGTCGTAGCTACGATGACTTCAAAAAGTCGTCCTGGCGGGATTGGCAGGTCGCTATTACCGCCGAGTACGATGCCCTGCTTAAAGCCGGTTATCAAAATATTAGTCTGGTCGGGTCTTCAACGAGCGGAGCACTACTGCTGGAACTAGTTGCTTCGGGCTATTTTGTCAATCGCCCGGCTCCGCGTAACCTGTTACTGGTGGACCCCATTGTGATTCCTTCCGACAAGTCGCTCTCGCTCATTGGCGTAGTGGGTCCCATGTTGGGGTATATCGAAGCTGACCAGCCCCCGACGGAAGACAAGGTATACTATCATTTCCGGCCACAGGAGACTCTGCAACAACTGCAATCGCTGCTGACCGCGGTTCGCAAAGAGCTGGAACTGGGCATTACGTTACCGATGAATTGCCAACTGAAGGTCTACAAGTCAAAAAAAGACCCAACCGCCGATCCCGTTAGTGCTGTCCTGATTTACAAGGGTGTCAGACTGGTTGATAACAAGCCTGTTCGCGTCGAACTGATTGATTCCGACTTACATGTATACACTCGGCTCGCGCTACGAGAAGGCGTTACGGCGAAAGACCAGGCTAATCAAACCGCTACGTTTACCGACATCGTTACCCAGGCCCTACGATAAACAAGCAAACTGTACGACTTACTCTTGTCCATACCATCCAAAAGACCATGCAAACATATCTGTTTTTGTTTCTATTTCTGGCTTCGTTCCTGTTGAGCTGCGAACGGGATGATAACTTCCCCAAGGCTACTTCGACGGCTTCCAGTGGAAACTCCAGCCTTCCATCGGCTGGCAACACGGTTATGGTAACGGCTACCGACTGGCGTTTCTCTGTAGAGAAGGGAGGCAACCGGAGCAATGCCAACAATTACCAGCAAACCTTTCGTGACAGTAGTCCTGAGGTGACCTCGCCCATTGGAAATACGGGACTGGTGGGAGTGAGCGCAAAAGCGGCTTCGTTTACGCTAGGTATGAGCACATTGGCGCTTACCGATACGGCCGCTTACTGCTACTGGGCCTATAGTTTTTCACCGCCCACGAGTCTGCGAGTAGGCCGCTCTCTAACGCTGAAAGCGAGAGTACGACTCGACCAGGTACAGGGCAATGGCGTATCGCTGGTGTTGCGGGGCGATCGCAAAGGGCAAACCGCCGTGCTAATCGCATCGACCGAAGGGCAGATCCCGATGAAAGGCACTGCCGATTTTGCCGAATACTCCGTTACGCTGCCGTATACGATAGGCGTTGAGTCACTAATTATCTATTTGTTGATGATGCCTAATACCACCGGTGCGGCCACGTTTACCAATATATCTCTATCGGTTCAGTAACAGCTTATGAACGCCATTGCACAACTCTTATCCATCACCTTAATCGAGATTACTGAATCGGGCAAACTTGTGTATCGGTTCGAGGTGCTACCAACGGCAGTAAACAGATCATCTCTATAAAGGAAGTCTGTTTTAATAAAGCAAACTAGCCCGATCCTCAAAAGCAACGGCTACATTTCCGAATCAACGGCAAGCAATACGTCTGTCAGCCCCGCCGAAGTGATCGCAACCACCACGCCTAGGTCAACTGTCGGTAGTTTGATAAAGCTATCCATAAAACCGTACTGCTATCCCCAGCCTATATCTGCTCAGGCTGGGGGTGGGCGTAAAAACAAGCTGCTTCTGATGCAACACCGAACAATCAATCGGTTACTGCCAACCGTTATCGCTGTAGGCATCCTTATAGCCACGGCTGCCGTAGCCCAGGACTCAACGCAGCGGTACCTACGTCCAGCTTTGGTCAAGACCAATCTAACCGGGCCGTTTTCGCTGTTGGTAGAGGTGCCTACTGTCCACCAGCAGAGCCTGCAACTTGGTGCCAAGTCTCTAACCTGGGGTCTCTTTGGCAAATCCACGTTTTTTAACATTACACCGGAGTACCGATTTTACTTATCGAAACAACCCCCTTCGGCGCATCGCCCGGCTCCTAAAGGGTTTTACGTAAGTCCTTACCTCAGATACCAATCCGTAGTCGAAGAACACATTGGGATATTGGGAAGTCAGAAATACGGCACCGTGTTCTACTCCATGTTCGGCGGGGGAGCGGTAATCGGTACGCAGTTCATCAGCCGGGGCGGATTTGTGCTGGATGCCTTTCTGGGAGCGGGCTATTTTCCGTTGATGCAATACCGGATAACCACCGAGCGCACTACCTACTACCCGCTCGACGCAAAACCCGAGGATTACCGTTTCGATCTCCGCCTGGGTTTGTGCATAGGGCTGGCTTTCTAGCAGATTAATTGCCGCTACATTGTGAAAAAATACTTATTTGTCGTCCTGATTCTATTCGCGTCGAATACGCTCTCTGCCCAATCGGTATTGGATTCGGTAGGCCTCCGAAAAAATGTGCTGAAAATCAGCCCGCTGAGTTTGCTTGTCGGCGACGTGTCTGTCTTTTACGAACGGGTCTTAACCAAACGTGCATCGGTGGTTGGAGGGTTTGGATTTGGTTCCGAACGGTTTGATTACCAAAACAACAAAGCCAATGTGCCTTCACCGGGTAGGTTTCATTATGAGCGGGTAACGCTGGAATATCGGAATTACTTTAGTCGACGCCATGCCGCTCCGGTTGGTTTCTACGCAGGCGTGTACGGGCGATTTGCCCGGCTTACTCTCGACGATTATCAGTTCGACAACCAGGGCGAATTTATTCGGGATCAGAACGGATCGTTAGTGAAAGCCGTCCGACAGCTATACGTTTGGATACCCGGCGGTATGGTTGGCTGGCAGGCGACGCCGAAGCGGATGGTCATTGATTTGTTTTTCGGGCTTCAATATCAACTGCCAACCAGCCGGACACCACTCCGGTCAATCACGCCGGAGCTGATGAGTAGAGAAGCCCTTGGTCCCCGCTATGGATTTACGGTCGGTTATCGATTCTGATGCCGCTCGAGTAGAACTGGCTACCCACTCAGCGAAGTGTGCATAAATCAGGCATGTACGAAGGTGGGTGAACATTTTCAAATGCTTTTGGGAAATAGACAAACGTGACTGTCAGGCTTGTTTACTTGTTTTGCCCAACGCTGCCAGACCTCCGTATGAGTAGCAGATGCAGCGTGGACATATCAATCAATAAACCGTTAAAACCACTGACTCATGCGCCAGTGCCCACACCATCTCGCTGTATTTTTTGGGCTGACTCTGTTTCTTCCAGTAGTCGCCACCGCCCAGTCGGACCGCCAAGCCGCCCTCGCCGTGATTACGGATTCAATCGTCCTTGATAATGCCGTTCTGTATTACCACACGTATGGCTCGGGTACACCCATCGTGATTCTGAGTGGCGGACCAGGTATCGGCGCTTTTCAGGAGTCCGACGTGGCCGAAAACCTAAGCAAAACCTACCGGACTGTGCTCTTCGAACAGCGAGGTACGGGCCGCTCCTGGACGAAACCGTTAGACAAAACAACTATTAACCTCACTACGGCGATTGACGACCTCGATCGACTGCGCGCCCGCTTAGGTGTCGACAAGCTGAGTCTGTACGGCCACTCGTGGGGCAGTATGCTGGCATCGGCTTACACGGCTCAGTACCCTCAACGAGTAAGTGCGCTGATTTTGAGCGGTCCCGGCGAAATCAATGTGCAGCGTTGGTTCATTTCCGATGCCAATATGCGGATTCGACGGGCGCCCTACGCCGACAGCTTAAAATACTGGTCTGATTCGGTCAACGTCCGGCGCGACCCGGAGCGGGCGGCCCAGGAACGCCGTCGGCTATCACGTGCGCCTTACGTGTATGATACCAAGAAGCTGGATCAATACGGGGTACAGATTAGCAAAGGGAAAGTTAATGACAAGGTATTAAACCTGATGTGGACCGATCTGTTCCAAAAACGCTTCAACCTCGACAGCACCCTTCCAGCCTACAAAGGACCTGCGCTCATTGTCTTTGGTTGGCAGGACGCCCTTAGCATAACTACCTTCTATTCAATCAAACAAGTCCTGCCGCAGGCCGAGGTACAAGGTATTAACTTTTGTGGACATATGGCCAGCATTGAGCAACCCGACCAGTTTTTCGGCATTGTCAATCGGTTCCTGCGTCAATATCTACCCCAATAAACGTTTTCAAACTTACCTGTCCGGCCATGTAATCTCATGAAACGACTTCTTTTCCATATCCTTATTGGCTGTATGAGCCTTACGCTAAGTAGAGGACAGGTTCGGCCAACCTCCTTGCCATTAACGCTCGACAGTTTACGTAAATACCCCTGTTGCGGCTACTCGCTACATCAAACGCCTGGCTGGTTATTTCACCCAGGACATGATGCTCAATGGGCCAATCCGACCTTTGATGACAAAAACTGGCTCCCCTCCCGCAGTGCGTTTGATATGCCGGATACTCCGCCCGGCTGGAACGGTGTCGGCTGGTTCAGGCGCCACATTCAGGTTGATTCGAGTCTGGTCGGGCTTGAACTCGCCATGCGCGTTGTCCAGCGAAGTGCATCGGAAATTTATCTGGACGGCCAGAAAATCGGTGGTTTTGGGAAGATCGGTGCCACGCCGGCAACCAATACCGACGTTCAGGTTCAGTATGATTTGCTCCCCTTCCGCTTCACCCGGCCCGGTGACCACATACTGGCCATTCGACTCTCCGCCCGACAACCGTATAATTCCCGGTCCATGTGGACTGAGCAGGGGTTCAGGCTGCAGATCGGTCTGCATGAAACCCTGACCGACCTGGTCGTTAGACTGGCCCGGATCTATACGTTTCCACTGGCATTGGCATTCGCCACCGGACTATTTGCCCTGTTGCACCTGATCCTGTTTATGGGCAACCCACGCCAGCGTTCCAATCTGTATTACAGCGGCTGGTTAATGCTGTCTACAGTAGACTCGGTCTGCGCCCATTTAGATTTTACGCTCCGTGATCCTCTCTGGCAAAATGCCGTAGGTTACCTGGCTATGTTCGTTAATTTTTCGCTGGCCGTTACTTCCGTGGCCTTTATTTATTCAGTTGGTTATGGCAGACAACCCCGGCGAATCTGGGCATTCGTTGGGCTGGCCGTCCTGCTTGTCGCTTATGGGCTGCTGAATCCGTTGGTACCCCTTTTTTTACTATTATTTGGGTTCCTGTTCTTCTGTACTCTGGAAGTGGCCCGGGTCGTTTTGCTGGCCATCCTTCGCCGACAGCCCGGGGTGTGGCTAATTGGTGTAGGTATAATTGCGGTAACAATCGTGTTTTTCACCGGACCCGCCGATCAATTTGACCTTTGGCATACGGTTAACCGAGTGAATGATCTGTATAATTCGACCCTGTATACAACATTCGGTTATCTGATATTACCGTTGTGTACGTCGATTTATCTTGCCCAGGAGCTCGCCCGCACTAATCGGAATCTGGCGGCACAACTCCAGCAGGTTCAAGACCTATCGGCAAAAAATATGGCTCAGGAAGCGGAAAAGCTCCATTTGGTGGCCCAGCAGAATGAGCAATTAGAACGAACCGTACAGGAACGTACTGAACAGCTCCAGCAGCAGGCCGACAAACTTCGCGAGATGGACCGGGTCAAGTCTCGTTTTTTCACCAACCTGACCCACGAATTCCGTACCCCCCTGACCTTGATGCTGGGCCCTGCCGAACAGGTGCTGGCCCAAACCAAGGAACCTACCACCAAACAGCAGGTTGGACTCTTACAACGTAACGCCCAGCGCTTACTCCGGCTCATCAATCAACTGCTGGAATTAAGCAAACTGGAAGCCGGTAAAGCTGAACTCACGCTGGCACCCGGTGATCTGGTCATGCTGGTTCAGGGTACGCTCCACTCGTTCGAGTCACTGGCTCGTCAACAACGTATCACTCTGCATTTTTTGTCAAACCGCGATCAACTGGTGATTGCCATGGACCGTGCAAAATTGGAAAATATATTATATAATTTGTTTTCCAACGCGCTGAAATTCACCCCTGTCGATGGCAACGTATCAGTTAATCTAACGCATCAAAACGAGCAGAATCAGGATTGGGTCGAGTTAGAGGTTGCTGATACGGGTATCGGCATTAGAGCCGCAAAACTTCCTTATGTGTTTGATCGCTTTTATCAGGTCGATGCGTCGGATACCCGCGAGCAGGAGGGGACCGGCATTGGACTAGCGCTCACCAAAGAATTGGTCGAATTGCACGGCGGTACCATTCAGATTGCCAGCCAGGAAGGTATGGGTACAAGTGTCATCGTTCAGTTGCCGGTACGTCAAGAACAAGCAATTGCGACGGTAGAAACACCACTGGAAGGAACTGGTACAGCATCTCCTGATTTTACCCTAACCACGTTGGCGCATCCGGAAACTAAACAACCGGAAGGGGACGAATCGGCGACCGAGAACCCTACGGTGTTACTCATTGAGGATAATGAGGAGGTACGTGCTTTTATTCGCACCTCGTTGGGCGATAGCTATCGTATCCTGGAAGCGGGCAATGGCGAGGAAGGTACCCAACTGGCGTGGGAGCACATACCCGATCTGATCATCACGGACTTAATGATGCCTCGTCTGGACGGCTATAAGGCGTGTACTATCCTCAAACAGGACGAACGTACCAGTCATATTCCCATCATTATGCTGACAGCCCGGGCCGATTTAGAGAGTAAGATAGAAGGACTCCAAACCGGTGCCGATAGTTATTTGGCTAAACCTTTCCACCAACGGGAATTACTGGCACAGATCACTAATCTACTCCTGGTACGTCGACAATTGCGCGAGCGGTACAGCCAGGTCACGCTTGATAAACAAACAGTTTGGCCTTCTGAAACCAGTTCGGTGCCATCCATGGAGCAAGCCTTTTTAAGCCGGGTTCGGGTTGCTCTGGAAACCCATCTGGACGATGAGCAATACAGTGTGGATCGCCTGTGTGAGGAGGTCGGTCTGGGACGTACCCAACTCCACCGCAAACTCAAAGCGCTCATCAATCAGACGCCCGGCGATCTACTACGTGTCCTGCGGCTTCAGCGCGCGCATGAGCTGTTACGAGGAAACGTGAGTACGGTAGCCGAAGTGGCCTACAGCGTGGGATTCGGTAATCCGGCCAACTTCTCCACCAGCTTTTCCCGTCATTTTGGCTATCCACCCAGCGAGTTGCGTAAAAAAGCAGGAATCTTGAAAGACTAGTGAACATTTTCAAACACATATGACAGAAACGCAAACGGGGTTGAGGAACAGGTGACTTGTTTTGCCTATCGCTTCTGAATCGCTTGATAGGATTCGGTCGACGGTTAGCTAAGCCAATTCACAAACTCTTAACACGTCTGCTTCAATGTCCTGTTTTTCTACTTACTCCATGAACCGCCTAATCGTCATTCTATTGCCCGCGCTGCTGTCGGGGTCGCTTACTGCATTGGCCCAGCAGGGGCTCCCGACCGCTGAGCAACTGCGGGCTCGTATGTTGAAAAACAATCCCGTTCAAGAACCCTTACCGGACGTATTTAAAACCGAGGTCCGAACGATCTGGACGGGCCCCGATTCAATCCGAATTCAGATTTATTACCCCAATTCGGAGAAAAACCTGCCCATTTTGTATAGCATTCACGGAGGTGCGTTTATCTTGAGCGCCTTAGATGGTCCGGCTGCTCGGGTTCTTTGTAATCGGACAAAGTCCATCGTCGTTTCGGTCGATTATCGGGTGGCTCCTGAACACCCGTTCCCCGCTTCCATTGATGACTGTTATGCAGCTTGGAACTGGGTCGTTGATCATGCGCAGGCATTGGGCGGAAATCCGCAAAAGATTAGCCTGATCGGCGATAGTGCGGGTGGTTTGTTTGTGGGCTCTTTGCAGGTAAAACGGCAGCAGCAGGGGCGGCCTGCTAAACCCTTATCCATAGTATTTGTCAATCCGGGCATCGATTTGCGGCCCACCGCAGCCGGTTTGGAAGAATACGGCTTAGTCAGCAGCTGGTATCGTAACGGGGCTGATCCGACTAACCCTTTAGTATCCCCGATCCTGAACGAGCACTTCGCCGACTACCCTCAAAGCCTCATCATTACCAGTGAGAAGGACGTTCTTAAACCGCATGGCCAACTGCTGGCCGATAAACTGAAAGCCGCTGGGGTACCCAATCAGCACCTAGATCTACCGGATACCGATCACCTGGCGTGGTATTGGGGCAGTAGCTATCCCAAAGCACAGCCCGCTATGGAAGCGGTCGTCAGCTTTTTAAACAAAGTCAATATAGAGGCAGGAAAACCGTAATTCTGTGTCTGGTATGAACGGATAATAGGCAATGTTCAACCCATCCATTTCACTGATAGCCACCCGGCATAACCGGTGTTCAGCGTGGCTTTACCAGCTATATTGTTCGTTTCTTCATTAGAAACTATTTAACTTTTTATTCGAGAGCGGTTTTTGTTATTCTTTCAAAGGTTTAAAACAGCCTCTTCATTATTCATACTACGTCAGCCATTATTCGTTCCTTTCTGTAACGAATTCAAACACCTTTGCAACGCGCGCAAATATGAAAATAAAACGTAATGATGTGGTTTGCAAAGTCGAACCAAAACCCCGTTACGTTTTATGAATAATGTCGTCTGTTTCTCACTGATTAGCCTAGCATTAGCGCTCATTTCGTTCATCCAACTACCTGACCCGTTGGTAGGTCGGTGGCAGCATAAATCGTCGGATGGAACTTCTGTAGTGACGGTTTTCCGGGCCGATGGCACCAATGATATCTTTATCAATGGCAAAACCTTTGTCAGCGGCAAGTACTACGTTCGCCAAGACACACTTCTATATGCTGATCCCATTTGTAATATGGCTTATTTCGGTACGTACAAGCTTGATTTCTTCGCTCAAGACTCCGTTCGGTTAACTGTTCTTGCGGATACGTGTGGGGGACGACGGAGAGGTTTCAATCAAATAAGATTAGGCCGGGTAAAGATATCGAAACCATGAAAACGTATCTATCCCTACTAACGGCACTCTTAGGGATCAGTTTAGTTGTAACTGCTTTCACTACTGACGAGCCGACAGACAAAGCAACCCTCGGCAAACGGCTGTTTTTCGATCCAATCCTATCGCGAAACCGCACCATTAGTTGCGCCAGTTGCCACCGGGAAGAATTTGCCTTTGCCGATACGTCGGCGGTGAGTCTGGGCGTGTTTGGTCGCCAGGGGAAACGTAATACGCCTTCTGCCATGAACGTACTATTACAGACCAGCTTCTTCTGGGATGGTCGGGCCGCTACCTTGGAAGAGCAGGCGTTGATTCCTGTCGCCAATCCCGATGAAATGGATTTGCCCATCGACGTAGCGGTGAAACGCCTGAATAAGAGCAAGACGTACCGGGCCTACTTCAAGCAGGCATTTGGCGAGCTGCCGACCAGCACGAATCTGGCCAAAGCCCTGACTGCGTTTCAACAAACGCTGGAATCCCCGGAAACTCCGTTTGATGACTGGCGCATGAACGACAATGAAGCTGCGGTGTGTGAATCGGCCAAACGTGGGTTTGCGCTCTTCAATGGAAAAGCGAACTGCGTGCAGTGTCATTTTGGGGCCAATTTTAACAATTCAGAATTTCGGAACATCGGTCTGTTCGACGGTAGAATGCTAACCGACAGTGGGCGAGCCGCGATTACGAAAAAAGCTGTTGATCTAGGCAAATTTAAAATCGGTCCGCTACGGAACGTAGCATTGACAGCGCCTTACATGCACAACGGCATGTTTAAAACGCTAGCTCAAGTCATTGATTATTACAATGACCCCGACCAGGTTGTCGCTAACTCAATAAACCGGGACCCACTATTAAACAAGCCATTGGGGCTAACCGATCAGGAGAAAAAAGATCTGGAGGCTTTTCTGCGGTCTTTAACGGACAAACGCTTTGTGAGCCGTGTAAACCAGGAGGGATCATCGAATCGGCAGTAGTTCGTAAATCCGCTATCTTCCACTATGAAACGGATTGGCACCCTTACAATTGGACTGATTTTTTGCAGTCTGCTCATTCAGGCGCAACCTCAGCCCTTGCGCCTTATACTGGATAGCCTGGATCGAGATTTTAGGGGATACACTTTGCAATCGCACCGCTGGCAGTACCACGCAGGTGACGATCGGCGCTGGGCCAGCCCCTCCTTCGACGACCGGGATTGGATCTCCCATGGCACTGACTTTGATTTAAGTAACCCACCTGCTGATTGGAATGGCATTGGGTGGTTCCGATTGCATTTCAGCATCGATTCACTGCCGGTCGACAGCCTGCTGGCCATCCGGATCGACCAGGTGGGCGCATCGGAGGTATTTCTGGATGGACAACGAATCGGCAGGTTTGGCACCGTCGGCCAGTCGCCTAAGACCGGAACCGATTACTGTCCCAGTTTTGAACCTATTACGTTCAAGCTCGACCGGGCCGGGCCCCACCTGCTAGTGGTACGAATGGCCACGTTTCGGCCTTACGTAACCCGCTGGGCGCGTTATCGGCAGGGGTTTGCCAGTTGGCTGTCCTCCGCCGATCACATGACTGCCTACGTCGTTGGCATGATGCAAATATGGAGTATCAACTTAGTGTCGGTATTTACCCCCAGCCTGTTTGGCCTGCTGCATCTGTTTCTGTTTTTGGTTTATCCCACCCGCCGGTCCAACCTCTATTACAGCTTGTGGCTGGGGATGTTTGCGTGCGCGTCTACCTGTGTCTATTTCGACCGGCTGATCGCTAACCCCGTCGTCATTCAACAGGTTACCTACGGATTCTGGTTGGCCAACATCGGCATGGCACTCTCGTCAGTGGTATTTATCTATTCGGTCTGTTATTCCAAAGCCCCCCGGTGGGTCTGGGGGTTTTACGCCCTTGCTCTATTGCTGGTCGTGACGGTGCTTTTGATTCGAGGGGTTAATTCCGTGCCCTGGGTGTTTGGCTTCGAGTTTCTTTGCCTGCTCGAAGTGATGCGGGTAGTGCTAGGGGCCATGTTGCGTCGGCAGCCAGGCGTTTGGCTAATTGGGATGGGCCTGCTGGCGGTGGGCATCGCCATATTTATTGGTGCCAGTGATGTGCTCCATATCTGGCCCGACAATTCCTTGGCGCAGAATCTGTTTCTGACCGTTGGCTTTCTGACGCTCCCCTTATGTACGTCGCTGTATCTGGCACGGGATTTTGGGCAAACCAGCCGAAACCTCGAACGTCAGCTTCAACAGGTAGAAGACCTCTCTGCGCAAACGCGGGCTCAGGAAGCCGAAAAGCTCAAACTAATCGCTGGACAGAATGAACAACTGGAGCGAACCGTGCGCGAACGGACCGATCAGCTTCAGCGGCAAACCGACAAGTTGCAAGAACTGGATGCGTTTAAATCGCGCTTCTTCACCAACCTCACCCATGAATTCCGTACACCCCTCACCCTGATTCTCGGCCCCGCTGAACAAGTGCTGACACATACGGACGACCCTCAAACCAAACAACAGGTTGGCCTTATCCAACGAAACGGAAACCGGCTGCTGCGACTGATTAACCAACTACTCGACTTGAGTAAACTCGAAGCGGGTAAGATGAGCCTAACGCTCTCACCGGGTGATTTGGTCAGCCTGCTGTGTAGTACGTTGCAGTCGTTCGAGTCAATCGCTAATCAGAAAGGTGTCGTCCTTCTATTTAGGGCGACTCAGAAGCGACTGATTGTGCATTATGATCGCGACAAAGTAGAAAAAATCCTCTACAACCTGCTGTCCAACGCCATCAAGTTCACCTCAGCTGGTGGAACCGTCTCTCTATCCCTCACCAACGATGAAGCCATCCCCGAAGGCTGGATACAACTAAGTGTTCAGGATACGGGTGCCGGAATTCCAACGGCCAAACAGCCTTATATCTTCGACCGATTTTACCAGGCGGATGCTTCCGACACCCGTGAGCAGGAAGGTACGGGTATTGGGCTGGCGCTCACTAAAGAACTGGTTGACGTACACGGGGGCACCATTCACCTCAGCAGTCAGGAGGGAGTTGGAACGCTGGTCATTGTCTGCTTACCGATGCAGGCCTCATCGTCAATCGGAGCCGATGCTGAACAACCAAAATTGCTCGATCGGTCTACAACTTTTTCTGAGGATACCGTTTCTGAATCGGAAGATGCCCCACTGGTGCTACTTATTGAGGATAATGACGACGTGCGGGCGTTTATTCGTTCGTCGTTGAGTGGATCAGAATCCTGTCGCGTTATTGAGGCCTCAGACGGAGAAGCTGGGCTTCAACTGGCGCAGCAGCAAGTGCCTGATCTGGTGATTACTGACCTAATGATGCCCAGAATGGATGGGTACGCCGTCTGCAAGCGGCTGAAACAGGATGAACGTACTAGTCATATTCCGGTGATCATGCTGACGGCCCGCGCTGACCTGGACAGTAAACTGGAGGGCTTAGAAACCGGGGCGGATGCTTACCTGGCCAAGCCATTCAGTCAGCGTGAATTAACGGCTCACATTACGAACCTAATTGCGTTACGTCAGCAACTGCGTGAGCACTACAGCCGCGAAAGAGGATGGTTCATGAACGTCCCAGTATTACCTTCGATGGAGCGGGTTTTCATAGAGCGGGTCCGGACGGCCATCGACAATCACCTGGATGATGAACAGTATAGTGTCGAGCGATTGAGCAATGATGTGGGTTTGAGCCGCACTCAACTCCACCGCAAACTCAAAGCGTTGATCAACGAGGCTCCCGGCGATCTGATCCGCCTACTTCGATTGCAACGCGCCCACGAGTTGTTGAGTGCGAACGTAGGTACCGTTGCTGAGGTGGCTTATCAGGTCGGCTTCAGCAATCCTGCCAACTTTTCCACCAGCTTTTCCCGTCATTTCGGATACGCGCCCAGCGAGGTGAAAAATCGTTGAATTCAGCACAATAGTGTCTTGTTTACTTACCGTGCAACGAAAATTCGATACGCTGTTCATCGACGGAGCGTTACATGATTCCGTTCGCTTACTCCAAACGGGCTCATTATCTTTAACTGGTTGGACGACCCTGTCAGAACAGTGTGGCCTTTTGCACTAAGGGATCATGAGCAAGTCAGCGAAGATTCTCTCCAGAGGTCCGCTATTCGACCCAGGATAGTTAAGGTTCCTCAAACAGGGCGAAGCTTGCATCTATCGATCTTATTTTTGCCCGCTTTCATTATCAGCTCACCTGGCTATTTCTTTAGGGAGAATGCTTAGTACTCAATGTCACCCGGTGAATTGTCGTTCTCCTGTTCTTCCTTCTGCCGGCTGGTTTCCTTCACGATCTTCCGATTCAGACGGTAGGTGAACCCGATAAAACCAATCCGACTTTCGCGTTTCCCTAGGGTACTGGCGAGAAAGTTTGGCCCGAAACTATCGTTTTGAAACTGTAGTGTATTGAATATATCGCTGACCCGGAAATTAAGGGTTCCCCGCCCTTTTAGAATATCCTGTTTGATGCCAGCATCCACGTTGAAAAAGCTGTTTATCGTGCCCTGAGCCACAATGAAGGGCGATCGATAATTGACCGCTACCTGGATGGCCGTTCCTCGTTTGGGGCGAAGGTCGGTCGTGATACGCCCTGTCCAGCTTCGATTGGTTCGGGTCAGCACGCCCGGCACATTGGCGCTGGCCTGAATGGAGCGTTGAAAAAACGTAAACGTACCATTTACTTTCCACCAGTCGGTAATGTCCTGATTGGCCACTACTTCCAGCCCGTAGTTCTGCGAACGATTTAAGTTCAGCGACGTTTGCTCGGTAATGCCGTCATTGCGCAGGGTCCGGTAGCTGGTTATTTCATTATTGGTCTGCCGAAAGAACAGCGAGGTATTGAGCGAGGTCGATTTTCCATTCCAGAGATAACTCATCTCAAATGAATTAATCAGTTCGGGGCTGAGCAGCGGATTCCCAAACCGGATATTCAGCGGGTCCGAGAGGTCAACAAACGGATTGAGCGACCGAACGGAAGGGCGATTGATCCGTCGGGTATAATTGAGTTGTAGCTTCTGTTCTTGACTCAGGCTGTAGTTAATAAATGCACTGGGAAACAGATAGATGTAATCGCGCTGGTTTTGCTGTCCGGTTGTTCGCTGATCCGTCAGGATGGTTGTGTATTCGGTTCGCAGCCCCGCCTGGTAACTAAACTTTTTGAGTTCATTGCCAAAGTTGACGTAAGCCGCGCTGGTCTGTTCGTTGTAAATAAAATTATTACTGATGTTGGGGTTCACTACCCAGCCATCGTCTAGCAGGTTCTCGAAAACGTAATCAGCACCCAGCCGACGATACGTATATTTCAAGCCTGTCTCCAGGCGTTGCTTCCGTTTCAGCGGCTCTATAAAGTCGGTCTGTAAGACGCCCACCCGGTTGTTCTGAAAATTACTGGCTCGTTGCCGGCCAATCAGAAAATTAGGAGTCAGCAAATTTTCGGGTAGGGTTGTCGAGTTGGTAAACAGTTGATTTTCCGTTCCCCGGTTGGTCGACAAAGTTGCATCGAACGTTAACTCGCGTCCTTTTTTTGCAAAGTTCCGACGGTAGCCAAAGGTGTAGTCCAGGCCGCGTTCAGGTTCCCGCTCCTCGGTCGAACGGCGGGTTATTCCCAGCGATTCTCGACGGGCATCCTGCGTATTGAAGACCTCAAACTCGGAGTCGTAACTGTATCGGGGTCGGTACAGGGTCGACAGGGTGATGTTATCGCGGCCGGATAAGGCATAATCAAAACCCAGGCGCAGATTATTGCTGGCGTTCCGGCGAATGGCATCATTACGCTGGGATAAATAGCTTGTTGAGTCGTCAAACAGGTTTTTCCGATCCGAAATGCGGTACTGGAACCGCCGGTAATCCCGAAAATTATAACTACCGAACAGATTGAGTTTTTTGAAACGGGCATTCAGGTTGACCGACGCGTTGTATTTGTCGCGGGTGCCTACATTAAGCTGTATGTTTCCGTTGAAACCAGACGCCTGTTCTTTTTTAAGAATGATGTTAATAATTCCCGCAGCGCCGTCGGCATCGTAACGCGAAGACGGATTGGTGATGATTTCTACGCGTTCGATGTTACTGGCCGGAATCTGGTCCAGAATGGCCTGCCGGTCGAGGCCCGTCAACCCCGATGGCTTACCGTCGACCAGCACAATCACGTTGCTACTACCCCGCAGGCTAAGCGTTCCGTCAACATCGACCGTTACCGAGGGTACGTTCTGTAAAATATCGAGGGCTGACCCGCCCTGGGCAATCGGTAGCTGATCCGCATTAACAATTTTGCGGTCGAGCGAATATTCATAAGCCTGGCGCTGGCCCTGGACCACCACCTCCTGAAGCTGCGTTGAGGTTTCGGTAAGCAGGATGTCACCCAGGTTCACCGTTGCGCTGGACGTGCCGATTGTAATACGAGGTATACGTTTGGGGGCATAGCCAAGACTTTGAACCAGCGCATAATAAGTACCGGGTGCCAGATTGCTGATGATAAAAAAGCCTTTCTCGTCAGTAAGACTACCGGTAACCGAACTGGAGTCACTGATCCGGAACAGACCAATACTGGCAAAGGCAACGGCCTGGTTTTTGGTCGCCTGCTTAGCCATTAACCGGCCTTTCAGGGTCCCTATGGCTTCGCTGGCCTGTGTTGTAATGGCTCCACCCGGAGCCGTCTGCGTACTTTCTGATAAGGTGTTGGCGGTATCCGAAGGCTGGCTGAGCGATGAACGACCTGCCGCGTTGGGTTGGTCGGTGCTATCAGGTTGCAGTGTGGCGGACGGCGCTGTTGCGACAGGACGTGTTGTGTCCGGCTGCATGCCTAAGCCACGAAGTACAGATTCCGCGGCAGGGGCTGGTTGCTGTGCACTTACTTTACCGGGAAGAAGATTAGCAACGATAAGTATTGAGAATAAACGTATGGATTTCATTCGAAAAGAGTTGGATAAGATTCCAGGCCGATCCATCAGAGCGGGAACTAGACCCATCTGAATTAAGCCTGCTGAATTTCTGATTTAGGTAAGAGTTGATCATAGCTTACTTACGAATAATAAAATAGAAGTTTAAAAAACTGTGTAGTTATTGATTGATTAATAGGTATTTATCAAAGTTGCGATATTCATTTTAGAATCGGCTTAAGCTAATCTTAGAATCCCCTTAGAAGCAAGCAACACGTTGATGCTGTATTGATCCGGAACTTCTGATTGGTTAAAATCAGGACAGATTGGGGGATGAAAAAAGCGGTGGTTCACCCAAATCAGGTGAACCACCGCTTTGCTTGTAGTTAACGCTCTGTTCGAACGCACTACGTTCAGTTATAGGCAGGCTTGTCGATATCCGGTTTGTCGTTCGGGTTTCGATTCGGATTCATTACCCGAACGTTTTCCCCGGGCTCGTCCGGCCCATCCATGTATTTGTCTTCCAGGTCATCCTTTGGTAGAGTCGGTAAATCCTCCTTCGGTACTTCGCTGCCTACGCCACTATGCCCTTCGGCCGACTGATTTTCCAGTCCATCGGGCGAAATGGCTTTCTTCGCCCGGATAATGTCTTCTCGGTCTTCGCTTTCCATAATGATCTAAAGGTTAAATCTGATTGTGTTGGTTTCGTTATTTTTCGGTTGTCAGGATTGTTTGACCCGCTGGGTAAAGAATATCCGCATTGTCTTCAGCAGTGATAAAAACCTCTACGGGTTTGGCAACGGATGTCGCATTTAAGGTGGCCGCCAGCGATTTGCCGGATGGACTTAGCTGGCCTAGTTTTTTAACCGAATTATCGTTCTGCTTCATCCAGACCAGGTATGTGCCTTTCGCAGGCGTCAGACTTTTGGATTCGGCCAGATTCCGAACCCGTACTTCCAGCGCATAATTCTCATTCTTGTCTTTCTTTACGTTTATGTTTCCACTCGCTGCCGGAACCACAGATGAGTTGGTAAAGGATAATTTGGGCGTACACGCATTCAGCGCTACTGCGATGCATAAGCCTGTGGCTATTCGTTTGATTGTTTTCATTTCGTTGAGTTTTTTGTGATACATAAGTTAACTTGAAAATGAATCAGGGTTTCTGTTCCAGTCGGTCTTTTACGTAAAGCTCCTCGACAACAACCAGCAGCACGGCAATCAGTGGAGACGCGAATAAGACACCTATCAGGCCGACCAGAATCCCCAGCAGCACCTGCCCAAAGAGCAGCAGCGCGGGCGGTACAGAAACAAATCGCTTATCGAGCAAAGGCGTCAGAATGTACCCTTCCAGCGACTGCACCCCCATATACAATGCGAAAACATAGATGACGTAATCGACACCCTGCGGTAAAGCGACCAGCAGGGCTGGTGCCATGGCGATGTAAGGGCCAAGATTTGGGATAAAGTTCAGTATCCCGGCCATGATGCCCAGCACAATGGGAAACGGAATTCCCAGCATGGCCAGCCCTGCTCCAGTCGCTACGCCCACCACCGTCATGGTGATGGAACGACTGATAAACCAGTTCTTGAGTGTCGTATAACATTGATCCATCACCCCCAGCAACCGGTCCCGGTATGCAGGATTGAACAGCCGGACAAACCCCTCGCGATAACTGCCGGGACTGAAAGCCAGGTAAATGCCCGTAATTATGACAATCAGAACGTTCACCAGTCCGCCGAGCGTTCCGGAAACGACACCCGTTACCTGCGACAGTACGCCCTTCCCCGGACCACCCGCTGATAGAAGCTGGCCAGGCTGCTCCGGAATTCCTTCCAGCATTTTTTTGCCCCATTCAGTTTGCGACAAATTCTGTTTAAGTCGATCAATCGACTGGGGCAAAGACTCCGCCAGTTGGTCGGCCTGTTCACTTACAGTGGGTGCTAACAGCCAGATACCCCCACCGATCAGGATGACGAACAGTACCAGAACCACCCCAACCGACCAACCATAGGGCAGGGATGTTTTGCGGTTAACGAAATGGCCTAGGCCACTAAGAACCACGGCAAACGTAATGCCGCCGAAGACCAGAAAGAAAAAACTGGCTGCATAGCCAATCAGCCAGAACAAAGCAGCAATCAGTAAACTGATAAAGGCGGCTGTAGCGACCCGACGAGAAAACGTAAACCTTCCTTCCATACTAATTCTGGATTTTATGCGATGCATTACTCACCCGCATCTGACCGCTGCACGTTTTGTAGACTGGTTGTCGGCTTTCCGCTGTTATCTTCAATCACCGTAAACGAACCATCAGTTTCCAGGACGACAGCCGTTACGTTGTCGGGACGAGAAGCGCCAGATCCGCGTATGGCGGCCAGAATTTCATCTTCGTTGACGCGCTGTTGACGCATGGCCTGCTTGAGATATTGTCCCTGATGAAACAACAGGGTTGGTTCGTCTTTAATAAACCGTTTGAACCGGGGCCAGCGTACCGACAGCCACGCCACAACGTACTGTAAGCCAACCAGCAACGCCAGGGCCGTCAGCCCATCCGCTACGCCGGTTTGCCGGGAAACGATAATGGTTGACAGCGTTGAGCCGAGCGCCACCGTCACGACCAGGTCAAACGCATTCATCTTTGAAAGCGTCCGTTTTCCTGAGATTTTCAGAATGGTCAGCAGCCCGGCGTAGGCCAGTATGCCCACCACTATAATCCGGCCGATGCTCTGCCAGCCCTTAAACAGCCAGTCGGCTAATGTTGTCAGTTCATCTGTCATACTTTCTGACCATCTGCGTTGGCAACGGTTTCACGTTTAGCGGGTGGCCGGGATAAAATGGCGGGGCCATCCGGCTGTTTTTCCAGTAACACCACCGAATGCGGGAACGGCATATCGATACCGGCTTCATCGAGGGCCAGCTTGATGCCGGTTACAACCTGATCGCTGACTTTCAATGCATTTGCCTGCTGGGACTCGACCCAGAAATAAACCGTCAGATTGACCGACGAACCCGCCAGCTCGGTAACGTACACCCAGGGAGCAGGCTCCTTCAATACGCCGTCGATTTCGTCAAGTACGCCGTGAATTACGCTGCGCGCTTCCTCAATCGAATCCGGGTAACCAATACCCACCACAAATTTTATTCGTCGCTTATTATAAGCCGTACGGACCAGCACCGAACTGGTGTACACGTCACCGTTAGGCAGAATGGCCCGTTCGCCATCATAAGTTTTCAGCCGGGTCGAGCGCATGTTAATTTCCTCAACGGTTCCCTCAAAATTATTGACTCTGATCTGATCGCCTACTTTGAAGGGCCGACGCCATAAAATCAGGATACCAGCAAAGAAATTCTGGAGAATATCTTTGAAGGCAAACCCAATGGCAACCGACGTAATGCCCAGACCGGCAATAATATCGCCCGGCTTGAAAGAAGGAAATACAACGACGCAGGTGGCCAGAAAACCGATAATCGTAATCAGTGTACTAACAATCCGGCTGACAAGATTGGCCAGCGTATCGTCGATGGAATGGCTCTGGACGGCTACTTTGTTGATGACATTTTTGACACCTTTCCCCAGCAGCCAGAACAGCAGAAATACGAACGCGCCAACAATAAGATACGGGAGCCGTTCAACGATTCCTTTCATGAAATCACGAACCGTATGCCAGAATAAAATTAAGGCATCATTGACGGTAAATGGAGGTTCGTTCACCTGTTGGGGCTGGAAAAAACTCCAGAGTAGCAGCATAACGTTAAGTGTAAATAAACTGTCCTGCTGATAGATCTATAAAGCAGACAGGACGAAATAAGCATGTAAATACTAACTCGAATTGGTATTCAGGTGGTCGTGATTTGCCAGCAACTATCCATCGCTGCTCTTTTAACTAAAAAAACCAGAAACTGTCCCGCAGTCGCACGTTTACCGAACCTGAATATGTATCATTCGTCGGTATATACAGATGTGCGGTAAGTACCCGGCTTAAGTTCTGCCGTTGGCTGGAACCGGAAATGGAACGACTGGGTTGCTGCGTCAAACGTAACGGTCTGTATGGCGTCGATAGAGATCATCCGTTTGCCCGACGGCACCGTAACCGTAGCCAGTGTCAGGGGCCTCGCTGGTGCGCTGCCCGAAACGGATTACTAGACTAATCTGTTAGAATGGGCATGGGTCTGTAAAACATCACCAGCGTACCTAACCGTTTATTTGGCCCCGTAACCGGTGCCGACAGTTCATACGGTTTTTTATTGTTGAAATACACGTCCTCCTGTTGCAGCAGATAGCCCGGAAAGCGGCTGGCAAATGCGATACCCTGATTTTTCTTATTGGTTGAGATTGTGACCTTCCCGGCCGGATCAATCAGTAATACTTCCTGAACTCCCCGGTCTTTAACCAGTGTGTTAAAATACTCGTTAATCTCACCTGGTTTGTTCTGTAGCATCGCGTTACGTACAGCCCAGACAAAGGTTTTCATCCCAAACATTAGTTGCTGGCGGTCGGTATTGAGTTGGTTTTCCTGTACAGTGGTCCGTAATTGACTACGCTGTTGCTCGGCTTCATTAGTCAACCGGATATTTCGGTAGAGCAGGTAGCCGATGCCCACTACTAGCAGCGCAATTACTCCGTACAGGATAAGCGTGAGTCGGGACGTAGGCGAAGGTATTATTGAACTGTGATTGGCATGTGTGTCGGCGGCCATAATTCAAGTAATTTAGTTAGGTATCTGCAGTCAGACGAGGTTGATTATCAGATTGTTCGCTGGCTGAATATTAGGTAAACTCTCAAAAGATTAGGTAAAGCTTAAGCAATGCTTAGAATCTGGTTAGAAAGCAGGCGGAGAATCGATGTGCGTACTGATTTCAGACAATTTTTCCCTAGGCCCAGGCCATCATTAATTTGGAATATAATCCATACATCTGTCGCTTCTCGTAGGATGTCTATCGTTAACGAACAATCGGCCCTTTGTTGACAACCCGCTGCAAGACCCGGCTGATGGAGTAAACAACTCCGTTTGTGGCACGGATGTCTGCCTGAACAACATCGGCTACCGTACCCCGCCCGTCTTTGATGGTTATGTCATTGCCCTGTTTGTGAACCACTAAAATTTGTCCGGCCAGGTTGGTGAGTGTCTGTCCATCTTTCAACTGATCCGAGGTGATTCTTCCGTTCACTACGTGGTAAGCCAGAAACTGAACAAGTCGTTTTTTACTCGACGGCAACAGCAGTTCGTTTAGATCGCCATCCGGGAGTGTTAAGAAAGCCGCATTTGTTGGGGCAAATACGGTGTATGGCCCCTTGCCGTAAGCCTGTTTAAGCAGACCTGACGCTTTCAGCAACTGAAGCAATGTGGTGTGGTTGGTTGATTGAGCCGCGCTGAGCCCCAGGTTTGTGCCGGTTTTCACGCCACTGGCTTTTACATCAGTGATCGTCGGACTACTGCGTTGAGCGTCTGCGGGTCTGGCCAGTACCAGTAATGTCAAACTGAAAAGGCCGATAATGAGTTGATAATTGATTTTCATAACGAAACGACGGGAACATCTTACAATAGGAAAACCGAAATTATCATCAGGTGTTCAGGATTTGCCATCCCCGCAGTTTCGCGCAAACCCGGAAAAGTACCGTTCACATCGCCGGGACAAAGAACTCTAAGCAAATTCTAAGGCTGGCTTAATTTCTTCTTAAGATTAAATATCGTTTTTGGGATTCTCAGTCTGCAATGCCTGGCAGGAGAAGGATAAAATTCAAGTCGTATGAATAGTCTGCCAATAGAGAGGGTACTTATTTTCACAGATTTTACCGAAACATCGCTCAATGCCCTGGCCGTTGCCATTTCATTTTGCCGCCAGCACCAAACCGCGCTTCATTTATTATGTGTATTACCGCCCGAAACAGTTGGTGTAGACGCATCTGATAAATTAGGGTCGGCGTTGGCGGACCATCACCTTATTCGGGAAGGAGAAACGATGATTCAGATGCTGGCCCAGGTAACAGCTCAGGAGCAGGGAATTTTGTGTTCAGGTAGTTACCAGACGGGGCTGGTTCATGAAGAAGTAAGCCGGACGGCCTGTGGACTCAACGCTGAACTGATTGTTATGGGTACGCGCGTCGGCTCAGGCTTTCAGGCTTACCGTACAAACAACGACGCGTATCAGGTTATTAAATCGGCACCCTGCCCGGTGCTGACGGTACCCGACAATTACCAAATGGCTATGTTCCATCGTATTCTTTTTCCGGTGCGTCCCATCCCCAATGCAATTGATAAATATGAATTTGCGCGAAAAATTATCCGTCGGGACAGCATTGAACTGACCGTGTTGGCCCTTACTGTGCCTGACGAGGTCGTTAGTATAGACCAGTTGGAGGATTCACTTATTGATCTGGACAAAAGGCTTGCTCAGGATGGAATCAAGAGCCAGATCTTATTCTGTCCAACGGATACGATGGCTGAAACGGTCCTGAAGAAGGCTGATGAATTGCAATCCGATTTGCTCGTTATTACCGCCAGGCTTGCTACGACAAGCGATAACTTTTTTATCGGACCTTTCACCCAGCAGATCATTCACAATGCCCATATTCCCGTACTGGCAATACGGCCTGAATCGTATGTTGAACCGGAAAAGCCCGTTTCACCAGAAGTACAGCCCGACGGACTGAAAGCTAACGATGACTGATGGATAAAGTCGCTGTTTCCAGCAGTATAATTTCATCAACCGAAACCATACCATAGCGGGCTGCAAACAGATCCGGCCGCCTAACTTTATAAGTAAAATGCCTTGATTATGAACAAAAAAGCACATATACAGCGGGTAGCCGACTGGGCCAGAAGCCACGGTTTCGTTGACATAAAAGCCAATGCCGATGGCTATGAAAAACCGATCACGTACGACAGGCAACAAGATGGTCTATCGTTTACGCCGGATGTAACGGGCAAACAGTTCAACCAAAAGTCTTACTTTGAACTAGTTATTAAAACCGATGAGATAAAACCCCTGACATCTAAACTAAAACTCTTAAGTCAACTTGCCGCCGTTCGGGGAGGTCAACTTTACCTGATGGCGCCAAAAGGCAATTTGCCTTTCGCTAAACTGATGAGGGATAGCTGTCAGATTTCCGCCGAGCTGGTTCATTTACCCTAACTGTTGGGTGCTCGTTTTCTCAGCAACTGCCAAGCTTGACTCTACCCTAATGCTGCCCAGGATAAAGTCAAGCTAAGACAATCCCGATATATGAAGAAGGATATTTTTCGTAGTAAAAATTATCTGTTTCTTTACTTAACGCAGTGGTCACGTAGCAGACGTTCGTTGCCGTAGTAAGCCCTTCACTAGTGGTGAGGGGCTTTTACTTTAAGCGAAACTCAGGTGGAGGGATGAATGAAAACGACCGCTTGATGAATCGTTGGATGGCGGTAAAAAAGAGGGGGTGGGAAAGGAAAGGGAGTAAACGAAAGAAAAAACGGCCCCAATTCACTAGGAAGGGCCGTTTTTTGCTAGTCATTGAATACAACCTGAATTGAAAAAAGCAATGTCTTTACTAGTCTGTCGAAAAAGCGAGTGAGTCAAAATTGGCAAATAAAAAGATTTAATACAACTATTCTGATAAAATAAATGCCAGTATTTATTGTACGCCACGTGTTGCTAGGCAATGATGGACTTCTTCCAGGACAAAACAGGTAGGTGCTTACGAAAAGCCGGAGCCGGATGCATTACGTATTGGGGGCACTTAGGCAGGTAAATAAATATGGAAGGTGGCTCCCTGACCGGGTTGGCTGGTAGCCGTAACTGCGCCCCCGTGGTTGGTGACTACTTTTTCGCAGATGGCCAGGCCAATGCCCGTACCGGCATATTCACTACGCCCGTGAAGCCGCTGAAAAACCTGAAACATGCGATCCAGGTACTTTTCCTCGAACCCGATCCCGTTATCGGCTACCTCAATACGGTGATACATAGTGGCACTACGGCCGGGTTTAACAGCAGGTGGTAGCTGATTGGCCGTGATTACGCCCGTCCTGATCTGAATGACGGGTGGTACCCCGGTCCGGCGAAATTTCAGGGCATTGCTCATCAGGTTGCTGAACAACTGGCCCAGCTGGGAGGCATCGCCCACGATGGTCGGCAGAGGGTCTATGAGCACATTGGCCCCAGTTTCTTCAATAATCAGGTCTAAGTCCGTCAAAACCGAATCAACTACCTGATTCAGCGGTACCAGATCGCCCGCTTCGCGCTGGGTCGATATGCGGGAGAACGTCAGTAAGTCGCGGATCAGCACCGACATCCGCCGGGCGGCCGACTGCATTCGTTCGAGGTAGTCGATCTCATCGCCGGAGGATACGTCATAGCGCATTTTCAACAGATCGCCAAACTGCTGAATTTTGCGAAGCGGCTCCTGCAGATCGTGCGAGGCTACGTAGGCAAACCGTTGCAGGTTTTCGTTCGAGCGCAGCAGCAGGGCATTGGATTCGGTTAGTTCCTGGGTCGTATCCGCCAACTCTTCGTTGATGGTGACGTATTCCCGGTTGGCCGATGCCAGCTCTTCGTTGGTGGCCATCAGTTCTTCGTTGATAGCGGCTAATTCTTCGTTCAGGCTGGCCAGTTCAGCGGTGCGCTCCTGCACCTGCTGCTCTAGTTCGGTGGATGCGTTTCGGTACCGCGCTTCGCTTTCTTCGAGTTGCTGCCAGGCCCGTACCTGCTCCGTTACGTCAATCGCCATCTCAATTATGGCGTACACCTCACCATCTGTGTTCAGCAAAGGCTTTAAGCTGAAATCAAAATAATACGTACCCGCTACGTTGTTGATGGTCAAATCAGCCGGAGCCGACTTCGCTTCAAACGCTTGTCCGCTCGAAAATACCTGGTCTAACAAGTCCAGGGCTTGCTGGTCTTTCGGTTCAGTTAACACCTCGCGGATGGGTTTGCCGAGGATGGAAGGCCCTTTGCCGAAATAGCTGATCATGGTATCGTTGGCCAGATCGATGCGCATCTGAGGGCCGACGAACAAACACGTAGCTACAGGGGACTCTTCGATGAGAGTCCGGAACTTGGCTTCACTCTGCTCAATCTTCTTACGCGTCAGCACCTGCTGGGATACATCCTGACAAATGATCATAACCCCGGTGATTATCTCGTCGTCTTCTCTGTAAGGCTGATAAGTCAGATTGAGGTAACCTTCCTGACGCTCGCCGTTCGCGTACACAGAGTAAGACTGTTCATACAGATAAGCCGGCTCACCCGACAAACGGACCGTGCTGATGATGTTCTGAAAAGGGTCAGCGGCTTCGGATAGAATATCGAACAGGGGTTGATCCTGCAACTCCGCCACCGTTCGACTAACCAGTCGTCCGTAGGACTCGTTAACGATGCCTACCCGCATTTCCTCACCGATGACTACTACAATACCCACCGGGACTTTCCGCACCAGATTCTCAAAGCGCTGCCGCGACAATCTAAGCTGATTGAGGGTCAGGACTTTGTCGGTCGTTTCGGTGCAGGTAACAAACACACCCGCCGGCTGCCCCGACTCATCGCTGACCGGGCTGTAGCTGAATGTCCAATAGACATCTTCGAGCTGGCCATTCCGGTAAATCGGCAGCAACTGATCTTCGCTCCAGGTAGCGCCCTGACCCGCTAATACCTGGTCAATCAGGGGTTTGATCAGGGGCCAGATTTCGGGCCAAACCTCAGATCCTGGCCGACCTAAGGCCCAGGGATGTTTGCCCGTATTGCCCAGACTGGGCCGGTAAGCATCGTTATAAAAACAAAGCAATTCGTTTCCCCAGAAAAGAAACATGGGAAACCGGGAGTTGAGAAGAATACTCAGCGTAGTCCGTAAACTTTGGGGCCATTGGTCCGGGCTACCCAGCGAAGTACTTGTCCAATCATATTGCCGGGTGAGTTGACCCATCTCGCCACCGCCCTGCAAGAACGGGTAGTGGTTTGTTGGCGACGTGTTGTGCACAGTTAAAAAAATAAAGTTGACGCTTACAAAAAGTAAACTCCGTTATGCACAAACATAAGGGGTAAAGGTGACAAATCGAAAGCAGAAACAGCCCTGAATCTTCGGAGAAGGCGTATACGGCTTGCGCTCGCATTCGTTCGCACGAATGACTCCGGTTATCCTGCGAAGGGTAACCAAATTTCCGGGTTGGAGGTGGAAATTACTGACTTGGCGGTCGTCATTTTCTCTCCGTGTGTTACCAGCTCCTGAAGTTGCTGATCAGCACACGGGTTGCGCATTACATACATAGCCGTGGATTGGCTGGTTCTTTCTAACTTAACGGTTCCTAACCCAACTTCTGCCATGCGATCGTTCCGGTGCTTATTAGTTGCCTGTTTCTGGTTTGTTATAGAGGCTCCGGCTCAGCAATCGGTGGTCTCGCTGACGGGACACGTACTTGATGCGGCCAGTCGTAAACCCGTTCCATTCAGCACCGTGTACATAAACAATAGCACACGGGGGACTACAGCCGACTCGAACGGTGTCTACCACCTGACGAACGTACCGCTGGGGGATGTGGAAATCGTGGCGTCGGCGTTGGGGTATAAGGCCGCTCGCCAGGCATTGCGGTTAACCAGTACCCGAACCCGTACGATTGACCTTGTGCTCGACCCGACCGGCCACGCGCTGTCGGCAGTTACGGTTACGGCGCGGCATAGTCGGGTATGGATTCGCCAGTTTCGCCAGTTTAGCCGGGAGTTGCTGGGCAGTCGACCGATGGCCCGCGAGTGCCGAATCACCAACGAAAATGTCTTGTCGTTTACCGAAGAAAAAGGCCGGTTGACCGCACAGGCTGCCGAGCCGTTGGTTATCGAAAACCTGGCCCTTGGCTACCGGCTGTTTTATGATTTGCTGCATTTCGATGTCTACCGAAATCGGATGCACTTCGCCGGAGCGGCACGTTTTGAAGAAATACCGACCACAGACACGCGGCAGCAGGCCAAGTGGCGGGCAAACCGGCTTAAGGCGTACGAAGGATCGTTACGTCATCTGATGAGTAGCCTGCTATCGGGTACGTATGAGCAGGAGGGATATGTACTATACAAGACACCTTTGCTGCTCAACGATGGGCAGACGGAGGCCCTACTGCCCAGAGTCCGGACTGTCGACCGTCAGCGCATCAGCCTTCCACAGGCATCTGCTTTGTTTAAACCCGGTGAACTGGCCTTTGAGCGTCGGTTCGTTTCTGAAGACGCTATCGAGGTGTACTACGACCGGATTTACACGCGTAACTCGCCCTACGGCGATTCCCCGGCGGCCTATTCGGTGCTGTTGCTGCCCGATAACGAGTTTTCCGTGACCACCACGGGGACTATTACCCAGCCTAAAGGGCTGGATGTGCGCGGTTACCTGGGCAATGACCGACTGGCCACTCTGCTCCCTGCCGACTGGATGCCTGCCGATAAAGAAACACTGGTCGCTATCGATATAAAAGCCGGACGACCCGTAAAAACGGACGGTCAAGCCGATTCGTTACGGGCTGAACGTCGTCGGCAACGTAGTCGGACGGCACCGCTGGTGTACTTGCATACCGATAAATCACTGTACGCTACCGGCGATCATCTGTGGCTGAGTGCCTACGTGCTCGATCCGGTCAGGCATCTGCCCGTGTTAGGACATAGTGGTAAGCCCATGCACGTTGAATTGATTGCCCCCGATGGGCGCTCGCTTGTTCATCAATGGCTACCGGTAACCGACGGACGGGCGGGCAGCGAACTCTGGCTGTCCGACACAATCCGTTCAGGCACGTATCGATTACGGGCCTATACCGACGCCGACTCGCTGACGAGTGGACCCGGGTTTGAGGGAATATTTTCGATCCTGAGTAGCCGCCAGCCTGGACTGCCAAACGAGCAACCAGCCAGAGCAGAGAATCCAATGTCGCCTGCTGCATCACCTGGTCTGGCGAGTCAACAGCCCGATGTGCAGTTTTTAGCGGAGGGCGGACGCTGGTTAGTGGGTGTACCTGGCCGGTTTGGAATAAAAGCCCTTAAACCTGACGGGCGTGGTTTTGCCTTAAGCGGTCGAATCGTTGATGATACGGATGCCGAAGTAACTCGCTTTACCACAAATCGACTGGGGATGGGGCACGTATCGCTCAGTCCGCAGCCGGGTCGTAGCTACGTCGCTGTGTTCGAGTCGCCAACGGGTTTAGCACAGCCCCGAGTTGCATTGCCTCCGGCCGAAACGGAGGGCATGACCCTGGCGGCCGACATCCTGTCAGACAGCAGCCGTTTAGGGATAACCGTTCGGGCTACGGGTCGCTTTGCCGAACAACCCGTGTCTATTGCCCTGTACAACCAGGAGTTGCTCGTTTACCGCGAGACCTGGCAGATACGTAAAGGAGAACTTCAGTTTGCCTTACCGGCAACGGCCCTGTTGCCCGGCGTTAGTCGGCTGACCTTGTCGGCGGCTACGGGTCAGCCATTGGCTGAGCGGTTGGTGTTTGTCCCCGAGCGGAATAGCCCCTTGCAGATGCAGGTAGTAAAAGGCAAGTCGCGGTACGCCAGTCGGGATACCATGGCCGTTGGATTACAATTGCGCGATGCCGATAATTACCCCGTTGTGGCAACGTGGTCGGCTTCGGTTACGGACGCCGATCAACTCCCCGACGATAGCGCAACGACGGATTTTCGGACCTACCTCTTATTGACAAGCGGCCTGCGCGGGCCAATCGAGTCACCAGCGTATTACCTGGATAATGAGCACTTAAGCGATATCGATGATTTGCTGCTCACTCAGGGCTGGCGTCGGCTACCGGCTCCTCAACCGGCTGACTCTACGGCGGGCTGGGCAATCAGCGGGCGAGTTCGCGATGCCCGTGGTAACGTAGTAAGCCAAAAAACGGTAATGCTATCGTTCGAATTTAACGGGCAGAAACTGGTGCGTGGCCTACCAACCAATGAGCAGGGCAATTTTCGGATGAATGGCTTGCTGATTCCGGGTAAAGTTCAGCTAAAAGCCTGGGTGCCTGACCTGCCCAAAGCGACCGTTACCTTCGATTCGCCAGGGCGGCCGTTTGCCAGTCCGGCTTCGCCCATTCTGAACGAACAGCCGCTTCTGGCTTACCTGAATAAGGCCCGTATCCGGCAGACGGATGATCCTGCGTATTACCGCGATTCCAGTGCCCGGCAACTGGCTGAAGTTGTCGTGCGAGCCAACAAGCCCTCAACTGACCGGTCGGCCGATAAGGGGTTCAGTATGCACGGAGACGCTGATGCCATCTTGACCGTGGATGACAATAACAATTTTACTAATCTATTCGAGTTGATGCGAGGACGATTGCCCGGAGTCAACATTGTAGAGGTAAATGGTGAGTATGCTGTTACTATTCGCGGAATAGGAAGTTTCGGTAATAACTCTCCTTTGTATCTGCTCGATGGGGTATATACCAATTACGAGATGATCAGAAATGTTGACCCCCGGACAATCAGCCGCGTTGAGTTGTTGAAAAACGCGGGTACCGCCGGTATTTACGGAGCCAGGGCCGGTTCGGGGGTGATTGCCATATACAGCCGGAGTGGGAAAGAAACGCCGGAAGCACCACCCGCCAGTGCCGAAACCTGGGTATGGGGACTAGCGAGCCCGCGTGAGTTTTACGTTCCCCAACATAAGGCAGACCAAACGGCTTCCCAACCCGATCACCGCGACGTATTATACTGGAATCCGATTGGCTATACTGATGCCGATGGACTGGCGAGGCTAATGGTGCCACTCAACGACACCGCTCAGCGGGTACGTATTGTCATGCAGGGGCTGACCAACGAAGGGGCACCGTTTTCGTTTGTCTGGATATTACCCGTACGCTAGCCGGTATTCAGTGGTTCATCAGCCTTGCGTCATGCCCGGCAAGGTGAGTGGCACAAAATGCTTTTGATTCAGGGGCAGATTTTCGGCCGTCCAGTCTACATCGCGGACGAAGGCGAACCCCCGCACGGGGCAATCGGCCACGCGGCAGTAGTGGCAGCAGGCTTGTTCACAGGGGTCAGTATGTACGAAGATTTCTACTTCGTTGTTAAAGCCGGCTTTTATCGTATCTTCAAAATGATGCACTTCGTCATGCACCTGGTTCAGCTCCCAGTAATAAGGTAGTGTCAGGTGGCAGTCCACGTGCAGGTCGGCCCCGTACTTCTGAACGCGCAGGTTATGCACGTCAATCCAGTTCCGGTCTTTGTGGACGTTGAGCAGCGAAACCACCCGGTCGAGCGTTGGCAGGTCTGTTTCGTCCATCAGGCGGGCCACCGACTGCCGGATCAACTGAAAGCCATTATAAATGATCACGAACGACAGCACCAGCGACAGTACACTATCAACCCACTGCTGACCCGTCAGGGCTACGACCGCTACGCCTACCATCACTACCACACTACTGAACGTATCGGTCAGCAGGTGCCGGCCGTCGGCGGTTAAAGCCAGCGAATCGGTTGTGCGGCCCGTGCGCACCAGCATCCAGCCCACAAAGGCGTTGGCCGCGGCCGTTCCGCCAATCAGCGCCAGCCCCACATCGAGGTTACTCAGCACCTTGGGTTCGTAAAAGCTGAGGACAGCCTGCCAGAGAATAACCAGACCAGCCGACAGAATCATGGCTCCTTCAAAGCCGGAGGACAAAAACTCGACTTTGCCGTGTCCATACGGGTGATTCTGATCGGCGGGTTGCCCAGCCAGATAAATGCTGTAAAAGGCAAAGCCACTGGCGATTACGTTGACGATGGATTCGACGGCATCGGTCAGGATGGCCGTTGATGACGTAAGAAAATAGGCCGTGAATTTGAGAGCCAGCAGGATGATGCTCAACCCCAGCGAGACGCCCATCCAGCGGTATTTTGTTTTTTGACTGGCTCTCATCAAGTTCAGGAAATGACGTCTGTAAACGGGTTTGGGTCCAGGAGTAATCTGGGGTTATTGGCACCTGAGCAGTCGTTCGAACCGACACCGCAGTCAGCGAATGTCGGTAGCGATTGAGCTGCGGAGCCATACAGATTCAACAAAGATAACGATTCCTGAAGGTAAAGTCCGTATTTTCGTTCGCATGAATAGGACTGAAAATCCCTGGCAGACGCTGAATTCGTCGGTCAAATATGATAATGACTGGTTGTCGATCCGGCACGAAGAAGTCGTAACCCCCGCTGGTACACCGGGTATATACGGAGTGGTGAGTTTCAAGAACAAAGCGGTAGGCGTTATTCCGATTGACGCCGAAGGCAATACGTACCTGGTTGGTCAGTATCGCTACCCCCTCAATGAATATTCCTGGGAGATTCCCGAAGGTGGCTCGCCCGTCGGTACCGATCCGCTCGAATCCGCCAAACGCGAACTGAAAGAAGAAACCGGCCTGGAAGCGGGTCAGTGGACAAAAGTTGCGCGGATTCATACCTCCAATTCAGCCACCGACGAAGAAGGATTTCTCTACGTAGCCGAGAACTTGGTGCAGGGTGAACACGCGCCCGAAGAAACCGAAGATCTTCGCATCTGGAAACTTCCCCTGGCTCAGGCCGTTGAGATGGCCATGACGAGTCAGATCACTGATTCGCTGAGCGTTAGCGGTCTTTTGATGGTGGCCCGGCTTCGGGGTATCTAACAGTTGAGACGTTATCAGGTTGTAGAAATAAAGTTGCAGCAGGCTGATTTCGTCCTAAAGGGCACCCCTGCAGGCTACCTTTGCAACTTGATAACTGTAGCACTGTATAACTTTACAACGTAACTACCTGTGTTTTTACCTATTCTATACGGGTTTCTGGTCGGTGTGGCGCTCTGCCTGACGTTCGGAACCGTTTTTTTTGCGCTAATTCAAAATAGTGTCGACAACGGATTCCGTTCGGGGCTCAAAATTGTCTTTGGCGTCATCATCGGCGATATTCTGTTCGTGCTGGCAGCTCTGCTTGGCACGGCGTTCATTCCTAAAATGCAGGGTTTTGAACACATAATGGCTATTGTCGGCGTGTTGTTCCTGATCGCCATGGGCCTGGTGAACATCCTGAAGGGCACGCCCCGGCTGGCCTACCCACAAACCCGCTTTGGTAACTTTGTGTATTACTTCACCACCGGTTTCTTTCTGAATGCCCTGAATCCAGTCAATTTCGTGTCGTGGGTGGCTATTGTCGCCTACATCCGCTCGCACCTGCACTACACGGTGGCTGAACAATACGGGTTTATGGGGGCCGCTCTGGTTGGCGTTTTTGTGACAGAAACCGCGCTGGCTTATTACGCAAACCGACTCAAACGGCTCTTTACGCCCCGGGTCGTCACAATTTTCAACCGGGTAACCGGCTTCGTGTTTCTGGCCGTAGCCACGCAGATTTTTTACACGCGCCTGTACCAACCCCTAGTCGCGCTGATGGAACGATGGTAATAGGGGAGTGTAGCAGAGGGAGTAAGTGCAGTGAGGTCAGACTGATACAAAATCAGGAGGCTAACTACTCACTGCACTCCACGTGCCAGCTACTTCTCCGCGCTGACGAAACCGTTTTTCTGCAAAAAGTCCTGCCAGTCGGCGATGAGGCCTTTTTTCAGAACACGCGGAAATTTGTGCTGACCGCCCATCTTGCCCTTAGCCTCCATCCATTGATAGAACGTAGCGGCAGGCAGCACCGTGACCGTTACGTCTTTTAAGGCGTGTTTTCGTTCAACGGCATAGTCGTCGTTGAGTTCTTTCAGCCTGGCGTCGATCCGGTCACGAACGGCCCCGGCATCAACCGCATCGTCGGTGCCAATATACCAGTGGTGGGCGAACAACGTATCGTGCGCTACGCCAGCGACGGTAAACTCCCGCACCGAAATCCCCAGCTCTTCGGATACCATCTCGATGGCTTTGTTCATATTGTCCACAGAGAGGTGTTCGCCACACAGACTCAGGAAGTGTTTGGTACGGCCGGTGATCACAATTTCGGCCTTCCGTTTCGAGACAAACCGGATCGTGTCGCCGATCAGGTAGCGCCAGGCTCCCGAGCAGGTCGAGATCAGTAAGGCGTACTCTTTTCCTTCGTCAACCTCGTCGATCATCAGCGTTTCGGGCTGGTCGACCAGTTCGCCGTCAGCCGAAAAGTTTTGCTCATTGAAGGGGACAAATTCGAAGAATAAACCTGTGTTGAGCACCAGCTGCATACCCTCCGCATTAGGGTGGCTCTGGTACGCAATGAAGCCTTCGGAAGCCAGGTAGGTTTCGATATACGTTATGGGGTGGGCGAGGAGCTTCTCGAAACCCTGCCGATACGGCTCAAACGAGACGCCACCGTGGCAAAAGACCATCAGGTTCGGCCACACATCATGAATGGTTTTGACGTTATAGCGGGCAATGATTTTCTCCATCAGCAGCTGAATCCAGGCCGGAACGCCTACTACGTAGCCAATGTCCCAGTCACCCGCCTGTTCGGTAATCTCATCAAGTTTAAGCGCCCAGTCCCGCTCCTGCGCAATCTCGCGGCCGGGTTTATAGAACCGCTGAAACCAGAATGGAATCTGGCTGGCCGTAATGCCGCTCAGGTCGCCCTCATAATGGCCTTCCCGCAGGTCCAGGTTTGTGCTGCCGCCCAGCATCAGATAGCCTTTTTCGTAAAGCGTGGAAGGAAGGTTCTGGTAACGGCCCAGGGTAAGAATCTGGCGAATGCTGGTTCGCTGGATGGCCTTCGACATGGACTTGGTAACCGGAATGTACTTCGACGCGGCTTCCGAGGTGCCCGAACTGAGCGCAAAATACTTCACCCGGCCCGGCCAGGCAATGTTTTTTTCGCCCGCCAGCGAGCGTTTCCACCAGCCATCGAACATCTTGTTATAGTCGTGGATAGGCACGTACTGCTTAAACTTCTGGTAGAACTCGGTGCTGGTGCCGAACTCAGCGGCACTCACCAGTTCCTCGAAGTGATACGTCGCGCCAAATTCCGTAAACCGGGCTTTGGTGACGAGCTTCCGGAGCACTTTACGCTGCTGTTTCAGGGCGTTGGCTTTCCGGAGCCGGACCGCATTCGTGAGTCGAATGCCGTTTTTTAGCATACTGCCTAATAGGGCCATGTTGTGAAGTCGTCATTATTGTCATTCGTTGTCATTTTTGTTTTTGCTATCACCAACAACCAATGACGATGAATGAGAACAAATGACAGTGAATGACAACTACTCTATAAATTCCAGTTCCGTAATGCGTCCATCATGCTGTAGGCCGTCAGGTCATACTGACACGGCACAACCGATGTATAGTTCTGGGCAATGGCGTACTCGTCGGTGTCTTCGGCGTGCGTATCGAAGTTAACAAAATCGCCGGCCAGCCAAAAATACCGGCGACCGTGCGGGTCCCGGCGCTCGTCGAACACTTCCTGCCACTTGGCGTTGGCCTGCCGACAGATCCGGATGCCTTTCAGGGCCTCGGCCGTTCGGGCAGGGAAGTTGACGTTCAGGGCCGTGCCGCGTTCCATACCCCGCTCCAGCACCGTCCGGGCGATGGCCTGTACGTGCTCGTGCGTGTGCGAGAAGTCGGGCTGACGGGTGAAGTCGCTCAGCGAAAAGCCAATGGCCGGAATCCCTTCAATGGCTGCTTCAATGGCCGCCGACATCGTGCCGGAATACAACACGCTGATGGACGTATTGCTGCCGTGGTTGATGCCGCTGACCACCAGGTCGGGCGAGCGGTCTTTTAATACGTGGTGTTTTGCCAGCTTCACGCAATCGGCGGGCGTGCCGGAGCACTCATAAGCCGGTACGTCGCCGAAAATGTCAGAAGGGTAAAGGCGTATGGGGTTGGCAATGGTAATGGCGTGCCCCATGCCCGACTGCGGACTGTTGGGGGCAACAACGACGACCGAACCAAGTTCTTTCATTAACTGGACAAGCGTCCGAATGCCGTGCGACGTAATGCCGTCATCATTCGTGACTAAAATCAGGGGTTTTTGTTCCGCCATAGTAAAGTTGTAGTAGGTTTGTCAACGCCCGACCCGATACGCTGATTGTGTCTGAAATAGAAGCGTCAGCCAGTCGCCGTTGACGGCTATCCTGCGCCGTAAAACTACGCAAATGCGGCCTATTCCTTGTTGCATTCAGGGTTGAGGTGGTCGTCATACACTAAATAAACCAGCTCGGCCCGCGACTGTCGGGGCCAGATTGCCGGATACCGGGCACGTTCTCTGGTTGTTATGTCTCGTTACCAATCGCCAGCGTCCGGCTGGTGAGCGCGAATTCCAGACTCGTTGCCGTAAATTTGCTGACTCTTTCATCAACCCTGCTGAATCATGCTCTCATCCCGCCACCTGGTTTTTATGGAGGTTGCTCGTCAGTTGAGCTTCACCAGAGCGAGCCAGACGCTGTTTCTGAGCCAGTCGGCCATCAGCAAGCATATCAAATCGCTGGAATATTTTTATAAAACCGGCTTGTTTGAACGGCATGGCAATAGCATCAGCCTGACCAGGGCGGGACAGACGCTGTACGCCAAACTCCAGGAAGCCGACCAGCTCCAGGACGAGTTACACCAGGCGCTGCAACTGATCAACGAGGAGTTTCGACCCCCAACCAAGTTAGCCATCGGAGCCAGTACAACCATTACGTTGTATGTGCTGCCGCCCGTGCTGTCGGCGTATCTGCGTCAGCACCCGACCATTCAACTCAGCGTCCTGAACCGGAATTCCGATAGTATTCAGAATGCCCTGCTCGAACACGAGATCGACGTGGGCATTGTGGAGGGACGGGCGCAGATCAATACGTTAACCTATACGCCGTTTATGACCGACGACGTACTGGCGGTCTGTTCGGCCCGAAGCGCGTTGCGGGAGCGCACACTGACGGTGACTGATCTGCCCGATATTCCGCTGGCGGTGCGTGAAAATGGCTCCGGTACGCTGGCCGTCGTGGAAGACGAGCTGAAAAAGAAAGGACTCAGCCTGGCGTCGTTGCGGGTGCTGATTCGGCTGGGCGGCACCGAAGCCCTCAAGAACTTTGTGCTGGCCGATACGTGTCTGGCGTTCCTGCCCCGGCGGTCCATTCTAAAAGAATTGGCCGCGGGCGATCTAGTGGAGGTTCCGGTCAGTGACCTGACACTGCAACGTACGTTTTACTTCATTCAGCGCAAGGGCACCGAAAACAACCGCTTTGTAAACCTTTTTATTCAGTTTACCCGGCGGCATTATTCCGTTGTGGAATAATGTCAAACGTTAGCATTCCACTGATTTATAGCTAATTAACTGATAGTTAGTAGCCTATTACTGAAATATGGATGAAACCTAATAGGCATTTTTTGCCCGATCTTTTATCGGCTGATATTCTTAATTTCTATCTTAGAACCGAAGAATATGGAAATCACTCATGACGTCTTACTCAGGTTAGGCTTTATTGAAATACCTAATCGACTAAACCGCTACAGCTACAAAGGGGTAACCGGTCGGCTCGAACCCGAAGAAGGACGGTTCGTTTTTCATGGCTTGAGCTTCCCTGTTGAACAACTTTCAGACCTAAAGTACCTACTGATGTTGATTGATTATAATCACCAGGTAACCTTACAACCTTACCCGTTTCACCAGAATTAATCAGTAAATGAAATTTCTACTACTTACTGCATTCGGTCTATTAGCTTCAATTAACTGTTTTTGCGCTCCTTCTCCTGTTGACTCACTAAAGCAACAACAAGTTGCGATGGCTAAGAAGTTGGACAGCTTGTCGATAGGATTACAAAGGGTAACTAGAACCAATGATTCGCTTAACAAGGAGCTGTACTACTACCGAGCTAAAGACGATTTCTACGTAATGGCGGTAGATAGGCAAGGTAGTCATTTTGAGTGGTTACTTGGGATAGCAATTGCAGTTGCCGGGTTTTTCTCCTATAATTATTTCAATCGCCGTATCCAAAAGGTATCAGACAAATGGAATAAACAATACTTGAAAAGTAAAGATGCAATTCTGTCTTTAGAAGAAAATCTAACTAAAGAAAGGCGCCTGTTTTATCTCGAAATTGCCTTCATGTATAACAACTCTGTGGAAAAGGATTCCCCTAAAAATGGCAATTTTAAAGAGTTAGTTGCTTCAATTACTATTTTAATGGGCGCTGTTCACTATCTAATGCTTGCTTTCAGTCTGGATGTAAAAAGCAAATCCAAAAAGCTCCCTACTGAAAGACTTTTGTTAGTCATACATAACTTACAAACAATCACTTTTTCATTAGAACATTTGGCTTTAACTTCACCAGAAGGGGTTCAATATCGACAGAAGTTTACCGTTGAGCAAAATTGGATATTTAAAAAGTTAGATGATGTTATAGTTGCTAACATCCCTATTGTTAGTACGAAGACTTATAATATAAAGGAAGCACTTTTAAGAATTCGTTTAGAACAATAAGCGTATTACAAATAATCACAAAAAAGCCCAGACGCATCACATCAGGGCTTTTCTATTCCTAACCTAATTGTTAACTGAAATAAAAATCTGCTTCGCGTTTGCGCCGGGCTACCAAAACCGTTAGGTCTCGTTTCTGCCCATTTACGGTGCCCTTGGTCCAGCGCATAAACTGCGTTCGTATGGCAGGACTGTTGGGGTCGTTATTAATGACCTTCAGCAGCGTTGATCCCAAAAAAGCGCCAGTACCTACGTTGAAAACAAAACTGGTCAGCGCATCAAACTGGTTTTGGGTTAGTGGTTTTTCGATTGCCCGGTTCACCACCTTTTCGAAGCGGTTTAAATCCTCGTCCAGCAGGCGCAAGGCTTCGGCATAGGTAATTACCTTGCCCATCACTACGTCAGGTCCGGTATGTCCAATTCCTATTGTTGGCACACCGACTTGATCACGGTATGCCTTGAGTCGGCACCCTTCTTCGTTTTTGATGAAGTCGATACCTCGGAGAGAAATCTGATACGTATTCATAAAACTAGTTTTACGGTGAGTACTGTAACGGTTACGGCTCCCACTACGGCCAACGCATCACGAGCCGTTCGGCCTACCTGTTGCAGCTTGCGGCCCGCCCAGGTCTTGGGTTGTTTCCCCTCGCAGTCCTCCAGCCTGATTTCTGACTTGTCAGCCCGGCTCTTCTCGATATCATAGCTCCGGGTCACGCGCTTGATGGTCTGATTCTGGACGGCAATCGTATCGTTGGCGGCCTGCAAAGCATCCTGCAAGCCCGAAATGGCTTTACTACCTTCAGTGGCCAATCCATCCGCTCTGGTGTGTTCGGATTGATATAATCCCCACCAGTACTCGGGCGACCGGCTCAGATACACCGGCATGGTCTGCTGAGCGAACAGCTGATGAGTGCCCAGCAAGGCCAGCACCGTCACCAGCACTAATACGTATAGGCAGGTTCGCTCTTTCATTTCGCGTAGTGTTTGAATTGCTCCAGGGCCTTGCGTGTGCTGTCGGGAATCTCGATCAGCCGGGCCGTATCGGGTAGGGTGACAGAAGTTGAGTTATCAATCTGCCCTTCCTGACGCTTGATGTCAGCGCAGCTGCCTACCAACCATACTAATAAAGAAGCAGCCAAGGCCGCTCCCGAAACCTTTAGAACCGCAGGCTGTATCTGCTTTTTCAGAATCAGATACGTGATATAAACCAGGGCCAGCACCCCAACGCCGGTAAAGGCAACAGCCGCTGCATACTCGTAGAGCCGCTGGCCTTTGAAGCCCACAAAGAACACGCCCAGAAAGAAGGTCGATAAGGCAACGAGCATGTAGCGGATGATGCCTGGCGTGTCTTTATCCAGATCGTAAGCAGTGGCCACCAGCGAAATGGCTGAGGCCAGACAAATGATTTGAGCAATGATGATCCACATGGTTACGGTTGTTTTTTTAGGGTAAGTACGGATTTAATAAAGGTAACGACACTCGCTGCGGCTCCGCCCTCTTCAATCTGCTTTCCGTCTTTGGAAAGACCGATCAGCCAGCTGTTTGAGAGGTAGCCAAACAGCCCACCCAGCGCACCCAGGGGCTTAGCCGGAGGGACGATGCCGAACCAGCTCAGGGCGTATTCGACGATGTAGATAATGCACATCACCACGAAAAAGGGAGCAAATGAGGAAATTAGCCCGTGCAGCACGTCCACCTTTTCTCCTTTTCCGGCGCGGATAATCGTGCCTACGTAGACGGCCAGCGCTACGAATGTGTCGATGCCGACTACGTTAATAATGTCTTCCATTTGCTTACTTAAGTACGGTGAGTGGTAAATAAATTAATTGGCAACTAGAACGATCGGCGCTTAACGAGAATTTCAAATTCGGGCAGGTCAGCCAGCGCCACCGAACCGGATACGGAATACGTATTGATGGACAGCACCTGTGCGCCCATGTACAGGGCGTTACTGCCTATGTATTTCATAGTTGCTGTCCCGTTCGTGAAGTTGCTGCCTGTGGTGTTCGTCGGTGCAGTCGTTCCCGACGTACCGCCCGTCACCACCTGATACACTCGGTTGGGTGAAGCGACTACGGTCAGTACCCGCCCAGCTGTATAGGCGCTCGAAGCCGTCCATGCATCCGATGTGTGGCTTTCGCCGGTCAAGACACCTACACTGCCACTGAGTTGATCCAGACGACGATAGCCTTCCTGCATCAGATTGACGTTGAAAATCTGATTGTAGTTGCCCGTCAGCACCTGGCTAATGCCGAGCATACAGGTGCTGCCTGAATACTTCTTGTTCACCCGTATTTCAATGCTTTCAATGCGCGAGTAAAACGGCATTTCGTAACCCGCTCCACCGCCAGCCGTCCACTTTACGTCCCGCTGGGTGAGTCGCATTTGCTTTACGTCAGTCGCCGACTGATTGCCCGCCCACCGTTGGGACGTTTCATTCCAGAGCCGGAAGCCGGTTGGCCAACTGTGATTGCCCCGATCAACGACGTTTTTGATGTTACACCATTTCCACGTCTCACCCACCACCGGAGCGGGCCAGGTACCCGAAATCACAAACGCCCCCTGTCCCGAGTTGTACGTGGCGTCGTAACTAAAGCCGGTTACGTACCCTCCCTTATCCCCTTCCTGCTTAAAGACTCTTGTCCCGATTTCCATGCTGCGCACGGCCAGCATACTTGCGTCGTTAAAGCTGCTATTGGGCACCTTGATGTCCGTGCCCGAAATATTGGTAATCGTCAGGCTTTGGAAAGAACCCAGATCAATCAGCGTCGTATTGGGGTAGGCTGACGAGACCGAGAAATCAAGCTGATCTAACACCACTTCCCGGATCGGATAATAGCTCGGGTGGTAGTTGATGGGGTGGAAGTTGGTCGGCTGGGTATCGCCCCGAAGCCGCGACCGTTTCACCTCGTACGCTCTGGGTGCTATCCAAAGCGACTGCGCTAATTCGCAATCTTCAATTGATACGAACTCAACACCACTTGCCCCAGAAACCTGACCTTTGAAAGCCGAGTTTTTGTAGCGTACCGTGCTAACCAGTTTGTCCAGCTCCGAACTGCCGCCAAAAATTGTGTTTTCGACCAGCACCGTCCGATTTTCCGATGCCCAAACCCAACCCGTTTCCGAACTGACGTTATTGAGTACTAGATTTTCTGCACCGACCACGATCGGACTATTGGCATTGCCCCCGGTCGAATCGCCCAGTACACCGTTAAAGAGTCCGATGTTGGTGGCGTAATTCGAGGTATTCCCATCCAGCGGATAGATTCTCGGTTTTCCCGACGCCATACCTAAGATGCCAGGCACGTCCCACCACGACGAACTGTAGCTATACTTTAGGGGCTTGACCAGCGTGATCACACCCGTACCCGCATTGACCGACTCCACCACGTTCCACTCGTAGAACCGGACGCCCGGAGGTGCCCCATTTCCCACTTGATCAAAACCCCACAGAAACACGCGCTTTCCTGCACTGTAGTTACTGATCTGAGCGGTTGTGGTTAAGGTGATTGTCTTACTGCCTGCGGTGATGGTGTTAAACAGGTGAGACGCGTTATACGTCTTGGTTCCTATATAAGATAGGACATTGTTTTGAAACAGTTCCCCCATGTTTAAGGGTCTGGCCAGCGCATCATCCGTACCCGTATAGATCGTTTTGATAGTCGAGCCGTTCAGATGTACGTCTACTTTATTAATGCCATACAGCCAGCGATTGTTGCTACTTAAGATGGTACCCGGCCCCGGCATGTGGACGATGTACTTGGGCTTGCCCGTGCCCGCCAGCGTCGATCGCAAGAGCATCAGGCCGGTGGCGTTATCGGCTGTGCCGTCGGCTACGATGTTGTACGGCGCGTTACCCGCGTAAATGACCATCGGCGGACCGCTGCTACCTGCACTAGGCGTTGCCCAGCCCACGGCATAGTCGGTGCCTGCGGTTTTGGCCAGCACCTGTCCGGTTGTTCCCCCGGCAGGCAAGGCACGGCCGAAGAGGGCTTTTATGTCCACTCCTACGGCCGCTGCCAGTGCTTCCACCCGTTGCTTTAAAGTCATTAGGCTTTCGCTGTGTTATAGATCGAGACAAAATCCGTATCGGGGTTACCGATCCCGATGTTGGCACAGGCCTGCGCCTGCTCCAGAGCCGTGAACGTCTGCGAGGAGTCAACCCGAACCCGTTTCCCGAGTGCGGTGGCCGTCGTGGCTGCGAAGTTGGCATCGCCCCCCAGCGCATCCGCCAGCTCTTTCAAGGTGTCCAACGCAGCCGCCGAGCCGTTCACCAGAGCGGCCGTAGCAGCCGCAATGGCCGTGCTGATTTTGGTCGATGACCAGGTTGTCGACGTACCCGTTGTGCCGTCGCTAATGTTAGTGGCCGAAGCAACGGCCGCTTGCAACTCATTGAGAGCCGCTACCAAACTGGTCTTGGCGGCTGTATTCAACGAAGCCAGATTGCCCTGATTGGTCGTCAGGGTTTTAATGTCGCCCGCAATGGCCTGGGCTAGGCCGATAATCCGCTGTTCCTGCATCATGATGGTAAGTACTTGGTTACGATTGTTTGAAAAGTTGATAAAAGCCGGCATAATCGGGCGCTTCCTGGTCACCCGCTCCGTAGACATGATCCGTTGTCACGATGACCTCCTGCTCGGGAATTTCGATCGAGACCGCATCCGAACCGGCCGGATCGCCCACGATCTTGATTTCATCCGATACCCGTACGTTGATGTCCATAGGCTAGCTGATGGTTAGTTGTCCGGTGAAGTATTTCTTACGTGCCCCATCCGGCGCGATAAGCGATAGTGACCAGCTGGCTTCCCGGTTGACCAGATCATTCAGTTGATTCTGGGTCAGCGTGAATACCAGCTTGCCTTGATTGATCGTCAGGCCAGCACCAACGCTCAGGCTCAAATCCGGCTTACCGGGCGTGGTGATGCTGACCTGGGCCTGCCACTGATTGGTCAGGGCGAATGGCCAGCTGAACTTCTTAGCGAAATCGGTGCCCACATCGTGTTCGATGTGCAGGGTAGCGGGGAGATTGACGAGTTTCATACTTACGGTATTGCGTTTGGTAAGACTTCAGCGTTGGAGGCAGTAAACCGGTAGTCCCCGGTCCAGGTCACCGTCTCGGGTGTTTGCAACAAGGGGGTTGTAAAGCGGAATCTTAGGTGTTTCGGCTCAATCGCAACTCCAGTCGGTACGCCGGGAATCTGCCAGGCGTCGAGATACGTAGTACGGCCGGTGATTGTAAACGAGGTTGAGCCTGACTTCCACGAACCGGTATCGACCCACACGTCTACCCGAACTTTATCGTCCGGATCGAGCATTGGCCAGGCGGCAGCAATCAACACGTTATTACCTGTCTCGGAAATCCGGCCACGTATGACCGGCTCTTTCCATTTATCGGCAAAGACACCAACCCCACGCTGCGCCCGGAGCCAGTACCAGTTGCCCCAGTTGCGGCCGTCAAACTCCGATACCCGGTGCAGGCCCTTGACGATGTATTCGTACTGGCCGAGGTTGGTTTTATAGCCACCCTGGCCGCCCTGCACACCCGGAAACTGGATAGCTCCATTGGCGTGCGTCGTTGGTCCTCTTTGCAGATACTCTCCATGCCAGAGGAAGTTGACGTCGAACATCACACTTCGGAAGATGGCCCCCATCTCCAGCGATTGTGGATTGAGGGGCCGCGAATCCCCCTGACCAGGCGCGTTGGCCTCTTCGGTGTTGGTGCGGTACCAGTCGCCATAGTGAACGCGGGCGAAGTCGGCACTACGATCATGACGACGAAGGGCGTACTGCTGACCGTTCATCCAATAGCGGTTAGCCTCCTCCGACGCGACATCCTCATACAGCCAGCTTGTCCAGAAGTCGTATTCGTTGTTGCCATGGAAGGCCGGATCGTTGCCGTAGATCTTGACCGTCTGACCGAACAGGGTAACGGTGCTATTGTCGGTACGTAGCACCCGACGACCGTTCGAATAGATGTACTTACCAGCTGCATCCTTCTGATAGATGGTACCGGTACCGATGGTGCTTCTCCAGTAATGATCACCGGCTGCAACACCGCCCCCATTGGCCCGGAGTGCGGCCGCTAGTGGGCTGTTTACGTCGATTGGATTGCTAACACTGATCGACGACTTCCACCACATATTCGGGGCGTACCGGGGGTGCTCGGTGAAATGGTAGCCGTCGATCGAGCGGCCTTTGTCAGCATAGCCGTAGTACCAGGGTGCGGTGACCACCTTCGGGCCGTACGTATAAACTTTCGAGCCTTGACAGACTTCCTGAATACCGAGGTACAAATAGCCGACAAACAAACGAAGTGACAACTCACCGGCCGGATGCTCCCAGTAATGGGCTGATTCCTCGTCGATCGTTACGTACCGCGGATTCTTGCCCCCGCACTGCTGTTTCATCACCGCGCCCATCCAGTTACCCATGAGCCGGGCGGCTGCTTCGTCAGTGACTGGAATCATCCGGTTTACGTACTGCGCGATCTGGGCCTTTCGTGGGTCGCTGTCCGACAAAGCGTTGAAGTTGGCCCGTAAGTAATCCGGCATCTGACCCGCATCGGCAGGCATCAGAATATAGCCCATCAGCTGCTCGGCGCCCAGCTTCAGATCGATCCCGTTCTCGTCGAGGCCAGTGCCTACGTAGTTGCGTTGCGGAATGGCTACCCGGAAGCCATGCTGCATAAAGTCATCATCCCAGTCCGAACGCTGCCGAAACCGAGGCCCCCAGTACAGCCATTCGGTTGAGTTCAGATTGAAGCGGGGAAAGCGTTTCCAGCTAACCACGGCCTTAGCCGTTTGGGGCGAAAACGAGTAATCGTTCCCGTTCGGTCGCAACTTGGTTCGGTAGGTTTGAGCCGTTACCAAATGGCTGATCAGCAGCAGCAAGAGCAGTATCTTTTTCATGTTAGTTGTCGCTAAGCGTTGGCGCGGGTTCGTGGTTGATAGCGGTACCTTCATCGTCGGTTTCCCGCTCGGTGGGCGTTGGAGCCGGTGCACTGTCGACAACGGGCGTATCGATGATGGGAGCAGGCAGGTCAATGATGGCGTCGGTCGCATCCACCCAGTCAGTTGTTATGCCTACTGGCTCAACATCGTCCGGTACTGGCGTTGGCTCAACGGGAGTTGGGGTTACGACAACCGGATCTTTCGTTTCAACTGGCGGCTGCTGCCGTTTGAGTTCGGCGGCAACTTCCTTGACGAACTCCGGAAAAGACAGGAGTTCCGGGCCGTTGGGACCGCCCATAATGAGAATTTTGCGTTCGTCCGCCATACTTATAAGTTGTCCAGATTACGGTAGGAGATCCACTTGATGTTCCAGCTGTCATTGGGCACCGGCTCGTAGCCGTTCAACCCATTCCGTTGGATGCTCCACTGCACGATGTCGCCGTTCCAGGCTGGATTGGTGCTCATGTCTATATCGTAGACCTGTACTGATCCGTTTGGATTGACGGTGAACTGCCGGTGGTATTCGGTGTTATCCCCCGCCCGCCGAAAGACGATATCGAAATCACCATCCGAGGAAAGAAAGCCTGCTTTAATATACAGATGCGGTACCGCTCTACCATTCGTCCACTTCTCGGGCGCGTTGACTTTCATGTCGACGCCGTTGCTGTAGGTACCGTGATCCGTGAGCGGGGTTACGATCAGGCCGCTGGTGATGTTATCCTCCCGCTGATCCTGGGCATGGTGAAGCGTGAAGCCTAAGCGAGACTTGGCATTAGTGTCAAAGCGGTATTCGGGCAGACCCGACCAGCGAGGCTGATTGTAGAGCCAGGCCCGGCACTCGTTGCGCGTTCCCTTGTAGAGAGCCGCATCGAAGTCATAGACCCGGTTGGGATCGGCCGACAACATCGGCGAGGCCGAGATATAGCCTGAATTGTCATTGATGCTTTCGGCGTTGATGGCCGGACCGCCCAGCGGTTGACCGAACACCCCAGCCGTATACCGGCCACTATGTGGGGCATACAGGATGATACACTCGTCCCCATTCGCCTTACAGGCCATGATGGCCGGTTCGGTTGAGTACTTGACCCCCTGATTGGTGTGAGTCTGGTTGTCAATGACGTACTCGGTCAGGGGCGCATTGGTGTACGGTTGCCCGTAACAGACGAAAAAGTGGTTGTAATCCCCGATGAAATAGGCGCACGGCCCCTCCTGCTGACGCGGGGTCGGGTAGTGCGAAGCGTAGGGGTCACTGCGCTGCATGCTCAGCCGGGCATGGATGCGGAAGCCCTTAGCCGCGTTGGGGTCGTGGCTGATCCACTTCTCGGTCAGACACTGGCCCGGTACGTTCCGCAGATCCCACTGCATCCCACGAACCTTCGTATATAGCTCGCCATTGGCATTGGAGAAGCCCAGCACCGAGGAGTAATTCGGATTATGCCCCTCGTCGCCCGGCTCCACCGGATTGTTGCCGATCGAGACCTTACCCGGCCCCTTGATCTGCTCGGTTGACTGGCCGTTCTCCGTATAGTGCCCTTCACCACCCGCTTCCGGTGGACTACCATCGGGATAGAAATACCAGCTCCACACCAGCTGGCGACCGGCGTCCATCTTGCCGGGCGGAGAGGAATCGCCCCAGGTTGGGCCGTTAACGTCGTTTTTGCCACCGCCCCAGCTCAGGTAATCCAGCGCCCCACCGACGGATAAATTGACGCCGATGCGAACGCTACCGTTATCAATGAAGCTCCGCGCGAAGGGCTCCCGGCCGTTGGCCGTACCCGAAGGCCGGCTCGTCTCCTGCCGGGCCTGATAGCTACTGTTAGCGGCATAAACGTTGCCGTAGCCAGCGCCCGCGATGCCAACGGTGCCGGTTCCTGAAACGGGCGGATCGGAGTTACCACTGGCGCGTAGGATCTCCTGGCGCGTGGCCGAGGTCGGCTGAAAGACGTGACTGGCCGTCTGGCCGTCAGAGCTGCGCTGCCAGGTTACCCGAATCGGTACGGCCGGTACACCCGAACCGGCCATGTCCGTTTTGCGGAATGACCACTCCTGAATGTAGGAGCCCTGATTGGTCAGGGGACCAGGGAAGTAGTACGTATTGCTGGCCAGTTGCTGACCACCCGACGACTGAATGACCAGCGGCACCCCATCCACCCGTTCGAGCTTCAGCTTCAGGGCCGCTCCGCCCACCGGCGCGGCTTCCACATCGAGCGCCTGTGTCGAGGGATTGTAGCTGTAGCGGGCCGACAGCATCGTCGAGACGGCCGTCGTGCTTTGGCAGTTGGCCGGAATGACCTGACCCGTGGTCAGCGTAATGCTGATACAGCCCGCATTGAGCGCTTCGAAGAAGGCACTCTTCCCGATCGCGTTGTTGGGATACAGCGTCAGATCGCGTTTGGCCTGCCCCTGCTGCAAGGTGCCGACGTAGGTGCGCTTCGCCTTCTGAATCATCTGGGTCTGGGCCTGACCGCTCAGGGACAGGAAGGCCAGCAACCAAAGAATGAGGTGTTTTTTCATCGTACGGTGGTTAATTGGTTTGCGGGTAAATCTGAGCGGCCGTCCCATCGGGGTAGCTGGCCGATACGTTGAATGTGCCCAGCACCTCCGAATTGCTCACGTTTGGCAACCGCAGCAGGAACTGGTTGAAGGGGTTTTCACGACCCGACAGCTGTTCGTCGTAATACGTAGCAAAGTGGGTATGACCAGCGGCCGCGAACGGCGAGTTGGCCGGTAGAACCTGCATCTGCGCATACACGGCCCCGCTTGGATTGCGCGACTGCACGTACTTGATCTCCGGGATGACGTTGCCCGTCACGCGGGCGAACACCCAGCAGCTTTCCTCCACCGTACCGTTCGAGCGCACGGTGCGCCAGCCCTGAATCAGATAGGCCGTCACCTCGTTGATCTTGTTAGTCGTCGGCGTCGGATCGAGCGCATTGATGACCTGCACGCCCACCTCCAGCACGTCCTCGCCGATGGTCGCCCGAATGGGCTGGGTGAAGGTGTTGTTGGTCGTTCCGTTGTTGGCCTTGAATTCGCCCGGAACCGGGGTGATAAAGCCGATACCGGCCGGAGCCGAGGGAGCCGACAGGGGCGGGTTGGCGTACACCTGCCAGCTGCCGTCGGGCTGCTGCTCTTCGACGATCACCTTCAGGGCCGGACCGCCTTCGGTGACCTGGTAGGGCAGGCCCGCCCAGCGCAGGTTGCCGTGGGTAGTCGGCAGCGGAATCAGATCGGGACCGTTGGTGTCATCGGCCACCCAGTCGGTGGTCGGCAGAACGGTACCGGGACTCTCCAGGGTGAGCTGCACCACGCCTTCACTGTCGAGGGCTGCATTGATCGGTACCTGCCCGTATAGCGTTACGCCCAAATGCTCGGTCCTGATCTGATACAGACCCGACTGCGGATTGAGATAGTCCCAGGCAAAGAAGTAATCCACCCCGTTTACAATCGCTCCGAAACGGTACATCTGATAACTCCCGTTATCGGTCCAGGAAGCCGGTCCACTCATCTGCACCGACGGCAACGAACGGTCGTCCCCACCTTCGCGCACGACAATCTTGTTCTGGGCCGCGTAGTAGCGGTAGTACATATACACGTCCGCCGAAAGCGCCTGGAGCGTAAACGTTTGGGGGGTGTTCTTCCCGTCCGATTGCAGCGCATACACGCTGAACACTGGCACGGCGTCCTCGGGAATCGTACCGTAGATTTTCACGTTCGGACCCGCGTGGATACCTTTCAGATACTGGGGCAGGGTCTGTTCGGCGTAATCGACGATCGTCTGACCCGCTGCGGGCGTAGCGGCATCAAGCGGAATGATCCACTCCCAGTATTTGCCCGGTCGAAAACCAGGGGGTGATACGTTCGTCCAGACCGGCGCTCCTGCTTCCGGAGTGGGGCCGCTGGCACACTCGCTGGAGAGGACGTTTTCCGGGCCGTAGTAGCGAGACCAGCCCTCGGCCTGCGGATCGACGACCTGGCCGATGAGGGGCACATAGCCCATCGGAGCAATCCACAGCACCCGCCGTCCCTGGGCATCGCGGAGGGGTTGGGACGGGTTGGCCGGATCACGACGGCCTACGTAGTATTGGGTGTAGGTTCCGGCCATTAGGGATTCAGCAGATAAGCCCGGTCGGAGGTGTGCCCGCCGGTGCGCATGGTGGCCTGTCCCTGGAAATAGACAGGTTCGTAATTGCCCCCTACGTAGGTAGGCGTGAGCGAAATGGTGATGACCCGGTTGTTAGCCACCGAGTAAGAGACCGTGACATCGGTGATGCTGTTGCCCCCTGAATCCTGAGTAAGCTGCGTCCCTAACTGCTTATCGACCGTGCCCATCGTCACGGCTCCCGTGGCCGAATTGACGAAGAAGGGAATGCTCAGCCGTACGCTCCGGGTAGCCAGCGCGTTGGTGACCGGCAGGTCGCTCGACAGCATACCCTCCACGTCGACGATGACGGTCTGTCCGCTCAGGTTGGCAATGACCGGGGGCAACATCACCTTCATGATGGCCCCCGAGGTAACCGTTGGGTTCTGGCCTAAGCCCCGGATCTGGGTCCGGGTTACGGCCAGTTTATGGGTGTTATTATCCTCAATCCGATAGCGCGGCTTATCGATGGAGGTAATGTCAACGTTGAACGTATTCGGATTCCATAGCACCTTATGGGGCAGCATGGAATTGGCCTGGGAGAAATTGGAAATGAACTCGGTTCCCTTTACGTAGCAGGCCACCTGTTCAGTCGTACCGGCCGCGTAGTGATCAATTAACTTACGACCGGTGTAGTTGGCGTTAATGCCAATTTTGCTATTGATCAGCCAGCCTTGCCCCGCCCGGAGCATGACCACCGGCAGAGTCAGGTTACTGGGGTGGATGTTGCCGATCTGGAAGTTTATTCGCGACAGCTGCGAGGCTCCGTATAAATCCAGCAGGGTACCAAAGCCCTCCATCGTACCGCTCAGGTCGAAGTTGAACATCGACCCCTCGACCACTATCGCCGACGGCGGACTGCCCCCTTCGGCGTTTATGTACAGACTACCCGTAAAGCTGTTGCAGTTTTTGAACTTGATAGCCGGTCCAACCGAGCCAATTTTGATGGCGGACGTAGCCCCCGTAAACCGGACAACACCCAGCGAATGGTCCGGGAGTTGGGGAAACGGTGAGTAATTGTAATTAGGCTTAATGCCGGTAAACTTGAAGGGCAGATTCGCCCTGGCGTATACCGCATTATACTCGTGTTCTTCGGCTCCGAAGTTTAAAAGCCCAATCGAGCCTTCCCCCTGATTGGCAGTTGGGTTATCCGATAAATCAATTAAAACGCGGGCAACGGTTATGTTCTGGGTCTGCTCCAGCGTATCGGTGATGCCGAAATACATACCCACCTGCGTCTGCTGCGATAGCGGTACGTCGGGGTCGCTACGAATGCAAAAGTCCGAAAACAGACCAAACTGAATGCCGGTCCCATCCACAAAGGCTCGGGGGCCGGTCCGGCACAAAAAGACCGTTGATACCTGCGATTCACCTTTAAAGCCAATGCCGTCCCGGAGGTAGGTGCCCGGTATGCGGGTGTTGGTTAAGTCAATCGTATTGTCAATCCGAAACTTTCCGGCGTGGACCTTCACGGGCTTGCCCGATATGCCCGTCAGGGACGAATTGTAATTGCTCGCGTCCTGTAGCTTCGCCGACACGTCGGTGGCTCCGGTCGAATCCGGACGCCATGCCCGAAATGGAACTTCCGACCCCACCAGTCTACGTTCGTAGTAATAGCCACCCACCGATGAGGTGACCATAGCGCCGAAGCCCAACGAACTGGCCGTTTTGTTGCCTGCTTTCCGGTCCCAGATTGACCCATCGAAGGTGACAGTCGGTGCCGTTGAGGTCGCAAACTGAACCAGCGAGGTAAGGGCGGTCGTTTTGGTCTCCAGCGACGCATTGGTGATGAAGCGTTCTAGGGAAAACTTTTCCTTTATACCCCGAATGTCGTTGGTATCCAGGTCAATGTCTCCCCGCTTACCCGCCACCGTGAATACCCCCGGAAGAGCGTTACCCGTTCGTTGCAAAAAATAGAATTTGCCACCTGGGTAAAACTTTACATCGACCCGACCTTCGGCGATCTTCTGCCGGGTTACAGCACTCGTATCGGCAATCTGGCCGGGTTGTCCCCACGCACTGAGCGCGTTGAAGAGGAGGGCGATAAAGAGGATCAGGTTACGCATATTAGTTTTCGAGGTAAATCCGTCCCTGCCAGCTGCCGCCACCCGGCAGATTGATGGTGAGCTGATTGGGGTTTGTGGTCGGTTTGTAGGAGATGGCGTTGTCGCGTTCCAGCGTCCCATCCGGTAGCCGGATGTAGGCGTCCATAGCGGGCGTTGTCGTGTTCCGGCTATGGAGCACCGGAGAGCCGTCCGAAATGGGCGTGGTAATGTCAATGCGTTGCCGGTTGCTGCCCGTTGGCGTGTCGGGCAGGGGTAGTTCTTGACAGAGCAGGTGGCCAGCCTCGACGACAAACGGATCGCTCGGCCCGCCCCCACCCCCCGGCAGGTATTCACGAAGCAGATCAGCGACGTACAGCCGGTTGGCTGAATCCTCAAAGGCTAGCCTGAGCATGTCCCGAAACGTCATGCGACTCAGCCGGTGGCCAAGCTCATCGGTATCCCAGTCGGAGACGACTATGCCATCGGCCTTTTTGGTGGTGGCCAGCGATTTGATGCCGACACTCTTGAACCAGGCGACCGTTGCCGATGCCTCCAAACGGACGTAGCCCCAGATTTTCTGAAAGACAGTTGATTTCTCGACGGTCTTGCCATGAATGACCATGACCCGCCCCAGGTTGTCGGCGCTATGGCCCTCGAACGAGGCTACCGTTATCGATCCGTCCTCGTTCTCAACCTGGTGGTAGTGTCCCCGATCGGCGGCCGGAGATCCTTTGCTCTGGCGGGTGACGTAGTTGCCGTTCTCGGTCAAATGGATGCTCTGGGGGGCAAAGGAGCCGTTGCGCAAAACACCCTCCAGGGTGAAAAAAGGAGCCAGCCGCTGGGCGAAATAGGCGACGTAATCGAGCGTCATGTTGGCCGCTACGTAAGCGGCCACCCGCGCCCAGGCCATGAACCTCATCAGGCGTTTGGTTGACCCTTCGACATTATCGACGCCGACAATAACCCCTTTCGATTCGAGCCAGTACTGCTCCAGATCGGAGTTATTGGCCACAAAGTCGAGGTCAATCAACCGCCGTTTGTAGCGAAGCCCCGACCCAGTAACCAGCGTAAGCAAACCGTCGTCAGCACTGGTCGTATCGCTTACATCGAGCACAAAGTCACCCTCGGCGGCCGGATCGATGATGTAGACGAACCGGGGGGCTTCGGTAAGCGAAAAGTCCGTTTCCCGTAGTTCGTAGCGGGAGTAGTCAACGCGTAGTTGCCGGGTTAGTTCTGATTCGCTGTAATCCCCTACGTTAACTTTTACAGCATCGCCTTTTTCATCGAACTTGAAGACGAACAGCCGTCCCGAGGGGGCTTTGGTATCGTGGTAAGCGTAAATGGCATACTGTTGGCCATCTTCAAAAGGCTTATCATCCCGGTCTCTATGGAAATCGGTTTCGGTAGTCGTGGGCCGGTCGGGATAGCCAAAGCGCCACCCCTGGGGATCACGGGGGCGCATGCGGATATAGCTATCGAGTAATTGGGCCATTAGTTACCGACGAGAAAGTCTATGTTTAGGATTTTGCTGAACTTGCTGAGAAGCACGGCCACCCTACGAGGGCCGTTGTACTGATCTAAAAAAATATCCTCGTCGATGTCGGGATCGAACGTGTGGCCTGGGAATGTGGGATTCTGAATTTTACTTAGGTCAACATTGCTGAGCTTACCCAGCAGTTCTAAGATTCGCTGAGTGCCCGTCGAGTACTTCGGTATTGTTGGTGGGTAGGCATACCCGTACTCGTCTTCTTCAAATTCAATGTCGCCATCTGGTGTGTTCCAGACTTTTGTCGTGGCTCGGTCAATGGCCACTTGCTGCATTTGAATCGCCGTCACCCGGTGAAGACCGTGCCGCCTTGATCGCTCGTACTGGGAAATCTGAAACGGTATGGCCTGAGTAGTACCGTTGACAGTGGAACTATAGACGTCAAAGCGAAGAATGCTATGAACACCCCAGGGCAGTTTACCAATGAGCGTACCCTGAAATACGTTTGCATAACGCATACGTTGATCCGCCCGCTCTGATAGTCGCCAGTCAATCAATGGAAAGCCCAGCTGAGGTTGAGTAATAACATCAGCACCAGGCGGAAACCACTTTGTGGTGGGGGCCAGGCTATCGGCTTTATAAAGTGTTCCCGAACGATCATAGGGAGCCGCAGAATCAGGCACATCACCGTACGGTATGGTTAGAGCGGGGTCAGGTTTTGGCGATTCGGGTTTCCGCTTTTTGGTAGCGGTAATCCCATCCAGTACCTGCCCATCTTCCACCACTTCCACCCGCATATCCCGATACTCTATGTAGGGTAAGGGGTTGGACGTTTGTCCATCTAAAGCTTCGGCTACGGACAGCGAAACAACGATGCTTTGAATGTCATTGATGGCATCCATTGGGATGTCTATATCAGCCCATCCCGCTTTTTCGTGTTGCCATCCCGCAGCGCCTTCTGCTTTTCCGGGAACACGGTACACATGGGAAATGGTAAGCATGAGCATTTCCCGTGCTGGAGGTGAAAGCTTCCACTTTCCTCCTTGTTGCAACACGTATTGCCCTTGGGCGATGTCGGTCTTCTGAGCTGTCACCCAGACCATAGCCGAGCGGACATTCTTCAGCCGGAACTGCCCTTTCAAGCGAAACCTGACCGTTTTCCTGCGTTGGCCTTCGGGCAGGAAATACCGCTGCTGAATAGCCCGAAACTCCTGTGTTACGCGGTTTGTGCCTGAGCCATAAATACGTACTCGGTAGGGGTCATTATCAACACCGGTTCCTAAGCATTGAACCTGATCCGTTGGAAACAGCTGGTTTGTCCAGCCCGTTGGAAAGTTATTGGCAACCTGCGAGAAGTCTCCATTAACAAGCCGGTTGGCATAGCCGCCAAACACCTGCTTCACGCTTAACGCCTGTTCAATCGGCAGGCCAAAGGTGATACCTCCTGTTAATACCTGTACGTTTCGATCCTTACCAATATTGACGTTTAAGTCTTTTGACGACGAACCGACGAAACCGGGATTATACCGGCGCGTCATTATCGTTTGTGGATCACTTTCCCACACATTCCAGCCACCAGCAGCCTCACTTGCCCGGATGATCACCCAGTCACCAGCGTGTTGAGCAAGCCGACAGCCAAACAGGTTTAGCAGGTCTTCCAGTGCGGTATAGGCAGACTTGGTTTCATTTTGGTCCGTAACCAGGCTTGTCGCATTGATCTTTGTTCTGGCTAAAGGGTCTCGGTCCTGATGGGCTTTACCACCCACGGTTTGCCCAACGGCCAGGTCAGCCACTTCATACAGACTGCAAGCCGTTGTGAGCGGTAATCCGAGCTTGGTTATTGCTAAAGATGACTTGAACACATCCAGGACAGTCGGAAGTCCGATGAAGCGTTTACCGGCAGGATCCGCAACAACGCGATCTTTGAGCAGCATAAGGCCACAAACCGCATTTACTTCAATCGGATATGGGGCGTCGGCAAACGGCTCTTTAATTTCAGCGGGTTGCAACCAGCCGGCCCACTCCAAACGAATAAAGCCAACTCCCGTTTTTGACTCGACAATAACCTGAACTTCCTGATCATCGTTAACGTAGAACGCTTTGGCGTCAAGAGCATCTTCAGCAATAATCCGAAAGGTGGACACTTCCGGAAGCATCGATAAAAAGCGATTGTCCAGAGAACCCTGGATGCGTTCTGTCCATGGATCATAGTCAGGTCGCACCGGAATGACCGGACCTGTATAGCCATCGAAAAGAAACTTCACCGTATACGAAGTCCGGGTATACCCTAATTCAACAGGTATCCCATCGTCAGTAAATTCACAGCGGTATTTCTCCCCAAATGCCATAAGAAAAAAACTAGTAAACTTTATTCAATACACTCACGCTTACCTATATACGTTACCCCCCCAATGCCTTTATTCGCATGGCAAAGGCATTGACTACCGCATACAATTCGCTGCCTCGAGCTCGTAGCTCAATCGTGCCTCCACCGGAGCCACCCAGCGTTTTCATGATGTTGTCAGAAATCAGTTTGGCCCCTACGTCGACCGGCGAGACCCATTCAGGTCGTTGAGAAGCTCCGGAGTATTCGGCGGCTTCTATCGTAGTCCGACCGGTGAGTGTGCCACCTTTCGCCATGCGAATTGGGTCTTTCTTGCCCGAAGCTCTGGCAGCCGATGCAACACCATACAGGCCAGCAGCCCCGGCGAACTGAGCAGCCGCCTGCCCTTGCATACCAGGTATGAATAGCATGAATGCCGCTGACCCGGCTAAGGCCTTAGCCAGACTCTCCAGCATGTCAGCGACGGCCGAGAGGACAGTGCCTTTCAGATCGCCAATGTTAGCTGTGCCCTGAATCAGTCCGTTGACAAATTCACCCATGGCCTGAGCTGCGCCTGGAGCCGCTGACCGTAAGGTTTCTTCAACCTTTTTGGTCATATCCTTGGCGTCGACGATGATCTCGTCACGGTGCTCGTAGAAAGCGGCCATAGCCTCTGCTTTCCAGTTTTTGGCAATGGCTCCGATATTGGCCCAGTCACGAGGACCGCTCATCGCGGCCGACACGGAGGCTCTACCCATGGCTCTCCGATCTGCCTGTTCAGCATCCCGAAGTATGGATATGTACTTAGCCAGCTCCGCAATTTTTGAAGACGATGGCACCAGCTTGTCCATGCTGAGCGTACCCACTATCTGCCGAATCTGACCAACTTTAGCCTGAATAAAGGCGATTGGATTTTGCGCCCGGACGACGGACAATTCAGCTTTCTCCAGTAGCTGCGTGTACTCCTGAAGCATCTTGACCATTGAGGGGTCAAGCTCCAAGTTCTTTATAGAAGCGTTCTGCAGAATGGCCGAAATCTTAATCGCCTGATCCTGCATGAACCCAAATGAGCCGTAGTTGAGCACTTCATTCCGGCGCTCACCCAGTGCAGGCGTATTGGCAAAGGGGACAGTCGACGTACGTATTGCTTCACGGACTTTATCAATCGGGGTCGTGATATATTTTAGCTTACTGCCCAGATCAAGCGGTTTCAGATTCGCGATCGCATTCTTACCCTTCTCGACCTTGTCAGCCCACTTTGCCCACGACTGAATGACATTTTCAGGAACAGCAATATCACGAGAGCTGTAACTCTCAATTTGCTTGGTTAACTTCTCAAGCTGCTTCTGTGCGTATTCAAAATACGTATCGTCCTTTTTGGGTTTACGAGCACCCGCATCTTCGAGTTGCTTGGTGATTTTGGCCAGTTCAGCCGCTTCCGCTTTCGAGAGTTCTTTACCAACCAGCGCTAACCCCTGCTTTTTCTCAGTCAGGTACTTCTGGCGATCCTTCTTCTCATCCAGAAACTTGATCGGATCAAACACCGTAGGAGCAGCATTGATCTTCTTTTTGGTCTCACTAACGACCAAATACATCTGACCGTACAGCTGACGCATGAACGCTAGCCGTTTGGTTAGTGTCGTCTCTTTCGCCAGATTCTCGTCAGTCAGCGGGGCCGCTTCCAACGTATTTAGATTGAACTGGGCTTTACCGATTTTATTGGCCAACTCAGTCAGACGCTTTTGCTTGTCAGCATCGGGCAGGGCCATAAAGTCGCCCATCTGGTTCTGAAACGAACCTGCCATGTCCCGACGAACACCTTTTATGGCATCAGCCGCTTTGTTAGTTAGGTTAGCGAAGAACGAATCAATCTTGTTCTCCTTAGCGAACTCAGCAATGAACAGAGCCAACTGATCCTTCGCACGCTGGAAGCCGCCAGCCATGGTGTTGACATTACTTTGAGCCTTTGAACCAAACGTTTTCTCTAACTCTGTGGCCAGTTTAGGCAGCGCATCCCGAGACATTACCTGTCCGGTTTCCAGCATCTTCATCAACTCACCTTCGCTGACCTTTAAGGCCGATGCCATTAATTTGAGCGCTCCAGGAAGATGATTTCCTAATTCATTCTTAAGCTCATCACTTTGGACCGTACCAACGCTTAACATTTGGGTTACAGCCCGTAATGAGCCCTGAACCTGTTCGTTGGTTAACTTCAAAGCCGCACCGGCTTTTACGATGGCTTTAAAAATTCGTTCGGTTTCTGCCCCTTCGAGATTCGTGCCATTTGTGGCCGCTTTCAGGTGTGCATAGGAGGAAATCAGTGCACTATAGCTTACACCCAAATCGTCAGACAGTTCAAGCAGGAACGACTGAGAACGAGCGAAGTCAATGTTGGAGGAGGAGACGGCACTAAGCGCGGAATTGTAGCGCTCGAAATCCGAAACGGTCTGCAATCCCTGCTTAACAAGTTCTAGTGCCTTGTCAATCGTGAACAGACCCGCGGCAAATTTGGTGAGCGACACCAGTGGTGACTCAAAGCCTTTCTGTATACTGGGGCCAATGCCTTCCGAGCGAGCCGTCAACTGATCTAATCGGCGCAGCACGCGATCAATCCCACGATCAAAAGCGGAATCGTTCAGCGTAAAGACGGCCTGTAGGTTTTCAGTCGTTACGGACACAGTGACGGTAGGTTAGAAATGCGACAGCACGGCGAAAAAGACTTCCTGCTCATACAGGACTTCTTTTTCGCTTTTCGGCTTGGCTTTAGCGGTTGACTTATCCGCCAGTTTTTTGTCAGAAGGGAGCGGCCACAACTGTTCCTCGGTACGTTGGTGACCCTTTTCAACATTGCTGTTGTAGAGCACCCAGTAGAGACGACGGAAGGGCATCTGTCCCTGTTCCCACTCCCGGTTCTTGCGGTCCCAGTAGCCTTTCTGTAATAGACAATACTGGCCCCAGCTCATGCCGAACAGGAACTCGTTAGGCGTTAAGCCGATTTCTCCGTAAGCTTCGGATTCGATGTCGTCCCAGCTGAGGGGCTTTTTTTTTCATCGTCCGACTCAGCTTCTTCAACTTCAGCCTGCTTAGCCTCTACCTGCTTGATCAATCGGTCAAGCCAAACGTCATAGTCTTCATTCAGAATCGATGAAAAGAACGCAGCCGTCGTTTTTTCGCCCTCAGCTTCGGTAGCCGTCTCCAGCACCTGACAGGCTTCGTAGTCGGTAATCGAGATAGCTTCACCTTTGTCAGCGGCTGTCTGCTCAATGCCGGAGCGAATGATTTCAGACAGGGCCTCCAGGCGGGTACCTCCCCGAAACGCGGCCAGTACCGAACGGATGTCGGGTTCGCAGCCAAGGCGTTTGCAGAAGTTTTTCAGGCCATAGACCCCAAAGGTGAGTTTGACTTTCCCATCTGGGCCGGTTACGGTTGCTGTCGTTTTCATCGATTCTGATTGAAGGTTAGTACAGTTGTACAGGTGGAAAGATTACGACGCTACAACAGTGGTAGTAGGCCGTGCAGTAATGGATAGCGTCATTGATCCCGCAGCGCCTGTTTCCATATCCCGGTTGAGGTCAAGCGATTTCACACGGGCGTAGAATTCCCAGTTGAGCGTACCGACGATGTTGCTTTCCATACACCACTTTTCTTTAGTGCGCCCCATCCAGGCGGCAACCAGAGGTATCAGGTTCACCTCCGTAGAGGCCGTTTCAGAATCGTCGAAAAACTCAACCACAACTTCACCTGACTGCAAACCACCCAGCTCTTCTTTCCAGCCGTCGTTTTGCTTCGAGGTGACATCGATCATCGTCGTGTCGAGTTTGAGCGAACACTTGGTTTGCTCGGCAATCAGTTTTTTAACTGGGGTGGGTGATCCGCTGTAAAGCGATACCATCACCGCTGATGCGTTGTACTTCATGAGTTACGGCAGAATTGCGTCTATGGAAAGTTCAAGCGTTACTAGTTTCTGATAGACCGACTCGGTTTCACCCGTAAACGTCAGGTCTTTAGGAGCACTGGGCTTTACCATCCAGCACTTGAATGGAAAGCCACTCAGGTCAATCTTAACCGGTGCATTTGGCTTATCGCCAATCAAAACCGTCAGGGTCTCATTCAGCAGTATTTCAGCCTGTTCACGTCCGGATCCAGATGGACCCACCGAAACGGCACTCAGCAGCATCTTGTGAATGAAGCCGTAGCCGTTTTTGGTACTATAGTCGACACTATCCTGATTCAGCAGCAGCACGTAGGGAGCAAAAGCCCCAACAGGTGCTTCACTGTCGAAAGCCGCAATACCAGCCTGTTGGAGCATGGCAAAGACGACAGTACGAACAGCTAAATCAGGATAGATCATTGTAAGAAAGTGCGTAGGTTATATCGCAAGCGGTTCTTTAACTTCTCGTTCTCTGAGCGGACGTTAGGCGTCAGAAAGGGCTGCGCGGTAATGGTTACTTTTCGCATTCCTGAACCTTTGAACTTGGCCGCTACTTCGTCCCAGCCTGGTGGTATGATCACCCCGGCTCCCGTGCCGAATTCGATAAAAGCCGCATAGGGTTCGTTTACCGAAACTCTGGCGCCCATGCCGTTGTCGATGGGTTCATAGCTGATCGACTGACGAAGTTTGCCCAGATCAACCGGTGCATCCTGTTTGCCTCCCGACTCCACACCCCGGCCCCATCGCTCTACATCCCGTTTGCTTTTCACCTTCAAGTTGCTGGGTCCCCGGCGAAGCTTCGCCTTGTAGGACTTCAGTCCGCTCCAGCTCAGCATCAGCTATGCAGCGTTTTGGCGTAGAGCACCCACACAACCCGCGCAATACCTTCTCCCTGCGGAGGCCCGGAGAGTGCATAGGGCACGTTGTTGACGTAGAGCACATGATCAGCGGTTAAGGTTACGTTCTTACGAGCCCAGAGCTTGACCTTTACGGTTTGCCCTAATCGAGTTTGTTCTGCCAGTTGCTCACGAGTCGGTTTGAGAAATTCAACCTCCGCCATTGCACTCAGCGCAAGCTCACCTTTGGTTGTTTTGTCGAGCGTTTTACCACCCGAACCATTAGCGGTCTTTTTGGGCAGGTAGAACTCAACCCGGTCTCTGGGAACTAGCTGGCCCATGTGAACTGACGGTGTTTACGAGCCGCATCTTTCCAGCTGCCTGGCTTAATGCTTGGGTCTAACCGGGAGTACTCAGCCGCGCAAAGTGCTACAGCACCCAGTAAGCCGTCATCGACAGTATCCTTGTTGTAGCCACACTTGACCGTGATTGAGCCACCATTAGGCCAGGAAGCCGTTAAGCGTCCTTCCTCATCGACAGCGCCACCCGTTGAGATGGATATCGTTTCCAGGTAAGGGCCATAGGGCAGCTTCACCGGTTCAGTAAGCACGGACCAGCTGATCTTACGTACCTGAATGCCGATGCTCACGCCACAAAAGCGCTGCACATCGTCAATAGCCCGTTTTACAGCCCGGTCAATGGCTTCGTCATATTCGCACGTATCCAGCAGCAGAATGGCCTTAACCTCATCGGTTAATTTCCAGCCTGCTAATGACTCTCTGGATTGAACGGTTATGACTAAGCCCGACTGCATGATTACTTCGTTTTGCGGCCAGCGGCCCCTTTGTCGTCTTTCTGATCAGCGTCGTCAGCGGTAGCTTCAGAAGCCAGTTCCCGCTCGATCAGCGAGTCAGCCACTTCGTCGTCAGCGGAGAACTCATCACCGGGTTCAACTCGGCCGTAGTCACCGGTAAGGGTCGTGTTTGCGATTAACGTCTTCATAGAATTGTCTTGGTTTAGAAAAGGCCGGACCTCATCGATCCGGCTTTTTGCAACCGTATTATATTCGACAATGAAAAATTTTAGGTCGTCTTAATCAGCCCTTTACCCGTGGTGAACGTGGTTTTTACGAAGGCTTTCAGGTCCGGCGTTTTGATGTAGAGAACGCCACGCAGCGAGGCCGTAACGGTCGTACGATCCGTCAGCGCATCGTCTTCGTTTTGCTCGAAGAAGCGAAGCGTCAGGTTGCGCTTGATGCGGAACTTAGCCAGCTTAGGGTTACACACCATCACGGCGTCAGCACCCAGGCGGTTGGTCCGGATCACTTGCAGACCCGCGATCTGCATACCCGTTACCGACACGAACGGAGGAATGATGTAGTTCCCATTCGCATCCTTAGTTACGTTCATGTTGGCGAAGGCCGCTGAACCTAAGATAACGTGCGTCGGGATGTACTTAGCCAGTTCCACCTGTAAGGCCATAGCCTGAATCAGATCGAAGTTGTTAGGCGCGGCCAGTTTCTCAAAGTTGGCAGGCAGGGCAAACGCAGTAGCCTGCGTCATGATCCCGTTGTGATTTTCGCCCGTTCCATCACCTGAGATGATCTGGTTTTCCAGGGCTTCCCGCATGCCGATCGGACCGTCCAGCAATTCGTCCTGTACTTCAGACAAAACGAAGTCAACGTCTTCCATCATTTCCTCCGTGATCTTGGTATACACGGCGGTCTTTTTGGTAGCGGCTGACTTTTTCGTCCATTTGATCGACGCCTGGGGGAACGTAGCACCTTCCGCTACCTGACCAGCACCGCCTTCCAACAAGGCCCGCTCGTTCCAGTACACCGTATGCGAGTTGGTCGAACCGACAGAGATTAAGTCCTGAATGAAGAATGGGGCATTCGGATCTTTGGCAACGCCTGGCTCCATCTCGAATGCACGAAGCAACCCCGCATTTGAACCCGTAAGCGAGTAGCCTGTTGAGTTGATCGAAACCGCTTTCAGATCAATCTCAATGCCTTTTTGCTCGTGACCTTGCGGTAATTTGATGGCTTGCTTCAGGAACTCGGGCGTGGTCTTTTCTTCGAGCAGCTGAGGCAATGACTTCTTTTCAATCTGACCATCTTTAATCCGATCTTTAGCCTTCTGGAGTTCGTCCAGTTGTTCCTGTTGCTTGTTGGACTTTTCCTCCCACTCTTTTTTAAGATTATCAAGCTCTTCTTTAGAAGCTTTTTTATCAGTGGCTTTATCAAAATCCTCTTTCCACTTCTGGTTTTGCTCCTTTAGACTTTTAATGCCTTCATCGAAGGTTTTCTCAACATCTTCAAGTGACTTGTCAAACCAGATTTTTGCCCGTTCGTACAAGTTGGCCGCCCATCCCCGGTTGAGGTTAGGGGCCGTAGCGTAGGAGAACGCCATGGCCTGCCCGTTCTGATTGAACAGCATAAACAGCACCAGCGTTAAAATCAGTAACACAAACTGTGTTTTCATTGGGTTACGGGAAATTTAATTGAGAATAAACTTAGACTTCAGCCGATCGCAGAAAGCCGTGTAATCGTCCGGCTCAGTGGTGCGGGACTGATCAGATTTCCCGTCCGGCTGAGTGGTGCGAATGGTTTTAAGCTGCGCTTGCAGAAGGGTAAACTTTTGATCGATGACCTTGAAGGTTTCATCGGTAAACGAGCCACCGCTGAGGGCTTTTTCCAGCAAACCCAATGTGTGCAGAATATCGGTCTCGGACTTGATACCCGTCAGCGGTGTATTCGGATTGGCTCCAAAGAATTGAAGGGAAGATCCTTCGTAGAGCTTGATTTCGAGGATTTCATACGCACCGGCAACTTTGTCGTAGTTGCCCTTCATCACGCTATAGCCAATGGAGTGCTCCGTGATCAGGCCGGATTCGGCCATCTTCAAAAAGTCGACGCCAAGTGCGTGGGTGCCAATCTGGGATTCGTAGTAGAGACCTTTCGAATCCTCTTTTAGGACCAGTAGCCGACCAATACTCTGATTGGAACGGTGGTCAAGCAAGTGTTTGATGCGCGGCTGAGCGGACGTCGGCCCAGACTCAGCAATGGTTTTGGCGAACGCTCCCTGGCGAATGATATCCCCATCGGAGTCCTTATTACCAAACGCCGAAAAGTAACCGGTAACGATGCCCTTCTTCGGGTCAGCGTCTTTAATTAATCCAGGCGCATCAGTTAGCTTGTACTTCACGGTAGGTACGGAATCCTAAGTTGCCGTGAAGTTGCGCTAGCCGCTAACGGTTATGTATATACGTCTATGTGGTTACAGAAATTATTTACGCCTAAATTGAGCTTTGGCGTTAAAGAAGGATTCACGATCGGCATAGCGCCGACGGCTGAACAGCTGGAAGTACTGGGTCTCGGTCGCTTCATAAGCAACGCCTGGCTGATTGTCGTATTCCTTCAAATTGTCTTCGTAGACGGCCATAAAACCAGCTACGGTCTGAAAGTACAGGCAGAAGTCGACAAGCTCACGAGCTGCGGCATCAAGGGGGAAAACAGGAAGGTTCATCGTTACAGTGAGTACGCCTTCAAGATAAGCACGTAACTACACTGTTGTGTAACTTCTTAGGCAACGTCCGCTGTGGGCTGGGGAATCGGCAGGTCGGGGTGAAACTCGGCCACAAATTCAGGATCGGCAGGTTCAAACACATAGTCTCCGGTCTGATCGGGCAATACGGAGAAATGTTCCCGCTCTCCGGTGATAACCGAACGCGGAATCCCATTTGGAAACGCATGACATTCCATCTCATCGCCTTTGGGCTGGACGGTGTGCTTACATAAAAAGCAGACTACGTTTACCATATTTTCGTTTGGCAGCTAGTCGCTGACGTTTTCTGTTTAACCGATCGATGCGCTTACCTATAACACCATTTATGTACTCAAGGTGCGTTTTGTACACCTTTAACAACTCATCGGGGATCATGGTTTGATGACCCGTAAAGTACATCGCTGAGAGCTCACACCAGGTTTCAATCTTTGGCGACATCGCATAGAAGGAAATCTGTTTGGTCAGCTCACTCACTTTGGTTTTACCAAGCGCGTCTAAGGCTACATTAAAATTAGTTGTCGTAAACTCATAATCCAACTGATGACCAAACTCATGCGCTACGGTCATCTCCAGGCTAGGCAAAGAAGGGTCTAAAGCCGTCGTTCTTCGTTTTATGCCCGGTGACAAAACGAGGTTAGACGCGGCCTTCGCCACGTATTTGTCTTCTAAAGCACGAGTGCCATAAATCGCTTTTTCGAGGTGCATACCCGTCTTTCCCATGTTGTACGTACTGGCCCCCATGTTGCCTCTCAATCCTTTCATGCTGAATGCGCCAACCTTAAACCCGATCTGATCCAGCCGCAACTCTTTATAGATTTTGTCTAGTTGCGCGTTGACCCGGTTAGCCTGTTCAGGGGACAAGCCTTTATAGCTAACCTCTTTAAAGAACCGTTTGGCATACTCCTCAGCTTCAGCAACAGATTCAGCGGGTGTGAACTCCGCATCACCCTCAGAGCCGCTTGCGTCTCCTACCCCTGCCATGTAATCCGTACGTTCATAGGGTACGTACGCCACAGTGCAGCGACAGTTGATAACATTGGCTGAACCACCGGCCGGATCACCAGGATAGCGCATCCGTCGACCTCCCACCACAAACAGCTCATCCTTAGGTATAGCCTTCCTGCCCAGCATTGCCCGGTGTGCATCCCGAGTACGGCCATCACCGGTAGCGATCCAGATTTTAGACAGCTTGAGACTCGTACTCATGGCCCCCGCTTCGTGTCCTGCATTGGCAGCCCTGGTGGTTTCGGTTCGCGCAATCAGTAGCGCCCTTGTTCTGGCTCCTTTACCTCCAAGTGCCCCTTGAATACGTCGGGCTGTAGCGCGGACGTCTAATCGTTCCAGATTAGCCTGCTGTAATATCCGTCGGATCTGCCCGCGGGTGGATTCCGCAATCTGGCCAATACGGGAAGCGGTTTCAGCGCTGTTGAGCATCCGGGCCGTGGTGTTCTGCCATACTTGCGAGAAAAACCCCGCTTCGACGGTAAGTGTCTGCTCACGTTGCACACTGAACACCTCACTGATCCGGTCGAACTCACGACGGGCCGCTTCGGGCATCGTATGCTGATAGATTTGGCTCAAGAGGTTGCGGATGCCTTGATACGATACGATGCTGTTGAGTACGACATCCGATTGCTCGATACGTTCTTCAGCTATGTTTTCAATGACCTGCTCAGCAACACGCCCTAGCCACGCACGAACAAGCCGGTACGCTCTACGCTGATGGCGACGAAACCAGCGCAGGTAGGAACGGGCATAGCGGAGCTGCTGAGGGAGTTTCATTAGCTATTCAACCATTTATGGTATTTCACCCAACGGTTGAGCTTTCGCTGAACACGACGGTGGAACATCCATTTAGACAGTTTATCGAACCGAAACACGATCAGGATTCGGTAGAGGAGCCAGTTTGCCGCTTCGTATTCAGCAATGATTTGAGCCATAGCCTCCCCATGTGCTGTGTTGATCTCCTCAAGTGTGTAGAATTTCATGGCTGATTCAGGAAGGATTCAATCAGTGGCTTGTATTGCTGGTAAACCTTCTTTTTGTGATGCGGAGGAAACAGCACTACTCGTTTCTTACCATCAATTTCGATCACTTGGCCAATAGCTGCTTTCGGGTCGTGATTAAACAGTCTCTTTTCCATTGCGCTTGAAAGGTTGAGCGTTCGTACCACAATAGGCTAGGGCACGACTAGCCGCCCGATCAGGATTGATGCGTTTGTCTAACACCTTGACGGCTTTCTTGCCGGGTGTCAGGGCGAAGGTTCGGGTTTCACAGTAGAGGTCAATCAGACCCTCCTGAAAGGTTTCCCGCTGTGGCTTATTGAATTGTGTTTGGTCCATTGGTTTATCAGCGTTTCAAGTTTTCGGTTGAGTCGAGCGGAATCCAACGCTCACGTACTAGCTCAATCTGCCTTTGTAGGTGCTGAAACTCTCTGTGACGGCGCTCAATCTCCTCATCAGTGAGACCCGGCTCTATCCGTAGCCCATCCTGTTGACGCATTAAGTCTCGAATGATGTTATCAATCATCTCATTGTGACTGATAATACCCCAGAACCGCATACGTTTAGCCTCTACCGAATCTTCATTAACATACACCATAGGCTCAGGAGCGGGAGCGGTGGCCCAATCAAGAACGCGAGGCACTGCCCAAAACATCAGCAGTAGCAGTAGTACTGCATAGATAATTCCTCTCATAGTCGTTTTTGGGGTTGTGAGTAACGAGACCGGCGCGACTGGTTGACTGGCCTTTCGGCTGGGGCAATTACCCCTAAACGAGTTGCAAACTCTTTGGCAGATAACAGATCCTGCGAACCTGAATACAGCTTCTCCATTCGGCTGATCAGCCCCTTAGATGTGATACCTAACACGCCCGCGACTTTAGCGATACGTTGTGGACAGACCCGCTGTCCGGCAACGACTAACACTTGCTTTACCATCTATATACGTTTTAATCTTCCCCCTCTACATCATCGTCCTCACCGTCCATATTCTCAAAGTCGGTGATCGGAACCCGGCCACTGGGGACCATTGGCACACCCATTAGCGGATGTGGATGCGGCTCATACCCGAACGCTTCTAACCGCTGGTTTTCCGTCAACGCCAGCTTGCTGAGGTAGTCCGCTTTCTTGTTCTGGTCATCCTGCAACTCGTGGAAGAAGTCCAGATCAGGCTCCATATAGAACTGCTCACGGTCGGTATTATACGAGCCTACAAAAAAGCTGTTGAGCTTATCATAGTGCAGCATCAGATCCGGCACCACGCCATCAGTAATCGAATACTTACGCGCTTCAGTTAGGTTGTTATACGTCGACTGCTTACCAGCACTCAGTGCTTCCTTGCGTACGTGATACACGCCACACGTCTTTTCGAGCATGGCGTCATAACTCTCAATGATGTTCAGATCAACCGGTGATGCACCAATGTCTAAGCCATCCAGGGCGACCGTATTAGCGATAACTTTATTAAAGCTACCCTTGGCCAGCTTCTTGTCGAGATCATCCTGAACCTGTTTGACCTGCTCAATGTCGAACTCATCCAACGTAGCGCCATCTTTGGGGAACACCAGCTTACGTGGGCCACGATTCTGAAAGGCTTCCGTCTCAGCTTCATTGGCGTACTTGTGTTTGGTCAGCACAGACAACCGCAGAGGTTCCAGGATGGACAGCCCCCACTGAGGAAGGTTTTTGATCTCAGCCAGTGGGTTGAACCGCTTCATGTGCAAGACCTTTTCTGCAGGTACCGCATCTTTGACCGACATCACCCGGTATTGCGTTGGCGGCTTCATATACCCGAAGCCTTCCACCATCATGCCGTATTCCTGTAACCGCCACAGTTCTGATACCTGCCCTTTGTTGACACCCGCCGAGAGCTTATTGCCATACAGAAACGACGTACCCACAATATCATACATCGTCGATACCGCATACATCAGTTCAAAGCGGGTCTGCATCGGATTTGGGTTGTTGAACACGTCCAGAATCCTGTGACTGTCCACTGGTTCCAGGGCCTGCTCTTTATACTCTTTTGCTTTAAGCTTCGATTGGATATCGTCCTTACGTCGCACCTCCATGTACCGAGCAAACTTGGCTTTGTCTTTCACCCGAAACAGGACCGGAGGGCAGGCCGCTATCTTCTTCGCCTTCCAGTGCTGGACAGCATAGACGATATCGTTTTCCAGATAGGCGTTGATGTAGGTCAGCGCATCAGAAGGCAGTACCGATATGGTCTGACCGGTAAGCAGGTAGTTGAGCCGCCCCGAAGCCAGAGCAGGCACGACGCCAGGCGCCAGGGCCGCAGCGAGTTTAAGTCGGAATTTATCAAGCATCGTTACGGTGGGCCTAGCCAACAGCCCATTTTTTGGTTGGCTTCAATTCAAAGTATTCGCGCATCATGAACATATCCAGCATGTCAGGGCTCTGCCCACCCAGCTTGACCTTCATCTCATCTTTCTTGATGATCTTCAGCTTTCCGTCCAGATCCGCCTTATCCCGTTTGATCGCCTTCCGCTCATACATGAAGCGTTGACGAACCGTCATCTTCGTATCATACATGGCATTGGCCACCTCATAGGAGATGCTATAGCCACCTTTACGAACCCGCATACCTGACCGGTAATAACACTGGGCTTTCAGGTGCTCATAGTTCTCGACTTCTTTGGTGCCGGCATCGTTCTTGGCTTCCATGGGCGTAGCGCCGTTGTGGAATGCCTTGGCCCCACTGACAAATCCTTCGATAAAGCCACCAACCCCGTCATTATCATAGACAATATGGCGAGACTGCACCTTATGCTTTTTAGCCAGCTCTTTGATTCCATCAACGACTTCCTGCCCGTTCGACTTCGGCATGATCAGAATGTCGACCAGTTCAAAACCATACCAGACGCCAACAATGAACTTATCAGAGCCTTGCAGGGCAATGTCAGCCGTGATGTAGCGAGTTTCATCCTGATTCGAATACACGTTTTGGAACATGCCCAGAAAGGCCGGGTAATCGTAGATGTCCTTATCCGAGATTACAACCTTCCAGTTACCTTTCAGCAGCTGGAGCATGGTCTGTTCATCCTGTGACAGCAGGTTACCTAAGTAAGCCGGGTTTACGTTCAGTAGCTCCTTGTTGTCATAGATAGTGCCCGATATGAACGTAATAGACTTGACAAATTCGTGAGACTCTACTCCGGATGCAATCACGAGTTCTTCCAGCATGAACCAGGCTTTCTCAATCACCTCCCCGGCTGAATCCCCCCAGATATACTCATCACCATGCTTGATGAAGTAGCGAAGCACTCCTTCACGCTCTGGCATTGGAAAACCGGATTCCGGATCAATCCACCAATCAATAAGCTTGGCTACCCAGGACTCCGGATCAGGATTGCATGTAGCCCGAACGTATGGCTTTACCCCACAAGTAGACCGGTTCCGGGATAGCATGTAGAAGAACATCTTCTCGGTGAAGTGAGTCACCTCATCGAACATCAATAAGGGGACTTGTGACCCCTGCCAGTCGTAGATATCATTCTCGTGTTGCAGGTGTCGAAAGGATATTTTCGCCCCACTGGGGAATTGCCAGTCTAATACGGATTCACGCGGATGACCACCGGCCAGAGGAAACAGCTTCATGGACTCATCCCATAAGCCGCCCTGAGCGCGGATCTGTGGGCTGGTTCGACGAAAGCACACCGCCCCGAACTCTTTGTTGTTGACGTTACGTAAGGGCTCTAATAGCAGAGAGAACGTTTTGCCCACTCCAGCCGCTCCGCCACCAATGACGATATCAGCCGCTGAGCTGAGCGCCTTCATCTGGTAGCCATCCTGAGGCCGAATGTTGCGAACGGGCTTAGTCATTAGCGAACTGCTTCAATGAACCACAAAACCCACAGTCAACAGCCAACTCCAGCAATTCGCGATAACGCTGTTGCCATTGAGAAGCGGTGTACAACCGACCAAATACATGCCGAATCCCCTCTTCATCAAAATAAGCCAGTAATAGCGCTTTTGCGCCGAACCTGTCCATGAATGCCTTTACATGTTCCTCATCCGTAAGCTGATCAACGGGACACTTTCGGATTTCGTCAATCCGGCGAATGCCGCTTTCTGTATCAGTGGGATACTTATGCTTACGTTTCTTAGCGGCCATTGTCAGGCAGTTGAAAGATGGTTACGTTCGTCGTGTTATCACCTGCCCCTTTGATCTTGCCTTGCACCTCCAGTAGCTTGACAATCGCATCCTTTGCGTCGTGCAGTTCGATCTTTAGGGTTTGTTCGGTCCCAATCTCATTACCATCATGGTCACGGACAACAAACCGCTTCTGTTCGGCCTTTTTGATCAATCCAATAGCACGCCGGGCTTTTGCACTGGAGATGTCAAGTTTGTAGTGGTCGCCTTCCTTAGTCATGAAAGGCGAAAGGTCACCACGACCCATGTCGGTAAGCCTGCGAATTGCTTCAGCCGTTGACATGGCCTGTGCATCAAGTATCTGGCTTACAGCTTCTTTAATGTCAGGACGGGCTAGTAATTCGGAGGCAGTGACCTTAGCACGGGTTACAGAATATTTGGCTTCTCTAGCGGCCCTGGCTCCGTTCAGATGCTGACAATAGGCAGCAATGAACTTTTTTTCACGAGGGGTCAAGGTTACGTTATGTTACGGTAGGCGGCTAAGATACCGTCTCGGTCAGCAACTCGCTAGGACGTTGCCTAAGAAGTACCTGCGTGCTCTTTATCCGCCGTTTTGCCACCGGCAGTACGGTTGTATCTCGCATCGATACGGCCGCTGTATCCGGACCTGTTCGCTCAAAACAAACCACATGCGTACGGTTGACCGAAAACCGCTTATGAATCCGAATGAAGCCCACTAATGACTTATCGTAATAGCTAAGTGTTCGGGACGAGAGCCGACGGCTACCATCGGTCAGATAGAACCAGGTGTAGTTATCATCACCAGCCACGTATAGAATTGTGGCCAGGTCGACCGGTTTCTGATAAGATGAAATCATTACGGTGTTCATGAGTGAGTTGATAAGCGGGTTAAAGTGATCGAATTGCATTGATAGTTGCCTGGTACTGCTCCTCTGAGCGAATAATGACGTAAACAGCGCCCTCAGCTTCATTAGCGGCTTGAAACGCCTTCTGTTCGGGCTTCTGGCGATCAGAACCAACTTTGAACTCGAACAGATACAACACGCCTGCTTTGAGGTACTGAAGGTCGGCTCTGCCTTTCTTGACACCGATCGCTTTGTTGTGATTACCTCTGCGAACACCGACTGAGTTGTTCAGATTGGCATGGACCAGGTGACGGTCTTCCGGGAAGGTGTTGTGATGCCAGATATGACAAGCTGCCTGAAGAGCATCGTGGGTTAATTCAACATTCTCTTTTCCTTTCAGATTTCCGGTTACACTTCGTTGATTTTGAAGTGTAACCGATAAGTCGCTGTTATTCATAATGTTATAAGGCAGGTTACAGTTACACTTGAATTTGGCAAAAGTTTTTAAAAATCCACATGTGTTTAATGCGTAATAAAAGCGGGTATAATAAGTGTGTTAGTCTTGCATGTATTTTTTATAATAGTAAGTGTAGTAAGTGTAACTTTTAAAGTAATAGCTAGATTATCAGCGCATTATCCGGTTACACTTGGGGTTACACTTGGGGTTACACTTCGTCATTTTTCATGAAGTGTAACCCAGACATCTAGCTATACCTTAGATTCAATCCGCGCAATTTCCCGATCTAAATACCAACGAGCCTTTTTCAAATCCTCAATTGTTTTTGTGGGGTCCTTCTTACCAGCTCGTGAGATGTATTTCACAGTATTGCCCAGGCAAAAGCCTAGCTTCTTGTCCTCTATGAAGTCGATAACTTCAATGTTCCCGTCGGTGTAATGAGAAGGGCGATTGACCGGATCGTTAGGCATTGTCAATGATCTGTTTAAGAGCTGGCATCGAATACCCTAAAGCTTTCATGACTTTGCCGTCAGAGCTGCGCTTGACGATATAGAAGTTGCCTATCTGCTCATAATAGCAGTCGGTACCTACATCCTTAAGGGACTGAATTGTATCAAGGGCGTGTTGCTCATAAAGGCACGCTTTGCTCATGTTCGACCGATGGATCTCGGTACTGATAGCGTCTTTAACACCATGCAGCCCCGCATTCAAATAGAAGCCATCCAGTACGTACTGAATATCGCCTAAGCCGTCGGCTAGCTCGACCAAATCACCAGCTTCAGCAGCCTTTTGAAGTTCGTCTAACTCTTCACGGATGAAGTTGATACGAAACATGACCGTGGCCATATCTGGTATGCACGGAGCTGAAGCAATCGGATGATTAAATACTTCGTGGAATTCGGCAACCTGTTCGATTGAGGATTTCATAGGGCGATGGCTTTAGAGATGTTGGGAAATTGTTCAATGAAGATGCCGAGTACTGCGCAAGCCACCTGACGGTGTTCTAGCTGCGTATGCTGATCGGTACGGATTTGCAGGTAGTGAATCCACGAACGCACACTACCCTTCATGTAGATGGTCGTTTGCGTTGTCAGCGGCAACACCATACGAGCGACTTCTTTAGCTACACCTGCTGCTAACAGCCCTTTGTAAAGCCTTTGGCTGTCGATCAAGTAGCTGTTGATATAATCAGAGGCACCGCCTTCTAGGAATTCACCTTCAAAGATTCGAGGGTCAAATTCCTCAGTACTGCTTTGGCGATTGGTTGAACCCGCCTTACGTATCTGTACCGGCTCCATTTCAGTCACCTCAGCATATCGCTGGCTGAACTCCTGAAACGAGAAAGAGCGGTGACGTAAAATCTGAGCAGCAATAGCCCGACTGGTGACAATCTCAACGGTCATATCGACCATTTCAAACGGACTCCAGTGTTTATTCTTGACCAGATAGGCAATCAGCCGATCTGACGTTTCGGTATTAAGCTGATTGGATGGATTGCTGACACGAGCCGTATAGACAATCAGGTCTTCAGCAGTAAGCGGTTTCTCAGCGATCGCTGATTGAGTGAGGGATACTAGTTTTACATTCATATATGTAAAGATTAAAATGGTGCATGTTCAGTGTCCGACATAACGAGGTAGCCCCGTACTGACGAACCTTTGACTTTGCGGACTCCAGATTCAAAGCCAGCCTTTTTTAGCTCCTGTGCCAATCGTTTTATGCCGATCTTTTGTTGGGAGCATTTTTCCAGAAAAACCTTAATTTCGGTAGCGCTTAAAAACATTGAAGTCAGCGCATCCTGAGGGGTGGGCACTCGGTAGTAATGCTGAATTAATTCGCGCTCAATACAGATATCTTCAAACTCGGCTGTATTCTCATTGAGCTGTTTGATATCGTCGCTGGTCAGGTGATGGCGCTCTCCAGCCTGATAAGCATTGTAGACCTCCATTAACAAGTCCGTTTTGTCAATGGCATTGTAGGCATCAAAATCAAAGGAAGTAACCCGGACAGGTAGAATACGCCGGTTACCGGTTGGGTCATTTAAGATGTCGTCTTCGTTACTGGAGCCGCATAAAACTGCAATCCGGTTTAAGTCGACGTGAGCGCGGCCGTAAGGTTCACGCAGGCTAAACGTCTGTTTGGATGTCAGATTTTTAAACTTCTTGACATCGTGCTTATTCATGCCACCAAACTCATCATTAAATAGGATGAGTTTTTTACACATCAGAATCTCATCATCCTGCCCCTTCTCGAATTGCGTCTCTCCGTAATACGAGCGAAGCTGAGGAGGCAATAGCCGCCGAAACCATTCGGTCTTCCCGGCATTCTGTCCCCCGGTCATCACCAGCACTAGCGGGCTATGCTGACCGAGCATGGATGAGATGACTCCTAGTAGCCACTTACGTAAGTAGAAATAGACGTAGTCTGGAAAAAACTCACCGTGCCCAAAACCCATATTGCTATGAATGGTATCAGCCAGTTTGCGGATGTGCCCCTCAGATTGCCGGTCTTTATGCTCGTTGAAAAACCGAAGGAATGGATTGTAATTTGGGGTAAATGGCGATGCGATTAGCTTGGACACCATTTTGTCACTGACCTTATCACCAAGCACTTTGACCGCATGAACCCAGATGCCATTGTATTCTGTCTCTTCGTATACCTTGCCGTCCGGTGATTCACAATACCGGGTAATGCTGTTTCGAATCATCGGGTAGTTGTTCCGTAGAAACATCTCCAGCTGGTCGAACAGCGTTTCATCGGTCTTGAACTCTTCCCGGCATTCAAATACCTGTTTGACGATGGGCTCCGTCTCGGCTGGATCGAAGCCCTGCATCTTTTTTAACGTTTCCACCGTGCCGCCGATGGTGCCTCCCTGCTTTTTGTGAGCCGCGGCTATGCTGGTGACTTCCCGCGTGAAGGGCCGGGAGATGTCAAGCTGGGCTTCCTTGCAGAAGTAGTAGAACGTTTTGATGGTCACCTTCTGGGCACCGTAGCCCATGGCCGACTTCCACATGCGTTCCGTCTTCTTCTCGTCATACTCGGCATGGTTCTGACAGATGCGGTTGAAGTACGGCCAGCCCCCTTCCCCGAACTTATCGATCAGCGCAAAGCACACCTTCAGCCGCTGCTGATAATGCGGAGTAATGTCCACGCCGGAATCACACACCTGCTGAAAGACGAAGTCAAAGTCTTCGGGCGTGTCGATGAACGTTTCGGGAATGGGCTTACGCCTGGGCTCCTTCTTGGGGTACTCCTTAAAGACGGGCGGTACGACGTCTTTGATGCGGGCGTCGGGGTCCCAGCTCACGAAGCGAAGCCGGGAGATGTCCTTGCCCGAACTATCGAACTTCTCGAACAGACCGTACTTTTTGCCCAGGTACTCCTGAATGCCTAAGAAGCTTTCATCCCAGCGGCTGACATCGACGCGGAACAACAGACACAGTCCCTGCCCACCGATGGAGTCAAACACCGCGTAAACGTACGGGTCGACGGCCAGCATGGCTTTAACGGCCGCGCGGTCTTCGTCGAGGTGATCCAGATCGATCACCATCAGCATGGAGTAGGAGATTTCTCCGCCTTTCTTGCGATGGCTAAAGCGGGCACCGGGCGTAACACCCGGACCGTCCCGTTTTAGTTTTGAATACAGGTCTTTATTGCCAATGGCCAGGCGTACCTTCAGGACGTGATCCTGCCAGCGTCCCATTCGAATACCATCCAGCCAGTCACGGACGGTGATGGTATCCTGCGAGTCGTTATCCCCCCAGGCGTTTGTATAATACGAGATGTCAGCATCCTCAATGGCTAACTTTTCTTTCGCTGTCGTCATAGGTCAGTGGGTATTAGGCCATTGCTGGCTGCAACTTGAAATCAACACGCATGGCCCAGCCCCGCTTATAGCCTTTCAGCCGGGCGAACTCGAGTACTTCATCCCGGAAGGACTGTTCATCCTCATTGCGACCCCGAAGCACATGCAGTACCCAGCCGGGTTTGTAGTCCTTAGCCTCCGCCAGTGCCCACAGATCGTGAATGCTCATGCCCTTCCAGTCAGCGGGGCGGGCCTTCAGCAGCCGGTCCAGACCATCACTGACCAGTTCGAACTCCACCGCTTCCGCTTCGCCCCGTACGGGTTTGGGAAACTCGTAGCTACAGACCGGGCACACCTTGGCGGAGGCACTGGCCAGGGCTTCACAGGCCGGACACGAGCGCACGGGTGCCACATCTTTGTCAGCGGACTTTTTGCGCTTCTTACACCAGAGTTCGTCCCAGTCGACCGCCGACTCCCATAGGTCCAGCTCCTTATAGTTATCGCCCATGTCGAGCAGGATGAAGTGATCTTTGTCGGCATAGAGCCGCGAGCCCCTGCCTACCATTTGCAGCCATAAAGCTTTACTGGTGGTTGCCCGGTTGACGATCACCAGCCTGATACTGGGTTCGTCGAAGCCCGTGGTGGCAATGCCCACGTTGCAAAGCACAGCGATGTGACCGGTCTTGAACGCCCGGAAGATGGACGCCCGCTCATCGGGATCGGTCTTTCCGTCGACGTGCCGGGCCGCAATACCGGCATCGTTGAAGGCCTGACAGACCTGTTTGGAGTGTTCGACGTTGACGTTAAAGCAAATCGTCTTCAGGGGTTTTCCGTCGACGATGCCGTACTGCATGAACTTCTCAATCAGCCCACCATATACCTGACGACCCCCGAAGACGTCCATCTGGGATTCATCCGTATACTCACCTTTGTTGTCGGTCCTGAGCTTTGAGCGATCCACCTTCGCTGCGTAGGTGATCGCGGGCACCAGAAAGCCCTGATCAATAAGTTCGCTGATCTGAACAGGGCACACCAAAGCATCGTAGTAGTTCGACAAGGGGTCGTCTTTCTTAGTGCTGAGGGGGGTTGCCGTTGCCCCGACGATGTAGGGAGACAGTTTCTGATCGGAATAGAGTTGCAGAATCTTGCGGAAGTTTCCCCGGTGGGCTTCATCGATGATGATCAGGTTAAAGTTCAACAGCCAGTCCGTGGCCTGGGGGCCGTGGGCTAAGGCTTTCTTGAGCCGGTTGTAGTAGGTCTCGATCATGCCCACGTAGCATCGTGCGCGTTTACTGATCAGCCGGTTGTCGGCCGTGATGTGCTCGGGCCGGATGCCGAACTTGGTTAACGAGCCGCCCGCCTGGGTCAGCAGCTCCTCCCGATCGGTCAGGATCAGCACCCGCCCGGTCTGCTGGCCAGCGCTGTCTTTCTTGGTCAGGACCTGATGGGCCATGTAGGAAAAGCAGGCCGTTTTGCCGCCACCGGTCGGCAGACACAAAATCACTTTCCGGCGATTTGCCTGCCAGTGGGCACGGATGTCGTTAATCGCATCGGCCTGATACGGACGTAGGGTGATACCGCTCATAGGTCCACAAAGAATTGTTTGCCGCAGGTAGGGCATTTGTAGAGAATATACCGGTCGTGATAGTCCCGGAAGATTTCCGTCCTACGCGGATGCTTGCAGGTATAGTAGCGCCACCACAGGCGAAGCGAACGAAACCAGAGGGGTGTTTTCATGGACGAATACGTTTAGCCAGGTGGAGAAATGAAAGCAGGACAATGCCCACGCAGAAGCCAGCGACTGAGCTAAGCCGGTCGCGTCTATACGTTACAGGACCGCGCAGGTAGCGGCTGAGAATCAGGAAGAGAAGGCCAGTCAGGAAAACGAATAGGGAGTTGCCGTGTGGATTCATGGCAGTATCTCAGGAAAATTTTCAGAAATACGCCAGGTCAGCTGGCCAATCTTTTTATTCTGACGGTGCGCGTTCCAAGCTTTGATCGCTAAAGCCAGCCGCTCGGCCGCCGTGAAGTTGAACCGGCCATCGCGGGCCGACTCCAGTTTTTGCCGAAGCAGCAGGATAGGGTGTCCTTCGGTCAGGTTAATCCCCGTGCTCAGCTGGTGGAGGAAGCCCAGCGCGTCTTCTTCGCTATGCTTACCTAGTAAGTAATACAAGGCTGACCACTCACTTACGTTCAAGAGTTTTGACCGCCCCGCCATCCGGTAGCCCACCGTAACGGCGGGGTCAAGATGGTTAGCCGAAGCAAACTCCAGAATCTGCGCGTTCGTGGTCTGCCGGCCAACGTTGTTTAACTGAGCCATCACACCCCGCTGGTGGTAGATCAGCAGCTTAGCGGTTGCGGCCAAGGCGGCATGGCTCTTCATTCCTGCCGTGGCCAGCACATCCCCCGCCGACCGCATAGCACCGGTGTCGAGTACCGAAAAGATTTCATCCGGGCAGTTGCGGGCCACAAACAGGCTGACCGTTTGGTTGCTTTGAACAATGGCCATGAGCCGGTGTTGCCCATCGAGCAACCGGCCGCTGGTGCTGACCTTGATCGGATCACCCGTCACCTGCCAGGCGCCCGCTAAAATCTGATCGGCCAGAAACTTTACGTGTCGTTTGCGGAACGGTCGATTACTATGATTCCCCTCCAGCATAGCCGTGGCCACCTGAGGAGTTATTGATTCGAGTGCTAATTCCATTTGATTGGGTGAGTTAGGATTCGTAGAAGAGTTGTTTTAGCTGGTTCCAGGTGTAGCCCTGAAAGTCGGCCTGAGCGAGTAGTAGCGTCCAGCACATATCATATTGAGCTTGCCCCATCTGAGCCGATACCAGGTGATTCTGAATCTGCTCATACGCCTGATTGATTTGCCGAATCGAACGAGCGTACTTGATGTTATTCAGCAGGCCACGAAGACCGTCAATTTTAATCGGGCCGTACGAGCGGTATTCAACGTGCCAGCGGAGACCGAGTGAATACGCGTGCCGGAACAGGTGTTCGTAGCCGGTGTCGAACTCTTCCAGCGTAATGCCGCGCTTATAGAGCTGATTGATCAGGTCACGACGGGCGGCATTCATATCCAGCACCGTCTCGCAGTTCAATACAGAGGCTAGCATGATTGCGCCTTTTTAGCCCGCCAATTCCGTAGCTGATCCAGCTTCTTTTGATGCTCAACAGGCTCTGTCTTTAGGCGAGCCTTCCGCCTTTCCCAAGCGGCACGGTTACTTGCTTTTTGTTTGGCAGCCCATTCCGGATCCTGAATCAACCGAGCATAAATGGCCTTGCGCTTCAATCGTTCCTTCTCTTTGTGAGCCGCCCATTTTTCGGGATCTTCTTTCATACGAGCGTAGCGCTCTCGGGCTGTCACCCGACCTTGACTAAGCTTATGATTCCACCGCTCAGGATCGGCTTTTATCCGGGCATGCTTCCGTTTGTGCTTCTGTGCCAGCGTTTCTAAATAGTGGGCATACCGGACAGGATCACTCATCAACCGTTCCTTATATTCGGTAGACCTCTTCCGGAGCGTCGTTTTGCGATTTTGGCACGTCCTACAGAACGTGTTGAAATAGCGGACTGCGCCCCCGTGCGACTTTCTCATTGGAAAGCTATCCAAGCCTTTTTCACTGCCACAGTTTTTACAGATACGGGTCGTTTCCTCTATCCGCTTGTTCTTCAACGGCACATCATAGTAAGGCAAAAACATCGTCGCAAGTCGTGCCTCCGAGTAAGCCTGATCTAAGATTTTCTGCCTAAGCAGGGTAGGATCATTTTGGCGAACTAACAGGTAGGCGTTGGCAACTAAATCATGCGGACAAAGCGTCAAATCGGTACGTTTAGAGCGTAAGACAGCCGAAGCATAGGCCACCAGGCCACTATATTGTGCATTTGTCATAAAGCTTTCCCTTACCCCGGCCAGTCTGCCGGGTTGCTTAAGATTTTAATGATCAGAAACTCGTGCTTGCTGACCTCAGAGGAGAGGTCTTCGTAGGTTTTAGTCCAGCCATCCTGAACTGACGTAAGGCTTTCGCTCTATGAGCAACTGACCACTAGCTTTGATTGTCAGTCGGTGAAGAACACCCGTATCAGGATGTCGACCCGTGTAAACGCCCGGCTTGTGGAATGAAGAAGTGGCCGGGAGCTTACGCTTAGCCATTTTCGGCTAATGCTTCGGACATCTCTTCGTCAGTGGGTTGATTTGGCTCAGCCAGGTAGAACTTTTTAGAGTCCGGATCGTAGTCAACCCCGTTTTCGTAGGCCAATGCAACCAGCCCTTTAAAGATTTGAATCTTCTCTTTGCGCTCAATATTGGCGATCGCTCCCAAGGCCGCGGCTGCTACGTCGTAGGCGGTTGGATTGCCTACCCGATCAACGTCCTGCTGAATCTCACCTAAGCGCTTGTTCCACTCATCGAGTTGCCGTGCGGCTTCGGCCAATTCAAGTTTACTGGGCTTCTTGGGTGCTGGAGCCTGTTGCGACTGGGTGGGGTGCGCTTCCAAAGGAGCACCCGCCTGTTCCATGATCCGGTTGACGGCCTGCGTACCTTTACCTTCAGCCACAACCTCATGCTGTACGTCCTGAATGTTGACACCGAGTTCGTCATCGGTGTAAGGCATCCCGCCCAGCTCATCCGAAAACGCCATTCTGAAGGCCTGGGAGATAGCAACCTTACGAGTCATCAACCGCCGTTTCTCCCAAAACTTGGTGGGCCTGCCATCTTTCGTTCGCTGTACGCTTTCCTCGTACCAGGCCTCATGTTTGAAAGGCCGTTCCCAATCTTTACGCCAGATCGTTACTACGCACGACAGGCTATCCCCTTCACCGTGGAATTCCGCCTGCCAGCCATTGAGCTTACCCGAACGCTCAGCACGTTTGATGTATGTCTCATAGCCGACAATGATGCTGAATTGAGCATACTGACCTTCGCCATACTTAGTACAGTAAATCTCACGTTTGAACGGATTAAGCCCGTAGGCCTGAGCAATCTGAAGGAACTGAGCCTGCTCATTTTTGCTAAGCTTGTTCGCCAGCCCCATTGCTTCCAGGTAGGATGAAAGCGTATCAATGGTCAGAGGAGCTAGCTCAGTAGGTTGAGAATTCGTAGTGGTTACCTGTTGATTCATTACATTATCGGTTATAATTGGGTAAGTGGATACCGAATCGTTCGAGAAAGACCATCACGGCGAAAATCAGGATGGCCACGCAGAGGGCGGGGATGAGGTATTGAAATACCCAGGATTGGCGATCGTTCATGTCAGTAGCCAGTCGAGAAATACGCAGAACAGAACGGCCCCCGACAGCCAGATCAGCAGACCGATCAGTTCAGCGTAACGTAGAAATAAGCGTCTCATCAGAGGATAGTAGCCTGAATGGACTCCGAAGCTTTCCGCAAAGGCGGGTAAGCCAGATAGGTTTCGCCAGTAGTCGGATCAGTGACGCCAAGCCCCGATCGAGGGATCTTCTTTAACAATTCCTCATGCTCCTTCCGGCAAGCTTCGGCCTGCTTTACCCGTTCATCATAAAGCAGCCAGATAGAATCGTTAGAGTAGTCATAGCTAACGCCTGTTTCTTTGAGCACCAGCTTCACTCCGGATTTGGTTACAGGCTCACGCCCGTACTTTGCCAAATCCTGAATACCAGCAGCTTTGGCGGCTTTCTTGACCTCACCGGCGAAGTGTTCCAGCTTGGCGGCTAAGGCCAGCAGTGCCAGCGTATCTTCTCCGTTTTCCGCCACGTCAGCCACCGACACCGCAGCGAGTTCCGAAAGCTCTTTCTTGCTCCAACCGCTGATGTTGTTCAGCGTGAGCACCTGTGATACTGCATTGGTTTCCATCAGTTGCGTAGGTTAGCCAGTTGAAGTTCGTCCTCGAAGATCAGGGCGTCAGCGGCCAGCAGTCGGACAGTATTCCGGTAGCGATCAGAGCTAGGCGTATTTTCCTGAATCTTGCGGTACTGCTTTTGAACATGGATTTTTAATTCAAGCCCATGCCGAACTTGTTTCTTCCGTTTCTGTGTTTGTTCCATAATTATTAAGTGATTATAAGTTTGCACTGACCCGACCAATTGGCCGGGTTTTGTCTTTTTGGAAGAGAGAAGAAGGCCGGGACCAGTAGCCCCGGCGTTGCTTAACTTTTCCAATTCCTCCCTTAACGGGGTATCGTTAGCGACTATGGCGATGGACTTTTGCCGCAATCAGCCAATCGTCGATCTCTCCTTTTCGGTACCACACATCATTGCCGCGCTTGTAGTAGGGCAAGCCTCTTTTCCGGTAATAGAGCAGCGTATCCGAATCCCGTTTTAGGTAGGCGCAAGCATCCACCTCATTTAGGAGCTGGTTGCGCTCCGCTTCTTGAAGTGCCTTCGTTTCACGCTGAGCCAGGTCAGCCAGTTGCTCACTAGCCAGTTGCAGCGTTCGCTGTAACGACTCGACCAGATTGGCATCAAGGGCAATGAGTGTTGAAGCTGACATGAATAATTCTATTTATTGAATTTTATCAATCGTATAATTCAAAAAACTGAATCGTAAAGGCAAAAAAATATCAACCAGCTAAGCGCTGAAGACGATTCTCTTGCTTCTTTTTGGCGGTATCTACAGCGTCTTTAATTTCCTCAAGCGTATCAATCCTCGGCGTATTTGTTTCGCTTAACGTCTTGTGTACGAATTGAGTAGACTTCCGAAGGATCTTAGCAACAGTAGTATAGCCGCCGTCGAGGCTCTCAACGTCTAACCTGATCTTATCGCGAATACCGGTTATCCCTTGCATATACCGTTTAAATTTAGTTTATTAACTCTTGACAAAAGGTTGATACAAATATAAAGTAAATATTCAGAATATTGTTCAAAAAACTGAATTTATATTTTATACTGGATCAACACACCATGTTTACTACTGATTACTTGATAGTTATGGATGAATCGGCAAAACGTGTTCAAGTTTTGATGGCCGAGGACAATATTGAAAGTCAGAAAGATCTAGCCATAAAGCTGGATCGTGCACCTTCCCTTATTAGCGGTTATCTAAACTCCGACAAGCCGTTAACTGACACGTTTGTTAATCGCCTTCAAGATCGTTTAGGCTGGTCAGCCAGATGGATCCGTCATGGCGAAGGGCCAAAAAAGATTAATCAACAATTAAACAAAGAGCTTAGGTCTGGTAATCTGGCTGTACCGCTCAGGTTTATGGACGAAACCGAGGTCTCTCAAAATTCGTACGGCATGGAATTCAGAGACCTTGATAATGGCATGGTTTTGATGACTATGCCATTAGTAGATGAGATCGCTTACGCCAGTTATCCAAGGGGTTTTAAAGATCCTGAATTTCTTGTCGAACTGCCCAGATATTCGATTGTCCTGGCAAAACGGGAACAAGGTTTTTTTAGAGCATTCGAGGTCAGGGGAGATAGTATGGACGACGGCAGCTTTAATGCTATCTGTTTCGGGGATGTTGCCATCGGGAAGTTAATTGAGCCTGATTATTGGGATCAGAAACTCTACAGTAATGGGGGTACCGATTATATCATTGTTACTCACGAAGGAGTGATTTTAAAACGCATTATTAAGCACGATATAAAAGAAGGCATCATAACCTGTTCGTCAAAAAACCCCGATAAGAATGAGTACCCAAATTTTGAGGTAAGCCTAACTGAGGTGTATGAACTATATAAAATCCGAAAAGTAGACCGGGATTGGAACCGGAGATAAATTACTTTATGAAGAAACGTTACTCTGACGATCACCTATTCCGTACACCCCAAGAAAACAGAGCCAGGGAGGTACTTGGCTACATGAAGTACTGGCTTCCGATCGGACTGCTGCTTTGGTTACTTTCTCACCTATTTGGTGCCTGTAAAACTCAGCAACGTATACCGTACAATGCTGACCGTCTGGAGATCACTACCCCTTACCCAGATTCCGCACTTTATGAATCAACGCTTACTTTTCTTGATCAGGAAGGATACATTGTCAATAAGTCCGATAGCAAACGAGGCCAGATCGTTACGGATTACAAATCCATTACCAACACCTTGGTTGCCGTTCGGCTGATCATCAGCATTAAGGAAAGCAAAATATCATTCAGAGGTGAAGGTCAGGCCCAAGGGTTGGGGTATCGGGTGCAGAATCAGGAACTCAATTACGATCGACACGCAAACAATTTACAGAAGAAAGGCTTCCGAGTAATTGATGATGTGGCTAGGCGTTTGAGCCGTCGGTTACCTAAGTCAACGTACGTCTATGCCAACGGCAACATTATTTACACGGCTGGTAAATAAGACCATACATTAATCCCACTGGCTAACTATCCTAGCGGCTTAGTGGGCAATGCTTTACCTTCGAGACACATTACATTACGGTGGGTATGGAATGGCCGGTGCTGTGCATCAGGTCATTTTTGTTTCCGTTTGACTATAGCCTGCATAGCCTCAGTCGAATCCTGCTCAGAACCGTCCTTATAATAACCTTCCGTCGTGCTGAACTGGGTATGGCCCAGCAGGAGCTGAATGTCGTAGGTAGTAATGGTCTTATCCTGTTGCATGACCTGCCTGGCCCATTCAGCAAAGGAATGTCGGCTATTGTGCATCCTTAGTTTCTCTGTAAGACCCGCTTCTTCTTCGAGTAGTTTCAGGCCGGTATCAATTTGACGGGTCCAGTACTGAATCGCACGGCTAAGTTTAGCCCTTACAGCAAACGGTGCGGATCGGTATTCCTCATGGGTCAGCACCGTAGCATAAGGCTCAGTAGTCTTCAGGTAAGGCAATACGTAGTCAGTGGGTTTAGCCAACGGATTCCAGTAGCGTTTCAAGAGTTCACGAGCCTCTTCCAGTACTGGAAATGAAACGACAGTGCCCGTCTTTAACATCTCGTATTTGCAATGCGTAGGCAGGCCACTTCTATCCTTTGTAAAGTTCTTGTAGCGAAGCGTCAGCATATCTGACACCCGAGCACCCGCTAACAGATGAGACAGCATCCAGATGGCAAACGCATTCTCAGGCGGCATGACCCGGCGTTTGGAGACGACTTCTACCTGAGCCAGATCACTGATCTGATCCGCATTCAGCTTGGCTTTTTTAGGCTTTTTCTCTTTTAGCTTACCGTCTTCATTCCACGGTGAAGCGAACTCGGCCTTTTTCTTCGTCTGGCCTTGTTTGATCAGTACCTCTATATGCAGACTGTGCAGCCGGTCAAAGGTCTTATTGATTGTGCTGGCCTCGCGCTTTCCTTCATCGTCAGGTCGATTAATTTTGGGTGTCTTTCGAAGGTGTTCCCGGAATTTACGGACCAGTTGGAGCGTCACCCCATTGACGGACAGATCAACACCGGCAAACGTCTTGAACAGATTCGCTGCACTTCTTTTGTTGACCCAGTTGTTATACGATTCGTTTTCCTGAACGTCAGCAAGCACCTGGTCAACCCAGTCAAAATACAGATCGCTGGTGCCTGATCGAAACCGCTCGGCCAGATCGAAAGGCGTTAGCTCTGCCGACTCTTTTAGCCAGGCCTCCGCCTGCCTTTTTATCCGTTCATATTCAGAAAGTATGTCTCCATTGATTGCATCCGAGGCCGGGTGGCCCTTCACCCACCGCCCCCAAACTAGCGTAGGCTTTTGCCCCTTTGGTGGCTTCTGATTTTTCCACCAGTACTTCGGCGCATGTAGAATTTTCACCGACGTTACAACCCGCGCTGGCTTCTGCTCTTTTTGATGGAGCCGAACCATAACCACGTACCGGCCGGTCCGGTCGGGCTTGGAGGCAAGTTCGATGTTAAAGGTCAGCGCCATTTTACTGAAATATGGGTGTAATCTCTTTTCGGTTATAAGTATGATACAACTAAAACCTACCGAAAAGAAAAGGCCAAATCTCGTTAATTTACGCGTATTTTAACAGGAAATATATGTTTAGTAAAAGGTAGCCGAAATACTAAAACCGGTTACGTTATTCCGTTGTGGAATAACTCATGCCAAAACGCTATTTGCTTCATGCATCGTTATCTGAGAGTTTTCGGGAAAATAAACCGCAACGATGCATACCGCCACTACACTTTCGCTCCTGCAAGACCTGTGCTGTTCCAATTGCGGCAAAACTGACGATGCGCTCGTTCGGCAAACGCTTTCGACCTGCTGTCAGGCTCCTTTTTTGTGCCAGTATGACCTTCAACCCGATAGTCTGACTCCAGCTGATCTGGCCACGCGCCCTAACTCACTCTGGCGCTACGAGGAACTGTTGCCGGTTCTGCAATCCGAAAACCAGATCACGTTGGGCGAAGGCTTTACGCCCCTGCTGACTCTCTATCGACTTGCTGACCGGTACGGTCTGCGCCAGCTTACGGTCAAGGACGAAAGCCTCAACCCAACGGGCTCATTCAAAGCGCGGGGATTGAGTATGGCCATATCGAAGGCCAAAGAAAACGGCGAACGAGCCTGCATTATCCCAACGGCGGGGAATGCCGGGGTCGCTATGGCCGCCTACTGCGCCCGGGCTGGCCTGGAAGCGGTGGTGGTTATGCCGCGCCATACGCCCGACGCGTTCAAGGAAGAGTGCATCGGCTATGGGGCCCGACTCATTGAGGTCGATGGATTAATTAATGACTGTGCGGCTAAGGTGCAGGAAATCAACCAGCACGGCACCTACTTCGACGTATCGACGCTCAAGGAACCGTATCGGCTTGAAGGCAAGAAGACAATGGGCTATGAGATTGCGGAACAGCTCTACTGGCAGTTGCCGGACGTAATCATGTACCCAACCGGTGGCGGCACGGGTCTGATCGGCATCTGGAAGGCGTTCCATGAACTGAAAGCCTTAGGCTGGTTACCTGCTCATGTACGACTGCCCCGGATGGTGGCCGTTCAGGCCGAGCAGTGTTCGCCGGTCGTGGATACGTATCTGGGCAAGCAGGCGAACAGTAAACAGTACGTCGGCAAACCGACGCTGGCCAACGGACTGGCCGTACCCCGGCCCATCGGCGAACCGCTTATGCTGGAGGTCCTGCGTGAATCAAAGGGAACGGCCATTGCCGTATCGGAAGAGGCTATGCTGCAGGGCGTCAGCGAGCTGGCCCGCCACGAAGGGATGTTCGTAGCCCCCGAAGGCGGAGCCATCTGGGCGGCCACGAAAACCTTACTGCAACAGGGCTGGCTCCAACCCGATGAGCACATTCTGCTCCTGAACACGGCCTCGGGCCAGAAATACCTCGACGCCATCAAAGGCAACTGGTCCCGCTAAACAATCGTTTCTTTGGGGGAGATCGCAAGCTCGACGCGCTGGCCCATCCTACTTTTATAGCCCTGAACGGGCGTGTAGTCCGGGGTTTGTTTACCATAGTAACCCGTACCGTTGTAGGGGCGCAGGTCGGGGTCGTTCTTGCAGTCGTCGGTGCAGGTGCCCTGGTGCGCATCGCCACAGTCCTGGCAAAGCGTTACGTGGTTGTTGCAGGCCGGGCTGGCGCAGTTGATCATCCGCGTGGTTGAGGTGCCGCAGCGGTAACAGGTCGAAATAACGGCTGGATTGATGTGGTTCACGGGCACCGTTACGCGGTTGTCGAACACGTAGCACTGACCGTCGAAGTCTTCGCCACCCGCTTCCATGCCGTATTTAATGATGCCGCCGTGGAGTTGGTATACGTTCTGAAACCCTTGCGAGAGCAGGTACGCACTGGCTTTTTCGCACTTGATACCGCCCGTGCAGTACGTAATCACCTTTTTGTCTTTCAGATGCTCGATCTGGTGAACGTGCTCCGGCAATTCGCGCAGGTTTTCCATATCGAACGTAATGGCACCTTTGAACTTACCGACGGCATGTTCGTAGTTCGAGCGCATATCAACCAGCACGACATCCGGATCGTTTTTCAACTGGCGGAACTCGTCGGGTTCGAGGTGGATGCCCGTTTGCTTCAGCGGATCGACCGGCAGGTCGGAATGAACAATTTCGGGTTTCACCCGCACGTGTAATTTCTGAAAGGTGTGCCCGTCGGCTTCGTCGATTTTGAACTCGATACCGGCAAAGCGCGGGTCGGCCCGAAGTACGTTCATGTACGCTTCGCAGTCGGCCGTCAGACCCGATACGGTGCCGTTCAGTCCCTCCGGGGCTACAATAATGCGCCCCAGCAGATTCAGTTGCAGACACAGCAGATGGTGCTCTTCGCGATACTGCTCAGGATTCTCGATGGGTGAATAAATGTAGTAAAGAAGAACGCGGTACGGTTTCATGTCAATGGGGTAATGAGTAACAAAATTAAACCCATTTTGCCAAAGTTCGTTCACTATGGGAATAATGGAGGAGAGGGTGAAGTTAGATGAACGGCAATAGAGGAATAAAACAAATGTCCTGCTCCCGTTTGTTCCGTCTCCCGTTCCTCCCTCACCCCTATGCACATTGCCATAACAGGAAATATTGGGGCCGGAAAAACCACACTGGCCGAGCAACTGGCGCATCATTACGGCTGGGAAGTGCTCTACGAGGCCGTTGAAGGCAACCCGTACCTCGCCGATTTCTACGAGGATATGTCGCGCTGGTCGTTCAACCTGCAGATCTATTTCCTCAACAGCCGGTTTGCTCAGATCAAAAAAATCATTGCCATTCAGCAGGCCAATCAGACTACACCCCAACAGGTCCGTACGGTCGTGCAGGACCGGACCATCTACGAAGATGCCGCTATTTTCGCCCGAAACCTGTACCAGGGCGGCTACATGGCAGAGCGCGACTACCAGACGTACCGCGATCTGTTCGATAACATGATGAGCCTGGTTCGTCCGCCGGATCTGATGATTTACCTCCGGGCTGGTTTACCTAAACTCCGTGAGCAGATTCACAAACGCGGCCGGTCGTTCGAGCAGTCGATCAGCGACGAGTACCTGAGCAGCCTGAACCGACTGTACGAAGAATTTGTGGCCTCGTACCAGATCGGCGAGCTGTTGATTGTCGATGTGAACGAGCTGGACTATGCCGCGAACCCCGCTGATTTCGCCTGGATCACGCAGCAGATCGACACGCGGCTGGCGTCTTTGCCGATTTCAGGGTAGTTCATTTCTGTGTTATTCTTGATAATCAATGCGTTTACTAATACGCCGAAAAATCGTTGACGGCATCGATTTATAATACCGGATTCCCGTTTATATTGGTAGCCTGAACGAGTCGCGTAACGCAATGATGAGTGGACACGAACTGGATTTTTGGTTAAGCCGGGGTTATTTCCGGATGCAGCAGCGGCTGTTTACGTGCCAGCTGCTCATGTTCGACGACTTATTTTATTCGGCTCATTGGCTCCGCATTGCCATACGTAACGTTACGTACGGTAAAGATCAGCTTCGGCTCCTGCGAATCAACGATAAATTTACGGTAACGATAAAGCCGTTCATCCTGTCCGACGAGATCGAACGCCTGTACAGCCTGTATCGGCAGTCGATTACATTTGATGCGCCCGAATCGGTTGAATCGTGTCTGCTGGGTGGGGTGCTGCACAGCGTGTTTGATACGTACATCGTTGAGGTTCGGGACGAGGGGCGCTTAATTGCCGGGGGAATCTTCGATAATGGCTCGACCAGCATTGCGGGCATTATGAACTTTTACGACCCGGCTTACCGCAAATACAGCCTCGGCAAATACGTAATTCTGCAAAAAATGAAGCATGCCCAGTTGCATCGGAAGACGTATTACTACCCCGGCTATCTGGTTCATAAATACCCGAAATTTGATTATAAGCTGTTTGCCTGTCCGTCGGCTACGGAGGTCTTCAACAGTCTGGATGATGTATGGCTTCCGTTCTCATGGGAGGCCGTAACGGCTGAGTCTGCGGGTATCATGGAAGCCAACAAAGCCCTGATTACCTTGTCGACAGCATCGCAGTATTGAGCCTGTTACGTTCTGTTTGTTCAGAAGACTGTCATCGGGTTACGAAGCGTCCCTTGAGCCTACCGCACCATAAATGTGAGTCTGGCCCACAGCCAAACGGTTACTAAACTGATAGAAATTGCTTTGCTCACTCTACATTTGGGGCGTCAATGACCGGGCAGGCACTCGCCCGGCTACTCTTTATGACTAAAGTTGTTTTAATTACCGGTGCGTCGACTGGCTTAGGCGAGTCGATCGCCAGCTACCTCGTACAGCGGGGATACATCGTCTACGGTACGTCCCGGACCCAGTTACCCGACAAAAGTTTTCGAATGCTGGCGATGGATGTGACGAGTGCGGAGAGCGTTAAGCAGGCGGTCGGGCGAATTCTGGAGCAGGAAGGACGGATCGATGTGCTGATCAATAATGCGGGCTTAGGCATTGCCGCCCCGATCGAAGAGCTTCCCCTGGCGGATATCCAGCACGTGCTGGACACGAATGTAATTGGCGTGATCCGGACCATACAGGCGGTGTTGCCCTATATGCGCCAGCAAAAATCTGGCTATATTATCAACATCAGTTCGATTGCTGCTGAGGCCGGATTGCCGTATCGAGGTGGCTACAGCGCCAGCAAAGCCGCCGTGGAGCGACTGACGGAAGCACTCCGGTTAGAGCTTGCTCCGTTTGGCGTTCTGGCCTGTTCGGTTCAGCCGGGCGGTACGCGTACCGATATCAACAAAAACCGGTTACGCGTATCACTTTCGACCGGAAGCGTGTACAAAGAAACGTTCGACCGCACGTACGAACTCATCGACCAGAGCGTAAGCGAGGGAATGGACCCCGGCGTATTCGGTCCGCTGATCGACAAAATACTGAATTCGTCGCGGGTGGAACGGGTATACCGCGTCGGTAAACCGGTGGAGAAGCTATCGGTGCTGCTCAAACGAATTCTGCCCACAAGCGTGTACGAACGGATGATTCGCAACCACTACAAAATGTAAGGTCTGGTCTCTCTTTCGGCTGCTATGAGCGAATCACTCCTTGACGGCATCGGGCCGGCCTATCCTGACGATTACCCTGCCTTACTGGCGGTCTGGGAAGCTTCGGTTCGGGCCACGCATCACTTTATTACGGAAGCTGACATTACGCTATTTAGGCAGATCGTGCGCGATCAGGCGCTTCCGGCCATGCCTATATTTTGCCAACGCACGACTGACCGGAAAGCCGTTGGTTTTATTGGCGTAGATACCGGCAAAATAGAGATGCTGTTTATTGATCCGGCCTGGCGCGGAAAACGTATTGGCCAGCAATTACTGGCGTATGCGGTTGAGGTACTCGGCGCAACGCAGGTCGATGTCAACGAGCAGAATGAACAGGCGATTGGATTTTATCAGAAAATGGGGTTCAGGATTGTCGGCCGCTCGGCGGTCGATGGCATGGGAAAGCCCTATCCATTACTGCACATGCAGTTGTAAGGCTGCTAATTAATTCCGAAGCAGCCCTTATTAGACAGATTTAACCTGGTTTCAATTCGCACAAATACCATGAGAAAGCTGATTTATCACGTAGGCGTTACACTGGACAGTTTTATTGGTCATGAAGACGGTTCAGCCTCCGAAGGCTTCATCAATGAAGGTGAACACGTAACCGAATACCAGCAAAGTTTACTGGATTACGATACCGTTATCATGGGTAAAGCCACGTATGAATACGGCTATCAATTTGGTCTTCAGCCGGGCCAGCCTGCTTATCCGCACATGAAACACTATATCTTCTCAAAGACAATACAGGTTGAGACTGCGCCCGGCGATCAGGTTGAGGTGGTTCGGAAAAATGAGATTGGGTTTATCAAGCAGTTAAAAGCCAGCGAAGGAACGCCCATCTATTTGTGTGGAGGCAGCAAATTTGCGGGATTTCTGCTCGAACAAGAACTGATTGATGAGCTAAAAATCAAGCTTTACCCCGTCGTGTTCGGTAAAGGGCTTCCCCTGTTTAAAAGCGATAAATCGGTTCAGTTGTCTTTGCTTGACTCCAAAAGGTACGACACTGGCGTCATGCTGCTAACGTATCAGATGCGCTATTAATCCTTGCCGAGGCTGGTGCTTTTAGGTGGACCCGTTATTGGACCAAAGCCTTTGGTCCAATAACGGCTTTTAAACCTGCTCGAAAATGGGTCGATTCGTTTAGTAGACGTCTACACAAGCAATTTTTCTTTAGCCTCATCGAGCGAGTTGACAAAACTGATTCGTCCCATCTTGTTGCTCTCCCGGATAAAATCACGCAGGCTTTTGCTGGTGTAACCGGAGTAATCACCGACAACCGCCAGTTGCATCCGGTAATTGGAAAACTTCTGGAGGATCTCTCCAGCCAGTCCGGTTTGTAACTCAAAGAAATCGGGGCTAAGGTTTTGTTGATTGATAATGATTTTCTCGGCTCCCTGATAGGCGCAATTGCCCAGCAGGTCTAAGGCGTCCTGCGCGTCCTTAATTACCATATCGTTGGATAGAACTACGGCTATTGTTGTTCTGTGTATCGTTTGCAGGTCTATTTCCATAATTATCCATTTTCCATGCGTCCATTGGTTAAAGAGGGCGCATTGTTTCCAGCAGTTGCGCTTTTTCGTTAACAAAGTAAAGAGTGTGTATATATAAAAGTCAAGCCTGTAATAACTTTCCCTCCTGAGCCAGCGAAAAGATCAAATAAGGAGGATTGGCAATAACGCAATCAGTTAGGGGCGCTTGTGCTGTTTCATACTATTGATGATTAGATACCACATCAAAAATAACCTAACCCACAGGACGGGTCGAAGACATTCAGATGCCAAAAACAAGGGCATATAATAAAAAAGGAAATAAAATCATAAATAATTGGCACTCTATTCTGATTAATTTCATTTATTTTTGCATGTCTCGTGAATGGGATAAAAAAACGCCCCACCCCTGGTAAGGGTGGAGCGCCGTTAGGAAACTAGCCTATTCGTGTCGATGCCAAGACATCAACATCGAGAAGCCAGTCCTTATCAGACCAAAGACCGTTTGGATCAATGGCTGATAGGTATTGAGACACTTTAGCACTCGTAATGCTAAAGGACTCTGTTTCGCTCTCCGCATGTTCGTGCATGTTTTGAGTGTGAAGCAATAAGCCTCCACCTCCGGGGAGGCTTCGGGCTGGTCGGCTGCTGGTAACAGTTGACCGGCAACGCTAAGTTACTTAATAAGCGATATGCGTCAAACCCTGGCACTACGGTGTCGGGGTTTTTATTTAAGGGGAAAGTATAACAGCCTGAACAATAGCTAATAGCTAGATCGTTTTGGCTGATAGTTCGCTCGTTGCCCGCATTGGGCGTATTGTTTGGCATATCGTCGGGTGTCTTTTCCACCACGCTGGTGGCTTCTCTGGCAGGCTGTATAGCCAGTCAAGTAAGGATGTTATGTCGTCTCAACCCCTGCGCTGGCCTCGTTTTCGGCGAGGGGTGCACACAGTGCGTAGTGGACAGAGTTACCCTATAGAAATACGGTACTCACCGTCTTATTTATACCCGCTGAACTGACTAATGTTGTCGAGCCGCTTTTTCAAATCATCAAACATCCGCTGACAGCCTCCATCGCCTGCTACGAGAAAACTATTGCAGGGCCTGTACATAGGCGATAGTCGATAATCAACAAAGCGAACACACAGCATTGTAATTCCGCACCAACGGATTAGGCTGTAAGTTGAGATCAGTGCTGTCGAGCTGGGTGAAGCAACTTTTCAAACCCGAAAACGAACCGTACGTACTGTGCTACGTTCGTTCGTCAGCCAAAAACAAATATCTGTCGGGCTAAAACCCGCACTCATCCCTTTTTCATTTCACCGCTTGCCTTCCCATTACACCTTTACAGCGTCAACTCCCAAGTTTATGAAACCTAACGGCTTACTTATTGTCCTTTTTTTACTCGTAGTTACCCAAAGTTTACCGGCTAATGCACAGTTTCCGTCCATGGGCGGTGCTGCTCCCACCAAGGCGCTGCCCGGCACGGCTGGCGATCAGACTCCCAAGGGAAATGCTAAAATCATGGGTTCCATCGTCGATTCAACCCAGGCAAAAGCCGTTGAGTTTGCCAGCATTGCCCTCATCAACAAGGCAACCGGAAAAACCATAGACGGGACGGTGGCCGACGAAAACGGTAAATTTGCCCTCACCAAGCTGGTCGCTGGCCAGTACCGGATGCTCATTAGCTTCGTCGGCTTTCGCGACAGGATTCTGTCCGATATTACGCTCACCAACGGCCAGTCGCTCGATCTGGGCGTGGTCAAACTGGCGTCCAGTGTCAAAACCCTTCAGGAAGTGACGGTGGTCGGGCAGGGCGCACTGATTGAAGAAAAAGTTGACCGGCTGGTGTACAATGCCGAAAAAGACATTACGGCCAAAGGCGGTGACGCTACAGACATTCTACGTAAAGTACCCATGCTGACAGTAGATCTGGATGGAAACGTATCGCTCCGGGGCAGCCAGAACATTCGGGTCCTGATCAACAACAAACCCTCGACGATTGTAGCCAGCAGCGTAGCGGATGCGCTGAAGCAAATTCCCGCCGATCAGATCAAAACGGTGGAAGTGATTACCTCGCCCTCGGCTAAGTACGATGCCGAAGGGTCGGGTGGTATTATCAATATCGTTACCAAAAAGAACAGCTTACAGGGCCTTAACCTGAATGTCGACTCGGGCGTGGGCAACCGGGGCTCGATGCTGTCGCTTAACGGAAATTACCGCCAAGGAAAGACTGGGTTCACGCTGGGTGGTTTTGGGCGGGCCATGTACAATACCATCACCAAAACCAATCTCGACCAGACGAGTCGGGTAGGGGACGTAACGACGCTGACCCGCCAGGCGGGAAATGGACACAGTTCAGGTCTGTTCGGGCAGTATAACCTGGGATTCGATTACGATCTCGCCAAAAATCAGAGCCTGACCGCGGGTGTTCGCTATGGCGTTCGGAACATGCAGAACCAGCAGGACCTGGTCACTCAACTGTTTACCAACGGAACGTTAGGATCAACCGCAAACCGGAACGTCGATGCCAAGAACCTGTCGGGAACGGTGGACGCGAATATCGATTACCTGCATACATTCAAACCGCAGCAGGAGTGGAGCATTTCGACCTTGTATAGCCGTAACGACCTGACCAATAACTTCGACGCCGACCTGCTAACGGGCGGGGGTGCACTGACGGCCCGGCAACGTAACCTGAACAAGAACGTCAACCAGGAATTTACCCTGCAAACCGATTATCAGACGCCAATTCGGAAAAATCAGTTGCTGGAATTTGGCGGAAAAGCCATTTTTCGGGAGGTGAACAGCGATTATAAATACCTGCTGGCTGGTCCATCGGGTCAGTTTACCACCGAAGCCAACAATACGCTGGGTGAGTTAACGTACCATCAGAACATTGCCGCCGGGTATTCGTCGTACACCTACACTACCAAAAGCCGTTACACGTTCAAAGGCGGACTGCGGTACGAGCACACCTTTATCGACGCCAGCACGCGGGAGGGCGGTAACCTGGGCGTGGGTGATTATGGCGTGTTAGTGCCGAGCGTCAACGCGTCGAAAACCATCAAAGGAACCACGCTGAAACTAGGTTTCAACCGCCGGATTCAGCGGCCCGGCTTACAGCAGTTAAACCCGAACTTTAACGCGGCCAATCCGCAGAATATTACGATCGGTAACCCCCGGTTACGGCCGGAGCTGACTAACAACATGGAACTGGCTGTGAGCAAAACCATTGGGAAGACGTTCATTAACGCGACATTCTTCGGCCGGATCACCAACAACGCCATCACCCAGGTTACGCAACCGTCTGATACGCTTGCCGGTGCGGTTATAACGACGTATCAGAACATTGGCCGCCAGCACGCCTATGGCACCAACCTGTTCGCCAACGTAGCCGCTACGTCGAAAATTAACGTTGGGTTGTTTCTGAACGCTTTCTATTCGAGCTTAACCGGGCAGGCAATGGGCCGGGATGGCGTATCAGCCAACCTGACGAACAGCGGCTTCAACGTAAGTGGAGGCACCTTTATGAACGCTACGTTCAGAAACGGCTGGGGCGCGCAGGCGTTCGGCTTTTTGCAGGGTTCTCAGGTGCTGCTGCAGGGGCGGCAGGGCGGCTTTGGCTTCTATACCGTGGGCGTGAAGAAAGAGTTTCACAACAAAAAAGCCAGTCTGGGCTTAGCGGCCGAAAACTTCCTGAACAGCCGGTTTAATATTCACACCGTCCTGAACTCTCCGCTGTTCAACCAGGTCAACGATGTGTATCTGTACAACCGCGGTGTCCGCCTGACCTTTACGCTCAAAATTGGCAAGATGACGATGGACGCTCCCCGCCGTAAAGCCAAGTCCGTTAATAACGACGATGTAAAAAGCGACGGCAGCGGACAAACGCAGGGCGGTAGCGCTCCCGCCGGAGGGCAATCTCGCCCATAGGTAAGCTGATCTGCTAAATTTGAAGTATCTTGTTGCCCGTTTCCAAACGTATCACCCAACCAAAACGCATTCAATCATGAAAACCAACTTTATTCTGTCGGCGGCCCTGGCCGTTTGCTTCTCCATCGGTGCGCAGGCCCAGACCGTCGACGAAATTGTCGACAAGCACGTCGCTGCGATGGGCGGTATGGACAAACTAAGCAGCGTTCAATCGGTATATACTGAACGTTCACTATCAGTGCAGGGGATGGAAATTCCGAGCAAGTCAACGGTTGTTGTCGGCAAAGCCATGCGTACTGAATCGTCGGTTATGGGTAACTCCATGGTGCAGGTCGTTGACGGTACGTCGGGCTGGATGATTCGCCCGACCATGATGGGCGGTACGGGAGAACCCGAAGATATGCCCGCCGATCAGGTGAAGCAGCAACTGAGTCAGCTCGATCCGTTTGGTCCTCTGGTCAACTACAAAGCAAAAGGAAATAAGGTTGAGCTGGTCGGCAAGGAAAAAGTAGACGGCAAAGATGCGTACCACCTGAAAATCACCACAAAAGAAGGCCAGACCATGGACGAGTACCTGGATGCGGCCACGTATATGGTGAGTAAAGTGAGCATGATGGTGAACGGGCAACCGGGCGATGTACTTTTCTCGAATTACAAAGATAAAGACGGGATAAAGTTCGCCAATACGATGCAGATGGAGTCGCCCCAGGCCGGAACGATCTCGTTTAACACCGAAAAAATCACCATCAACGGGCCGGTTGACGAGGCCGTCTTCAAAAAACCAGCCAAGAAATAACCAAACACAAAGTAACTGCGGGGTCTATGCGCGAGAACGTGCGTATACCCCGCATTCCTTTATCCGCTAAGGCACCGGTCTCATGGGAAGTACTGGTTCCGACGTTACGTCTGCTTCGGAGCGTGCGTGATTTGTTGGCGTTTGGGTGAATTATTTCCTAAATTCAACGTTTTCCAGGTAGCTAATTGCACAGACTCATGATTGAAAGACCCCTTACAGATTGGTTGCCGCTGACAAAACAGGAAGTTGAAAAACGGGGCTGGGATGAGGTGGACATTGTGCTGGTGTCGGGCGATGCCTACGTTGACCACCCGGCCTTCGGAACCGCTGTGATTGGGCGTATCATGGAGAGCGAAGGCTTTCGCGTGGCAATTATCGCTCAACCCAACTGGAAAGACGACCTGCGCGACTTCAAAAAGTTTGGTCGCCCTAAATACTTTTTTGGCGTTACGGCGGGCTGTATGGATTCGATGGTGAACCATTACACGGCCAACAAGCGCCTGCGCTCCAACGATTCCTATACGCCCGGCGGTGAAGCGGGTTTCCGGCCCGATTACGCCACCATCGTGTATACCAGGATTTTGAAGGAACTGTACCCCGACGTACCCGTTTTGCTCGGTGGTATTGAAGCTTCGTTACGTCGGGTTACGCACTACGACTACTGGCAGGATAAATTGATGCCGTCCATCCTGGCCGATTCGGGGGCTGATATGCTCGTGTACGGCATGGGCGAGCAACCCCTGCGCGAGATTCTGAAACTGGTCCAGAAAGGCGTACCGTTCTCATCGATGCGGAACATCAATCAGGTGGCGTTTATGCACGCTACGTATACCGGCGACCTGCGTGATTACAACAACTGGAATACGGTCGAACTGGCCAGCCACGAGGTGTGCCTGCAGGATAAAATCAAGTACGCGGCTAACTTCAAAATTGTTGAAGTAGAGTCGAATAAGTGGCAGGCGAACCGGATTACGCAAAAGGTGGGCAGCCAGGTACTGGTGATCAATCCGCCGTTCAAAACGATGGACGAGACCGAAATCGACAAGTCGTTCGATCTGCCGTACACCCGCATGCCGCATCCAAAGTATAAGAAACGCGGCCCAATTCCGGCTTACGAAATGATTAAGTTTTCGGTGAATATGCACCGGGGCTGTTTCGGCGGCTGTAGCTTCTGCACCATTTCGGCCCACCAGGGCAAGTTCATTGCGTCGCGCAGCGAAAAATCGGTACTGAAAGAAGTCGACGAGATTACGAAGCATCCCGAGTTTAAAGGCTATATCTCGGACCTTGGCGGCCCATCGGCCAATATGTACAAGATGAAGGGCAAAGATGAATCCATCTGCGCCCGCTGCCAGAGTCCGAGCTGCATTCACCCGGTTATCTGCTCGAACCTCGATACGTCGCACAAGCCCCTGACGGAACTATACCGCAAGGTCGACGCGAATCCGAATATCAAAAAGGCGTTCGTCGGTTCGGGTGTGCGCTATGATTTGCTGGTCGATGACTTCAACAAAAATAATGAAGACGGCAACCACGACGAGTACATGGAGCAGCTCGTTACGCGCCACGTATCGGGTCGGTTGAAAGTCGCTCCCGAGCATACCGCCGACGATACGTTACGGGTCATGCGCAAACCGTCGTTCAAGTATTTCAAGCTGTTTAAGAAGAAGTACGACAGGATTCAGGACAAGCACAACCTAAAACAGCCGCTGATTCCGTACTTCATCTCGTCGCACCCCGGCTGCGAAGAGCAGGACATGGCGAACCTGGCCGCTGAAACGAAGGACATGGGTTTCCAGCTCGAACAGGTGCAGGACTTTACGCCTACGCCAATGACAGTAGCCGAGGTCATCTATTACTCCGGTGTGCACCCCTACACGCTCAAGCCCGTTAAAACGGCCAAGACGCGGGATGAAAAGCAGGCGCAGAACCGCTATTTCTTCTGGTACAAACCGGAATATAAAGACTGGATTCGCAACCGGCTGAATAAGCTGAACCGTCCCGATCTGGCGGAGAAGTTGCTGGGGAGCTCAAAGCAAGGCAACGCGAACACAGATAATACGGGCAAGTCGAAATTTTCGGGCAACCGGCCGGGCAAGAAAAGACGGTAACAAGATAAGCTCAACAAAAAGCCGCGTCCCGATATCGGGACGCGGCTTTTTGTGATGGGTGAAAGGCGTTGGCCGCAATCGCTACGTCAACGCCTTTCACCGGTGTGTTTTGCCAATAACAGATCGTGTCAGGACACCTAAGCTCATCCAACCAAACCTGCTGTTGAGAATCGAGTTGCCTAACAAAGCGCTGATTTCTCTTTTCACTCAACAGTATGGTACCAAACCCGTCTTTCAACGAAATTCTATATGTCGGAACGTATTCGGTTCGGGGCAGCAAAGGCATTTACGTCTTCGCGTTCGATCGCTCGACCGGTACGTTTAGCCTTCGTCAAACCGTCGACAATCCGAATAGTCCTTCGTTCCTGGCTATCCACCCTTCGGGGCGGTTTTTGTATGCGGTCAATGAAAAAGACGATCAGGGCGAGGACCATTCCGGAACGGTTAATGCCTATGCCATCGATCAGCAATCGGGCAAGCTGACGTTCATCAATCAACAACTCACGCAGGGGCAGGCCCCTTGCCACATCAGCATTCACCAAAGCGGAAAACTGGCGTTCGTTTCTAATTACGGCGGTGGTAGCCTGACGGTGCTGTCGATTCTGGACGATGGCTCGTTGGGAGAGGTCTCACAACTTTTTAAATACACGGGCAAAGGAATTGACGAAGAGCGACAGGATGCGCCCCACGTGCATTCGGCCATTCGCTCGGTTGACGGCCGGTTTTTGTACGTATCGGATTTGGGTACCGACAAGATTCACATCTATGCAGTCGATGAAGAACAAGGTAAATTATCTCCTCACGAAACGCCCTACGTATCGGTCGCGGCTGGGTCGGGACCAAGGTCGATTGCTGTACATCCCAAGGATCAGTTTGCCTACAGCGTTAAAGAAATGAGTTCAACTGTGGCCATTCTCCGACGTAACGTCCAGACTGATACGTTCGAACTGGCTGAAGATGATGTGTCTTTCCTGCCCGAAAAGTACGCTGGCGAGCGCTCAGGTGGCGATATCCACGTTGATCCTACGGGTCAGTATCTATACGTAACGAATCGGGGCAACAACACGCTGGCCGTTTTTTCCATCGGTGATGATGGTAAGCTGACTTACCAGAGTTTGCAGTACACAGGCGGTGAGCAGCCCCGAAACTTTCTGGTCGACGAGCAAGGACAGTACGTATGGGTCGGGCATCAGGAAAGCGACAACATCACTATTTTCCGGCATGATGCAGCCACGGGTGAATTGACCGCCACTGGCAACGAGCTGTCTATTCCATCACCCGTTTGCCTGGTTATGCATCGTTTGCCGTAGCGGGCCGAGCGTCAACCATTATTCATAACCCACGTTAAACTAAAAAGCCCCAAATCGGATCGATTTGGGGCTTTGGGTAGGAAGTAGCGGGCTCGAACCGCTGACCTCTGCTCTGTCAAAGCAGCGCTCTGAACCAACTGAGCTAACCTCCTTTGCGGTTGCAAACATACTACAAAACCTCTTCCGTTTGCAAATCCGCCGAATAGATTTTTTGCGATGGAATGCGCCACAGCAGCAGGAAACTGATCACAAAAAACACAAGCAAGGCTAGTACGCTGTTCCGCATACTACCCGTCAACTGCTCGATCAAGCCATAGGCCAACGTACCAATCACAATGGACGTTTTTTCCGTTACGTCGTAGAAACTAAAGTACGAGGCCGTGTCGGTCGTGGCCGGAATGAGCTTGGAATAGGTTGACCGCGAGAGCGATTGAATACCACCCATGACCAGCCCAACAACGGCTGCCAGGGCAAAAAACTGACCTTCGGTTTGTATGAAATAGGCGGCTGCACAGACCCCGATCCAGATCACAACCGCCACCATCAGGGCATACGTATTGCCAATGCGCTCCGATAATCGGGAGAAGCCGAACGCCCCCGGAATTGCCACCAGTTGAATCAGTAAGATGATGATGATTAAGCTCTGCCCTTTCAGTTTCAGCTCGTCACTCCCGAAAATGGTGGCTACGTACATGACCGTTTGCACCCCCATGTTGTACACAAAAAACGAGACCAGAAACCGCTTGATCAGCGGGCGTTCCTGCATCTGAGCCCAGACGTTACGTAGCTCTTTGAAGCCGTTGAGCAGGTAATTGCCGGGGGCAGCCGCTTTCCGGGTGCCATCCGGCAGGCGGCTGAACGGAATCTGGGCGAAGCCAATCCACCACAGCCCAACCGTCAGGAAAGCCAGCCGGGAGGCCATCGCTTCGGAAATGTTGCCGAACCAGTCGCGCTTCAGGATTACCAAGAGGTTGAACACCATGAGCAGTACGCTGCCGATGTAGCCCATCGAGAACCCCCGCGCACTGACCCGGTCTACCTGATCTTCGGTCGCGATGTCGGGGAGGTAGGAGTTGTAGAACACGATGCTGCCGCTCCAGCCGATCAGGCTGAGCCAGAAGCAGATCACCGCGAACGTGGTCGTTTCCTGCGTAAAGAAATACAGCAGACTGCAACTGATGGCTCCTGTGTAGCAGAAGGCTTTCATGAACGCTTTCTTCCGGCCGCTGTAGTCGGCAACGGCGCTGCACAACGGCGAAAGCAGGGCCGTAAACAGAAAAGCCGCCGAAATCGTGTAGGAAAACAGGACCGAATTCTTAACCGGAATGTCGAGGAAATTAATCACCGGCCCGCCCGCTTCGTTGAGGGCCGTTGCTGAGAAGTAAACGGGAAAGATACTGGAGACAATGACCAATGAATGAACCGAATTGGCCCAGTCGTAAAAAGTCCAGGCGGTCAGGATACGGGGGGAATTCTTCATGTAGCGAACGGGCGAATGCGTGAATGAGCGATGCTCTTCGTTGAGTGGCAACGAAATAGCAGAAAGTGCTTAGTGGTGACGGTGGTAAAGTTAAATCACTCTTTCGCTCATTCACGCATTCGCTCTTTCAAAAACCCGATTACCGCCTTTGTGAAGGCATGATTTGAGTCACCGGCAACCATATGGCCTGCTTCGGCAACGCTGACGCTCTGTACGTGGGGCACCGCATCCAGAAACTCACTCATTACGTTTTCGCTGACAACATCGCTGATGCCCCCGCGCACAATAAGCGTCGGCACGGTCAGGGCGCGGGCGGCTTCGTACAATCGCTCTTCGTACAGCAGGTGGCGCGCTTGGCCGTTGCTATCGGGCAGGGTGTGCTGCCGCCATAAAGCCAGCATCTTCGGGTCCCAGTGCCAGTAGTAGCGGCCGTTGCGGAAGCGCAGGTTTTTCTCCAGTCGGCTGTGGTCCGATGGCCGGGGGCGATGGGGAAGGTAAGCGGTTACCGCTTCGGCGGCTTCGTCCAGGCTCGCGAACCCGTGCTGATTACCACTCATAAAGGAAAAAATGCGTTCGATGCCCTTCTGTTCGGCACGCGGGGCAATGTCGACCAGTACAATAGCGGTACAGATGGAAGAGGAGCCGGGAGATCGTTCGCCTTCGGCAATCAAGGCCGTCATGCCCCCCATCGAAGCACCCACGAGAGCCGGTTTCTGAGAAAGCTGCGCAATAACGGCCCGTACATCTTTTGCCAGATCATCCAGTTCGTAATGCCCTTCCGGCGACCAGTCACTATCGCCATGACCACGGGCATCCAGCGCAAGGGCATACCAACCCGCTTCGGCCAGCAATCGGGCCGTATCACCCCACGAGTGACGGGTCTGCCCACCACCGTGCAGCAGCAGGACCGGTTCATGAGAAGGATCGCCCCAGGCGTCGGCGGCAACAAAAAAGCCCGGCTCAGTTTCGAAACGAAGCATAGTTTAAATCGGACCGCCGAAGCGGAGCGAAAGAGGTAAAGAGTGAAAGAGTGAATAGCTGACGCCAAATTTTAACCGCTCTTTCACTCTTTATCACGTTCACTCTTTGATTAAAGCGTTGGGTCAAATTCGAGGTTGATGTCGGCATCTTTGCCATCGACCGGAGCGCGCTGGCGGAGAATGAGTTTAGTCCGGTTGAGCTGCACAATGGGGAAGTTGCCTTTAAAGCCCGTTACGTCGACATCAATCGATTGGTTGTCGGCGGCCAGTTTCCAGGCCCCCCCGTTAATCACTTTATTCGACTGATTCGGGTCCAGCGCTCGTACCGAACCATCACTCCGGAACTGCATATTCAGGTCATACAGAATCTGGGTCGTGAGATTGAGTCGGGTGCGGTTAATTTCCTGCCCATCCGGATTAGTAACCCGAACGGTCCGCCAGTTGTTGGCCACCAACAGGTCTGTTTGCGAGGAGGTCGTGGGCGTTGCGCCCTCGTCTTTTTTACAACTGGTTAGGGTAGCCGCAATAAATAGGAAGGCAACCAGGAATCGAATTGTGTTCATAACAAGAGAATCAGTTGGCAGGACGATGATCAGTGATACGTATCGGACTAGTAACGAACAGAAACCAGCGAATCGTTTACGCATCAATCCGGCCAGGCTGTATCGTCTCGGGCAAAATTCCTTGCGATTTGGTCAAAAAACAAGTGGTATTATTTATGCGGCTAGGAATCAGTAGGTTGTGATTTTCGCTATGCTATTCACCGGGCTCTGCAAAATAAGCTGTCTGGGGTTTAGCTTAAACTCTTATTGTCTGGTCAATTTGTTTACTTAACCTTGGTCCTTTCTTTTCTTGTGAAAAATGGGGTAGCCAGCAAGGAAGTCCGGACTGCCTTCCGCCGTATCACCCCGTTATTTTCAACGGACTCATATCTTCCGCTCGTCGAAGAAGAGCGGAAGATATGAGTCCGTCGCATCGTCACTACCCGGGATGGCCATGCCAACGGGAAAACCTGTTTCGGCTATCTTTACATACCCTTCAGAAAGGCAACGTTCTCAATCCATTTGAAGGACTCGATGATCATTAACCCATTCGGGGGTAATTTGGTTGAATGTCGCCAGTTAGATGATGACGTAGTAACGACTTGCACGCCTGAAAAGCTATTTCAAACTGGCGGGCACCGCTATCGAAACACCCGGCGGCTGGAGCTATACAAACATATTTTAGGGCAGGTACACGTTCCTCATCAGCAAATCGCCTGGCTAGATCCAGCTGCTCCTGAATTCAACTCCTGAATAAGCAAGACCTAAGGTAGGTTTCAGATACACTTTCACTTTGTAGTTGATGGTTAAACCAGCAGCTACGTATCCCTGCGAGATCTTCTAGTGGCATAGAAGCCTGTGATTCTCTGTACTGAGACTAAAACTAGTGGCTAAACAAATAAAATCCATACCGGTCAATACCATGACTGACGATCTGGATGCTGGAATGGCTATAGAAAAAATAGCTTTCCAGCATCTACCCCTCTCAGATAAATCTGATACCGTTGGAGAAGATCGACAAGTACATCGGCACAACACTCATACATTTCACCTGCTCGAAAAAGGAACCGTTCATATTGACATCGATTTTCAGCAGTTTATAATAAAGCCCTCGTCAGTCATCTACATTCACCCTGATCAGGTACACCGTACAACTGCGTTTGAGCAGGTAACCGTTGTTAGTTTGGCCATTACGAATGAAAATCTGAACCCTGAGTATCTGAAATTACTGGAAGACCTTGTTCCCACAAAACCTTTGTCGCTATCGCCCGAAACATTCGACTTACTAGCCGAAGCCTCCTCACTTTGCCTGAAGTTGTCGGAACGCAGAAGCAACCGACTAAGCCACTCGTTGTTAAAAGATGCTTGTAATACGTTGGTTGCTTTGGTTCTTTCAGCCTATTTAGAACAAGCGAAATCACCCGATAAATTTTCTCGGTTTGACCTGGTGACCAAAGCGTTCAGACACCTACTGGAACGTAACTATACGACCATCAAACGCCCGGCAGGATACGCCCAGCAACTAAACGTATCGACTGCTTACCTGAATGAGTGCGTTAAAAAAACGACTGGTCGTTCTGTTTCGCATCACATTCAGCAACGTATCATTCTGGAAGCTAAGCGGTTACTTTATCACTCCGATCAATCGGTAAAAGAAATTGCCGCCGGATTAGGGTACGACGATTATCCATATTTTTCGCGGCTCTTTACCAAAACAACGGGCATGACGGCTTTGGCCTTCCGAATCAAAAACCTCGATTAGTCCAATACTTACTTTGTCTTGTCATTTCGGACCCCAGTTAGGCTGAGTTCCTTTGTGTCATCAAAAATCGTTAACACAATGGACGCAGTAAAAGGAAAAGAAGTGCTCATTTCTGGGGCAAGCATAGCCGGACTTTGCACCGCCTGGTGGATGAATCGGCTCGGGTATACCGTAACGGTTGTTGAACTAGCCAGCGAACCCCGCATCAATGGAGCCGCCGTTGATGTAAAGGGCGATGCCATTGACGTAGTGAAACGCATGGGCCTGTATGACCAATTGAAACAACACCGCTTACACGTTGATTTGGTAGAGTTTAAGAATGCTGACGATGTGGCGGAAGGCTCGATTCAACTGGAGGACGGAGCTTCTGACGAAATCGAGATCGAACGGCATGCCTTTATTGATATTCTGTTTCAGAGTTTGCAAAACGACGTAACGTTCCTATTCAGCGACAACATCACGGCCCTTTGTGAGACCGATGAGGCTATCGTTGTCAATTTTAAAAATGGCCCACAACGCTCTTTTCAGTTGGTGATTGGCTGCGATGGCATCCATTCGGGGGTACGAAAGCTTTGGTTTGGTGAGGAGGCTACCTACGCTCATTTCTTGCAGGCATATGGCTCACTTACCATTTTGAATAAACTGCTGATCAAACCAAAGAGCATGCAGATGTACAGACTACCTGGCAAGTCAATTGCACTCAACGCGTACAACAATAAGACGGATATTATTTTCAGTTTTGTTTCAGATACCGAAATTCCATACGATTATCGCAACAAGGAGCAGCAAAAACAGCTGATTCTGGAGCAGTTTGCCGGACAAAGCTGGCGAACTGCTGAGCTGCTGGAGGAAATGCAACGATCGGATAATTTTTACTTTGTTGAATTTTATCAAATCAAAATGCCATCCTGGACGAAAGGTCGTGTGGCCTTAGTCGGCGATGCCGCCTATTGTGCGTCTCCGGCTGCGGGTATGGGTGGCTCTCTGGCGATAAGTGGAGCAGCAGCCTTGGCCGATGCCTTGTACGAGCAGAACGGTAATGTTGGGAACGCCTTTTTAGCGTATCATACTAACTTTCGTCCGTTTATAGAACAGGTACAAGCGGAGGCTGAGCAAAACTTGAGGACGGTCTTGCTACCCAGAACCGAAGACGATATTCGAAAAAATAACCTGCACCCACGCCCTTTTTAGAAATTACCACACCTGCAAATTCGACCACGGAAGTTTAAGTAATGGTCACTTCGCCGGTTGCATATCAGTCCAGACGGAATGGCCAGCGAAATAAAATACCCATCGGGCTCAAAAGATAACTTCTCTCAAATGGCTATAAGCAGATCGGTGTGCAGCCGAGACGGGAAGGGGGCCCCGTAACATCCACGCTTAACAGGAGCAAACAACGGGGGTGGTTTAATAGTAATCATAACACACTAACTCGTCTAAAGGCGTAGTTCATCTTAAGAAACTATGACTCTGGACGGCTCCGTCTCATGATTACTTTGGGCAAAGGCACTAAACTCTACAGCATTCTTCTTAACACCTGTCCTCGTTGTCAGCGGGGGAAATTCTTTGCCGTTGATAATCCCTATAACCTTAGGCATTTTGACCAGATGAATCTGCGCTGTAGCTGTTGCGATGAACGCTTTGAGCGAGAGCCTGGCTACTACACTGGCGCTCTGTACGTGAGTTATGCCTATTATACTGCCTTGATTGTGGGTTGTTTTATCCTGTTCGAAGTCATGCTGAACTGGGAGCTGACTCAATTCTTGATTGTCTTGATCAGCTTAATTGTGGTATTGACGCCGGTGGTCTTCCGACTGGCTCGCTTAACGTGGATAAACTTCTTTATTCGCTATGATGCGCAAAGGTCCACTCACTGCCCTTGATAGAAAAAGCCAGCAGAGAACGGAGTTTTGTTCACGTAATGCTTTTGTACTCCCTCCCACCGAGCGGAGGCATAAATACGTTGGTCTGACTCAGAAAGCGAGGAGTTACGGAGTATGGTGTTTGAATAATCGTCCACAGCCGTTGCAAACAACACTAAACCCCTATTGAAACAGTCGCCGGAAACAAACGAAAATGGCACTTCCGCTACCTGTCTTATGAAAGGCAGCAAAAACGGAAGGTGAACCTTCTTATGTTGTCGATAGCTTAACTTTGGCCAAAAAATAAGTAATGAGGGTTCGATCTGGCTTTTTTTTGGTATGGTTGCTCGTGTTTATACTAGCGAATGGTTGGTCGGGAGTCGCTCAGCAGCAGTGCGCCGACCGGCTGACGTTTACGCCCGTTAGCCAGCCGAACCGCATCGAGTGGAACAAATTTCCTGAGTTCAGCCTGCCGTTTCCGGTTATTTACAACGGTCCTCGCTTCGACGATGCGCAGGCCAGCCCGCTCAAACACGGCTTTAGCCACCTGGCGGAAGCTAAAGACAGCGAGTTTGGTACGCTGGTAAAGCCAGCGCACCTGGCCCTGGTGTATTACGGCTTTGCTACGGGTTTGAATCAGCCCTGGGAAACAATCGAGAGCCCCTGGGCAAACGACCTCACGGCGTACCGGGCTAAATGGGAGCAGTTTCTGCGCGAAGTGTCGGGTGGGCAGAAAAACGCAGCGGGCCAGTACGTGCTCCAACGCAGTCGGCTGGTGCTCGACATCGAACGGATTCAGGAAACTGACAGCCGCATCCTACGGCTGAAGCAGGATGCGCAGGTGCCCGATACGTATCGGAAGCTGTCGGATGCCGATTTTATTGCGGCTTATAAAATAGCCATTCGGAATCTGTACGCCGAAGGGCTGCGGTATATCCGCCAGCGGGCGGACCTGACCGGCGTAACGATCAGCAGCTATGCCGATACGCCCGTGCTCAATACGTATCTGAACGTACCGACTTACTCCTGGTCAGACTGGACAACGAATCTCACGAATGTGAATTATCTGGTCAAAGATTCAACCGAGCGAAGGGTTGGAGGACCGTACTACGAGCAGTTAGACGTCTTGTCGCCCTCGGCGTATTACTTCTATGATTATCCGAATCCACTGGCGAGAGATTACCTGGCTTACCTGCTGTTTCAGGTCGAAGTAAACCGGGCGTGGAGCAGCAAGCCGGTAATCCCCTGGGTATGGCTGCGTTACCACAACTCGTCGAGCAGCTACCCGTCGTTCATCCAGCCGTTCATGGCCGAGGCTACCGCTATTTTCCCGTTTTTCTCCGGAGCTGCTGGCTTGTGGTTATGGGAAGAGCCGGGGCTGGACCGGAGCCGCACGGATGTGTATGCCGCCTACGAACAGTTTACGCATGGCCTGTACCGGCTTTCGCGCTTTGCCGATATGTTTCAGGGACCCCACGAGCTGGTGATCGAAACGCCCGCCCGTGATCTGATGGACAAGCAACTGCCCGTTTGGCGGGGTGTCGTCAAAAACAATAACATTCTGATTGCGGCCCAGAACCCGTACGCCAGCGAAACCCAGAAAACAACGGTTATGGTACGTTACAAAGCATGGCAGCAGGTCATTGAGTTGACCGGCCGGGAGGTGTATTTGTGCCGGTTCGATATGAGCGCCGTAACGGCAGTCGAGCCGGTGCTGGGTGATGTTTGGGTATACCCGAACCCCGCTACAACGGCGATTGCCATCGAGTTCCAGCGTCTGCCGGGTCGCAAAACCGAATTGACACTTCTGAACATACAAGGCCAAACCAGGTTAAAAAAAGAGGTTAACAGTGTTAAGGAAGTGCTGAATACGGCCAATCTGGCTCCCGGAGTTTACTGGCTGCGCATTAGTAGCGACACGGGGCAGCAAATCAAAAAAATTGTTATCCATAACTGATCCGTTCGGATCTAAAGCGGCTGACCGGCCCGAAAATAACCATCGACACGTAACGAGCGTATGCCTAATCAACTGATTTACGAAACCAGTCCCTATTTACTCCAGCACGCCGAAAACCCGGTCGACTGGTATCCGTGGGGGGAAGAAGCGCTGACCAAGGCCATCACCGAAGATAAGCCAATTCTGGTCAGCATTGGCTACTCAGCCTGCCACTGGTGCCACGTCATGGAGCGCGAATCGTTCGAGAAAGAAGACGTAGCGCGGGTCATGAACCAGCATTTTGTTTGCATAAAAGTCGACCGGGAAGAGCGCCCGGATGTTGATACGATTTATATGGAAGCCGTTCAGGCGATGGGAGTGCAGGGAGGCTGGCCGTTAAACGTCTTTCTGATGCCGGACGCCAAGCCGTTCTACGGCGTTACGTACCTGCCCAAAGCTAACTGGATCAATCTGCTCGACAGCGTTCGGGCGGCTTTTACCGAACACCGCGACGATCTGGTAAAATCGGCTGAAGGATTCGCCATCGAACTGAACCTGACCGATACCGAACGATACGGTCTGACCCAGAACGACCCACTGTTTGCGCCCGAAACGCTGGATGTACTTTACCGGAAAGTCGCCGTAAAAGCCGATGACGAGAAAGGCGGTATGCGCCGGGCCCCCAAGTTTCCGATGCCCAGCATCTGGCGGTTTCTGCTCCGTTACTACGACACTACGGGTAACGACGCGGCCCTGCATCAGGTAACGTTAACCCTCGACCGCATGGCCCTGGGCGGTATTTACGATCAGCTCGGCGGTGGCTTTGCCCGCTATTCAACCGATGCCGACTGGTTTGCGCCCCACTTCGAGAAGATGCTCTACGACAACGGCCAACTGCTGACGCTGTACGCCGAAGCCTATAGCCTCACCAAAAGTTCGTTGTATAAGCATGTCGTTTACCAGACCATTGCGTTTGCGCAGCGCGAGCTGCTGAGTCCGGAAGGTGGCTTTTACTCCGCGCTGGATGCCGACAGCGAAGGAGTAGAAGGTAAGTTTTATACCTTCACTACGCGGGAGTTGCAGGAGATACTGGGTGCCGACTACGACTGGTTCGCTAAACTATACCATCTGCCCACCGCCCCGGCGTCTCCCACAACGGTGGACCAACTCACGGAAGTGGCCAACTGGGAACATGGCCGTAACATTCTGCACCGGACTGAAAGCGACGAATCGTTTGCCGAACGGATGGGCTGGACACTGGCTGATCTGAACGTTCGGCTGGACGCTACGCATATCCGCCTGATGCGCGTACGTAGTGAACGGATCCGGCCGGGCCTGGACGATAAAATACTGTGCTCGTCGAATGGGCTGATGCTCAAAGGGCTGGCTACGGCGTATCGCGTATTCGGCGAACCCGAGTTTCTGACGCTGGCCCTGCGCAATGCGTTCTTTTTGTTGAAAAAAATGCGGGACAGTCGTAACGGTCGGCTTTGGCATACGTACAAAACTACCCCCGGCGGGCAGGGGAGAGCCAAACAGGCCGGTTTCCTCGATGATTACGCGGCCGTGATCGACGGCTTGCTGGCGCTGTATCAGGCCACGTTTGCCGAAAGCTGGCTACACGAAGCCGATCAACTAATGCAATATGTGCTCACCAATTTTGTCGATAATACCGAGTCGGAAGGAGGGACCGATCCGATGCTCTTCTTTACCGACAAAAACAGCGAAGAGCTGATTGCCCGGCGTAAAGAGTTGTTCGACAACGTAATACCGGCATCCAACTCGATGATGGCCGAAAACCTGTATGCCCTGAGCTTGTTGCTGGAACGACCCGACTATGCCGAACGAGCCGATCGAATGCTGGGGCGAATACAGCCACTGGTGCAGCAAAACGCCGATTACCTCACTAACTGGGCGGCCGTATTTGCCATACGGACCCGCCCCACGGCCGAAATAGCCCTGATTGGTCCTGAAGCCGAGCAGTTTCGGGCGCAGATCGACGCGGAGTTTTACCCCAACAAAGTCTTGTGTGGGACGAGCGATACAACCGAAGCCGGCCGGGATAATTTGCCGCTGCTTCAACAACGGAACGCGATCAACGGACAAACGACAGTGTACGTCTGCTACAACCGGGCGTGTCAGCTGCCCGTTACGAGCGTCGACGAAGTATGGCGGCTGTTACGTTGAGTGAAAGAAAGCAATTGCGCCAAATGCAAGTCTTACAAGTAACTCATAATAAAGGTTTTATAGCTTAAGCAGGCGATTATAGCCGATAAATAAATTGTAGGCGTGGATGCTCGCTTGTTTGGTTAGCGGGTATGGTTTATCTGTAAAATTGCATTTAGTAAAGAAAAATTTAACCAGTATTTAACGCAATTTTCTTATGTTCCATACCCGTATGCTTCATTATCTTGTTTGTTTTCTGTTCATCGGTTGGGTTGTGTCCTGTACCGATCACCGGATCACTGTCGTATCGCCTGGTTCATCGGCGGGGCGGCTCCGGGTTAAAACCATCACGCAGGAAACGCCCAATGCGCCGAATAAGGTTAGTTCGTTTCGTTACGATAGTCAGGGTCGGCTCAGCCTGTTGATTGCTTATCAACTGCCCGATAGCAGCGCAGCGCCGGTAGAAAACACGGTGTATGAGTACGACGGCCAAAATCGGCTCACGCAGGCTCAGCGCACGGTAGTCAGACGGGGATCGAATTCGGAAACCTACAGATACCGATACAACGCGGCTGGTCAGATATCTGATTTTAGTCACGCGCCGTCGACATTTTTTATAATACCCAGCTATACGGCCGCAAATCAGGTGTCAGGATACAACAAATCAATCGGGGTGAGCGGTTTGACGTCCAGTGGCGGTGGAGCCTTAACCTTTACGGGAAATAACGTAACGTTTGCTACGGAGGAGTTTAGGGTAGGGCGTTCGGGTGGGCCTAACGTGCCTGTTTTCACCCGATCAACAAAGGCAACGTATACCTACGACGACAAGATAAATCCGTTCTACGGGACATTCCTTATTCCGGCACCGAGCGTATTTGGTCCTTCTCCTGTTTCGGGTTCATTTGGCCCGTATTACACGTATTACGGGGGTATCGATAACCTGCTCAACCTAAGCCAGAACAATGTGCTTTCCGACGGGACCAGGACCTATACCTACACGTATAACAGCAGCAATTTGCCAACCAGCCGGATTACTCAGGTGAGCGGCACTACGGTTGAGACCCTGCGCTTCGAGTACGAAACCTATTGAAGTTAACGCGACTCTCTGATTCCCTGTTGTATGCAGACTCGCGGGGCGGCATGCAACAACAGGGAATTTATTCGCCCCAGGCCGTCAGCACCAGCGTTCGGGAACCGCCCTGGTTCCGGTGCTCGCCCAGATAAATGCCCTGCCAGGTTCCCAGGTTGAGTCGGCCGTTGGTAATCGGAATGCTGACCGAGTGGCCGAGCATAGCCGCTTTCAGATGCGCGGGCATATCATCCGATCCTTCGTAGTCGTGCTGGTAATAGGGTGCATTCTCGGGCACTGTCTTGTTAAAGTAACGCTCGAAGTCGCCCCGCACGGTAGGATCGGCGTTCTCGTTGATGGTGAGGCTGGCGGAGGTGTGCTGAATAAATGCGTGCAGTAAGCCAATTCGAATCTGCTGGAAATCAGTAAACTCCCGCTCAATCACGCGCGTGATCAAATGAAAGCCCCGTGGATAAGCTGGTAAATGAATGGTTTTCTGGAAAAAGGCCATTGTGTATATTGGCTAAATAAAGTCAACTGCCCGGAATAACCCGGGCCGCGGCTTTGAACCGGAAATTGTATGCGTGCGCTCTATCTCTTCATGGGCTGCGTTCTGATCTGTCAACCCACATTGGCGCAATCTGGTTTGACAACGGCGAGTTCAAAAGCGACGATTCGGCGAGAATACGCGGATTATAACCAGGAAATCAGCTACTTCGGCCGACGAGATCAGTATTTTACCGTACGGACGCTGCAAAAAAATGGTACGCTCTACCGACTCGATACGTACACCGTTTTGCCCAAAACGCTGGCTAATGGCTTTCAACTGGACAGCCTGAGCCGACTTGTTCGCTATGGACCGACGAAAATTATGTACCCAACGGGGCAGGTCTACCTAACCTGCGATTATAAAGATGGTCTGCTTACGGGCCCTTTTATGGTTTTCTATACCGATGGAGCCATCAAACGCCGGGACTATTACCGCCACGGCCACCTCAAGAAAAGTCAATGTTACACCCCCGACGGGAGCGTCAGGGCGTGCGAACCATTTTATCAGCCCGCGCAGTTTACAGGCAGCGCCAATGACCTGTCGACCTATCTTAAGCAAAAATTCGAGGCCGTGGTCGATGGGTTTCGAGTCAGAACCATCACCGCTACGTTGACCATCAACGAAATCGGGCAGATCATTGACGTAAAGTCAGTAGTAAACGCGGGGTTAGGCGTTGAGCCGCAACCAGCTACCATATCCGGTTACGTTCAGCGTACGATGCGGAACCTGCCGGAATGGACACCTAATCAGTTAAACTGGAAACCGGCGCTGAACGATGGCAGACCTATACCTTCTGTCTGTACGTTGTTAATCTACCGCTACCGGGGCAGTATCCGCTATACTCTGACATACAGGTTATAGTCAGAGATATCAGTAGCCAGAACCTGGTTGCGATAAAACGTTCGTTACTTTGGCCGATTGAAGATTGGGCGAAACTTACCCGCTAATGCGGCCGGAGTTCTCGCTCACGAAGGCACCCCAGGCTCCTTTCTTCGTTTTCTTGTTTGAGACCGTCGGCAGGGCGTTTTCGTGGAAGTGGTGGCATACCGCAATCGCCAGGGCGTCGGTCGCATCGAAGAATTGCGGATTCAGGTCTTCTTTCAGCAGGTGGCCCACCATGTGCGACACCTGATCTTTGGACGCATTACCGTTGCCCGTAACGGACTGTTTTATGCGCCGGGGAGCGTATTCAACAATTGGAATATTGCGCGACAGGGCCGCGGCCATCACGACACCCTGCGCCCGGCCTAGTTTCAGCATGGCCTGCACGTTCTTTCCGAAAAAAGGATCTTCGATAGCCATCTCGTCGGGCTTGTATTCCTCGATGAGCCGGATAATGGTTTCGTGAAGTTTCTGAAGCTTCAGTTGGTAGGTGCTATATTTGCTCAGCTGAACAACGCCGTACTGAATCATACGCATAACTCCTCCGCTGACCGAGATAATGCCGTAACCGGCTACCTGGGTGCCGGGGTCTACACCAAGAATTATTTTCTCGGACGTAACGACAGGTTTGGGGGAGATAATCATGATTGGGCGTTTAAGCTTTTTGCAAAGTAACGTTTTCTCATACGTTTTGTCGCTTAAACAAACTAAAAAAATCGCGTTTTGGGGTAAAATCGTCGTTTTTGCCGGACTCGTTGCCTACATCAGCTACGTTGTCGGGCAGCAACCGGTCGATTGGCATAGCGTGCGCAAGCAGATGCGGACCGTTGACCATCCCGAACTATGGGCAGGTGCGCTGCTTCTGTTGACCCCCGTTAACTGGGGCTTTGAATCGCTGAAATGGTATATTCTGCTCCAGCGCGTCGAAACGACTCATTTCTGGAGTGCTTACCGGGGGGTATTGGCCGGGGTGTCGTTAGGATTTGCGTTACCGGCGCAGCTGGGCGATACAGCCGGCCGGGTGCTGTCGCTGCGAAGCGGTGACCGTGGAGCCGCCGTTGGGGCCTCGCTGGTATCGGGGGGCATGCAGTTCTACGTAGCGCTGGTCTTTGGCACACTCGCCTGGGCGCATCACCTGGTTGTGGCTCCGGAGCGAAACACCACGGCCGGACGATGGCTGCTGGCGGTACTCACGGGTTTATCGGGACTGGGCATCGTGTTCGCGCTGATTCGTCGACCGCTCTTACGCTGGTTCGAAAGACGTTCGGCGTTGAGCCGGTTCGTGCGCTACTGGAACGTAGCCGCCCACTACACCGATGGCGAAATTGGCTTAGCGCTCGGAGCCGCAGCGCTTCGCTACCTGATTTTTTCTACCCAGTTTTACCTGGCCCTGCGGCTGGTTGGCGTACATGTACCCGCCGACGTATCGGCATCGGGTATCGGACTGGTGTTTCTGGTCAAGACGCTGACCCCCGCCTTTAATCTGCTGAGCGATCTGGGCGTGCGGGAAGCGGCCGCGCTGTGGGTGTTTGCGCCCACGGCCGTCCCGGCACCCATTCTGCTGACAGCGACACTCACGCTCTGGCTCGCGAATGTGCTGACCCCTGTGCTGGCCGGGTTATTCTGGGTCTGGAAACTTAAACTAACCGCCGAATGACGATTTCTCTGGTGGTGATCAGCGGTCTCTACGCCTTATTTGCCTTAACACTCTGGGTTACGTGGCTCCGGATGCCATTGGTCAAGGCCGATGAGAACGTAGTAGATGGTCCATTTATCACGGTCATCATCCCGGTGCGCAATGAAGCGGAACACATCGAACAGTTGCTGGCCGATCTGAATCGGCAAACCTATTCCAACTTTGAGGTTATCGTTGCCGACGATTCGTCCACGGACAACACCCTGGCCTTAATTCAGGCGCAGGTAAGCCGGGTTCCCTATACGTTGCGGCCTGTACCCCTGACGGATGAACGAAGCGCGTCGCCTAAAAAGCGGGCAATCAGCCAAAGCATTGCTCTCGCCAGGGGTGAACTGATTATTACTACCGATGGCGATTGCCGGGTCGGGCCAGGCTGGATTCACGCGTTTGCGGCTTTCTATCGGGCAACGAACGCAAAAATGATTACGGGGCCGGTTACGTTTACAACCGAAACCTCGGTTTTTGACTCCTTGCAAACGGTGGAGTTTTCCAGCCTGATCGGGTCGGGAGCCTGCACGCTGGCGTTGGGCCGGCCGACGATGTGCAACGGAGCGAACCTATGCTACGTAAAGGAGGTATTCGCGGAAGTGGGCGGATTTGCCGGGGTCGATCAGCTGGCTTCGGGGGATGACGAATTGCTGATGCATAAAGTGGCCGCCCGCTATCCGGACGGGATTCGGTTTCTGAAAAGTCGGGAAGCCATCGTACAAACCCAGCCGCACCGGTCGTGGCGGGCGTTCTATAACCAGCGGAAGCGCTGGGCCAGTAAATGGCGGGCTTATTCGAGCTGGGTACCTTCGCTGCTGGCCGTATTTGTGTTTTTAAGTAATGCCGCGCCGGTCGCAGCAGTTGGTGGGTGGGGATTGGGTCTGATACACGGTAATGCGGTTCTTATCGTTGTTGGCTTGAAGGTTGTAACCGAGTTTTTGTTTTTACGTCAGGTTCTTGTTTTTTTACAAAAAAAATCGTCTGTGAACTTTATTCCGCTGACGCAGTTATTGTATCCGTTCTACGTCGTATTCTTCGGTCTGGCCGCGCAAGGAAAAGGCTACACGTGGAAAGGCCGTAAGCTGAACTGAATAGCCAGGCCCGCCTGGTCACGCAGGAGACCTAAACCCGGTGATTTTGTAAATGGTACGTCATAACTCGTAACTCGCTTTGTCTTTCTTTCTACATAAGTCAAACTTTTTGCTTCGAACGGTATACCCGGAGTTTTGGTGGAAGATCGAAGATGACGCCGAACCGACAATTTATCTGACCTTCGACGACGGCCCGATTCCGGACGTAACGGAGTTTGTGCTGGAACAACTGGATAAATACGCGGCTCAGGCCACGTTTTTCTGCATCGGCGATAACATCCGCAAGCATCGGGATGTGCTCTATCAGGTGCTCGAAGCGGGCCACATGGTCGGTAACCATACCTACAATCATCTGAACGGCTGGAAAACGGACGATGAACTGTATCTGGAAAATGTGCAAAAATGCCAGCAGCAGTTAGGTATCGACACGGCTTTGTTCCGGCCGCCCTACGGACGTATCAAGAAGACCCAGGTTGCCCAGGTGATGGAATACTACTCGGTGGTGATGTGGGATGTACTGACCGGAGATTTTGACCCCAAATTACCGGCCGACCTGTGCCTGCGAAAAACCATTCAATATACCGAACCGGGCTCCATTGTCGTCTTTCACGATAGCCTGAAAGCCTGGCCAACCCTACGGTACGTGCTCCCCCGGATGCTAGCCCATTTTTCGGAGCGCGATTATTCATTCCGTGCCATTCCTCAACCCGTTTATGCTGGCTACTGATCGCCCGCCTGTTGTTAGTGTTCTGATTGCCGCCCGCAACGAAGAAGCAAACATACTGGCCTGTCTGCGGGCCGTTGCCCAACTGGATTACCCGCCCGAGGCTATGGATGTACTGGTTGGCAACGATAATTCTACGGATCGTACGTATGACCTTGTCGCCGAGTTCATTGCCGACAAGCCGAATTTTCGGCTGTTTAATATTACCAAGTCCCTTAATTCATTAACCGGCAAAGCAAACGTACTGGCTCAGCTGGCCCACGAAGCCCGTGGGGAGTATCTGTTTTTTACCGATGCCGATACGCAGGTATTTCCTACCTGGATTAAGGGAATGAACTACCATTTCTTACCCAATATGGGTATTGTCACCGGTGTTACGTCTACCCGAGGCCTACGCCCATTTGATAAGTTGCAGGCTGTTGACTGGCTATATAATATTCTGGTCATTCACACCCTAAGCCGCCTGTCTGTCCCGGTTTCATCTATGGGAAACAATATGGCCGTAAGCCGTCAGGCGTACGACGCCATAGGTGGGTACGAGTCGATACCATTTTCGATAACTGAAGATCACGCCTTGTTTGAGGCTATCACCCAGAAAGGGTTTGGCTTTCGGAACCTGATCAGTGAATCCGTGCTGGCTTATACGGAGCCGGTTGATACCCTGCGCCAATTAATCAACCAGCGTAAACGGTGGATGCGGGGAGCCATGAAACTACCGCTCTGGCTGGTTATTTTATTACACCTAAACTACTTGACTATTCCCCTCATTCTTCCGCTGGCTCTGGTTTCTCCTTCACTGGCGTTAGGTATTTATGTTCCTAAATTACTGGGGCAAACACTCGGCATTTGGGGTGTCTTAATAAAGTTTCGGCAAACTAAGTTATGGCCGTATATGTTCGCCTTCGAAGGGTATCAGCTCATTATCGGCCCTTTTTTGCTCGTTTCTTACTGGTTAAACAACCAGGTTGAGTGGAAGGGCAGAACGTACAACTAATCCGTCGGTACGGGAGCCATCCCGGTACGTCCGGGGGTGTCAGATGCCGACAATTTAACCCTATGCGACTTATTGATACGCATGCGCACGTCTACGATCCTCAGTTCGACGAGGATCGGGATGCGATGCTCAGCCGGGCCGAGGCCCACCAAATTAGTCAGATCTGGATGCCTAACTGCGCCCGGGAAACCGTGGCGGGTATGATGGCTCTTGCCGAGCAGTATCCCGATCGCTGCCTGCCTATGATGGGCCTGCACCCCGCTTACGTAACGGAAACAGTGGCCAAAGAACTGGCTGCCGTGGAAGATGCCTTACATCGACATGCGTTCCTGGCCGTGGGGGAAATTGGTCTGGATTTTTACTGGGACATGACCTTCGTGGATCAGCAGTTTATGGCCTTTGAAACGCAGCTCCGCTGGGCTGGCGAGCAGAAGTTGCCCGTATCGATGCATACGCGCTCGGGGCACGACCGCAACGCCTTTGCCGAAGCCGCTGATCTGATCGAGAAGCTGGCCTTGCCGGGTCTGACCGGTATTTTTCATTGTTTTGTCGGCACACTTGACGAGGCTGAGCGAGCCATTGAACTTGGCTTCAAGCTGGGTATTGGTGGCGTTAGTACGTTTAAAAACGGCGGCCTGGACAAGGTTCTGCCCTCGATTGGCCTGGAGCATCTGGTGTTGGAAACCGACGCGCCTTATCTGGCTCCCGTACCCCACCGTGGGAAGCGGAATGAGTCGGCTTACCTTCGGCTTATTGCCCAGCGCGTGGCAGACCTGAAGCAAATAAGCCTTGATGACGTAGCGCGCCATACAACCGCTAACGCCTTGTCGCTGTTGCCTGCCTTGTACGCGAACCTGCTGCCCGACTAGCTAAACGCCCGTACCGATTCCGGCGCAAAGACGTTTAATTCTGGTATCATGTCTTATAAAACAGTCTACATAAATCCGGTTCTGCCCAAACGCCCCCGTCAGTCCGTTCTGGTGATTTATACCGGTGGTACGTTCGGTATGGTGTATGATCAGCGGGCCGATCAGCTCATCCCGTTTGACTTCGAACGGGTGCCGGATCGCCTGCCCGAGTTGCACCGACTCGATTTTGAAATTACGCTCATTACCTTGCACGACATTGTCGATTCGTCGAATATGAAACCGGCGGTGTGGGTAGAACTGGCGCGAATTATTCAGAGAAATTATAACCAGTACGATAGCTTCGTGATTCTGCACGGTACCGACACCATGTCGTACACGGCCTCGGCCCTGAGTTTTATGCTGGTGGGACTGAATAAACCCGTTATTCTGACCGGCGCTCAGCTACCCATCGGTGCCGCCCGTACCGACGCCCGCGAAAATTTCATCACTGCCCTTGAGATTGCCGCGGCCGAGGAAGATGGCCGTCCGATTGTGCCTGAGGTGTGCGTGTACTTTAACTCGCGGCTGCTGCGCGGAAACCGGTCGACCAAGCAGGAAAGCGTACAGTTCAACGCCTTTGCTTCCGAAAACTACCCACACCTGGCAACGGCCGGGGTCAGCATCGACTACAATCGGCCCTTCATTCGTACCTACCAACCGGAGCAATCGTTGACGATCCATACCGTACTGGACCCGAACGTAACGATTTTAAAGCTGTTTCCGGGGATAACGCAGCCCGTAGTGGAGTCGATCGTGAATATCCGTAATCTGCGCGGTATTGTGCTGGAAACGTTCGGAGCCGGGAACGCACCGACGGACGGGTGGTTTCTGGATACGCTTAAAGAGACGATCGATCGGGGCGTAGTCTTGTTCAACGTATCGCAGTGCGAAGGAGGCCGGGTGACGCAGGGACGCTATCAGACGAGCAAACTGCTCCAGCAGATTGGTGTAGTGAGCGGGGCCGACATCACCACCGAAGCCGCCGTTACGAAGCTCATGGTGTTGCTCGGCCGGGAACGTAACCGGGAGGCTGAGGCTATTACGCGGCTCAGAACAGGACTCGCCCAGCCCATAAGCGGGGAGATGAGCCTGCCGGAACTTCATAGGTGATGATTTTTTATGGGTAGGTGTTGCGTCGTTACGCGCAATCCTGCATATTTGCACTCCCAAATGCCGAAGAGAGCTGCCGGAGTGGTCGAACGGGTCTGATTCGAAATCAGAAGTACTCGCAAGGGTACCGGGGGTTCGAATCCCTCGCTCTCTGCCGAAGACCACAAGCGCACCAGGAAACCTTGGTGCGCTTGTTTTAGAGAGGTGTCCGAGTGGTTGAAGGAGCACGCCTGGAAAGTGTGTATGCGGGCAACCGTATCGAGGGTTCGAATCCCTTCCTCTCTGCAAAAGTCCATTAATAATGACCAGGTGCCCGATACAAAGCCGTATCGGGCTTTTTTTGTGCCCGTTTCTGGCTTACTGAGCGCAATTTGACTATTTGATGGCAATAGTGGTGGCACCCTTAATACGCTGGTGGCACCAGTTACTTACCTGCCGGATAGTAATATCGATGCCGCTAAGTATACAGAAAGTAACATAGGATTAAAACGGATAGTCCGGCACTGCTCACCAAATAGCAGTGCACAATGAATGTATCCAAAATGGAAATTACCTTCTGGAGACACAAGAGCAAACAGAAGGGAAAGGCGCAGTTGTATTGCCGAATTTCAGTAGGAGGGGAGCGTCAGGACATCGGTAGTACCGGCCTGACCATCGACTTCAACCACTGGGACGGCGAAAATATCACGAATGCCGATCCGGATGCCTATTTCAAAAACGAGAAGCTGGTGATCATCCGCAACCAGCTCCGGGCCATCTTCAACGACCTGTTCCGAAAAAAGGAGCCCATCACAGCCGCAAAGATCAAGCGCATCTATCTGGGTAGCGCCGGATCGGTCAGCCTCCTGGCGGCTTTCGACCTTTACCTGAAAGATTGCCGGTCTGATCCCGAGCGCAACCTGACCAAAGAAACGGTGGGCGTTTACGACAACGTCAGAAAGAAGCTGCTCAGCTTCCTCATCCACAAGAAAGCCCTGGATCTGCTGGTGGATGACTTCGACCTCACGTGGGTTAAAGCCTATCGCAGCTGGATGAAAAAGGTTAAGCTGCCCGATGGTACCATCGGGCACAAAGACTCCTACATCACCAAGCAGACTCAAACCATCAAGAACGTGCTGATCTGGGCGAAGCTCAACAAACTTACCGATTCTAACCCACTCGACGGTTACCGGTTGAAAGGCATCGAATACGACGATCCCGTTTTCCTGACCGATGAGGAGTTCGCCAAACTGCGGGCCCATACGTTTGACAATTACAGGCTCCAGGAGGTTGCCGATATTTTCATCATCTTATGCCGAACCGGTTTTCACTATAATGACCTGCGCGATCTGATCCGCCACCACAAGACGGCACTACGTAAGGGCATCGATGGGCAAGTCTGGATCATGAAGGAACGTATCAAAACGGAAGTTATGACGAAAGTGCCCCAGTTCGATGAGGTTAAAGAAATCGTTGAGAAATACGGAGGCTGGGAAAAGCTGCCGTTCATTAGCCTGGCTAAGTTCAACTATTGGTTGAAGGTCATAGCCGCTCAGCTGGGCTTCCATCCTGATCTCTCCAGCAAGGCCGGTCGCAAGACCTTTACCGATTGGTGCTTCAATACGCTGGGGCTGACTACCGACGCGGTGAAGGTAGTCCTGGGCCGAAAGTCAGCCTCTGGCCTCGACGTATATGGCAAACCCGATGAGCGACGAGTGGCCAGTGAACTCCGACAGAGTAAAGTGATGCAGGAGCGGAAGAAGCAAAAGGCATAGTAAACGAAAACAGCCAGGCTAATTAGCCTGGCTGTTTAATATTTTATATTTGTACTACAACCCTATCCATATGGCACACTCATTTGCAAAAGATTATTTTGGTAAAGACATTGACGGCGTAACTCCGCAAGATTTAGAAAACTTCTTTTCGATAGAACGTGACGAATCGCTTACCCTAGAGTTTAAATCGTTTGTTCAACGCGAAAACGATTTTAAGCACAAAGAGCACGCAGTTTTGAGGACTATCTGTGCTTTCCTGAACTCAAGTGGAGGTTTATTAATCTGGGGAGCTCCAGTTACTAGTAAAAACAAAGATGGGCTTAAAGTATGTGTAGGTGATCTATCACCAGTTGAAAGGCGATATACAAAGGATGACTTTGTAAGTAAGGTTGCACAAAATATAAGGCCATTTGGAGCTCCGATGCAGTTTAAAGAAGTAAAGATTAGTCATGGCCTGTTTGTATATCTAATTGACGTGCCAGAAAGTGAATCTAAACCGCACCAGTATGAGGACAGGTATTTTATTCGTTTAGATGGCCAATCTAAGCCTGCTCCGCATTATGTAATTGATGCCCTTTTTAAGCAGGTTAGAAGACCAGAGCTCAAAGGATATCTACGCGTTGTTGGGTTTCGGTTCGTTTTCGGTGAAGGATATCATGATGAGCATCGCATAGAACTTAAATTTGATGTCACAGTGTTCAATGAATCTAAAAATTTAAACGATTCTGGGGTTTATGTGCAAATCTGGGCATCAGAGGGGAAATTTATAAGTAGCACTGACTTGCCTAATTACTTGTTTAATGGACCATTAGTTTTTGTACAAGAAGTATCACCGATTATCACTTATGGCTTGAGCGCACAGTGCAGCTTAGATTTTGAGTTAAGATCTAGTGAGTTTAGTAAATTCTTTACTGATTCTGATAGCTACCTTGAACTCAATGTAACCTTTGGAAGCAGTAAATCCATTACTCGTCGTAGTGATTATAAAATAAAATTTAAAAATATACCGCGAAGTCCGGGATTCGATGGAAGGTTATATACCAGAGAAATAGACTTATTGAGTTTGATGTCAATTGAAAAGGAAGAGAACATTTCATTGAACGATTATTGGCAGGGTAGTGAAGAAGAGCGTCGTAACATGAACTTACATGGCATATAGGCAATTTTAAATAAAAACTTCAACTATACGAATTACATCTTAACATTAAAATAGCCGGGTTAATGAGCCTGGCTGTTCTGTTTAAGTTTTAAAACAAATTTGAAAGGTATAAACTAACTACTTCAACATACACTTTGAAGATAAGGAACTCTCTAAAATTGTATTGTTTATTTAAGCGAGTTTAAACGCATTATCTAACGCTGGATTCGCTCAATTTGCTGAATATTTATAAAGCCAGGTGCCGCATTAACGGGGATGCCTCCACATAGAGTGTTACTCGCACCAGTCGAATTTGGTGCGGCCCGCCAACCATTAGGTATATTAGAAAGGTAGCAAATTGTTACAGGATCTTTCACATTTTCAATACTCATAAATGTCATAAAATTGTAATATGTAGTATTAGGTGTTGGCACTACTAATGGATTACACATAGCTGAGTTGTACCCCATATCAACTAACACCCAACTTCCTGGTTTTTGATAAAATTTTTGTTGCTCTACAAGGCTATAACAAATCGTTTCTCTAGGTGGCGGTGGCGGTGTTTCGGTTACTGGGGGATCTGGGGGCGGGGGTGGACTTCGCAATACATTTACGCTTCTCCCATTGCTCTGATAAAGTGCTAAAGTTCCGTCATCGTTTAGTTGTAACACAGTAGCGCCTGTCCCGTTTGTGCGGGACGACCACGCACTTCTTTTTGAGCCATATATCACAAAGTTCCCGTCGGGCTGCATTAGGCATCTGATTGGGTCGTTTTGGTTATGGTTGTATTCTGATACCCCTCGACTAAAGCTTTGCCGCCAAGCAACGTTATTGTGTTCGAGCAATATAAGTTCAGTGCTCGCCAAGTGGAGACTAAATATTTGATTGGGAGAACGTAGTATTATTCCTTGGCCTGTCCCCTCCCATACTTTCAATTTACTGCTCTCTGATGGCTTATTCCCAGCTGGAGGCAAACAGAATGCCTTATTATTAGTCTTAGTACTTTGTATAGCTTCATCCGAATCGTTATAAATGACTCCATTTCCATCGTCTTGAAGAGCAAAGTATACCCCATTATAGGAAGGTAAGCCAAAGCCCTGGATACCTCTCAGGTTCCATCTCCAAACAGATTGACTGCCATTGTATAGTGTAAGGAACTTTTCCATAACTACTCGATCAACTTTTACCCCAGCAGGTTTTCCCGCAGACACTGCGTCCCATAGAGCCACGCCACTTGAAGAGTAAAGAACCAGATTGTAATCATCCTGTAAAATCAAATAGAAGCACTTCTGTGGTGATTCTATTCGCTCGCCTATGCGAAGCACTTGCCCTTGATTAAAAATCGTTTTCGCTTGTCCAAATAGCGAAACAGTTAACCCAAGAAAATAGAGACAGAGATAGATCTTTTTCATGCTATTATTATTTGTGGATATACTAATGGAGCTAAATTCTTGGCCACTCAATGAACAAAGTATTACTGTTTGCAATCCTGCACTTGGCTTTATCACTACTGAATCTTCACTCCTCTCTCTTCTAGATATTTATATACCGTAGTTCGAGAAAGATTTAACTGCTGACTAATCTGCTTAATGGCATACCCTTCGCGGTGGAGTGACTCGACGACCCTGGCTGTTTTTTGAGCCTCATCGCTTAGCCCCTTCGGTTTACCCCCGGTCTTACCCCTAAGCTTAGCCGCAGCTAACCCTGCCAGTGTCCGCTCCCGGATCAGCGACCGCTCGTATTCGGCCAGGCTGCAAAAGATATGGTATTGCAGCTTGCCGGAGGGTGTGCTGGTGTCGATGTGCTCATGTAGGGAGGAAAACGTAACCTTACGCTGCTCAAAGCCATTCACCAACTCCACCAGGTGCGACAGCGACCGGCCCAGCCGATCCAGTTTCCAGACCACCACCTCATCGCCAGGGCGGAGTTGCTCCAGCATCCGGTTTAGTTCAGGGCGCTGCGTACTGGCCCCGCTCACCTTCTCCTGAAAGATCAGCCCACAGCCCGCTTCGCGCAGGGCGTTGAGCTGAAGGTCTACGTGCTGATCAATCGTCGAAACGCGTGCGTATCCTATTTTCATGCTTAAGCTTTATCGTTTCTGATCCTATCCAGATTAAATTGAACCATGCCGGTAACCAGGTCCAGGTGTTCATACATTTCATCAGCATTAATGGGAGGGTTGGCATCGATCTCCTGTCGCATGCCGTCCAGTTTGCTAAGCAGCATCAGGCAGGTTTCCTCATGGATTCGTTGGGGTAAGTATTGCTCCATGTGTTCAGGTAAAGGGGTTAAAACCAAATATAGTGAACAAGCAATCCTGAACAGGTATTCTGGACACGCTTTAAGCCATTTAGCCCCAGTCCATTTTACTATCCGGTGTGTTCAGCATATCACTCGTTTTAATGAACACAAAAAGTCTGTTGATGGCTGTGGGTGTCGATCGATTGAAACGGTGCTGTTGGCCCACTATTTCTGATCAAAGGAATCCGTCTACATGCAAACGGAGTACGTTCTAATACATCAACATTGGAAACTATATGAATACTTCGAACGAGCAGATGACTATTGACATTCATCAACATGTTGAATGGCCCAGAATTCTTGCAGTCGCTGTATATAATCACAAGTTGAAACGATTAGAAAACCATACGGTAGACTGGGGATTATTTGGTAGCCAGTTTATTCGGGTTGACAATACCTATTACAATCTATCCTGTGTGGTTGTGTACACCATTGAGCAACGTGTATTACAGCTGTATTTTTAGAAAGCTAAACAAAGGCGACCGTTTTGATGTACACAAAAAAAACCTGGTAGCAGCTGCTCCAGGCTTTCCAATTCTATCCACACCATTTACAAACCGAAGTTTGCAATGAAGCTCCAATATATGAAAATATCCAAGTAAACGTTAATGCCAGAAAGTTTACTCGACCGGAATTGACACCCCATCCCTTACAGAATAGCTATACTGGTAAAGATTTCACCTGAAACCTTTACTATAGATTCTAATCTCTAAAAAATCTTGCTATTTCGCTGAGGTGAGTTCCTTCAGCTCCGCTTCGATGCTGTCCAGCGATTGGGTCAACACAGCTATCTTACTTTGAACGACGATACGTGTTTTCTCCAGCTGCTCGATCCGGCGCTTTTGCTTTTGGGCGGTGGTCAATCTGGGCATGGGAAGTGTGCTACCGGCAGACGGATGGCGGTGCTGCCTGACCCGCTGCTAAGTCCATGCCCAAGGGGTAGAAACTACCTATACTATTACAGTATAGGAACGGGGGTACAGCACCGCCCTCCGGATGGCGGTGCAGACCCCTTGGAATATTACATGAACTTAGCGGGACAAAGCTACTAAAAAAGCCCATCCACAGAATGGATGGGCTCTATAGAAAGCATTCTTCACAAATATCCTGCCTATTTATACGGCTGGTTTTTCACCAATCTCAGGTCATTGAGCTCAGGTAGATCCAGTACACAATCGGCGGGAATGATCCCGCGTGCAATCCAGTTGGATACTACGTTCATGGATACGTTATAGCGCTGAGCGTACCGCTTAATTGTCAGCCACTCCGAGAGGTCTACAGTTTGACCGGCTTCGCGGGATAGCTGGATGGCCCGGTCTGATTCCTTCCGGAATTCATCCAGTACCTGGTCATGATGCTTGGTTTCACTGTTCATGATTAAGTTTGATTAACGTCGACGACGAACGGGCGGGGTTGGTTCATCGTCTGGGAACAGCATCTCAACGCCTTTTCTGAACTCTCGTGCGTACTCTAAAACGGTAGGCCAATCGTTGGACAGATAATCCGACTCATTTGTACTGACTCGTTCCACCCGGATAATATCCGCCACACCCGATCTGAGTGCAGTCAGCGCCTGCTTATCGACGCGGGCAGCTACGATCAGCGAGCCACCGATCGTATGATAGGCTCGCACCAACGGCAAGCTCAGTACGCCACCCTCGGTTCGTTTGCGGTCATAGAACCGAATCATTAACTGACTTTCAACGGGTACGTCGTACGCTTTTTCCGGCAATACCCGGATATACGTTAAGGTTGTATCGGCCGTGCTGACGATCATCGTCAGAATATGATTGATGTCTACGCTTGGCCGGGTTGGTCGATATACGCCCGTGCTGGAGTAGGCCGCTAGTTCCCGCAGTAAGATTGAGTTATCGGATTCGGTAACGGTCATTACACGGGTACGAGCGCCTGTAAATGGATCTTCCCGGTTACTGACCCGGGCCTGGTACGTTGCACAGCTGGTGAGGATTAAGGCAAAAGAAAACAAGAGAAGTTTGGTCATAAATTCCGGTATAAGGTGAACCACGAAACTACGGCTATTTCCAGTTGCTCATACCTACCGTTTAGTAACATGAGAAAAGCCGGGTAGCGATGCCCGGCTTTTCTTTCTAATGTCGTCCTCGATAACTTCCGCTTCGATAACTTGATCCGGAACTTCTGTAACTCCTGCCCGACGATCCTGAACTACGACTACCGGGAAGACTCCTTGTATGAGCCCGTACCTGCACGGTTTTGCCCGATTTGGTGTGTCGCGTATGAGCCCGTACATGTACGGGCCTGCTCATATCCAGGTCCGAAAGACTTGAAGAGGAACCGTAATAAGAGGAAGAACCAGGTGAATCATAGAGAGCCGAAAACAGATAGGTTTGGCCAGTATATCGGACCCAGCCATTGCCCGCTCGATGCTTTACCCTTACAAATCGGCCATCTGGTTTGCGGAGTTTTGACCGACTAATTAAGGTGTCTCCAGCTTCTACATCGCCAATAATCAAGCTCTGCCCTGACGACATTTGATGCAAATCTGCCGGTGCTTCTGCCAGGTAATAGTATTCGCGTTTGGAGCAGCTGCTCAGGATAAAAACTAAACTTAAGATGCGTAACAGTTTATACATATTGTATCGTTAATGTAAACCGCTAAACTACTCGGATTAAATATTCAGCCTTACTACCGTTAAGTAATATGAGCTAGCCCCGTTAGAGCTAGCTCATAAATATTTTACACGATCAGGCCGGTTATTTAGTTAAGAAACCTTTCCGCGACATCCAATAATTATAGGGTGTTTTCCTGACGAATCTGCTGAACCTGGTCCTGATATTCCTCCAGTAGCCGATAATTCTGCACGATTGGCCGTTTGGCTACTTCCTCCAGCTTTTGACGCGTCAGCTGCTGTTCGCGCACCAGCATCGTGATCGCCTGATCGCTGAGTCCACTGGCTTGCCGGGTACCCGAACCAAGACCCAGTGGGCTAATGGATTCGCTGGAGGCTGAGGCCAGCCCTTGTGAAAGCATACTGTAATTACCTGACCGCTGCATGGCATCCATCATCCGGGCGAAATCGGCAATTACAGGATTTTGAAGCGCCCGGTTATTGATAATAAACTCGGTACCGCGTTCACCTGCCAGGAACGGCCCGGTGGAGCCGCTGTACATGGTTGGCCCCTTCGTGAAGCCCTCCGGGTTACTGAATCCACCGTCCGCAAATGCCGGTGCAGCATAGTTGGCGGAAGCAATCTTACTGAGTACAGTCGCATACGTACCAGTAGCCAACGTTGAGTATCCAACGGCCGCCCACGGGTTAGGCGTGTTGGCCAGAATATTCATCAGCGTTCTGGCATAGGCAACAGTGGCTTCAGCTACAGCCATTGCTTTACTGGCCACGAAAGCGGCCTTCTGGATCGTCGATGATTTCTGCCAGAACTCTTTGAGCCCTTTCAACTGCTCCTCCCAGTTGATCATCATCATGGCCAGAACCTCTTCGATCAATTGTTTGGTAGCTTCCTTGCGACGCTTTTCGTTTGCAATGCTTTTGGCCGTAAACTCATCCGACTTCTGGATGCGGACTTCAATCTGCTGGGTTAGGTTCTCGGTAATTTGCTTTTCGAGTTCCGCTTCATCCTCTGCTTTTTGCTTACTGATTTCGAGTCGTTTTTCCTCCGACTGAATGCCCAGCGCATCGACGTCATCATAAAACTTTTTGTGAATCGCTTTTTTGGCAAGCAAATACTTCATTTCGGCCTCCAGCGATCGGCCTTCAAACTGGGTATCGGTAATTCTGCCAGCCGCTTTATCGATACGTAGTTTATCCAGTTCTCCCTGCCGATAGGCCTGAAGGTCGATGTCCTGATCCTTGAGCGACTGCTCAAGTTTTTTCTTCTCCAGTAACCGATCCTGCTCCAGACGACGTTTGTCGATTTCGGCAAATTCCAGTAAGCTGAGCCGTTTGATTTCATCAATCTTAGCCTGGTTGTCTTTTGCCAGATCGTACATACGGGTGTACTTCTCGGCAAAAGCAGCCACCTCATTTTCGTACTGGGTTTTCTCGCCCTGCATAATTCGCTCGCGCGAGTCAGCCAGCATTTTCTCTAATTCTTCCGCTTCTTTTTCGGCATCCGTTTTCTTATCCTTCTTGCCTTTTTTGTCTGGATCTTTGACTTCGTTTAACGTACCGCCAGTTTTGGTCGATGCCGTTTTGGGGTTAGTCTGGGCCAACAGATCATCGAATTTCTCCAGATCAGCCTTCAACTGCTCGACATTCGCCAGCCGTTTCGCTTCCTCGTAGGCTGCTGCTTTATTTTCTTCGGCGATCTGCTTACGTTGTTGCTCTAGCGCCTTACTATCTAGTAGAGTACCCCACTTCCCAGTTACCAGATTGCCCGCGCCCTGCTTGACACCCTGCCAGAACGAAGGCTCCGCATTTTCGCGGGCTACCTCCCGCGCCCGTGCCAGGGCAGTGGCCAGGCGTGCCCGGGCTTCCTGTTGTTTGAGCACAATCGTACGACGAATGTTTTCCTGCTCTTTTACCGATAGCTCATTGAAACCGGCAACCTTTTCATTCAGATCCTTCAGCGCTTTCGCACTCAGTTCCGTGTTCAGAATGCTTTGCCGTTGAATACGCTGCTTTTTGCGCTCGATGTCCAGCGCCCGTTCACTGTTATCGGAAAAGTATTTAATGCCCGCCACCAGACCCGCCAGGGCGGTTATGACCAGGCCGATCGGGTTTAAAAGCAAGACCGCGGAGAAGGCTGACCAAGCGGTACGGGCCACGGTGACGACGGCCGTTTGCAACGAAATCTGCCCGGTCAATACGCCAGTGGCCAGGGCATACGCTTTCGTAGCTGCTTCGGTAATGACGAGCCAGCGAAACCCAAGTTCATAGGCTGCTTTGCGAGCTAATTCGGCTACCGTGTTGGCGATGGTCGAGGCCGTGGCCTTCATCGTCGACGCGTAGTAGGCAGCCGTCGCCATAGCGGCTATATAGAAGTAGTCCTTTGTTTTGTTCAGCCAGCTGCCAACATCTTTCAGCACCTTGATAAACTCGACGGCACCATGCAGGGCATCCATTAAAAACATCTGAACGCCTTCACTCGTGAACAGATTATTGAACCACTCATTGAGCGCTTTCAGGTCACGGGCCAACTGGTGGTTCTTCTTGTTATATTCTTCCTGAAGACTGGTTTTTTCGGCCAACGCTTTGGCGGCCAGCTTTTGCTTTTGAGCAACAAAGTCGGTCTGATCGGCCAGCAGACTCATCACTTTGATGGATTCCTGCGATTCAACCTTCAGCTCCTTCAGGCGCTGGGCAACCTGCGTGCTGCTTAGTCCGGCGAAGGATTTGGCGAGCGTCATCAGGAATTTATTGGGGTCGGTGTTGATCAGATCCTCGACCGCCTTTTTACTCATGCCCAAATGCTGAGCGAACAGATCAGAGCGGTTAGCCGCGGTTAACATCAAACCGGATAGACCCGAAGCGGCAATCTCGGCCGACAGCCCCAGCTCCTGCATGGCAGCGCCCAGGCCCATCGTTTCAGCCAGCTTCGGTGCTAGACCACCCAGCTGCCCCATACGTGTGGTAAATTCAGCGACGACCGGACCCGTGGCCGATCCGGCGGCTCCTAATTCATTGATGGCCGAGCCAATCGCCTTAATGTTATCGCCAGCGGTGTTATCCCGAGTTTCATCGAACAGCTTACCAATACCGCCGAGCGTTTTGGCTACCTCTTCGACGCCACCGGTGAACTCGTCACCCAGGGCAACGACGGCCATATCTACGTTTTTGACGAAATCGACCAGCTGATCATTGGCAACCCCCAACTGACCACCCGCGATGGCAATGTTGCGAAGCTCGGAATTTGAGGTCCGGGTGTCGATATTTTTTAACTCCTTGTTGAGCGCCTTTACGCCTTCTGAGCTAAGACCAGTTGCTTTTTCGATGTCCGCGAAGGCATCCTTCAGCTTCATCGTCCGTTCGATGGTTGAGGGAATCAGGGCCACCAGCTGTTGCAGCATGAACGTAATGACGTTGCCGCCCACGACGCCCATGGTAACGGTGGCCATCTCTTTTTTGAAGCGGCCCCAGGCCGTACTGGTATCATTAATTCGGGCGGTCATGTCCCGCTGCGCGTTAACCAGCTTATGCATTTCTGCGAGCTTGGCTTTGTATGCAGCCGGATTGTCCTCCTCTTTCATTTTGTTCAGCTCGCTGCGCGTTTTCGTTACAGCCAGGCTGATGTCTTTGAGGGTGATTTTAGCGGCCTGACCATTGATCACGAGGTCAATGACGGCCCGCTCATTTTGCGTTTTTGCCACGGCAATTGAGGGTTAAGGTTGCCGTGAGCCTGCTTTGTGTAGTGGTGGGTATGACTTGTCCTTTAGCTTAGACCTAGCTTAGACTTAGCTTGGCCCGATGCTGTAAGTGAGGCTGTATCTGATGCTTAAGCCATCACTTCAATTTTCGCGGTCAGCGCATTTTCCAGCACCTCCAGCGGTATTTCTATGTAATGTTGGGTGAGCAACTCGCGCAGGCGGTGCAGCTCGTAACTTTTGCGTTTGCTGTACCACCGGATGGGTCTTCGGGTACGTCGCTCGCCATTCTTGCGAACACTCTGGTATTTCGAAAGGGCATAGGAAACGCCGTTGCCTACTCCCATATCGACGAAACGGCCGTACAACAGAAAGCTCAGGTTCGCATCGCGCACATCGTCACCAGCGCCCGATAGCGACATCCGCCAATTGTTTCGCAGCTGATACGTGCGATAGAGTTTCTTCGCCTTCTTGGCCCACTTGCGGGCATACAGCTTTTCATTCAGATCACCCCGAAAGCGGTCGACACTGATTCGCTGCCAGGCCTGCACCAATCCCTTCAGGTTGATGCGCTGATTAATATCCAGGTCGTTGTAGGAGGTGGCCATTAGCTGATGATGTTATAGCCCTCTCCCGGATCGAGCTGAAAAGCCGCTACGTAATCTTCGACCAGTAACGGCCCCAAATCAAAGCGCTGAATGTGCCGGCGACGCTGGGTATACAGTTCTTCTGTCAGGGTCATACTTTGCCCACTGGCCAGGTATGTGGTTACCGTTTCGAGGTAGGCCGGCTGAGGAGCATATTCACCACCCGGGTTGAAGGTCTTTTTTACCCGGATGTTTACCGGCAGATTGTTGGCGGCATAGGGCGTTGTCTTCCCCGAATCAGTCCAAAAGGTTAAGGTTAACGTAACCGCCTTTTGCTGGAACGTACGGGCCGGGCCGGGAGGCAGTACTGGGCCTTCACTATACACTTCGGTCTGACTCATGGCCACCCAGACAAATGGATCGTCGACGTCGGCCGGCTGGTCAATACCCGACGGTAAAGTCAGCACCTCCAGCTTTACAATCGCTTTTCCATCGATGCCCGGACTTTCGGCCTGAAGCTTACTGATCAGATACGAACGACGTATGTAATCCTCCAGCGATAAGGCTACTTTTTCGTGGAGCTTCATCTGACTGAGCAGGGTGACCGGTACCAGCAGGTCCTGAACAATCTTCTGGGTATTATTTCGAAAGAAGAAGTACGCACGTAGTTCATTCCGCCAGGCACCATAGCGGCCGGTGAACGTGAGGGCCATATTGCCTGCCGTCTGCTGCTTGCCATCGCGTACATCGTTGGTGCCGAGGGGGTAGCCCTGATTCTTTGAATCGGTGGTCATTCCCCGGTACAAAAGCAGCTTAAGACCAATCGGATTCCGTCGTTTTCCTTTTTCGTCGAGGTAATTAGCCGACACCGAATACGACGAATCAATGATGTTGCCCGGCTGGCGAACTGTCGGCACAAACCATTTTCCTTTACCTGTCAGGGGAGAGGTTTCGTAGGCCATCTGGCAGGTGCCGCACTTCAACTGCACAAGTTGCTCACCAATACCAATCACCGCCTGGTTGGGCTTCAGCAGTTCACCTTTGGCATTTTTGTTTAACTCGTCAGTCTCGTCGAGCGCTTCGGCCACCGTGTAGCCGCGGCCATCTGGCTGCTCGGTACCATACTCTCCGTTCTGGTATTGGGTAAGATCAACCGGGGTCTGATCCTGTACAGCCTTCCGGAACTGTTTGATGTAACATATCCGACTATTGGCGTTGAACGTAATGCTGAGTCCGAATCGGCCTTTTATGGCCTTAAGAAACTCACTTACACTCATATCCGGCAGGTGCATACCGGCCGTCACCTTATGCCCGAACACCAATGTCGGATTGGTCAGGATGCTGGTACCGGTCTGTACGTTCATGGCCGTCATATTCACGACGACCAGGCGCTGCACTTCCGGATCGGCTAACCAGTCCGATTCAATCTGATAGCCCGCCAGGGCCATAATGCGACTCAATACCCAGCTGAGGTAAAATTGAGGGACTACTAAAAAGCCTGACTGCGTAGCCGTATCGGTTTTGAAACCCGTCGACGACCACACATTGACGAAACTCTGGCGCACAAAGCCGACCAGTTTATTCGAATCGAAGTTATCTTCTAAAAAGCCCTCATTACGAATCGGGAAAAACGTACAGGGAAACTCACCGGGGGGCATGTTGACAATCTGGCCCATGCGCGTCGCCAGGGTGGTTTGCGTACCACTCACAATACCATCGCCCAGGCTGATGACGTCGGGCAGCGCTTCCAGCAAGGTTAACTTTCTGATTTTATCGTAAACCTCCGCGCTATCGATCTTGAGGTACCCATTCAGTTTGCCTCCGGAGACCCGGTACACAAAGGTGCAGCGCCGGTAAGCGACTCCTTCCAGTTCCACCATCACCGGCAAGCTGTACCGTGGAATAGCGGCATCCGGCCGGTAGCCGAATTGCACGAACCGCTTGTTGTTATCATTGAGCGGGGCGTCGATGGGGTAGGAGTACTCGGCGGGTAGTTCGTCATCGGCCAGCCAGGGCACAGCCTGTTCAGTCACCAGATTTTGTCCGGGTAACAGATCAAGCGTTATGCCCTGGTCGTTGGTGATTCTGGCCATATTTATTTAAGAAAAAAGGTTAGGTTTTAGATTATAGGTTAATTAATTGAGCGCCACGGCGAGCGTAGAGCGTTGGCCCCCAGCCTCTGGCCTCAGCCCTCAGCTCCGCCCCATCGATGGGCGATAGAAATGGCACAATCCGGGATGTGTAGCGATCCGGGTTGAGCGCGTAGACGCTGTATACCTCCAGCCGTTTTTTAGGATTGTACACACCTGTTACCAGGGGCACCGCTTTATCGGCCGACCCATTGCGACGCAGCAGACTGGCGGCATCACCGGCGAACCACTCGTTGCGATCGTCGTTTTTGATCTGTATCGAACCCGTCAGAATCTGCGTATCTGGCGTGAAGGCCCGCACCTGGTTGATCTGGTCGAGGGCAATCTGAATCCCTTCCCGGCCAACCTGATGCAGCTGCGGATGGGAGTTTTCCGATTGACCTTTTTCGAGGTACTGTCGGCGGTTTTTTCCCCACACAAACAGGCCGTCGAGGTGAAGCCGGGCGTTGAATACCAGGCCACGAGAAACTTCCGGATGCAGTGGTATTTTGCAGGTATTATTCGTCCAGGGCACCCAGGCTCCAACCCGCTCCCAGTTCTTGTCGGGAAACACGATTGAGCTTTCGTAGATCGGCTCGGTCTGCCAGTACGTGCGGAAATCCGGCCAATTCTTCTTCAGCTTTACGTACTGGGTTAGTTCGGCATGCAGGCAGATGTCATACGGCCGGTGCAGGTTCGGCACCAGCTTATCGTGCCAGGCATGAATGTCGCCGGTAGCCTGCTGATAGTCCCCATAATCGGGCCACCGCATCATCACGTAATCCTCGTAATTGTAGCAGTGGGCTACCTTCGAGAGCGCCCGCAGATTACCCGATACGTCGAAGACTTCACCGTCGAGAGTTACACGTCCCGCGTTCAAATATTCATTCGCCTGCGGAAACCGGCTGGCATCATTGACCGAGGAGCTGAAGAGATCCGACAGACTGTAGTTACCCGAAAAGTCCTTGATGGAATGGATGGGCGCTATTCCGGAATGATCCCCGTAATAAGCGTTGACACCAGGGCAAATGCGGTTGATGATCAGAATAGCCAGCCCGATAATATTTCTCCATTTCTGGTGCAGCGCTTCCGAAAGCCCATTCAGCCCCTCCCGATCGAAGCACTGCTGGAGTGTTTCCGTGCGGCCTGCTACGTAGTTAAAGAACAACGTTTGGCGCTGGGCATAACTCCAGCGGTTCCAGTCATCGAGCGTTAGCCAGGCATACTCCAGGTTTAAGTGGGCTTCGCGTACGGTAGCCACCCCATCGATGAGGCCATCGCCTTCGTTGTTGTTCCAGCGAGGCAGCCGGACGTTTTTCAGGTTTAGACCAATCTGGTGAATGTCCGTCGTCAGCACGTCGAATGGTGAGCGGTAGGGCTCGAAGTCACCACCCGAGTACTCGAAGAATAGCGACTGGTTTTTAGTCGGCAACCCCCACGACGCCCGGCCGCCATCGCCGTAGAACATCTTCGCATCGACCTGCGTACGGCCGTGGCGAAACAATAGCTCAGGCGTTTCATCCGGGAAACCCGGCGCATTCTCGACCGCGATTTCAGACTCTTTCATCTGCCACTCATCTTCGTAGGCAGGATGCTCGATCTGTAACCGGTTATAGCCGAACGGTTCCTCGCTGAAGGTCGAAACAGGCTCAACCTCAATCAGCCTACCAGGCACGGTGGGTGCCGGTGCAGCATCGATCACCGGAGTTTCGTCCATGTGCTGATCTTCCATCCAGGGTGTTGTTTCGTCGGTGGGCGTTTCAGGGATAGGGTCGGTGGGAACTGGCGGCACCACAACCGGTACTGGTTCGATGGGCGCTTGCTCAATAGGTGCAGGTTCAACCGGGGTAGGTTGAGCCTGCCGGGCAATCTCGGCCGCGACCAGTCGAGCCAGTTCCGGAATCGACACCAGGTCGATTCCGGCTGGTCCACCCACAAGCGGTATTTTACGTGCGTCAGCCATTAGATTTTGCGGATTCTATACACGGTGAGCTTCGCATTCGTGGGCGTAACGGGGTTGCCGTTCGCTTCAGCCGACATGATCGCTTTCAGTCCAATCTGCGAGATGATGCCCGAAAAATTCGGATCGCTGGTGCTGATGGTGTAGGTACGCCGAACGCCATCGCCCTGGAGGGGCAGGAATTTCTTGAAGCGCAGGTTGTTGTCGTTGACATCACCGGGCTTTCTCCACTCCAGCCAGAGACCCGAGCAGTTCTCGACGGCCATATCAAACTGGATGGTCTGGATACCGCCAGCCTGCCACGCACGGGGCGGAGATTGAAACTCGCCGAACGTACCACCATCCTGATTCAGCTCGCCGATGTAGACGCTCCAGTTGCCACTCCCCTTGATCATTCGGCTATTCAGGTTCCACCACCTATGGTTATCCTGGGTGAAATCGAAGTCGAACGATTGGTCAATGCCAGGCAACTGCGCGATCTTGGTCAGGGCCTCGACGTTCGAGCCTAAGATGATATAGCCATAGTCATCATACGCACCCGGATTATCATAATTGAATCGGTAAGCGCTGTTGATATAGCTGGTGGCGTTGTCGTTCCAGGCTCCAACGGTACCCGTCATCTGGCCCGTCCGGATGGCTGAGTTCATCGGTGAGTACCAGGTTAAACCAATGCCATTCGGCCCCTCATAGCCACCAACCCAGCACTCGTCCGAATACACGGTGTTGGAGAACTGTGGACCGGCCGACGGATTTCCACCGGGATAGCGGTTAACCAGCTGCCCGCCCAACTTTGTATAGTGGGTAGTGAACGGCGCCAGGATATACATGCAGGGGTTTTCCTGCTCGATGGCATAATACAGCGGCTGATCAGCGTTGCCTGGGCGGGGTTCAACGTTATGGCGAACCTTGTAACAGATGGCCGTACCATTCAGCCACACCTCCTGATCTAAGACAATGTTGCCTGACTCGCCTTTTAGCCCCCAGATCCGCGCGCGGATCTGGCCACAGAAGACCTGGCCCCGGCTGTCGTTGATAACAGCGGATTTCAGGATCAGTGATTCATCCAGAGCCGGGAACAGGGAACCTCCCTGCACCACATTATAGCCCGTATTGAACACGTGGCCTTTGTAGCCCTGCTTGGTGTTTTTGCCGTTCTGGGTGTAGCCATTCGGCTCAGGACCAGGCGTGCCATAATCCGACCCGAACATGATCTGGCGGCCCAAATCCGGCGTGATGGTCTTATACCGATAATCGCTCGGGTCATCCTCCCAGTAGATCTGGAAATTGTTGACCAGGTTGCGGCCAGCGTGCGGCCCGTTTTTGAGAGCTGCGTAGCCGATCACGGCCCCACCCCGGATGAAACCGACCTTGATCTGATCGTTTTCAATGTATTTCATGCCGACCGACTGAGGCCAGCCCTGATCAGAATAGGCGGCAAAGTTCAGGCTCTGGGTACCGGTGTACGAAGGTGGCTGTCCGGTGGTACCACTGATGGGCGGATCGGTATTGCCACTAACCTGAACGATCTGCTGTCGGGTTGCAGAGGTGGGCGTAAAGACGTGGCTAAACGTCTGACTGTCGCTGGTGCGTTTCCAGGTCAGGCGAATAGGCGTAGCCGGTATACCACTACCGGCTGCATCGGTTTTGCGAAAACTCCACTCCTGGGTATAGCTTCCTTGATTGGAAAGCGGCCCAGGTATGTAATACGTACCCGATGTCAGCTGCTGATTGCCGGATGACTGCATAGCCAGGGGCACTCCATCCACCCGTTCCACTTTCATGGTGAGTGCGGAGCCGCCAGCGGGAGCCGCTTCCACGTCGAGCGACTGAACGCCCGGACTATACGTATAGCGGGCAGACAGCATGTTCGACACCGCCGTCGACGAGCTACAGTTAGCGACGATCTCCACGCCCGTATTGAGCGTGATCGAAATACAGCCGGCATTGAGGGCATCGAAAAACGCGGCTTTACCCAAACTATTGTCCGGGTATAAATCCATGTTGCGGGTGGCTCTCCCTTTTTGGAGCGTACCCAGATAGACGCGCTTCGCTTTCTGAATCTTCAGGTTCTGCGCGGGGCCACTCAGCCCGATCAGGGTGAGCAGCCAGAGTAATAAGTACTTTTTCATGTTACGGTTTATGGGTACTCAGTTAGTTATTCTGGGGGTAGATCTGGATGGTGGTACCATCCGGATAGCTCGGGTTGACGATCAGCGTACCCAGCACCTGCGAGTTGTCCACGCCTGGCAAACGCAAGAGGAACTGGTTGAAGGGGTTGCTTCGGCCGGTCAACTGCTCGTTGTAGAAGGTCGAGAAGTGGGTAAAGCCAGACGCAGCGAACGGAGAGTTAGCCGGTAGGGGCTGCATCAGAGTGAAGGTGCTGCCGGTCGAATTGCGCGACTGTACGTACTTGATTTCAGGACGTACGTTGCCGGTCACGCGGGCGAAAATCCAGGTGTGCTCGTTGACGCTGCCATTGCTGGCCACCTCCCGCCATCCCTGAATCAGATAGGCATCCACCTCATCAATGCGGTTGGTACCGGTGGGTACGTCAGCCGCATTGATGATGGCTACGCTCTGCTCGATGGTGACCCCACTCATGGTCGCCCGAATGGTCTGGTTCAGATTGGCGCCGATGGTGTTCGCATTGGCCTTGAACTCACCCGCCGTAGGCGTAATAAAGCCCACCCCGGCCGGTGCGCCGGGAGCCGACAGACCCGGATTCGGATACAGCCGCCAGCTGCCATCGGAGAGCTTTTCTTCAACGGAAATTTTAATGGCGGCACCGCCTTCGTTGGCCGAGTAGGGAAGATCTTTCCAGCGGTAGCTGCCCACGGGCTGCGGTGCTGGCAGATCAACCAGATCCGGGCCGTCACTGTCGTCGGGTCCCCAGGGGGTAGTCTCCAGTACCGGTGCGGGCAGCTCGGTCGTCAGGTTGACAACGCCTTCGCTATCGACATTTGCGTCGATGGGCAGCTGGCCATACATATCAACCCCCTGGTGGTGGGTCGTAACTGTGTATTGGCCAGACACCGGATTGAGGTAATTCGGATACACGAAGAAGTAGTCCTTCGCGCCAATGCTCGCGTTGAAACGCTGCATCTGGTAGATACCGGTATCGGTCCATCCGCTAGGGCCTTTCAGGTTCACGTACGGCAGTATGCTGCTGTCAGCGCCCACCCGCACCACGATACGACGCTCACTGGCGTAGTAGCGATAGTGCATGTATACGTTCACCGAGAGCTGCTGAATCGTGAACGTCTTGGCAGTTTTTTTGCCGTCGCTCTGCACGGCCTCCAGGGTGAACACAGGCACGGCTCCGGCCGGTACATTATCCCCGATCATCACCAGATTCCCCTCCGGCGTATACGAAGGAGCCAGGTACTGTGGCCACACGTCAGCTATATAGTTAACAATAGACTGACCCGACGCGGCCGTAGCCGCATCCAGGGGCACAATCCATTTCCAGAAACCAGGCAGAAAACCGGGCGGTAGCACATTCCCCCACACGGGTGCACCCGTTACGGGTACCGGTTCTTGAGCGCAGTCGGTCGACAGCTCGTTTTCGGGTCCGTAGTAGCGTTCCCAGCCCCGCCCTTGCGGATCAATGGCCTGACCAATGGTTAAAACGGTATTGCGGGGCACGATATACAACACCAGCCGCCCCTGCGCATCGCGCAGAGGCTGGCCGGGATTGTTGGGGTCCGGTCGGCCAACAAGTTGTTGAGTGCGGGTAGCCATGACGGTGGATTAGTAGGAGCGCCAGTTGAAAAGAATCTCAAAGTCGGGCAGATCAGCCAGGCCCACGGCTCCCGAAACCGAATACGTGTTTATCGACAGCACCGGCGCGCCCGAATAGAGGGCGTTGCTGCCCAGGTATTTCAGCGTGGTGGTGCCGTTGGAGAAGTTGTTGCCGGTAACGTCGGTAGGCGTTGTGCCGCTGGAGGTGCCGCCGGTGATCACCTGATACACCCGGTTAGCCGTGGTGCCCCCCGGCACGACAGTCAGCACCCGACCTGCGGTATAAGCGGTTGAGGCTGTCCAGGTATCGCTGATGTGCAATTCCCCCGTCTTGATGCCGGAACTACCGCTCAGCTGGTCGAGCCTGCGGTAGCCCTCCTGCATCAGATTCACGTTAAAAATCTGGTTGTAGTTACCCGTCAGCACCTGATTGACTGACAGCATGCAGGTGGTGCCGGAATACTTCTTGTTGACCCGGATCTCGATGCTTTCGATCCGGCCGTACAAGGGCATTTCGTAGGCAGCTCCGCCCCCGGCCGTCCACTTCACATCCCGCTGAGTCAATCTGAATTGCTTAACGACACCCGACGACTGGTTTCCCGCCCAACGTTGCGAAGATTCATTCCAGAGTCGATGTGTTGCAGGCCAGGTATGATTGCCTTTGTCGATTACGTTCTTGATGTTCGACCACTTCCAGGTTTCGCCCACCACCGGGGCTGGCCAGGTGCCGGAGATCACATACGCGCCCTGGCCTGAGTTGTAGGCAGCATCGTAGCTGATATTTGTTACAAAGCCGCCTTTATCACCCTCTTGTTTGAACACCCGCGTGCCAATCTCCATCGTGCGCACAGCCAGCATGCTGGCTTCCGAAAAGCTGCTGTTGGGGATTTTGATATCCGTACCGGACACAACCGGAATGGACAGGCTCTGAAACAGGCCCAGATCGATCAGGGTCGTGTTGGGGTACGAAGACGAGACCGAGAAATCGAGCTGATCCAGTACCACCTCCCGGATCGGGTAATAGGCTGGGTGGTAATTGATGGGATGGAAGCCCGTGGGCTGGGTATCGCCCCGAAGCCGGGTGCGCTTCACCTGGTACGCACGTGGAGCAATCCAGAGCGACTGAGCTAAATCGCAGTCCTCGAAACTGACGTATTCAACACCACTGGCCCCCGACACCTGCCCTTTAAAAGACGAGTTTTTATACTTGACGCTACCGACGAGCTTATCCAGCTCAGAGGAGCCGTTGAAGTTGGTGTTCTCGATCAGCACCGTCCGATTCTCCGAAGCCCACACCCAACCGGTTTCGGTCTTTACATCGTCTAAAACCAAATCTTCGGCCCCAATGACAACGGGGCTGTTGGCATTGCCCCCGGTCGCGTCGCCCAGCGTGCCGTTATGGATACCGATATGCTTCGCGTAATTTGACGTATTGTCGTCAAGGGGGTAGATGCGGGGTTTGCCTGAATATCTACCCGCGCCCAGAATACCGGGCACATCCCATACGGCTGTATTGTAGCTGTAGCGAAGCGGTTTTTGCAGGGTAATGACGCCCGTGCCCGCATTTACCGATTCGACCACGTGCCACTCGTAAAAGCGCACACCCGGAGGGGCACCATTGCCCACCTGGTCATAGTGCCACAGAAACACGCGTTTGCCGGCTGAGTAGTTGCTGATCTCGGAAGTGGTGGTGAGCGTCAGACTCCGACTACCCGCTGTAACGGTACCGAAGAGGTGAGACGGGTTATAGGTTTTGGTACCTATGTAGCTCAGGACGTTGTTCTGGAACAGCTCGCCCATGTTGAGCGGCCGGGCCAGCGCATCGTCGGTGCCTGAATAGATCGTTTTAATCGTACTCCCATTCAGGAAAAAATCAGCGTCCTTAATGGCGTATGCCCAGCGATTGTTTGAGGTCAGGATCGTGCCCGGTCCCGGCATGTACGCATCATAATGGGGCTTGTTGGCTCCAGCCAGCGTACTACGCAACAGCATCAGGCCGGTCGCGTTATCGGTGAACCCGTCGGCTACGATGTTGTAAGGCGCAGCGGCTGCATTGATGATGTTGGTGTAGCTGGTTCCGGCTGTAGCCGTGCCGCTGGTACTCGGCGTGGACCAGGTCGCCGACGTTGGACCCGTTGCTGTGATGACCTGACCAGTTGATGGCGTTCCCGTTACGGTCACCCCTCCGATCTTCTGACTATTATCGACGACGTTGTTGGCATCGGTATCGTAGACCGAACGCGACATGTCACCCGAACCACTACCTGACGCCCCCGTTGCGCCCTGCGGTAAGGTGAAGCTCAGCGTAGGAGACGTACTGGTTCCACCCAATACGACCACTGCATTCGTGCCCGGTGCGCCGGTCGTGATGGTGCCAATCGTGAACGTTGGGGTAGCGCCCGCCACACCCTGAATGCCTTGAATACCCTGGCTGCCTTGTGCACCAATGAGCGACACGCCAGCAGGCCACGTTCCTGATGCTTTGGGGCCGTAGAAGGTACTGGTTGCCGTATTGATGTATACGTCGCCATTGTTACCGACTCCGTTTGTGGGAGCAACGGTGCCCGTTAAGACCGTTGGCACTAACCAGCTACGATCCTGACTTAAGTCGAGCGGTACCCCATTAATCGATAAGGTGCGGAGGTTGGGTACTTTCGACGACAGGTCGAGGGTCAGATTGGTAATCTTTAACTGGCTAAGCGTACCGTTAATCTTGGCATCAGTAACCGAACCATCCACAGGAATCCGCTGGTCACCCAGCCTAGTATCGGTACCCCGTACCGCTTCGCCGATACTCGCGTTACCGGAAAATGGTACGTTCAGATAAGCCGCCGAACCTAAGGCATCCACTTTAGCTTTATCCGCAGCTGACATAGCCCCCGCACTAGCGGAGGTTGCGCCACTGATCACGACGTCCGTGCCGGTGTCGCTGTTTATACTGATACTGGAGGGGCCGCTGACACTGCTCAGGTTGGTGGAGCCGGTCGGGGCCGCTTGCCAGGTGGCGGCTTTAGGGCCAGTCGCTTTGATGATCTGACCAGCAGAAGGCGTACCGGTGACCGATACGCCGTTTATTCGTAAGCTATTGTCAACAGGTCGCGTTTGACCCAGTACGGCACTGGCCGCAAAGCAAAAAAGTAAAAGAAGGTTCTTAAACGAGGAATTCATATTACGCGGGTTTGTATAAGTAGAGTTGTCGAAGGCCCACAGTCGGCACGTAGAGGTACATCGTGGTCGGATTGGTGCCCCCTTCGACGGCCCCGGCGTTGCCAGCCGAATCGTCGTCGAGGACGGTGATGAGTTTGGCCTTTAAGCCCGATGCGGCCGTGAGGGCATCGGCATAGGTGGCCACGGTCTGCCAGCCCACACTGGCGCTGGTTCGGGTTTTCATCTCCCGAGCGAGCTTGCGCATCCCGTTGGATACGTCCCTGATCTTGGCGGGTGAGTCTGGATTTGCTGCCATTAGAGAATGAGGATGTGTGACCGGTCTCCGCAGTGGCCGATGGCGGTCATGGTAACTGTGCCCCCGAACTGGACCTTCTCGCCGATGCCCTCCGTAACCTGGGGCGAAAAGCCGATCGTCAGCGCCGAGTTGCCCGTGGCCACGCAGCTCACGCTCAGGTTATCGATCGTGCCCGCCGAGTTGAGGGCCACCTGGTTACCCAGCGTGACGGTCGGTACAGCCTTCATCTGCCCATCGCTGTAGCGGGCTGATACGGCGATCGATACGTTTACTTTTCGGGTGGCAATCGAATCCGAGCCTTCGTAGCCCATCGACAGCAGGCCCTCAATTTCGATCAGCACGCTCTGACCCATGTTGTTGGCCACCAAGGGGGGCATATTGAGTCGCAGTATGTTGGCACTGGTGGCACCACCCGAGCTTTCGCGGATCACTTTAATGGGGATCGTCGTTCGGTGCTGGGTCGACGATTCGATGTAGTAGGCCGGTTTGTCGGGCGTATACAGCGTGACCGATTCCGTTTTGGGGTTCCACAAGACCTTCGCCGGTAGCTGGGAGAAGCTGAGCGGCTTGGATGAATTGAAGATCGTGTTGCGGACGTAGCAGCTGATCTTCTCGTCGACGTTGGCCGGGGTGTCGGTCGTCAGCAGCCTGCGATCGCCGGTATTGTCGATGATCTTGATGTTGCTATCGATGATCCAGCCTTGGCCTCCCCGCTTGAGCTCGAAGATAGATTTAGAGGGCTCAATCACATTGGCCAGTTGAAACCTGATCTCGGCGTGGGAGAGTGCCCCATAGATGTTCATCACCCGGCCCCCGCCTTCGATGGTGCCCCCCAGTTTGGCGTTGAACATGCCGCCAAACGCGTCGAAGGCGCTGCTGTCGAGGCCATTGACCTTGATGTAGCCGTTGGCCATCCACAGCGAGTTGACATCTTCGGTGGTGACGGCGGTTGATCCGTTGCCCAGACACTCGATGTAGTAGCCCAAAAACGAGGTCACGCCCAGCGAGTGCGGTACGCCCAGCAGCGGGTGCTTGTAATGCTCGTAGGGGGGATTGTTAGCCCCCTTCAGCACGACGGGGCTGTTAGCCCGGTACCATACGTTGGTATGTGTGTTTTCTTCGGCCCCGGTGTTGCTGAAGGCGATCGTGCCCTGGAAACCGTTGGCTAACGGCATATCGGGCATGATGACGATCACATTGTCATACTGCTGATTCTGGGTCTGCTCCAGAGCCGCGAAGATGCCGGTGTAAATGCCTAAGGTGCTCTGCTGAGCCAGCGGAGCCGTCGTGTCCGAGAACAGGGCCATCGATTCGACCCGCGCCCACTGCGAGCCGGTCAGATCGATCATGGCCTCCCCGCCTGTTCGGCCCAGCAGCTGCGTACCCAGTTTGGATTCGCCCCGCAGGACAATGCCATCGCGCAGCAGGGTTCCGGGCAGGCGGGTGTTGGTTACGTTGAGGCCCTTATCGATGCGGTACTGATTACCTGGGAAATACACTTCACCGGGGCGTCTGCTGTCGCCCACCATAACCGAAGCGGCATCAATAGCCGCCTGGATGGCATCCGAATCGTCGACGACCCCGGTTCCTCTGGCCCCGTAGTAGAGCACGTTGTACACCCGCCGACCCGCGAACGGATTGTCGATCGGATCGTCGTTGTCGAGCTCATCGTTGATGTCAGCCTCGAAATCGTAGTCCTCAGCGGGAGAGCCACCGCCACCGGTGCCCGGCTCTTCCCCGGTATCTTCCACCGGGCGACAGTAGAGGTGGCCGTTCTGCACGACAAAGACATCACTTTCCCCACCGCCATTGCTACCATTACCACTGCCCAGCTTATCGCGGAGCCAGTTGGCGAACACAACCGGGTCGCCATGCTTGGCCAGCATTTTAGACAAATCGCGCATGGAGAGTTTGCGCAGGTTGTCGCCGACCTCGTTGGTGTCCCAGTTGGGCACAACGATTGATTCGGCGACCTCGGTAGTGGCCAGCGACTTGATGCCGATCGACTTGAACCAGCCAGCGGTAGCCGACGCTTCCAGGCGACTGACACCGTAAATTTTCTGGGAAGCGGTGGTTTTCTCGACAATCTTCCCAGCAACGATCGTAACACGTGATCCATCGGCGGCATGGCCCGAAAAGGAGCCGACACTGCGCGAGCCGTCTTCGTTTTCGATCAGGTGAATGTGCCCCCGATCGGAGGCCGGTTGGCCCCACGCCTGGAGGGTAATGTAGTTGTGATTACCCCGTAAGATGATGTTCTCGTCAGCGATGTTGCCAAAGCCGAGAATGTCATTGAGGGTAAAAAACTGAGCGAGTTTAGCGGCAAACAGCTTGACGTATTCGGGGGTAATGTTGACCACCAGATTGGCCATTGCTCGCGCCCAAGTCATGAAACGGATCAGTCGTTTGCCGTCTTCATCGGCTACGTTATCCGCTGCGGCCATCAGGCCGGGCGATTCCTGCCATTCTTCGGTCAGGTCGGTGCGTCGGGTTACTTCATCAAGCGTGCCGGCCTGCTCGCCAATCATGGCCTCGACCTCCGTGATGGTCGGTACGTCGGTCAGGTTCAGCTCCGACCGGGTGTAAAAGCGGTTGCTGGGGAAATACAGCTGATCAGCTGACTCCTGTTTGAGAAAGCCGAGCGTTTCCGGATTTGGCTCAGCCGCCTTAATCCGCATCTTGTTAAACAGGTCCTGGGTAAAATCCTGACGGATGAAATCCGGGATGGTATCGTCGACGGCATGAACGATCGTCGGCAGTTCAATAGTGACCTGTCCGCCTGGCTGGAAATTAGGCGGAGGGGGCGTGTCGCCGATGCTGGCGGTTTCGTCGAGTGTATAAAAATCGTCTTTGTATAAAAAGACATACTGAAACTTATGGGCAAATAAGTTATCGCCGTCCTTCTGCTGCTGGATGCTTTTGCTAACCAGGCCAATGGGTAAGGCCCGGCCGCTCGACAGATCGAATTTGTTTGGCGAACGGTAGAAGTCGGTCCAGTCGCGCAGTACCGACTCAGGCCAGAAACCCGTCGTTACTTCGATCTGCTGCTGGGTAGAGAGGTCATAGGGCGCAAACTGTCCTTCGGATACATCGTAATGATGGGCCAGGTAATGCTGGGCCTGCTCGGCGAACAGGTTCAGCTCGTACGAACCTTTCCCATAGGTGGTTAGCGTTTCAACGCATCCCAAACTGTTGAGAAATGCAAAAAACCGGGTATACGGCCGGTATTCACCGTTTAGGAGGTAGCGATAGGGAACGCTCAGGGCAACCAGCCCATTCGCCGAAACCCGCTGCACCGAGTACTCCACCAGGTTGCGGCCAGCTGGTACCAAGTTGGACAGCTGCAGATGCAGCGGGCCAACCGGATACGTAATCTTTTCGCCCTGTGCTACCGTCTGTGGCGCATACAGATCCGTTCTGACAACGGTATCCCCATTGTCCAGGGTGAGCGTAACCTTCAGTAACGTATCTGTTTGGGTACCCCGTTGATTGAGAAAAGTCAGGAACTGCGGCTCATTGGGCAGAATGTAGCGGGTATAGGAGCCGTAGCGAAGCGCCCGGTCGAGGGCCGCCGTTGCGCCCATAAACCGGTTTAATGGTAAGCCCGAACCACTTTGATTGATATAATCAGCACCCCCCAGGTAGGCATACCTGATCTGATCGAAGGAAACATGGCCGATTTGAAGGGGAGAGCCCCAGGCTTCGCCTGAGGCAATGATGTATTTACGGCCGGAGTTGGGTGAATCGGTGGGAGCTTGTGAACTTCCCCACTGTGGCCAGTCTTTTTCGAGTTTGGCATGAATTACATTGCCGACGTTGATGCGGGCTATGCCATTCTCATCGCACTCGACAGGAGGGGATAAAAGCCGCTCGTAATCCGTATCGAGGTTGGTGCCGGGCGTACCCAGTTTTTGCAACCAGATTTCAACGTAGATGCTGTACTGCGTGCGGGTGAGCGGATTGGCCCCATATACGGTGGTACCAAAGCCGAACGGGGTTCCGACGGGCAGCGTACCGACCGAAATGTCGTAGGCCGGGCCGGGCTGACGAGCCGTGAAATAGATACCCGGAATCTGATCAGGTTCATTCCGGGTAAGAATAAAATCTTCCCGGATGGGATAGTAGCCCTTTAACTCATCGAGCAGGTTATCCAGGTAGTCGGCCGACCCGTCGCCGGTCGTAAACTCGCCGGGTTGGGAGGGGGTGTTCTTGAAGGTTAAAGTGCGGGCTTGTCCGTTCCAGCGGAGTGTCAGTTTGGTGCCATCGATAACTGGAGAAGCAACAAATAATAAACACTTGGCCTTGGTACCGAGGGTAATGTATCGGCCCGAACCGGAAAAGACATAGGTCATCCGGCCCCCTTTGGTCAAACCATAAACATCGGGCGTTTCAACGAGCTGTACGGACATGAGGGCGAATTAGCCCGGTGAGCCGTCCTTAGGCCGCGACACCCGCGTTGACGCAGGGGGATTCAAAGATCCAGCCAGTCATCGGCACTAACGGCCACGGTGGTGGGCATCGTCCACTCGAAGGGGTAGCCCCATCCGGCGGCTATTTCGGCAATCGTCTGGGCGGGTTCGCCTTCAAACTCCGTACTCGGTATAATCCGTTTGTTAACTAACAATCCCTGGGGATGACGGCAATCGCGATACATCCGATTGACGAATGATAAGGCAATGATGCGGGCCTCGGCCTGCGCCCGGCGAACGTCGTCCGGATCTTTACCATTACAGGTGACCAGGACCGACACACCACCATAGATTTTTAACCGATAGTTGTCGCTGGTACGGTCCAGATCATCCAGGTACTGATCGATCACGACGGCCGGTAATTTTAGTTTTTTACGTACGGCCTGGTCGAGCGACGTGCGGTTATTGTCGCTGGCCACGTAAAACCGGTTGTTGGTTTCCGAGTGCTGAATAGCGGTGTGTTTGGTGGCCAGGTTCCTGAAGTAGTCGATGTATTCCTGTTCGCTCATTTTTTCTTCATGCTTTCCAATTGAGCATCCATCTCTTCGGCCTGACGGATTTGATCGTTCAGCACCTTCAGGGCCAGATACACATTTGTCTTTTCGATCTCGGGAATCTTAGTGACGTCATGCTTGGCCATGCCGATGGCTACGTCCAGCCAGGTATCCGACGATTTTTTGTTTGATTTTCCGGCAGTCGGTTCCTCCGATGACTGGTTTTTCGGAAAAACGAACCGGAACGCGCGTTGCAGCAACATCAAGGTGCAGGCATGGGAGAACGCGATTCGCTCCAATAGGGCCGGATCAAGACTCGTAAACAGGGCTTCGCGCTTTTCGATCTGTTTGGTGTCGAGCGGTATTCTTTCCGCACTACCTGCTGCTCTCGGCCGGTATAACACGGCCGCCAGGCGGGGCCAGTTATTGTCCTTGAAGGCCTTATCGGCATACATGAACTCTTCGAACGTGCAGTCGCGCAGGCCCTCGCCCGGGCCCACGTACAGAGTGCGGTTAAAGCAGCGCTTTACCAACACCAGGGGCGAACCGAATTGAAACGAATACCGACGGAAGCGCTTGACAAAAACCGCGTCAGCATCATCTTCGGCGATCCAGCTTAACGTATCGAGCAGGCTAATGCCCTGTTGCAGCGTCAGCGCGCGGTCCTCATCCGAAAGCCCTTTATAACGCAAAAACGTATCGTCGAACAACCACCGCTGGTGCCGCTTCTTCATGCCGTACAACATCCTCAGGGCGGCAAACAACACTTCGTGTTTTGTCGAAACTTGATTACGAATGCGCATCAGGGCGACCTGCTGCGCATCGGTTAGTTCTTTCCATGAGGAGGGGCCACTGAATGGTAGCCTGTATCCGGCGTTACGTTTGGGCGATATGGCCAGTTCGAAGGTGTTCACTAGCGTTTGAGTTTTAAGCCGATTAGAATTAAGGCCAGCGTACCGACAATACTGGCCCAGGCCAGTATCCGGTGGGCCATAGTCAATTCTTTGGCATCGGTCGTTTTGCCTTCTCCGCGCAGGTAGTGCCAGGTGCGGCTGGCCATCAGAACGCCCACCGCAAACCGGTATAGATACGGCAGAGGTGGTATGGTGTGGTCGATGTTGATGATCACCGGCCGCACCAGCATGCATAGGGTAAAAATCAACACCGCCCAGATGGGCACGATGGTCGTCAGCCAGTGCTGGTGACGCAGGCGGTACATCAGCGTAAGGCAGCTGACAAAAGTTAAGACCAGGCCAAGTTCGCCCAGCCAGAAATAGGGATTGTGTAGCATGGCTATTCGAGTTTAGGAGGTTTGGGTACGGAATCGCCCAGTTGCTTTTTGGCCTGGTTGATAACCACGTCAGCCAGTATCCAGCCGATGAGACCGGCGATGACCGTGCTCAACTCGGGCGTTAGTTTGAGCATGTTTACGACGTCTTTCCAGCCCGCCATACCGATCACCGTACCGCTGAGGGCGATGGTGACCCATTCCCAGAAGGGTTTATGGATGACAACCCCGTTGGCATCTTTTTTGGCTTTCAGGGTGGCGATGGTCGCTCCGGCAAACGCCCAGGGCAGTTTAGTCCAGTCGACACCCAGGGATAAAACGTAGCCGCCGACCTGTTCGAGCCAGTTGATCAGGATCAGGCCATAGCCGTTGGTGACCAGCAGCATGGAGTTTTTGAGGGTGTTTACTTTCGTTTTCATCTGGGTTGGAGCGTGGCGGGGGTCGGTCTGGAGAACCAGGCGAAGAATCGGGCTAAACGCGTATCGTACTGGTTCTTGTAATAATATTTGCCATTGTAGAGCCGGGCCAGATCCTTCCACCGGTGCTCGCGCAATTCATCATCGAGGCCGGTGGCCAGCAGGTATTCCGTCGTCAGCTGGAGCTGCGTATCTTCCGACTTCTCCATCAGGGCCACAAACTGCTTGAGGCTGTTGCAACCGCAGAGGGTGAAATTGAAGCCCATCACCTGAAACATGCCCCAGCTGGTAGCCATCACGGCCGCCGTCGCATTAAGCGTGCAGGCCTCGTTGAAGAGTTTCCAGGAATGTGCCGTATCACGGGGATAGTTTGGATTCCAGTTCGGATACGACAGATGCGGATGGCTTTTATCGTAACGTCCTTTGGTCCGCTGGGAGAAGTGGTGCGGCTCGAAGCGAATCACCACCCGGCCATCATCCAGAAACCCTTTACCCGAGCTTTCTACAGCGGCCAGCGTACGCACTTCAGCGACGCCGGTGCGTAGTCGTTTAGCCGCGGCTAACAGGCCATCCAGGGTGAGGAGCTTTCCCATCGGTTAAAAGAGAATAGCGGCTACCCCGGCCAGAAACCCACCTATAACACTAACTGCGGACCAGCTCCACTTCCGGTTCTGGAGGGTATGGATATAATCGACCGTCGCCCGGGCAATCTGATCAGGTGTGGTTATTGATTTGCGGACGCGTCTGGGCAGGGCATTGACGATCTGCGCGATCGTATCCTCGGCCTGTTGAAGTTTAGATTTAGCGATGTTCAGATCATTCTGGAGGGAATTCATTTTAGCGGCCAGCATCTCAAGCTGCGCTTTATCGTGTTTTCCAACCAGAGCCTGGTCGTCCATGGCGCGACGAGTCGCCTTGATTTCTTTCTGAAGCGAATCGATTGCCTGACGGGCTTTTACTCGCAATTGGTCGGCGGCTTGAAGTTTAGCTTTAACGTTCGCATACAGGGCCGAATCCATCGCCACACCGGTTTTGTATGGGAATGGCTGGTTACGTACCATCGCCTGCACGCTCTGGGCGTCAGCGGGCGTAAACAAGGCACAGAGAGCCGCCAGGCCCAACGCAATCAGCAGCAGGGCGGCTTTATGGCAGCGTGACGTGTACCGAGTCGAATTTAGTTTCAGCATGGTTGAAGGAGGTTACGGTAGAATCTGCATTGGCCCGCACAATCAAGAGTTCGTTGGCTGACTGATCAGCTTTGTGCTGAAGCCGTACCCGGGTGGTATCGGCGTAGATGACTGTGGGGGTGGATGGTACCGCTTTTGGCTTGGGCTTGCAGCTGGTCATGTCTATGACTTGAACAATGATCAGAACTCTGATCCCTAGTCTCAGGCTTGGCATTTCATCGTCGAACAAGAGTTTCCAGATAAATTCAAAAACAAGAGCAGCAATCAGGGCAAGAATGCAGGATGTGAGCATAGTGGTACGGGTTTAAAGCATGGCGACAGCACCACCACCCAGCAGGCCACGGCCCGTTGGGGTAGGTTCTGAATCTGGTGTTGCGGTGAGGGTAGCGAGGTTATTTTCGAACGTACTCCAGAATAGCGCACACTGCTTTTGCAGGTTGTCCATCACCCAGCCGAGGTGTTCCTTATCAGGAGCCTGGTAGTACTGCGCATTGCCGTACTGTGAGCCGTAATTGACCTGCACGTTGGCGCCGTTCAATTCGATACTCAGGCTGGGCAGAGCCTCGATGACGGCCTGAAAGGCCAGCGCCCGCAGGAGCGGCCGTTTAACCCGGCCTAGCTGACTTTCGGTAATGGTACCGGGCAACTGCTCAATGCGCTCAAAAGCGGAAGCGCCCAGATCCTCTTCCACCCGCTGAATGAAGGGGCGAAGCGCCCAGAACGTCAGCCAGCGATCCTGAATGGGGTAGCACTTGCTGAACTCGACCGGGCTTTTGAAAATCGATTCCTGATACTCCTGATAGAAGGGGGAGTCTGGCCAGGTAGGGAACGTAGGCGGCTGACTAGCCACCAGGGTGATCAGCTCATCCATCGAGCGCCAGCCGATCTCCAGTAATTTGCGCTCCAGCTTTAAGGTCTGGTATTCGAACGCAGCCTTACGGCCATCAGCGGCCGATACGGTGATGCCGTCATCCCCGATCTGCACCTCAGCAAAAGGCAAATACCCGGCGAACCCGATACGGGCGACGGCGACTCGGGCCAGGTGTAACGCCCGTTGTTCGTGGCGGTGGGCGTTCAAATAACTATCATCCTTATCCGCCAGCTCGTAAATCTGCTCGGTTAGGTCATCCCCCAGGAAACGGGGCAAAATGGATAATTCAGCCGCTTCCAGTTCAGGAATAGCGGCCTCCAGGGAGAAGTTTATGTTGACCGGAACGTACTGGGCAAACTGTTCCGTCGTGCCGTCGAAAAGTCTCATGTTAGCTTAGGATTTTTTTGGTGCCGGCACCGGTGTCGAGCGTCGTTAAGATCTTGTCGCGGAAGCGGAACCGCAGATCCGGGAAGCGGGCTTTCCAGCCATTGTATTCAGCCACAAACTCTAATGGCTCAATAAGCATATCGCGGAACGGAGCCAGCATTTCCAGGGCAATCAGATAGGCTTCGCGTTTGTCAGAACCGCCCGATCGAGCACCCATTTTCTCACCACCGGCAAAGCCCACCAGAGTAGGGTCGACGCCCAGGGTGTAGAAGATATTGGCAGCCGCTTCGAGATTATCCTCGATGTACTTGCCGTCCTTCATGGGGTCGGTCACGGGCGTCAGCGTGACAAAATCACGCACCTTGCCATCGGGGTTTAGGGGCGCTTTCATGGCCGTGACCAGCAGGGCCCCGGCGTTTTCTACGTTGGTCAGCATGCGCGTGACCGAATCGATCCACTCTTTGCGCAGCTGCCGACGCGTTTCGTCGGTCACGCCCGCGCCGATGTATTTATCCCCGTATAATTCCGGCCAGTAATCCTCGTCGATCTTGATGTGATACTTGATCGACATCTGATTTTTGAGGAGGAATTTCTTGAAGGCGGGAATCGCCAGGTGCACATCCAGCCAGCCCGATTCAACGATGCTGTAGTGGTGCGCCAGGCTGTAAAACCGTTGGCCCGGGGTTGGGTAGGAAATTGGATAAACGCAATTGTAAAACGAGGACTCCCGGAGCCAGTCGACCCGATCCCAGCGGTAGGGGTCGAGGGCGTTGATCTTGATGGTACGGCCGTCGCCGGTGGTGGCGCTGGGCCAGTTGGCATTCAGATACACATGGGGCAGATTTCCCCGTTCGTCCATCCTACACCAGCGAACCTCTTCGGCGTTGAGCGGGTGCAGCTGCACGATTTTGCTGCGGTCCTTGCTGAGCAGCATTTCGGGCCAGCCGTTAAAGAACCAGGCCGCATCGCCCGCCATTTCGCGCAGATACAGCCGAAACAAGTTGTTATTGAGAAACGCGTTGATTTCCCGCGTTACCGGGTCGTTTTTAGGCAGGGCCCGGTCAATTTCCTTGCCTTCCTCATCCAGATCTTCCAGCACCGCTTTTACGCCTTTGCCGGTCAGCATCGAGGCTACTTTGCCTAATGTGGTCGGAATGATGGGGTCTTTGCGATACAATTCAGCAATCCGCTGCGGGAAATCATTGCCATCGCCCCAGGGCATAATATCACCACCGAGTGAGGGATACATAGCCCAATCGGGCTGGGCAACGGTGGGTTGAGCGCCCGGACTCGTGATCAGACCCGACCGGCGGGCGGGACGGTCGTTTTCGAGGGCAATGCTCACGCCGGCGTGGGGAACAATTACCACGTCATGCGCATCACCGGTGAAATAATGGAGGCTACTCATGCCACATCTTGCCCATTGAAGTAAAGAATGAGATCAAGGTGAACGGGAACTATATCGCTAGTGCCGAGGGGCTGGAGATTCACCGTGCGGTTTTTTGAAGGTTGCTTAGTGAGCAGCACGGCCTTATGAAGTTCACGAATCTGACCACCCTTCTGGCGTTTGCGATCGGCGGTGACGTAAATGAGGCTGAACGGCCTAGGTTTGTTGATCCCAACCGTCAGCCTCATTTGCTTTACTAGTTCCCGCACCTTGATCATAAGGAGGGCAAATTGGAGTCCTCAGCAGCCCTCAGCCGCGACACCCGCGTTGACGCAGGGAACAGAGATGCCTTTAGGCCGTTAGGAAATCTTAACGCCTTTTTGTATTTTTGGGCATGGCTAAGGATGAAAAAGGCACGCACGACGCATTCGAGATACTGGTTAACAGCCCGTATTATTGGTCGCTGACTGGCGAGTCCAACAACCTACGTCGGCAGTTTAGCAGTATGCTGAAGAACGGCAAAGGCATTAGTCTGGATAAAAAAGAAGATATGCTTGCCAAAGCCGGTTTTACGGTGAAGCAGGAGAAGATATGGAAGCTGCCTTCGGGCAATTAAGAATTTTTTTGTTTGAAAGTGGACACCCTCGGCGCTATGCGTTGGGGGTGTTTTGTATCTAATTTTAAACTATAAATTCGCTTTGATGAAATCACTATTACTCACAATCATCGCTTTACTATTTCTGTTTCAACCTAGCCAAGCAGTCCCCACACCAACAGATACGTTAAAACGTCAACAGATTGTGATGGCTAAACAGCTTGATAGCTTATCAAAGGGTTTACAAAGGGTAACCCGAACAAATGACTCCTTGAATAAAGAGCTGTATTACTACCGGGCTAAGGATGATTTTTATGTAATGGCCGTAGACCGGCAGGGAAGCCACTTTGAATGGCTTGTCGGTATTGCATTAGGATTTACTGGTTTAGTCACCTATGGATTTTTTTGGAGTAAGATTAATGCAGTAGAAAAATCGTTTCGACAAGCAATTAATAAGTTCGAAAGGGAATCGGCTAAGACGACTTTTAAACTGCATAAACAAGCTTATGACACCCTAGGTATTGCGGCTGCTCTATTTAGAGGTTTTAGTGGTCTATCATTAGACGATGATGAAGGAAATGAGCCTATTATTCCATTAATATCCACGCAGTTATCAATGCTTGATGAGATAATTCATGCCTACATTTTAATACAAAACGAAGAAGATCAGCATGATATAGATGATACAGCTAAAACGGCAACAAGTCTTATGCAAGATTTACATAGGGAGGTTAGTTTAGCCTTTGAGGGAGATCGGCTCAAAATAGATAAAGATGAAGGGTTGAAAGTATTTGATCATGATGGAGTTAAACAGTTAAACTCCTTGCATAAAATGGTTGCTGAAATTAAAGATACTGCTGTACGAATTGCACTTATGAATGCCATATTGCAGCTAGAACAGTTTAAAGCACTTGTCTTGAACTAACCCTATTAATTATTATATAAAGCCCCGCTGCTGAGTAGTGCAGCGAGGCCGGTAGGGAACGGCTCTGCTTGTACGTATCGCGCCGTCCTTGCTGAAGTGATACGTAGCGGGGTCGAAAAGATTTGTTCGCCGGGACGGAGTCGAACCACCGACTTCCGGATCTGGCCCTAACTCCAGCTCCGGTCCGCTAACCATCTGCGGCACCAGCGATTTTTAAAACGGGTAATTTTGAAAAGGGTTATTTTCAAACTTTAACGTTCTCCAGTCAAACCGATACATTTCTTCCTCCGCCCAGGAAGTCGGTGGAATAATGCTGAACAGTGAGCCCTGGGAGGATAAAGCCGACGTAATATCATCACTTAAATACCAACTTGTCGACTGAAACTCGTTAAAAACAAAGATAAAGAATTGAGCAAAAACTACCGCGAAAACAGCAGCAACAGCATTTATCAGATTTTCAAAGGATGCTTTCTCAAACTGCTCATGTCGATTGTGTTTTACAAGGTTATAACCTTTGTACCAAGTCAAAGGATTCTTAGCCGTCCAATCTGAAAACGGCCTAATTTCTTTCTGACCGTTCGCCCAGACGTTAATAAGAAGCCGGTACTCATCTAGCCGGGTCGCTGCATTTATTTTTGCATAATCGTCCATGGTCCAATTGCCTTTCTTGGTGTACCCATTGGCCATTAAAATCTTTTTTGCATTCTGTTCAAACTCAGTGGACGCTCTTAACAGCATCTCATAGATCCTGTAAGAGTAGGTTTTAAGATTTGCGTCAGCTGGTTCTACGTACTCGAAGAGGTTTATCAAATCTTTTTCCAGCGTATGATATGCACGAATGATCTCGAACCTGTCAGCGGCATATAAAGAATCGGCAATGTGGCTATTATCAATCGCTAATCCAGGCAAGTTAAATTGGTCAGGACGTTCGAATGGGCGAATGATTCGTTTGTAAGGTCTATCAAGTTTCATCAGACGGTTAAGTTTTGGCAACACATCTGACGAATATAGGAGCTGATGCGGAGCCAATAGCGGGCTTTTCTTTTTTTGCTTCTTTTTTTCTTTTCCCCCAAGACAGGAAAAGAAAAAAAGAAGTCGCGCCCGACCTCTCCACTACGTTTGTAGTTGACCGGAACGCAAAAAAGCCCGTAGCGACGAACTACGGGCTTTGTGGTGCCTAGTGCAATTTTAGAAGGGTATAGGCAGGAATGGGCTAAAAAGGGGCTTCTATGGGCTTACAGAATGGAATGGGTTTTACCTCCGTACTCTTCGGCTGTAATCTGGCCTAATACGTTCTCGTACATGGCCCATATTTTGCCCTCCTGCAATAATACGCGAATCGAAACGGGGAATTTTTCCCAGTAAACAAACTTCACAATCGTATCATCTTCGCGGCTTTTCTGGATGGCTTGCCGGGGCAGATAGGGCGCTACGTCGGGCGGTGGTGCAGTCGCTGGTGCGGGGGTGGGTATTGCATCCGGATGCGGTATAAATTCTCCGGCAACCTTCAAAATGCTAAGGGTTACCAAACCGTTAATGCCTATACTGCGTAGCTCTTTGGTCTTATAGTCTCGGTTTGGGCTGGCTTCCTGCTTTGTACAACGGGGGTAGGCTCTACAGGCTTGCTTTACGTACAGTTCAACCGATTTCAATAATAGTTCGGGGTCATTCAGTAATACGTTGTCAACCTTCTTGATAAAAGTCAAAACATACTCCTGCAAGCGGTTTGCCGGTTTCATCTGGCTACTGATTCTAACAAAATACTGTTGCATGGTGTGGCGGGGTTTATAGAATGCCTTCGTCAGCAAACGATAGGTATACGTGCGGTTCTGGCCCTAAGATCAGATGATCTAAAACAGGACATTCCAACAACCGGCCGATTTCCTTAAACTTTCGGGTTAGGTCTTTGTCGGCCTCGCTGGCTTTCATGTTGCCGCTGGGGTGGTTGTGAGCCAATATGATACTGCTGGCGTGGCAACCTAAAGCAACCTGATAGATAATTTTCGGGTCTGCCAGTGTGCCCGCTATGCCGCCAACGGAAACTTTATAAATGCCTAGAACCTCGTTTGCCCGATCAAGGCATAAAATATAAAACTCCTCAAGCCGGTTTATCTGGTCGCTCCAGTACTGGCGCAAAATGAAAAAAGCGTCCGAGCTTTTTAAAATCCGTTCGCGTTTGCGGCTCCGGTCAACGTTGTACTGCACCGTGATTTCACCAACGCAAAACAGGCGCTCTATATCGTGGGGTATAATGGTCATAATTCTAAAGGCTCAATGAGTTCAAACAACGTGTTATCAACAGTATAGATGAGCGGGGTTAGCAACTCGGACGAATACCAGAAAATGCGGTAAGCTGTCCGGTTGCCTTGTGTCACCCTGAAAATTCCGGCCGTGTACGGCTCCTGAATGGCTTTTGCCGGTGGGCGAGTGCGCCGAAACTCCCGGCGCAACTCGTCGACCAACAATAAATCAAATTCACTCACGACTGGCAACGGCTAACAATTCCGTTTCTTTCTCTTCGATTTTGGTGTTAAAAACCGCCTTTAGAGACTCTACCACAAGGGCCGCTAAACCGTGATTCTTGGCGTTAAACTCCCGGTTGTTATCGTCAAAAATGGCAATCCGTCCATACCGGTGGTTGTCGTCCTTGTCGACCTCAAAGCTGAACTGTTTCAGTTCGGCCAGTTTCGATTTAAGGTTTTGCAACTGTTGGTTTATCAGTTGCAACTGGCGAGACTTATCAATCTGAAATTCGATTTCATCGGCTCGGCTTCGGGTCGGTGCCGCTGGCTGAACCGGTGCCGGTGCTGGCGTTACTGGCTCTGCCGGTGGTGTGCTGGCTTGCACCGTCGGTTCTGGCGCTGGCTCGGCTTGCGGGGCTTCCTGCTCCGGAACCTGCGGCTGTGGGTAGGTTGTCGGCTCGGTGATCGCGTCGGGGTTCTTCTCCTTCGCTTCTGCAATCAGTTGCGAAACCGGGGTAATGGCTCCCGGCTTGATCTTGAATCCTGCACCGTTTGAAGGGTTACCATTTGAACCATTTGCACCGTTTGCAGTGCCGTTTCCGTTAACGTTTGGCGTACTTTTCATCTTGTTTGAAAGTGTTTAAACTGGTTATATAAATTGGATTTGCGGTAATGCTGGTTAATAGTGGCCGTTCTCGGCTCGATCCATCAGGAACGTGTACGCGGCCTGTGCTTCGCTGGCTGAATCCCAAATGAATTTCTTATCCTTTTTCAGCTTTTTCAGCCAGTTGGCAATGTAACTATGCGCGTTATCCTGAACTTTCGCGGTATCAATACCGTGTCGATTGCACAGAAAACAGGCACCCAATTCTGCAACTAATTCCTCTTTACTGTAATTGGTATCGCCAAACCGTAGTGCATCGGTTAAGGTCGGGCGGTTTAACCGGCTCGAATGGCCCGTCCAGTGCGTTAGCTCGTGAAAAAGCGTTGCATAGTAGTGTTCGGACGTTTCAAAGCGGGTCAACTCCGGAATGACCACCACATCAGCCGCTTTATTAAAATACGCGTCCTCTATCGGGCTGTTTATCAGCTTGGGGCCTAAGTTGAGGGCCGCAACGAAGTCCGCACAAATTGCAATCTCCTGATTCTCGGCGTTTCCTTTACGGCTTACGGGCTTGATCGGGCACCCTTCTACGTCCTGCATATTGAATACAGGAAACAGGCGTATATACGGGTATCTTTTTACGTTCTTGTCTCCGGCCTTGATGCGTTTTAGGGCCTCTTCCTCTTTCAGCCGTGCGTTCGTTTTGGCATCCCGATAGATGCAATCATGAAAATATACGGCTGTACTTTTCGTCCCTTTCTTTACTTTGCCGCCTGCCTCGTTGATCTGGCGAAGGGTGGCAAAATAGGGCGTTTGATACGGCTCTAACAGCATTAAAAGCTGGTTGATACCTCTGTACTTATGGCCTGTAAAGTGGTTCTGTGCGGGTTCTACAAATCCCCAAGGTTGATGCCAAGGCACCACACCTTTTTCCAGACTGTTAATAACTCTAGCGGTGACCTCTGCAAAGTGGTCGCGTTTTGCAATCGTTTCCATCTCGTTTTTTTTGTTTGAAAGTGTTACTGATTCATGCTTAAAAATTGGGCATACTCTGCCCCTTGGCGGTTTTTCCGCTTGCTTTCTTCCTGACCATACATCAAAGAACTAGCCCATTTTCCCGCCTGATACGACCACCAAGTACCTGCCGCCTAATTCCCACCCAAACCCATACTTTTCCCACCCAAAAATCACCCTGATTTATGCCCTAACTCCCTGACTATCACATAATAAAGGTACGAACTACCGTTAGTAATTCCTAACGCTATGCACACTATTTTTGAAATTTAGAAACGGTATAAACTATTATCAATCAGTGAGTTAACTTCTTTTTTTCTCGTGCGCTTCGCGCCCGGCACGCAGTGCCCCCCATGACACGCACAGGGGAGAAATGCAATTGCACTAGGGGGGGAGGGGGCGATATATGAAAGGGCGGCCATGTGTGGCCGCCCTTGCGTTGACTGTCCGAAAAGGTGAGTTTTGGGCCGCTGGTGCCCTTACGTTAGCTGTCCGATAAGATGAGAAGGGGTTAGTTGGTAGGTCGCTCCCTTACGTTAGCTGTCGAGTTAGGTTAAGAATATCGCATCGAGACTACCCGTTTTAGAGCCGAACCGATGCAGCAGGTGAGCGCCCCATAACAACGTATCCGCAGCATCCGAGAAGTGGGTTGTTTCCCGTTGGTCGAGGTCGAGGTTCTTTTCATCGCCCTTGTCCTTACGAAAGCCGTTCGTTCCCTGCTGGATCTGGGTCTGTTGCATGGAGATACGCACGAACTGGCAGTTCTCCTTATTGAAACCAATCCGGAATAACTGACCATCACCACCACCACGCAGGCAGCGGCCCCATAGTTCGTACCGGTTCTCTGGGTTGGGGGTAGACCCGATGTACCGATCAACAACAACCCAGCCTTCCTTCATCAGGATTTCTTTGAATACATCCTTAGGAGAAGAAGCACTGGTAGCTGAGGTACCGATTGCGGTATGGTCATAGAAGTAGTTGATTCGCTTATTACCATGGTAGCGGTAATACTGGCAGAATGCCTTAGCCACGTCCTGCATACGTTCGGGGTGACGTACATACAACTCCTTCAGGATGCGGTACTGCCTTCCGTGGGGTTGGCCTACCAGTAGGGGGTTGATGTGGGCACCATAGTCGAGAGCCACGTCGAGGGGCGCATACTTATCGACATCCGCATCTTTACGCGAATCCTCAAATAAGCCCTTACCGAACTGATCGAACTCTTTACTATCCAGAAAACTATAATCGAACTGATCATAAAAATGATGTTCGTCGAGGTCGGGGTAAAAGGCATTGACCGTTAAGAATGGTCGACGGTTCAGGATAGCCGTCTGAAAGATGAAGCAGGGTAGCTTCTCGCGCAGTTTGGCGATGTTCTTGGCACCAAAGCCGTGGATGTTGTCCAGCGTTGAGGCTTCACTGAAGAATACGGTGTTGCCCCTCAGTTGATCCCATGTAGCCTGTAGCGATGCAATTTCTTTAAGAATTGCACCGCGCTTTTTGGGATAGGCAATCAGGTTCTCATACAACGCATAGATTTTCGTGCGGATGTTGAGCAGGGCGTTGACGCGACTAAAGCCAAGTCGTTTCTCCTGCTCCAGCATTCGTTTCTCTTCCTCCAGTATCCACATGGCCGCCTTACTGGTGGGCATGTCGGTACAGAATAAGAGGCTGTGAAATTCCGGGATGCCGCCAAAGAATCGCTCATCACCCCGGTTGGTCATCAATAATTCATTGTCGAGTTTGGCCTTATCCAGAAATTTGGCCTCATCGCCGGCGATCCAGTGCACAGTTTTACCATTGGCGGAACCGGGTCGGTCCTGGCTGACCATCGAGGCCACGGCACCATTGCGAAAAAAGATGCAGTGTTCGGTCGTGATCGGGCCGACGATGGGCTGAGGAACGTTAAATTTCTTAGGTGGGCGCTCCCTGACCCAGAAATCGCGGCCCCGTACCCAGCCCATCTGCTCCCATCCCTTGATGACGGGGGGCAGTGTACGTTCGAGCAATTGCAGGTATGTAGATCCTACAAAACACCCGTGGCTTCGAGGCATCACTTCCACGTTCCGGAACGTTCGGGGGGCGATCAGCCCTTCAGACTTACCGGTACCACGGCCCCAGACGGCATACTCTTCGTTGGCTCCTACGCTCATCGACCGCAGCTGCGGCTTATTGAAGTGGCGGCTAACGGTTACGATGTCATCAGACAGGGCGTTCCAGTCGATGTCGACGTGCGCCATACGCACGGCCGCTCCCAAATCACCTAGGAGCAGATCATCGAGTTTATAGCGATCAGGTAGGTGCTTTCCACCCTTAGGGTTGGGGGCTGCTGACATCTTCGTAGTCGTCGAAAAGTTCTTCCTGTTTCTTTTTGTCGTCGGCCATCATCCGCTCGATCATCTTGTCGAGGGCTTCATCACTGATCAGCTGACCACCCAATTGCTCGGGGTTGTAGTTGACAATGTTAATGATGGTTTTATTTTCGACTTTCTCTTCGGGCTTGTTGGCGCCGATCAATTCGCTGTACAGCTTACGTAGGGCTGCCAGTGAACGTAAATCGCCCTTGCGTTTCGCCAGGCGCATGTCGTCACGCACTTCTTCAATGAGCATCACGCGCTCATAGGCCAGGTTAGGCTGGTCCTCCATCGCAAAGAAGCGTTTGGTGTCCTCCAGGTAGTTGCGGGCCGTCCGGGACGTAATGCCGGGTATAGCTTTCATGACGGCATTGACCTGGTGGGTCGTTTTGGGATAACGACCGGTGGAGAGCAGCCCATGAACCAAGATCCATCGGTCCAGCTGCAATTGCAGATCCTTGGAGAGCGTAAGTTTGTCAGGGTCGCTGTCCGGCCGACGATCGCGGTAGAATTTTACGATCTTATCAAACTTATCATCCCATCTGGTCTGCGCATTTGTTGTTAGGGTGAGTTCGGTACTCATAAGGATCGCACTAAAGCGTGCGGGCTTCTAGGTCATCGAGCACGCGCAGAGCCAGCGATTGGGCCGGTCCTGAGCCTTGCTTGGCGAGGGTTAGGATGGATTTTCGCAGTTCCAGCTTTGATTTGAGCTTACCGCGCTGGTAGGCCCGGTACGCATCGCTGGTTTCGTCGAGTAGTTCTTCTTCAAAGTCCGCGGTATCGACATCAATGATGATGGCGGTTTCGTCCGGGCTGAAGAAGTAGCTGGCCAGATTCTCAATCTGGGTCAGCTGGTCCTTGGTCAAGTTCATCAGGTTGTTTGGCGCGGATTTCGTATTCCCAGAGGGGTTTATCTTCGCTATCGCCGTAGGTTTTAGTCAGCTTCAGTTCGATGCCCTGCTTATTCACTTTTCGTATGAAGGCACCCAACAGCTTTTGCTCCAGGTCGGTACTACGTTCGCGGTGGGTGAAGGTCAAAACAGGCTCATCGGCCTCGTTTAAGGATATTCTGATCAGGTCTAATTTCATGTGTCACGGTTTGGGCTTCTTAGGTTGAGCAGGGTTTTGGTAGCAGAATACAGCAGCCATACCCGGTCCTGCACGGGTGATCCTTTACTCCAATTCCAGTTGAATTTCCAGAGCGTTGGCAGGCGAATGATGCGGTTTACCAGGCTTCGTTTCTTGATCACGACTATCATCTGTTAGGCTTCGAAGGGTTTAGCTTTTTGCATTTCCGCTTCGATCCATTCCCGGTGGAATTCCGCTACGTCGCGGCTCTCGGTCACGACGCCCGCTTCGATACGGGGGTTGTTGGTGTAGTTGGCCGATCCGTTGATGGTGATGTTCCAGGCCTCGTTCTGAATTGTCGTTACTTTGGCATGGCAGATCGACAGCGCTACGTGGGCCAGGTTATGTTTGGCGAAAGCATACACGCTGGGGTTCCGCACTCTTACGCGCACGTCGAGCAGCGCTTTCAATTCCAGAATAATGCCTTCCTCAAGTCCCTGCACCAGAAGCCGGGCGGGTTCTTCGGTCATCGACCAGGTAGCCAGCGTTATGCGGGCTGGTCCGGTTTGCCGGAGGATGTGCAGCAGCAGATCGTGCGTGCTCCAGAGTCCGGCAGTGGCGTAGTGGTAGGAGTGCCCGGGCTCGATAGCCGGGAACACTGAAGCGACAGCATCCGAAACTCGACCGATGAGTGAATGGGTTTGCCCAGGCTGCTCAGCAACCGGGCGCACCCCGGCCTGCTGGTGCTGGGGGATACTATAATCGTGGGCATCGTCAATCGTGAAAAGAGACATCGTTAAGGGAGGTTACAGAATCACCCTGACCATTTATGGCCGAAAGCTGCTGTTCGACCTGGTAGAGTTCCTTACGGTACTGCTCCAGCAACTGCACGGGTTTTTCCTGCTGTTCAGCCGTCAGAATGGTCCTGAGCTTGTTTTGATAGCGGGTGATGTAGGTACGTAGGGTGTTGCGTCGTTTCAGTAGATCCGCCGGCGTTTGTTCGGCATCGATGCTGGCCACCTCGGGCATATAGCCGTGCTGATCGAAGAAATCCTTCCGGCCATAGATGACGCCCAGCTGATCCCGGATTTCCAGAATCCGAAACGCCCAGTCTTTTAGCTCCGGGCTTTCATAAACGCCACTGTTGAGCTGGTTGCGCATGCGCTCCTTCAGCACGGTACGTTCGTCCATCAGAATACCCGCGTCCTGGAGGGATGCCGTCAGCGGTTCGGGGTAGCTGGCCTGGCGGGCCTGCTGCTCGGCCACCAGCTGCTCATGCTTTTCGGTTAGGGCGAGCGTTAGTTTCTGCCGGTTGTAATCATCATCGCCGGTTTTCAGCATCGAGAGCATGAACCCCGGCCCAATCAGCCGTTCGTACAGCACGACACCTTCACCGTAAACAGGTTGTTCCAGCCAGGCTGCGAGTTGGTTTATTAGATCCATAAGTGAGGAAGGGAAAACAAAGAAGCCCGGCAAAACCGGGCTTCTTTTGCCATTTGTCCACCATTACACGGGCGCAGGGCTCACGTCTAATTTCTTTAAATAAGGTACCTGTTCCGGGTGCTGAAGCAGGAAGTAGGCATCCTCGGCCGACAGGTTTGCCAGGTCGAATTCACGCCCGGCAAATCTGATCGGCATCCGGTCGGCCTCCTGTAGACCGACGATCTCATAATGCTTTCCGCGTTTCATGGTCCGTTTACGAGGCATACGCAGTTAGGATTAGGCAGCTGGCGTCGTTGGGACGGCGGCTTCATAAATCATGATATCAGGCTGGTAGGCCATTACCTCGAACTCGGTGCCTTTACCCCGGCCGCTGGTTGTGCCGGTCTTGAAGTTTGGCGAAACATAGGCGCACCACTGTTTTGCGCCGATCTGAATCATTGTACCATCAGAAAGCGGCACGATGAACACGAACTTGCCGTTTTTGACCCGGTTAACGAAGGCAATCGATTCTTTCTTCGAGCCGGGATAGAAGAACTTGAAGGTCGGTTTGAAGGAACGACCGTCGATCTCACCATTGAGCGCCTGTTCGAGTTCCGATGTATCAATGGTCGTGTAGACGGTCAGGAATTTCTTGCCTGACTTCATGATGTGCGCGACTTTAATCACGTACTTATCGTCGGCATCCGAAGGCGACGCGGCTGGCTCTCCGAACGTCAAAATGTCTTCATGGGGCGTAAAGAAGAAGAACTGCTGCGTTCCACCCATGTTGTTCTCGGTGCCGTCTGGTCCGAGTAAATCTTTGTAGTCTGCCACTGTAGTTAAAAAAGTTGAGGGTTAGCGTCAGGCAGAGGGCCTGGTCGAGCGAATTACAGACTTAGGCTTTTTCAACCAGGCGCAGGTTCGCTACGCCCTCATCCACCAGCTCTTTGGCTAGTTTGGCATCTTCCTTCAGGCGATTCAGCGTAACGAGTTTGCCGGCCCACATAAATTCCGAGATCAGCTCATAGCTTAGTTTGCCAATCGTCAGTTGAGGATGTTTCTGCACAGCTCCCTGCTGCTTCTCCAGCTGCTGCTTTAATTCAGTAATGACCGTGTTGGCCGTAGCCAGGTCGGTATCTTTTTGCTGAGCTTCTTTTTGCAGCTTTACATTTTCGGTTTCAGCCGTTTGAAGCTTTGTCTTCAGCTCCAGAATTTCTTTGTCTTTTGGGTCCTGATCAGCCATGATCTTGGCTTTGGGGTTAGCTAATCCGGGGCTGCAGCTTTTTCAGCAGCCCCGGATCAGAATGGGTTAGAAATAGTCAGATGAGAGTGGCTTATACCTGGTCGTTGACGAATAGCGATTCGAGATCGGCGATTTCGTACGACAGGATCATTTTCATGATGGCCTTGTAACCGTGCAGCGTTTCCACCACTTTACCCAGTGAGCTGAAGTCGCTCGTCAGGTTGGTACCCATGTACAGGTTTTCCTTACGGGTACCAATGATGCGCTTGCTGGCACCCATCCAGGTGCAGGGCTTAATCTTCCACTGGCGGCCTGAGCCGTAGATGTAACCGGCTAATTCGCCTTCTACGTCGAGGTAGCTCGTTCCGTTGGTGAATTTGTTCTGCACGTGGATCATGTAGCTGTCGTACGTATCGAAGCTGGTGTAGACAACACCGCCCAGTTTACGCTGAGCGACCGGAATACCCCGGTAGAAGCCGACAATCTTGTCGTAGGCGTTGGTGTCGGTGATCAGACCCGTTGCGATCTTGTTGCTTGACGGCAGCGTCGAGTACTCCTCGGCGATGATGGTACCGAAACCTTTGGCAATCGAAGAGTTGTTGACTTCCTCAAACTTCACCGCGTGCGTTTCCGGTGTCTGGCCGGCCGTGGTTGCCGTTACGACTTCATAGAAATCGTCCTTGTACAAGAAGCGCTGACCAACCGTGTAGGCCGTACCTGCGTTGAAGGCCAGGATGTCTTCCGAATCAAACGAATCAAAACTGTTGTCGTTGATTTCAGACTGAACAACTTTTACCTGCTCCTGCCAGAAATACTGGGCAAAACCCTGCGGATATTCTTTGGCATTGGGGCTGAGCTGCTCCGACAAATACGTATCACGAAGCTCTTCCGGAATTACCTTGAAGATCTTCATGGCTGTATGCGGTACCAGTTTCCGAACCGACATGGTACCATGCTGGCCCTTCGGTTCTTCGATGCTGGTGTTGTTCGGCCGAAGGCCCTTGTTGCCTTTGTATTTAGGCAGGTTGCGCGGTACCGTCAGGTTCCGAACAACGGTTACATCATTGGCGATATCCAAGCCATTTACCACCGAACCAATGATGGTCGGGGCATACTGGCCCGCATAGTTGCGGATCGCCTGAATGTCATTTACTTGTGGCATTTTCTTCTGTCTGTTAAAAAAAAGTTCGGTTGGGTACTCGAAAGCAGTTGCGGGGAACCGCATCGGCGGTCCGATGAGTGAATGGGGGTGTTAGTTGATGCCGAGGGTGGCTTTCATTTTCTTCAGCTCCGCATCGGTATCGCTGATGTCGCTGGCCTCAGAATCGCCGGCTGTTTTCTCGTCGGTTTTCTCCGACTTGCTGCCCAGGTGACCGGGCTGTTTGCCGAGTTTTTCGTTTTCTCCCTTCAGGCGGGTGATTTCTGCGTTAGCTGTATTGAGGTCAGCTTGAAGCGTTTGAGCGGCTACGATATCTGATTCGCTGACAACGGCTACGTTGAAGCCAGCGGCTTCAAATTCAGCGTTGATAGCCGTAATCTGGTCTGCTGTTACGTCGGCCGCAGCAATACCTTTAATGCCTGCTAGTGCAGTCATTCTGATTAAACCTAACATGTCGTTGGAATTGGGGTTGGGGTTGGAATTGAGCGTTAAGGGAGCCGCAGCCGCCGTAGGGGCTGCTGGCTCCGGGGTGACCTCCTGAGCGGAGGTTATGGGCGCACTATTGGGCGCAGATGAATCAGAGGAATTTGTCTGAACGACAGCCGATTGAGGGCTTGTTTGTCCAGTGCTGGTATCAGGTTGTGTGCGATTTGTGTGCAACTCAACAACCTTAGCGACGGCGGTATCCAGGTTGCCGTACCCGTCGATGAGACCCAGTTCAATAGCTTTACCAGCGTAGAACAGACCGCCATTGAATACGTCAGCATCTTTGGTGGCGGGCTTCAGGCGGGCACCCCGACCTTCTTCCACAGCTTCCCGGAACAGGTCAGCCGCCTGGTTGAGATCTTCGCGCAGGAGCGTGGTGTCACCCTCCAGGGCATCCAGGTACGGTTTGTTTTTCTGGGTAGAGCGATCGGAGTAAACCGAAATGTTTTTGATACCCTCTTTGGCCAGGGCTTCCCGGCTATCACGCAGGGTCACAAAAACACCAATTGAGCCGATCTGGTCGGTCTTCTGAGTGGCGTAGATAAAATCGGAGCCGCAGGCCAGCCAGTACGCAGCTGAGGCCATCAGCCCTTCGTTGACCACCGAAACGGTTGGTTTCTTGGGGTCCCGAATGACATCGTATAGCGTTGGCGTTCCTGAGAGCTGACCGCCCGGGCTGTCGATGAGGCACACCACGCCGATGATCTTCTCATTGGCGTACGCCTGGTTGATCGCGCGGCAATAATCTTCGGTACCGTACGAGCAGCAGGTGCTTTCTTTAAAAATGGCACCCCGGATGTCGACGACGAAAACTGAGTTTTCGGGTAGTTCCGGATCGTCTAGTGCGTAGCGACGGTCCGCCGTAGCGGTTTGGTGGGCTGGGGCGTCTGCACTGCCTGCTGCTGTTGGAGCAAGCGCGAAACCAAGGCGAGTGATGGATTCACCGCTACTTTCTTCTTCGTCGTCTTCACTGGCTTTTAGGGGTAACGAACCGGTCAGATAGGCATTTACGATGGGTAAATGCTGTTCTGCGAACACTGGCTCGATCAGCCAGGTGTGGCGCATAAATGCCGAAACGGTCCGGAAGGGCTTATTCATGGGCCGAATCTGCCGCTCTTCCAACCCCTCAGGCGCGACACCCGCGTTGACGCATTCAGGGTAAAACTTATCTTTGTCTGCTCAGTCAGTAGATTACCACGAGGTTTCCCCGGGCCGCCGTAGCGGTAACTCCTTGTCACTTATGCCTTATCGTATCCCTGGTTGCGAGCGACCACTTCCCGCGCAATCCCCGCGCGAGCTAGTACACTTTCTGATGGGTAATACACGTACCCACTACAGCCGTTCGGTGAATACCTTCATGCGTCATTTCGCCATGACCTTTCAGGATTTCACCGGTGGCCAGCGACTCTCCAGTAGTTGCCCTGACCAGTTTGTGGCAGACCTGGTTGAGAAAGGATGGCTGGCGGTGGCATAAAAAAAGCGCTGCTCCAAATCGGACCGCCGAAGCGGGCGCAGCGCTTTCCAAATAACCGTATTAACCAAGTTTAAAACTTCCCAAATTGCAGAGAGACCGGGGCTCGAACCGCTCCGGCGGCCCGGCCGGAGGTCGCGAAAGCGACCACAGATTAGCAGTCTGTTCCATTCAACCATTCTGGCACCTCTCTAAAACTAATATGTAAGAATGGGGGCGGGTTGGGTTAACTGGCCTTTAAAGCTTAGGGTAGCTCCCTGCCGATCGCCCGCAGCAGCTCCGGTTTTGAACTCATACGACAACTCCAGGTTTTCCAGTTTGCTGCCCACTCGTCGGCGCTGTCCGTTATTGTCGATAATTTCAACGACAAACCGGTGTCGAACCAGTTCGGCCAGCTGCTGCCGGCGCTCGGCTGAATCGCCGGGTAGAAACGCGTTTACCGTAACGTTCCAGATCGGGCCGTTATCGGTCGTTTGTTCGTCCTCGCTAAACGCTTTGGTGCCTTCTGTTCCGTAACAATCGAACCAGCGGTAGCCACTGTAAAACGTAGCGGGCGTGGTAGGACCGTTGGTGGCCGGTGTCGGCATCGCCTGGATGCCGACCACCGGAGTAAAGCGGATGAGGTAATTCCCGCCTACGTTATTACCACCAGAGAAGAGAAGGTCCATCATTGTGATACAAACCTATCCTACTACCTGACTGCGGCCCGCGACACCCGCGTTGACGGCCGATCGTTCCACTGCGGCATCGTGTAGGCTGAATTAAGGCCAATGATGCGGGGATGTGGTGTGTTATGATCCCGACGGCGCGTAGATTTCCGGGTAGCTATCTTGCACTGTTCCAGAATCTTGATTTGTCGGCTCATCGTCCGGATTTCATCCAGCGTATAAAATTTATGCTTGGGCGGATGCAGATACATGTTCAGCGCCTGACCAAACTCTTTGGTCGACACCTCCAGCGTTTTGGCCGAGATGCTAATCCGCTTGATGTGTTCTGAGCTTTTGAGCGCTTCCAGGCTGGGAGTAAATACAATATTGGCGGTGGCTCCGATCTGCGAGATCAGGCGGGCTAACCGGGCGCTCGTTTTAGAGGCTCCAATAACAATAACGTCTGCGTGTACGGTGGTTCTTTCGGATTTCATGATTAGTAATCAGTAGAGGTTTGTTTTTGCTCGATCCAGTCGCTCCAGATGATCCCTGTCCAGCGGCCAATTTGTTCGCCCACAATTACCCGGTCATCGTCCCGATAAAGGGCATACCCAACACGGCCGGTATTGACATCGGCGATGTGGTTAGGTTTTTGGCAGTCGACCAACAGGTGGTATTCCGCCGGATGATATACTGTATGGCAGTGACTACCGTGCTTATCGGACGTGCAGGAAATTGTTGTGAAGGCAGGGTGGAATACGTGCTGACGGACCTGACCAGGGCAGAATCGCTGAGCGCCGGTGCAACAATCGGTTACGCAGAAAACTACGAGTAAGATAACCAGTAGGCCACCGATGGTTTTTAGCGAATCGTCAGACATAAGAAAAGCCGGTAGGTAAGCAGTTTTGACACTGCGAACCTACCGGCTCTCTCTAAATTGGGGCGCGACACCCGCGTTGACATCTGGCTTAGGCGGCCATTGCGCCTACGGCCATAAAGTGATTCTGATGCACCAGCTTAGGATGAAAATTGAAGGCGCTGACGCCTTTCCGGGCACGTAAGTAGGTTTGTTTCAAGGAATCTTCGGTTAAGTCCTCCATTGAGAAATCATACGTATCGGTAAACACCTTGATTGACCGCATCGGGTCGATGGGAGCCTGCTGACAGGTATTGACCATTTCATTGAGAATGATGTAGTCAATGAACGAGCAGATGGAGTTCAGTTCCGCTACGTTATACAGATACTGATGGCGCGATTGGTGAAACTCACAGATGCCAACGACAAGGGTTTCGGTAAAATCCTCAGGCGTCAAAATGCGGCCACCACCACTGCGAGTCCCTGACTCCTGCCGACGGACATGGCTGCCGATCTGCATCATCACTTTACGGGATTGGGCCATCGCCCACATGAACAAACCTGCCCCTTCACACTGGGGGCTAATGAGCATCGGCTGCGGACGGCCTTGGGCGTCCTGCAATTTTACATCAATAAACTTTTTGATGCGCGGCAGCACCGGCACCTCAAAGATGACTGGTTCAGAAAAGTACATTAGTGTTACGGAGAGTACAGATGAAAACAGGTCGAAGATAAGGAGAAGTACTCACTTTATTATGGCGATGTTACCAGTCAGTAACAATTATTTGTGAATTGATGTACTTGTTATGAGGATAATAATCTTAAATAAATCGAATTTAAAACCCTTCTGAAACTAAGAAGTCGGCTGATATTGTGTAAAATTGTGAATCAGGCAAGTAAAGTATAATTACCTGATTCACAATTTTACATTTCAACCTTAGTTACCACACCAGTTGTATGAAAAGACTTTTAGCTTCCTTTTTGCTCCTGTTGTTCGTTTTTTTCAATTCTTGTCAGAAGCCCCAGGAAAATACCGTTGTTCCGACTCCAAATCAGTCAACTCAATCGTCACGGTATAAACTCTATTCCATTGTCAATAAAAAGACAGATCTCGGTTTTGCACTTATCGATTCGTTAGGGACCGAATTTGCCTATGCGTTTGGTAAAAAAAATGCAGGAGGAGTCTTATCTGCCATCTCTGACATCGTTTACTATTCGCCTAAGAATCCGGTCGTAGTGCGGGTTAAGCTTTCCAGCGATAACCTTATAACCGAGATAGACCTGCACGGTCAGACGCAGCACCAAGCCGTTATTTACGATGGATACGATCTGGCCACTGGCAAGGTAAACATGCAGTTGGTTGATCGAAATACGAATGCAGTGCTTGTTGCCAAGCGGCAGATTACGTTAGATGCCAATGCAGTAGCAATCCTGAAAAGGATTCAGGAAAATGGGCAGACGTTAGCCCGGGGTGGTCGTCGATCCTATGCGGTCAATTTGTGTTTAACTCAGGCCAATATGGTTCATTTAGCGTTGAGTTATACGAGTTGCGCACTATCCTTATCCTTGACGGTCGCCGAGTTTGCCTCCGGAATCGGCGCGGTCGCCGGAAGCTTGAATATTGCCAACACCTTGTTATCCTGTATAAGTGCAATTCAAGATTTTAAAGATTTCTTCAATGGTAAATGTGAAGAAACGGGTCTGGATGATGCCACCCAAACTTTACTAAGCTGCCTTACTTCTATATTGACAGCAACTGATTTTACTGGTAAAATCGATTGTATAATCGATGTAGCGGATACAATTTCTGGACTGCTCTTCCCATCCGACCCTAATCACCAGAAGGAAAATCCTACCCGTGGGAGAACCCCAACAGGGGGTAGCACGGGAGATCCGCACTTGACCACCGCGGATAATCTGCATTATGATTTTCACGGCCACGGTGAGTTCATATTTGCTAAATCAACGACAGATGACAAGTTTGAAATTCAGGTTCGTCAGGAAGATCTTGCCAATACATCCGTAGCCACCTTAAACACTGCGATTGCCGTTCAAACGGGAACCGATGTAGTTTGCATTACGGCTAACCCGGACTGGTTATATATCAATGGCAAGGTCCATGATCTCAACTTTAACCAGTTATCCCTTCAAAACAACGCATATATAGTCAGGACGGTAGACGGTTCGTATTATACATTGGACATTGTTACTTCAAACGGCGACGTGGTTCGAGTACGGTTTCACAACAGCTATTTACTAGACTACATCCTCTACCTGAAAGACAATCGGAAAGGCAAGATCATTGGCCTGATCGGCAACTACGATGGCAATACCGAAAATGATTTGCAGATTCGTAATGGACGAACAATCGCTAATGAGTTTAGTCAACTTTATCCCGCTTACGCCAACAGCTGGCGCATCACTCAGGCAGAATCGTTGCTGTATTACCCCAGCGGTAAATCAACCGAGAGCTACACTAAGCTCGACTTTCCCAAAAGCCAACCCACTACTAGCCTAGAGGCAACCCGACGGGCCCAAACGCTGTGCCGCAATGCTGGCATTAAAAATGAGCCATATTTCAGCAATTGCGTATTTGACGTGGCTGTCACCAACAATCAGCAGTTTGTAGGGGCATCCGTCTGGGCCGAGCGACTCGTACCCGTTGAAGAATCCTATAGTGAGAAGTTTGCTCTTACGGATTTCTCGAAGTCTCCAACCGAGCTGGATGTCAGGAACAATGCACAACTTGTAGGGCCCGCTTTCGAAATTAGTTATAGTGAGCGAAATCCAGCGAGCGCTATTGGGTTTACTAAACCGTTTAACCTCTTGAATGGCTTTGAATCAACCTATGAGTTTTCGGGCACGTCTGAGATGTTTGTCCAGGTTAATATGATTCAGGAAAAATCATCTACCTACAGTCCACTAGGTATTGGTGCTAAAGACGGTAAAACATTGATTCAAGCAGGTATACAAGCAACGAAGGTGCTTGTCAATAAATCGATCCCCTCGCTATTCGACGGAAAAACGCATAAGGTCAAAGTTAGTCTGCGGAATAAAGCAACGACAGGAATCGAATTCCTGATCTACGTCGACGATATGGATCAGCCGATCTACCATACGGAAAATACAAACGTGTTAAGCGTATATGAACTGTTGACCGTTGTCAATAAGCAATCCAATGCTCTACGGAGGATCCAATTAGCGGCATTCACTAACCCAGCAAAAGACGCTAAAGTTAAAATTCATAGTTGGGCGCTCACTCCTTTCTAGCATTGCTCACTGCTTAATTTGCTATACTTCATCAAAAAGCCGCGTCTAATGCTATAGATGCGGCTTTTGTATAGTGACTAATGTGGTATCTGTCATGAAAAAGTTTCGCCAAAATTGCCACACTACTGGAGTGTCTTTTAACCAGGCATCGCAATCTGTAGATAAGTGACTATCGTTTAGCTATTTCGTCTATTGCTCAATGGCTTCTCATTTGATTGATTACAATTTTCACTGAGGGTAAGTCTAAAAGACACAGGTTTTAAAAAAACAGGGTAACTCTAATCTCAAGAGGATTTATGAGGCTTTATATCTGCATTCTAGTAAGCGTTCTTAATTTGAATGTTTTAGGCCAATCCAATCCCGGTGATAGACCGAGTTTAAAAGTTGATCATCCCGGATCAACGGTTACCGAATCTCCAAAAGAAAAGCCAAAAGAAAAGCCGCCAAAAGATCATTTAGGAAAACCTGAAAAACCAGACCGCACGCCGTCAAACCAACGAAAAGGTACAGATGGAGGTGGGGGGGGCAACATCGGTTTACCAATACTTGCAACTGCTGTATACAGTACTAAAAATGTCATTAAAAATTTGATTCAAGGATCCACTACTCTTGTTAATAGAAGAAAAAGTTTCTTTAATCATGTCTTTAACAGGACAGGAGGGATTGCACAACGGACGAAAGACTTAAACGAATTTCGGTTTAGTAAAGATCTGGGAGTAAGTAATGGTGTGCGAACCCGCATTACCAAAGATGGTGTTAAAGTGATGGAGAGAATTAGTCCAAAACATGGGCCTACACTCGAAATAATAGATACAGACGGGTTTAGCTATAAATTTAGATTTAACCAAATCGTGGTAAGTCCACCCGTAACTGAATATGTAGGTCAATCAAGCAATCTTCCAGCTTATCAAAATGCACGACCTTCGGATAAAAGTATAGCACTAGAAATACAGCATAACCTCTACGATAGAGTTAAAAACTCTTATTATTTTAAGGTAAATCCTATAAATCTCATTTTCAATGTAGCTGGGAAAGGAATAAGGTTTGAGATTTTGATCAAAGTTGATGGACAGTTATTACAATTTGCAAATAACCCGTTTATGGACAAGGTTATCTTCCAAATGAACGAAGATAAGATAGATATAAGCCGTTATTTTTTAATTGAAATCCCTTATACGGCTTTACGCAACGGTACTACAAAAAGACAACATCAAGTTCAACTGATTGCTAATCTATACGATGATTCCTGCGATTGGCCAGAAAGTGTATTAATTGCTAGTGGTGGTAATTTCGGATTTTTCTATGATGATCAGCTTCTGCGAGAAGTACCCCAAGAAACGTATTCATCTGTTGAAGAATTACGGCCCGTTGTTACGGCAACTTCTGCTGGTGTAGTTAACAATCAAACAAAGTACATGTATGAAATTAGGCTAGACGGAATAGACCAGATCAAGGATCGAGTTAAAAAGATTGTCTATAAACCTGATCACCCAACCTTTCAAAACATGGACTTGTCTTCCGAGAACAAGAATGCGGGTTTTGTTGTCAGTTGGAGGGGCTGGGGCTGCGTAAATAGGGTGAAAGCATACGTGTATTTTGATAACGGCGATGAACGAACGTTTAGCTTTAATATGTGTCAGCTACTTAGTCGGTAAAGGGCCGCTACACACCGAAAATGATTGCGGGTAATGAACTTGTTCGGCAACCGATCTTCAACCCACCGACCGTTTGGCTCCTACCAGGTTTTACGTCTCATTCTTCACCGGTAAATAGCTTAAGCTGATGATCACCGGCGTAATTGACCCCATACGACCGTTTGGCTAGTGAATCGTCCAGGTCGTAATAAGCATGGCAGCGGGGGCATAAGGCAATCAGATCCTCATCGTCACTGCGGCTCACGTCGCGGTACCGGTGCGCGGTGTTGATCATAACAATCACAATACGCGTAGCCGGGTATTCGCTTTTCAGGTCCGGGCCTTTCGGATACACCGTTCCGTGTGTTACCCCGCAACGCTGGCACTGATCATGGGCAACCTCGGCCCGGAACCGGCGGCTGCGTTCTTCCCAGTTGGGTGGATAGTTCTTTCGGTCGATGGACATAGCGCATCAGGTTTTCAGGGCATACCCAAATTGTTTTAACACGTCAGCAATTGGCGGATGCCCCCCAGTGCCTCACCGATCTGAAGCCACGACACACACATGCCTTCCTTGTTGGCCGGAAACACTTTGGTTTCAGGCTTGCTGTCTGCCTGGCGAAACCCATACGAAATCACAACCCGGTCTGTCTTTGCTGTACGCGGCACAACCGTTCCCGCTTTTACCTCAAACGACTGCATACGGTACTCAACCGGCTTAGCCAGTTTGATCAATTTGGCTTTTGCCTGAAAGCCGATCGGCTTTTTTGTGGATACTTCAGCACTATTCATGACTTACCTCCTTCCACGGCCGATCGACCGAATTCGGTTCTACCGCCTTTTGTTTTTCCATCAGACAGTGGGAGCATAAGGGGCCTTTGAGTATTGCGCCTTCAGCATCAATAATTGCCTGTTCTACCCACCAGCAAGGTCCATGATCCGGATGGTTGCAGGCCATGAACGTATGGCAGCCGCATTGTCTACAGGTACTAGCATCGCTTACCTCAATATCATCGAACTCGTCATCGTCCGAATCGTCAAGATCCGCTTCCCGGCATTCGTCACAGCCGGTGCAGTTGGGCTCATCGCCCATGTAGATATCGTCGATGTCGCCAGAGCAATAACAATCGCTCTGGCAGTGGATACAATCGTGCATAACCTTAGGGGATTATCTCCGGAGCTTTGACAGAAGGATTTCTAAAATCAGACTACCACCCAGTTCCTTAGCAACTATAGTCTTTAGCGCCTTACCAAAGGAGTGAAACATCCGCTCACAGATTAGCTGTTTAGCCAGTAAATCGGACGTACTACGTCCAGGGCAAAATTGATCAGCCTCCTTACATAGAGCCAGGAAAAAGCTATTTGGATGGGGGTACTTATCTACGAACTGCGCCAAGTCTGCCTTGTCATCGAATACGTTCTTAATGAATTCTAACAGATGTTCGGGCAGGCGTTGCAGAATAGGATCTGCATCATATTCGTTCGCCTGTTTTTTTCTGTCGACTGGATTGGGAATTACGTACTGCGCCAGGCAGTAGGGGTTAGCGGTTTGGGTTTCCATCGGGATACGAATTATAAATCAAGAAATACGTAGGGCATGCCGCCCGGAAGAGCCTCGTTCAGATCATTTGGAGTGGTTGTCAATACTCCGATCGCTTTGCCAAGGCAGATAAGTTTGTCCATTGAGATGTGCAAGTCCGCCCATTGCCGACCATCCTTATCCTCGTTCATATTGAGAAAGCTCCAGCCACCACCGCCCGATTTGCGGAACTGCTGCGGCAGTTGTTCCAGGTAGTGCAGGATCTGCGGCCGATACGTTTCAATTCGCGCGGGTTCAAATTGGGCACCTCCCTGAACACCTGCCACCAGAATGGTATTCTCATCGTTAGGCTTTACCGTCATACACTGATAGTAAGTCCAGTTAACGGCATTTTCAGACAGATCGACAAGGGACAGAGGCTCATCGGTAACCAGTTCGCTCAGGTGCATGAGCAGCTTGTTGTCACCAATACTGCCAAATACCACGTCATTGTCAGGGGTTAACCGCTCAAAACCGGCTCTGAAGGGATAGATCCTCGTTTCGGGTCTATCCTCGCTTTCAACCCAGGATCTACCGGCAATCCGGTCCCACCAGTCCTCAACCTCGAGGATCTGGCCACCATACTCGGATACGTATGACTTTATCTGAACCGTCTTACCGGCCAGTGGGCTTGGTGTCTCGTGAATCATGATTTTTGGCGGTAAACAGGTTGATAATGCGTCCAATTAGGTAGATCAGGGCTACGCCTGATCCGATGGCGACGAACAGCGCCACAGGTCCCCACAGGGGGACGGTCAGCCAGAGCCAGCTCCAGTCAATGATTTTTACGTAGTTGAGGACAATCAAAATGCAGGTAATAGTCACAAGTACAGCGATAACCGTTGAGATTGGCCGTACTGTAAATTGTTCGTCCTCGTCAGGTTCCAGTTGTTCAGAATCAAGCATGTGCAGGAAGCCGTTTCCGGCAGTATAGTTCTTCAGAAATGGCCCGGTAGTGTTCGGGCGCTCTTGATTTTTCCCAGTTGGTTTTGGGATTGGCTACGCGATTTTTCAGGGCTGCTTTCAGCTTATGCAGCAGCATCAGATCCATCTGGGCGTAGTTCTGGGTTTCCAGGTCAAAAGGAGGCATAGGGCATAAGGGCTTGTGGTTGTCGGTTTCGATTAAAAAACCAGTGCGCAGGTCCCATTTTTGTCGTGTAATCATTTCCCGCGCACTGGCACGAAGATGGCCAGGTGGCCCGCGTATAATATCCGCACCGGAGAGGGTTACTTTGCTCATGGTAATTCCCTAGCTTTGCGGCTGGGCCGCGTGTGGTTACATTGCTCGGTTTTCCCCCGGTCTGTAGGGCAGTCGGGGGATTTTTCATAAAAGCAGGTGATCGATACGGCTCGGGTCCTGATAGTTGATCAGCGCCTGGTCGAGCTTGTTGAGCACGATCTGTTGCCAACCTATCAGCTCAGAACACTGCATTTCCTGATACAAGGCTCTGGCCACCGTCAGCGGCAGGTTAAGCCGGTACGCTTTGTCAACTCGGCGTTGCCCCCAGGCCAGAATCTGGTGAGGCTTCCAGCGCTCCAGGTATCCAATCAAGACCATGCCGGCCAGATGGCGCTGCATCAGCGGTACCGGGCCGTGTACATCCTGCATCAATCTGAGGAATTGCATCAGGCTCTTGAACTCGTTGGGGTGCAACTTTAGGGTCAGCATGGGGGGCTAATCAGTCTTGACTCTCATTTTCTGCCTGTTCGTCCTTATGCCGCGCTAAGAGATACGTTGGCAATGCCGAGGGCATGAAAGTTTGGGCTTGATTGATCAATTCCGTAATCTCCGTTAGCTTATGGCTGGCTCGGATGACCCGACCATCGCTGAAGGTGATACGGGTGCCATCACCAGCCGACTCCATAGTTTGCACGTAGCGCAGATTAATTGTGCACAATTGATTATCGGCGATAAGCAGGGTTATCAGTTGCTCTCTCATGTTATTTCCGGTTCGTTTGATGTTTGCTGTACATACTCTGGAGCATCGCCTGAGCAGCCTGGGCCCCTTCGTAGGTAGGCGATGAATGCACCCGGTGGGTTAAAGCCTCTTCGATGTCGGCATTGAAAAGCTCAGGCTGAAAGTCGGAGTGCTTGGTGAACCAGTCATTCATGCACGTGGCTGAATACTTCTCGATCCGGCTTTGACAGAATTGCGTTAATTCCTCCAGGCTCTTAAAGTTGTGCTTACTGTGATCCAGTTCAGGGATATAAAACTGCTGTCGTACATTCTTACGCCGATCCTCTAGGGCGGGCATGGTGCCTTTGCGCACATACTCGGAATAATACGCTTCCAGAAAATCATTGATAAACTGATCCTGCTGGACCCACTCAAACGTTTTGAAGGAGCGGGGCTTTAGCTCGATCAAGGCTTTATGGTAGGGCTTAGGCAGGGCGGCATTCTGCTCGAAGACGATGATGGCATCACAGCGCCCCAGATAAGGCAGCAGGGGGTTCATCAGTTTCCGGTGCAGTAACTCCACCCGGTTTGGATTCTCGAAGCCTATGCCCTTGCTGTAGCCATCCATCAGAGGCACCCGGTTTAAGGGGTGGCCTGCGGTTAAATGAAGCTCCCAGCGGAACGTTGAGTTAAGCGGATCGGCTTCAAACTTTGGAGAGCCGGTATTGGGTTTGCGGGCGTATTGGGCTGGCTGATTCATGCTAAACTTGAAAATTAGGGGAGAAAACAGGTCACTACAGGCGCGTATCTGGCCTATGCCGGGTGTTGATATGTGGATAAGTGGGGAGTCGTTTTTTCGATTTTTTTCGCGCGCTCCTAACTTGTTAACGGTTAACCTAAGGTTGACAACAGTTGAGACCTTAGACTAACCAGGACTAACTTTTGAGTATGATCTACCCTAACCGAATAACTGCAATTCGGGACCCAAAAAAAGAGCCAAACGGCTAGGCAGTATCTCTCCTGGTTGACCGCCGAAAATGATTTTTTCAGCTGATCTAGCGGCTACGGAATGCACGTAGGATTCCTAACAGGCTCGATTTGCAACTCGAATCTGGCATCCAATGGCGGTATCGTACGGGGGGAATTAAGGCGGGTTAAACGCGTGTAACATGTGCTCGTGTGTTATAAGTGGACACTACTTGTGTGGGCAGAGGAGCGGCCGGGGCCACTGGCCCCGGCGCTGCCGTATTATCTATCCACACCATCAACCAGACCAGAAAGCCAGTTGACTTGCTGCGGGCAGTAGACTCGAACTACTGCTTCGGCCGTCGCCTATGGGCAGTCTGCACCCCTAAGCTGTACCTACCCTCTATCCGCACCCCTCCCTGCCATCGTTTCCCAGATAGCCCAAGCAACCAGCTGTATCGTGTTGCTAGCGTCCCGGAGCCAATCAGCCAGGCATTACTACCTACCGAACTATCCGAACTTTACCGTGCAGACCAACCGCACGACGGCCAATTGTAGCGGGGAGCAGGTTCGAACTGCCGACCTCAGGGTTATGAAACCTACGCTCTTGCCAACTGAGCTACCCCGCCAGATTTGTTTCCTATGACAATGTGTTTAAATTGGCGTCCCAGAGACCAGGACGCCAATCCTGATTACCTATTGTGTGATGAAATTAACCTAAGACTAACTGCCCCTGCACCGGCCGGGCCGGATCAGGGAGTTTTGCCAAGAACGTATCGACGGCGGACTCTTTCTGCTTGGCCTCGCTGAGTGCAGCAGGGGTCTTCGTCTTGAAATATTTCGTTTGAGCCTCGCGCATAAGACGCGTCAGCCTGGCCAGCTCATTAAGCTGTTGCTGAATTTCCTCCATGAAATGTTGTGATTAAGGGTTTGACCTGTTGCAGCTGGCGCTGCTGTTCCATCTCAATATTGGCTGCTACGGCCTCCTCCATGTGGCAGACCAGCATACTGACCAGGTAAATTGTACAGACAAGCTCTGCCGGTGTTTGGGGCTTTACGTACTGATCGACCATGCCTAGCGTAGTCGCTAGTAGGGCACTGGTGGTACACTGATCCGGATTGTGTGTGCCATACAGCTTACTCATTAACCGGCCAAAATGGAGCGTTACGGCATCGTTTAGCTTATCCATTCGCTCGTTAAAGTCAGCGCCCAGGCCAAACTGCGTATACACTACGTTGTGCTCGCCTGGCTCCAGCAGGTCGGTTAGATTATCGATCTCAAACTGCATAGAATCCGATTTTTATGGCTCGCTGATAGGCCGGGTAAAAGGAATTCCATACCTGAAAGCGCTTGAGACGTAAAGCCCGGAGCTTCTCACTCAACAACTGATGGGTTTCACTGCGAATGCGGCAATAATTCAAACACCGCTGGTACCGGTCGACGTACTGATCAATCTCGGCAATCAACTGCCATCGCTGCCAGCGGGTTAGGGGTGCGGCATCAATAGTCAGCACCTCGTCAACGTGATAGCTGACTACAAAATCTGTGTTTGGGCTAGGCATGGCGATGCGGTTTAAAGGTGTTCATCGCCTTGTCTGCACGCCGGTTTTCGCGCCAGGTAATCATCACTAACCACACGCCAGGCACGCCTAATACAATCGCTAACAGAAAGGCCAGTGCGGGCCAGAATGGGCCGATGTATTCGAGCGTCTTCATAGCGTCAGCACCGACTTAATGTAAGCAGTCGTATTCGCTCCGGATCGCTTGCAGCTCATGTCCAGGACACGTACGTTCTTGGCTTCAAATATTGGCCCTAGCTCAATCCAGGGGCCTGATACGGTAATCGTCCACTGCTGTTCCCGCTCGTGCGGTGCGTACTGCTCCAAAGCCTCAGCTTCGCAGCGGGTGTCGTCGTGACTGGCTTCCTTGATCTGTTTGAACAAATCCTGAAGGAAACTAAGGGGACGGGATTATGACTCCAAATGTTATGGTATGGTTTAAGGTTGCTCAAACAGGTTTAGTGTACCATCTGCCTTTGGCTTTACAGGCTGCTTTGTCACTTTCTTGACAGGGGGCAGTCCAAACAAGGGGGCAGACTCAGGTAGTAACTTGACGAATATGTCCCGTAAAGGTGCCTTTGCTTTATGCAAGTCATAGCTTGCTTTACTGGCCACACCCCACCAATGCCGAAAAAGACCTGCCTTCTTTAGTTCAAGCATAATCTCATCCCGCACTAAGCTGTCTGCATCACGGTATTTATCCCATAATGCATTCTTACTAAGAGAAGAATTTTGAGCCGTTTGCATAGTCAATACTTGCATTTGTTGCAATTGGGACACTAATTTGTAGCGTCTACTACAAGAATTGGTAGTGCAATAGTATAATAAAACTCTACATTAAGCAAGTAAAACTTGATAATTATATTATTATGGATAGGATACTTGAATTGGTCAAGTCTAGGATACGGCAGCCTGACAGCCCTCTTAAGACTGTTAAAGCTGTAGCTGAAGCCATAGACATGTCAGAATCTGGATTTTATAGGATGGTAGAACGAGGGACTTATAAAGTTCCGACTCTACTAGCTTTAAGTAAAGCACTTGATTTGAAGGATGATTACTTCTTGCCAGAGGCAAGTAAAAAATCAAGTAGGGAGCACTCGGTAGACACTAATGGAATCGAAGCGATTCTGTCAGAACTTAGAATCTTAAGAGAACAACTTCAAGTTAAAGACAGGCAAATTGAAAAGCTGTTGGATCTACTGGGAAAGCCTGAGGGTGCTATCTATCAACCACTTTACACTGGTGATTTACAATTCGATTTAATGGTGCGCGATTACACATTCAACGGTTTAGTTAAACTGCTTGAAGCACCATCAAATTTTTTTGCGGAGCCGGTGGCAAAGTAGGTGGCACCCTGTTAATCCACGCGATTAACACGGTTATTATTAAGGCTTTATATAGAGGTAGTTCGAATCCCTTCCTCTCTGCCAAACCAGTTGATAATTACCGAAAGCCACCCCAAAAAGGTGGCTTTTTCTATGGCTTAATGCCATAACTTGCTCATCTACAATTGAGCAATCTATATGGGAACAGGCGAAAAGAGAGCGCTGTCCACCATTCGGAAACATACCCCAACCATTAAACAAGTGCTTTCGTGGGGTAGGCTCAACGCTATTATCCATATATGCGAGTAAGGTGCCGATGGTGCCAACGACTGGTAACGTTTAATCCTCCACAAGGATCTCCGCGGCCTGACCATTCACGGCTCCTCCTGGAGAGTCGATTTTTAAAACAATGGCCTGCACACTATCGAGCTGGTTAGCGACCTCAATGATGCCAGCCAGATCCTCATAACCCCAGGAGCAAAGGCCGTATCTGGAAAGTGTTCCCTGTAGGGGAATCACACACACCAGAGGTAGTGTACACATCGGCTACGTAGGAATAATAAGCCGATGTGCCAGCCATTACGGTGTTCTCACTGGCAGGTAGGGTGGCCGATGGATGCGTGGCAAAAAATGAATGAGGCAAAGGATCCCGCCCTGCTGCCAGCCGTGGCTGGATAATGCCATGTAGTTGCATGGCGTAACTGGTTTCTACACTTCAGAGGCCTCCTAGTATTAATCCGCTCATTCGAGTGCTTTTGTGGTTGTTTGATTGATCTGCCACGAAAGTCCGGCATGGAGGTGCTCCCTAAAAGGACAAAAAAAGGCCTCCATTTCTGGAGGCCACTCTCGACATAGACACTACTAGTTGATCCTATACTTTCTGTAATTTAACTAATAGTAGTTAGTTATACACTGAAACAAAAACTATCATAGCTTTGTGAAACTTGCCTATGGGTAGTTGCTATTGAAGGCTAACTTTATCGTTTAGTTAACATGAACTGTGTTAAAAGTCAAGTTAAAGAGCGTATAACGGGCTGATAATTCGGATCATAGTCTTCGTTGAATTTAACCACTGCATACGCCTGGCGAAGCAGTTTGTTGACCACCGCCAT
>NZ_BAAGZD010000012.1:0-111465 GCF_054778895.1 Spirosoma fluminis
ACGGCTGGCTCACGTTCCCACCCCTAGCGATCAGGCTCCTACTTTATTGACAGACTTGATTCCCTTTCCCGCTATTCAAACCGCTACCTAAACGACTATTATTTTGCTCTTTTATATTCCACATAAACGGCGATATGTCGGCCCGGATTATGGCGACCATTGGCCGCTACGTGGAGGAGGTTGAAGTGTACTCAATCGATGAAGCGTTCCTGAATCTATACGGCTACGAAAGTATCTATCCTGATCTGGAACAATTCGCCCGGCAGCTCCGGCAAACGATTGCGCAGTGGCAGCGCATACCAGTCAGTATCGGGCTAGCACCCACTAAAACGCTGTGTAAGGTCGCCAACTTCTTCGCCAAGCGAGTGGCAGCGCACGATGGCGTTTTGTCATTAAGTACATACGATCAGATCGATGAGGTTTTGCATGAGTTTGCGGTTGCGGACCTGTGGGGAATCGGATCGCGGTACGCCACTCTACTCCGGCGCAACGATATCCGTACGGCCGCTCAGTTTCGGGACGCACCAGACGACTGGATCAGTCAGCATTTCACGGTGAATGGATTGCGGTTGGCCTACGAACTACGGGGTATTCCCTGCAAATTGCTCGAAGTCAACGCACCGGCCAAAAAAGCGATCTGTTCAGCACCCAGTTTCGGTCGACTGATACCCGATTATGACACCCTCGTTCAGGGATTGACAACTCATGTTGCCCGAGCTGCTCAGAAACTCCGCAGACAGCAGTCGGCTGCTGGTACCCTGACGGTGTTCCTGCACACAAACCGATTTCGGCGATCACCAAATGGCGAGCTGGCCAAGCAGTATTATGGAAGTCGAACGGTACAACTGCCGCACCCTGTCAGTAATAACGCAGACCTGACGATGTATGCCGTTGCCGCTCTGAAATCGATTTATAAGTTTGGCTATGCTTACCAGAAAGTTGGCATTATCCTGTCCGATCTGGTGCCCGATACGTACCGACAAACATCACTGATGAACAACGAACCCGATGAGCGGCTGGTCAACCTCTATCGGGTTGTTGACCGCTTGAACCATCGACACGGGCGAGACAGGGTCCGGTTGGCCGCGCAGGGTAACGATCCCACGTGGCAAACGAAACGACAGTGGGTATCGCCCTGCTACACAACGCGCTGGAATGATATTCTGACCGTTCATTGAGCGATTTGTTTAATTGACCGTATACAAATTATCAGGATTAGGGATTTAAAATAATTAGTTACTTTGAAGCCAATAATTCAAATCGCTTTGAATTCGTATTACTGATATACCATGGTGGAAACGGAGAGCAGTTTATCTGATCTGCTTCAGAAAATGATGGACGAAATCGCCGATCCGGAGTGCTACTACTGGGTATATACGAATTATTTCGATGTACAGCTACCCACTGACCGGGCTGTTACGCGCTGGTATCAGGCTCCGCTTTTCCTCAACCACGATGCTATATGGAATGCCCAGTTCACAGAAGATGGTATGTTGTGCGACGTGATCTTAAAAAATCAGCTTCCAGCCCAACGAGAGCGGATTAAGATTGAGTACGAGCAGATATACCGAATTACCCGTTTTATAGAAGGTAAGCCTATGACGGAAAAAGAAAGTACGGTCTATACTGATTCATCAAAATTGACAATGCCACCTCTGTAGTATCCATGCGCCACCCCATTGAAAAATACAATCAACAGCAGGCGGCTATGCTGGCTGAATTGCCCGAAAGTCAACGCGATTACATGGCCCGGATGTTTCGGATCGGTAACGCAAGCTATCAATACTATCAGCGGGCGAATGAACTGGCGGTCTTCAATAAACAGGCGGATTCTACTCATGAAGAATCGATCGATTCAATAGATGATCTGGTTGCTTGGCTGAAACAGCAGATCGACCCAGCAACGGAAAGTCGATCTGCTTGAAATCTATTTTGAGGAATATCTAGCGGGGATACCGCATGAGGGCCTGCGCCGGACTATGCAACTGGAAGAAATTGATAAAGCCAAACGTAGCATCCCCTTTTTGCGCTACCTCCTCGAGCGACACGATATGGGTATGGATGAGTTCATGCGGCAAAACTTAAGTGCCGAGGATTATGCCTTTCACCGGTCCGCCGGCGCGGGTGAATGTAGTAAGCCTCTCAAAGATGAATAGTAAGTTGAAGTCTCTAAAAACTGTTTTTGTCATCGGCGCGGAAGTGCCCGGTACGCAGGCCGTCGAACCAATGGCGATATACTATCGGGGCATTGTTCAGCCCTACGAGATGACATTTAATCCTAATGGGGCCAGACGATTCACCACCAAGATCGAAGCAGAAGCTTTCCGGAAAAGCTTGCAAGGTGCCCATCGGCTCAGCGTGGTTGAGCATGTCATATACAGACAGGTAGTAAAATGAGCTCATATAAGTGTCAGAGACCATGACTGACTGCGAGTTTGCTTTATCCTTTCTTTTTAATCTTACGTTCCAGCAACGAAATAAACTCTTTCCGGTAGGTATCCCCGATAGGAATCTCATGCAGTGTTCCCTGCCGTTGAACATATGCATAATCTTTGTTGATCATGTCCGCCTTGTTTAGGGAAATGATGTAGGATTTGTGAATACGTACGAACTGCTGTTCGGGCAAACGAGTCTCCATATCGCTGATCTGTAAGGGGGTGTTGAACTGTCCGGTCTCCGTGAAGAGCCAGATACCATTCCGCTCACTTGAGATCCAGCACAACTCCGCAAAGTCAATTCGTTGCAACTTGCCGTCAACCCGAATATAGGTAAACGTGTCTGTTTCCGGGGAATCAGTTCTGTTAGCGGCCAATACCTGTTTTGCTTTCTGTATCGATTTGGCAAACCGCTCGAAGGTGTATGGCTTGTGTAAGAAGTCGACCGTATTGTAGTCGTAGCTTGACAGCGCGTATTGCGGGTAGCCGGTCGTGAATACGTAGTGCTGGTTATCCCCCACGATCCGAATAAAATCAAGACCATCGACGGCAAAGTTGGGCATTTCAATATCCAGGAAAATCAGATCGACGGAGTGCTTTTCCAAGTAAAGTAATGCTTCGGTTGGATCGGTGAAGGAGGCTTTCAGATCGAGCTGAGGAATTTTGGCAATGTACTGGCGAAGAAGACCAACAGATAGTTCTTCATCGTCGAGGATCAGACAAGTAATCACGACTGGGTATAAATAATTAGGTGGCAGGAAAACACATCGTCCGACTGGTCAATCCTGAATTGCTGATGCTGATAGGCTCGTTCAAGTCGTTGCTGCATATTGGTCAGTCCAATCTGGTTTGAATTGACTCGCTGCTTTTTATTTTTCAGGTTCGAGCTGAAAAATTCGATTCGATCATCGTGAATATGCAGGCGAATGATGAGTGGATGGTTTGGATCGCTCATCGTACCATGTTTAAACGCGTTTTCTACCAAACCTATTAACAGTAGGGGTAGAATGCGCTGCTGATCTGGATCACCTGTAACCTGAAAATCAACGTGGAGAGGATACCGCAGTTGATGCAGACTAATATACTGCTCCATATAGTTGATCTCGTCTGTCAGCGCTGCCGACTGAAAGTCATCACGCATGCTGTAGCGCATAATATCCGAGAGTTTAACAATCGAGTCGGCCAGTTCAGGGTCGACCTCTAACGAACGGATATAGAAGTGATTCAGGGTATTGTACAGGAAATGCGGATTGACCTGGGCCCGTAATACCCTTAGTTCAGTACTCAGAATTTCCTGCTCCTGAATCAGGCGCTGCTTTTCGACTTCTTTCGTTGCTTCGATGGCCTGATTCATGTCATCGGCCACCTGCGGAATAACCGTCGACAAGTCACGGGCAACACCAGCAAAGAAATACGCCGTACCGGCCGCTACCAATATGAAAATGAGCCATGTATTGAAGTAGCGCGACGCTGCCGGCGGGTTGAGACCAGTACGTTTCAGTTCGGCCTGCCGGCGGAGCGCCCAGGGCTGCTGCCGATCGAGTGACTGCTCATACTGCCGAACCTCACCAGGGGTCAGATAGTGAAACTGATAGTGGTAGCCCAGCTGGACGAACGTCGTATAGACCAGCACACCCAGTACGACGGCCGTCCAGATGCCCATGGCGAGTCGTCCCAGTACCATACCCGCCAGCAGGACCAGCGAGTGAGCCAGCGCAAAATCGGTCAGCAAGGAGTCCATCGACGGATTACCTATGCCGATCAGATTAACAAAACTCATCAGCATCACCGACAGCACACTGGCCCACCGTAGCGTGATCTCCAGCCGCGAATGCTGATCGAACGAGTTGGCGCTGGTCCGGCGACTAAACAGGTAGAGAGCCGATGCCAGATTGGTAAACCATACAAAACCGTACACCAGCCAGAGCCGGTTATCCGGTACGTAAACACCCGTAGCCATCTTCTCACTAATCAGAAAAATAGGCATCAGGGCCAGATAAGCCAGGTTGATCAACTGTAGCAGTCGACGCTGCACCTGTGAGAAGGGACGGGTGAGTTGCTGGCGGGACCGGGCCAGCAACTCACCCAATGGGGTACTACCTTGATTCATGAACAATACATACAGCCGGTAGGCTGGTACTAAATGAGTGGATAACAGTACGACACCGTCGGGTTAAGAGTAGTCGAAGCTGGAGACGTAGACCGGGTCACGGTCCAGGGTGATCGACGCGGGCAAATCGATTGCTTTGGCCATTACGTGCGTGGTTACCCCGGCTTGAAAACCGCTCAGGGGATCCATCCCGGACGTAGCCAGCAGCGATCGTAGCGGATCACGTTCATCAATCTGCCACATGGCCGTATGCATCTTGTAGTGAGCCATTACACTTTCCAGCAATGAAGTCAGCAGGTCAGCCCGGCCGGGAGCTACGCAAACCCCTTCCAGCGTTAGAAACAACTGACTGGCGGGATTGAAAAACCGACGCAGGCCTGGCACATGCGGTGCTACGTATCGCAACAGCGAACCCAGCCGCCCGGGCAGGTGCACCAGCTCCCACTGAATTGGACTGGCCTGCACCCCCGCTACCACCCGCCCCTGTTCTTCCAGCACGAAGAACGGACGCTGCGCATTGATGCGCGCAAAATGCTGAAAGCCATACTGTGCGTATTGATCGGCTACCAACTGATGAGCCAGTGCCGACTCCGCGGGTAGTAGTGGCCGAACACGTCGGTCGGGGCTGGGGGTAAACCGCCGGAATAGATACGTACTCAACTGAGCGACCGAGGTAAAACCAGCCCGATAAGATGCAGCCATTGATCGCGTATTTTTGGCTTCTATGTACGAGTAGAACAGGTACGGATCCGACTGGCGAGCCTGCACGTATTCAACAGCCGTAGCTTTAAGCAACTGACCAAACCCTTTGCCTTGTTGATCAGCGCGTACGGCGAGGTAACGCCCATAATAAGCCGGCACTAGTTCGCCCCGAAAGCCAACCGGTCGCTTATCCAGACAATACAGTCCAATTAGCGTCTGATGATTGTCGTAGAGTTGAAAGAAGAGCGGATCTGATAACTGCTTAATCCGATTAGCCTGTCCCGTCTGGCGATACCGAATGCCATCCGTACCATAAAGCGTCTGGGTCAGTAAGGAAACGCTTTGCGGATCAGCCTGACTAGTCACCGATAAAGCCAGGCCGTTTTGTTCATGCAGTACGATCGGCTTGGAGATTGGAGTACTGAAAAATTGCATAACTACTCAACGAAAATGGTATTGAATATACTTCATTCGTAGGGCGGATTTAAGGACTATTTTCGATCGCGACTTGTTGAGTAAACGGTGCAAAACTGGTTCGTCCCGCCAGTAAAGGCGTTTGTCCTTCCATACGAATGGTTTGGCATGGGCTCCGTTTAGTAAATTTAGTTGTGCTTAACTTTGACTATTTCTTGAAGACCGATAGACAAGGAATGGTGAGGAGTATGAATGGTGCGGAGTTGAGTTATCTGTTTTCGTTACCGGCTTTGGCGACTCTGTCGCAGCAACTGACTACCCCGGATTTTAAACCCAGTCTAGTTCAGCAACTAGTGCTGCAGCGGGCCGTTCAATTACTGGATATGGAACTGGCATACCAGACGGCCGAGCAGCCGGAACTGCTCGACACGATCAACCAGCTGGTGTCTGATACGGCCGCTTGAAGTATCTACCGGGCGTTGGTATCGGGCTCGGGTTGGAATCAAAAAAATATACTTATGGCAAGAGTTGTGCTAATCACCGGTGCCTCCACCGGTTTAGGTGAGTCAATAGCTACTTACCTGAGTGGCCGGGGCTAAACCGTCTATGGAACTTTCCGTTCATCACTGACTGGAAAATCGTTCCGGATGCTAGAAATGGATGCAATAAGTACGTCGAGCGTTCAGCAGGCAGTTACGCAAATTCTGGCCGAGTCGGGTCGGATTGACGTGTTAATTAACCATGCCGGGCTGGGTATTGCTCTGGGCCAATAGAGAGAGGAGTTGAATCTGGCCGATGTAGAGCGGGTGTTTGATACGAACGTGCTAGGTGTATTACGGGTAATACAGGCAGTGTTGCCGTCGATGCGTCAGCAGCAATCAGGGATACTGATTAATACTAGCTCCATTGCGGCCGAAGCCGGCCTTCCCTATCGGGTGCCTACAGTGCTACTAAAGCCGCAGTTGATCGGCTAACCGAAACGCTGCGGCTGGAGTTAGCCTCGTTTGGTATTCGGGTCTGCTCTATCCAACCCGGCGGGGTCCGCACCGACATTAACAAAACCGGCTGCGCACTGTCTTGTCGCCTGACAGCGTATATAAGGCCACATTCGAACGAACGTACGAGCTAATTGATCAAAGCGTTGATGAGAGAATAAAGGCCAGCGTATTTGGCCCACTCATTAACCAGATCATTCAGTCCCCCACAGTAGCGCGCATGTATCGAGCAGGCAAACCAATCGAAAAGGTATCTGTTTTGCTCAAGCAGTTACTGCCCACTGCACTCTACAGAACGAATGATTCGCAACCATCACAAAATGTAGCGACGTTTAATTGAACATGTGTAACCTTTTATGCTTTTTAGGAGACAACAGTTCAGGTAGTATCCAACGAATCCTGTTCCAGATTAGCCGTCTTTAAGTTTAGCATAACCCGGGAACATAATCTCCACAAGCTATACTTATAATTTTTTCATAAAATATTATAAGTATAGCTTGTGGATTTATAAGAATCTACCAATCTTTGTGCATAAATATGTATAGACATTTAGACAAGGAGATGCAGTTGTTCACAATCGATCACAGTAGCCCCATACCTCTCCACATGCAAGTGGAAACCATTATGAGGGAGTTGATTGACAGTGAGGAGTATCAGCAAGGTAAGCTTTTCCCCAACGAAATAGATCTCGCTAAGCGATTAGGTATTGCCCGGAATACGGTCAGACAAGCTATCAATAAGCTTGTTCATGAGCAACTCCTGATTCGCAAGAAGGGCGTAGGGACTAAAGTTGCCAAAAATCGTATTACGACCAAACTTAACAACTGGTCGAGCTTCACGCTCGAAATGCACGATAAGGGCGTTGATTTTCAGAACTACAAAATTAGAGCGAGCTGGACGCTGGCTGATCAGGATACCGCGGAGGTGTTTGGGATCAGCACTGACTCTAAAGTGTTGAAGCTGGAGCGCCTGAGAGGGCTGGAAGCAGGACCCATTGTCTACTTTATCTCGTATTTCCACCCCCGCGTTGGCCTTACGGGCGATGAGGATTTTACCAAGCCTCTTTACGAAATGCTGGAAAAGGATCATCATACTGTGGTTGTTCTTTCCAAAGAAGAGATTAGCGCTACGTTGGCCGACGAATACCTCGCGACCATTTTACACACAGAGCCCGGTGACCCGATTTTGTTGCGCAAACGGATTGTGTGTGACCCAGGTGACCGGCCAGTTGAATACAATATGGGCTATTATCGAGCGGATCGTTTCACCTATGCCATTGATATAGCTCGTAAGTAATTTTCTACTTATTAGTAATCTATTACCCAAGTCTAGCTAGGTAGTCACTTGATTACCAACCTGATTCTTTGTATTTACAAATATGTCTATACATATAGACAAACCAAAGATATGTTCTGTACATGACTCTTCAAACGCTTCTGAAAATGAGTGGACATCACAAACCCTTTTCGAACTAGATAAGTATGGTTACCCTGACAAATCAACCTGTAAACAAGGTCAACAACACCTACCTGTACTTAGTCTGCCTGGTAGCAGCGTTTGGCGGTTTTCTGTTCGGTTTTGATACCGCCGTTATCTCAGGTACGGTAGGCCTGGTCAAAGGGGACTTTGATCTGAACGCGGTGCAGGAAGGCTGGTTTGTGAGCTGTGCCTTACTGGGGTGTATCATTGGCGTCAGCGTCTCGGGTAAATTGAGCGATACGTACGGCCGCAAATTAGTCCAGATCATCTCGGCGGTGTTGTTTCTGGCTTCAGCCATTGGGTGTATGTTCTCCGTCACGTTCACTACGCTGATCGCCTTCCGGTTGGTGGGTGGCCTAGGAATTGGCGTGGCCTCGATGGTTTCTCCGCTTTACATCTCTGAGTTTGCCCCTTCCCGCTTTCGGGGTACCATGGTGTCACTGTATCAATTAGCCCTGACCATTGGCATTGTACTAGCTTACTTCTCCAATGCCTACTTAGCAAACCACGCGGGCGATTCTTTCGAAAGCGAAAGCGTCAGATCCATATTTTCGGACCATGTGTGGCGGGGCATGCTGGGGTTAGGCGCCGTACCAGCCGGTATATTCCTACTCGCCCTGTTGGTTGTACCCGAATCGCCCAGATGGTTGTTGCTGCGCGGTCAAGAGCAGAAAGCACGGGCCATACTCACCCGAATAGATGGACCTGCCTCTGCTCAAAAAGAGATTGAGGCCTTCAAAGCTCCGGGCGAAGATGGAGAAGGCAATCTGAGCGAACTGTTTACGCCCCTGTACCGGCGACCTTTGTGGATTGGTTTACTCCTGCCGTTTCTGTCGCAGGTGTGCGGCATCAACGCCGTGATCTACTACGGTCCCAGAATTCTGGAGCAGGCTGGGTTTACGCTTAATAGTGCCTTGGGGGGACAGGTTACCATTGGGCTGGTCAATGTCGCCTTTACGTTCGTCGCCATCTTTACCGTTGACAAATGGGGCCGCAAACCACTGTTGTTCGTAGGCGTTGGTGGGGCGGTACTTTCGCTGCTGATCATCGGGGCGCTCTTTCAGTTAGGAGTTACGTCCGGCCCCTGGATACTACTCTTTATTCTGGTCTTTATCGCCTGCTTCGCGTTTTCGTTCGGTCCTGTGTGCTGGGTCGTCGTTGGCGAAATATTCCCCAACGCTATTCGGGGAAAAGCGATGGCGTTGGCTACGCTGTCGCTCTGGATTGGCAACTTCCTGGTCGGGCAGTTGACGCCAGCCTTGCTCGAAGGAGTAGGCTCTGCCTGGACATTCTGGCTGTTTGCGTTATGCTGCTCCCCGGCGCTGTGGCTAACCTGGAAACTGATTCCCGAAACAAAAGGACGCTCCCTGGAAGCTATTGAAGCCTATTGGAAAGACACCTACTCAGGAAAAAAAGCTCATTCGTAATGAAAAATCACATCCTTTTTACATGAATACTCTCCAACAATTTACTGAATTCTCTAAACCAACATAACTTCTATGAACATTCCAATACGTCATCGAGTAGGCCAATCGATTGGGTCGGTCGGACCACGATTGCTTCTCGTGTTGCTTCTCGTGCTGAATTACAGCTACGGTTCAGCGGCTCCGTTAGCGGTCCGCGCATTGATTAACCCGCTCAACATAGAGCTTACCGGTCAGGTGCTCGATGAGCAGCAGAAGCCCCTGCCGGGTACAACCGTAAGCGTGGTGGGTACAACGGTTGGCACGACAACCGATGAAAACGGTCGATATAGATTGTCCGTACCTGATAATTACGTAGGGCGTAGCCTCGCCTTCTCGTTCATTGGCTTTACGAAGCAAACCGTCGTCATTGGGCAGGAGCGAACAATCAACGTTACGCTAAAGGTAGACGCCGGTCAGTCGCTCGACGAGGTTGTGGTCGTTGGCTATGGTCAGCAGAGCAAACTGTCGGTTACCGGCGCGGTCGATCAGATCAAATCCCAGAGTATTGAAAGCAAACCCGTAACGAACGTATTACAGGCGTTGCAGGGTGAGTCGCCGAACCTGATTATTCAGCAGACGAACTTCAGTCCGGGCAGCGGGGTAAATATTAACATTCGTGGTCTGGGCACGTTGGGTGACAATACTCCGCTCATTGTTATCGATGGCATCATCGGCGGGGATATCAACTTGCTCAACCCCAATGACATTGCCAGTGTATCTGTGCTGAAAGACGCCGGTTCGGCTGCAATTTATGGCTCTCGCTCCGCCAATGGCGTGCTTTTGGTCACGACGAAAAGCGGCAAGTTGAATCAGAAAGCCTCCATTACGTATAACGGCAGCTACGGTATGCAAGTGCCTTACGTTGGGTTACGCAAGGTCAACGCCTGGGACAATGCATATTACAAAAACCTGTCGCTGATCAACTCGGGATTGCCACCAATCTACACACCGGACGACATTCAGGCGCTGAGAGCACAGGGGAATGGCGATTGGGAGCGTCAATCTATTTTGCAGAATGCGCCCCAGCAACTGCACAATGTTTCGATCACGGGCGGGGGCGCCAACAGCAGCTATCTGATTTCGGCCGGGCTCCAGGATCAGCGCAGCAATTTTGTTGGACCGTCGTACGGCTACAAGAAATACAACATCCGCCTGAATCAGCTCTCCGTTATTGGCAAGCTGAGGGTCAACACGATTCTGAACTACGTTAAATCGAGTAACAAGTCGCACAGTAACACCGACTGGGTCATTTTTGCCGATGCCGATCGGGTACCCCTGAACTACAGCTTTCAGGATGCAGACGGTAACTACCTGACCAATCCGGTGGCTTCCCAGTACAACGTAAAAAGCGTACTGGAACAAGGCGGCTCGTATAAGTCCGACAACGACCAGTTTTTTGGCAACCTGAACGCGGAACTCAGCATCACGAAAGACCTTAAACTGACGGGCATATTCGGAGGGACGCTGAACGCCAACAATGCCTTCTTCCGTCGGTTACAGGTCAACAACTATCCAGCCGGGGTGTACGGAAACGACCGTACGGTTTACGACAACAGCTTCAAGAATTCATTGCTTAATACGCAGTTGTTCGCGGACTACACCAAGCGTCTGGGCGACCACAGCATCAAGGTGTTGCTGGGGGCTTCCGACGAATACTACCGTTCCAATGAGTTTCAGCTGCAGAAAACCCTGACTGATCCAGCGCTGGGTACACCCACTACCGGAACGATTCTTGACCCGGTTGCCTCCTACAACAGCAACGCCAGAACCAACGAGACGCGCATCAGCTCCGTCTTTGGCCGGGTAAACTATTCGTTCAAAGACCGTTATTACCTGGAAGGGAACTTCCGGCAGGATGGCTCGTCCAAGTTTGCTTCGGGCAGGCGGTGGGGCTTTTTTCCGTCGCTGGCGGGCTCCTGGCTGCTTAGCGAAGAATCGTTCCTGGAATCGGCAAAGAACGTCGTGAACAATCTGAAGGTGCGGGCCTCGTACGGTCTGGTGGGTAACCAAAACGTAAACGCCTACCAATACCAGACGAACTTTTTCAACTACGCTAACGCCTACGGTTTTAATAATACCGTTGTGGGTGGGGCCGGTTTCAACCTGGGTAATCCCGATCTGACCTGGGAGAAATCGGCAATTCTGAACGTAGGGGCAGATGCCAGTTTCCTTCAAAATAAGCTGTCTCTTTCAGTCGATTACTTTAACAAGGTAACCAGCGACATCTTATACAGTCGGCAGGACATTCCACTGCTGTTCGGCGCGGGATTTCCAGATTACAACGTAGCGAAGGTTCGCAACAAAGGCTGGGAAGTTAGTGCGACCTACAACCTGAACACGAAAGCCGTTAAGCAGAGCTTCAGCGTCAATCTGGCCGACAACAAAAATACCCTGCTGGCCCTGACATATGGCGCGGACCAGCAGATCGCTAACGTGGATGCGTTTGGTTTTATCCGGAAAGTAGGCCAGCCCATTACGCAGTACTGGGGGTACAAAACAAATGGTTACTTCCAGAATCAGGTTGACGTTGATAACTCACCCAAACCAGATGGCGTTGACGTGGGCCCCGGTGACCTGAAGTTTACGGACTTCAACGGGGACGGTAAAATCGACGACAGTGATAAGATCGTCCTGGGTAATCCGTTTCCCCGCTACACGTTTGGCTTCAACTACCGATTAGCGGTAAAAGGGTTCGATCTGAGCCTGTTCATACAGGGCGTGGGCAAGCGCGATGTGATGCTTCGGGGTGAGGAAGTTGAACCTTTCCACTACAACTACGGGGCAACCATGTATGAGCACCAGACGGATTTCTGGACGCCCACGAACCCCGATGCTCGCTATCCCCGACTAGCGGCTATTGGCTCACCGTCAAACACGAACAACTGGCGCTACGGCTCGGACGTGTACCGATACAACGGTGCCTACGCCCGGCTGAGAAACGTGCAGATTGGCTACACGATCCCGGCTGAAGTAACCAAGAAACTCGGTGTGCAACGCTTGCGGGTGTCGTTGATTGGTCAGAATCTGCTAACGCTCTCCCAGCTCAAATTCATTGATCCGGAAACGTCTGAGTTCAATAACAATCTGAACTTGAATGCAGCGTCAAACAGCGCCCGCAGCTACCCTTTACCTGTTTTTTACGGGTTTGGTCTTGACCTAACCCTCTAACAATCGATACTCATGAATTTCATCAAGAAGATAAGTAGCCTATGCGTGGTGTTTCTCGCCGTCGCCGGGTGCGGACCTTTGGATATAGCCCCGGTCGATCGCTTTACGGAACTCAACTTCTGGACGGCGGGCGAGAACGTAAACAATGCCCTGAACAACATCTACAGCGGCATGTATACCAGCACGTTATACTTTTACAACGAAGCGCTTTCGGACAATGCCTACACCGCCCAGGGATCGGCCGCGGGCAATCCGGAAGCCATCGCGAGCGGTAGCTTCACCTCGACGCTGCCCAAATTCCAGAACGACTGGTCGTTTTATTACCAGGGCATCAAGTCCTGCAACATCTTCCTGACGAATGTCGATCAGAACACGACGCTTCCGGCAGATGTCTTGGCCAGAATGAAAGGCGAGGTACGTTTCGTGCGGGCCTGGCACCATTTCAACCTCATGAAATGGTACGGTGATGTGCCTATTCTCGATCGCGACATATCGCCGGATGAAGCCAAGACTATTGCCCGCTCACCGCGTGCTACGGTCCTGAAATTTGTTACGGACGAACTGACGGCGGCTACGGCCGTGCTGCCTTCCAGAGACGCGTATGCCCCCGCCGACAATGGTCGGATCACGAAAGGCGCGGCCATTGCTTTGCAGGCCAGAGTTTTACTCTACGAAGGCAATCGCATGGCGGACGTGGTGGCGCTCTGCGAAAAGTTGATCAACGATCAGACTACCAACGGACAGTACGGATTAGCGGCCAGCTACAGCGATTTGTTCAGCAGTCCTACGGTCAACAAAAACAGTAACGAATCCATTTTGGCGCTGCAATACGTCCCCAGCTTACGCACCTGGTCGGAGTATTTCGATTTTGCACCCCGGTCGGTTGGGGCCAGAACGAACAGCCTGGCTCCAACCCAGGAGCTGGTCAATGCCTACGTGATGCTCAACGGCAAAGCGATTACCGAGGCTGGTTCAGGCTATACGGAAGCTAACCCGTACGCCAATCGTGATCCCAGGCTGACCGCTACTGTTGTCTACGATCAGTACGTTTGGCGGAACGCGGATGGCACGACCCAGACCATCTACATCAAACCGGGTTCGGACCCTATCCGGCCCGCCCTGAACGAGTACGCTCTCAACGGGCAGGGATCACCCACGGGCTACTACTGGCGTAAATATTACGATCCCAACGGCCTGGCCAATTTTGCGTCGGGGTTGAACCTGCACCTGATTCGGTACGCCGATGTCCTGCTGATGTATGCCGAAGCGAAGCAGAGTTTAGGGCAGATGAATGCGGACGTGTGGGACAAAACCATCCGGCCCCTTCGGCAACGGGCGGGCTTCACGGACGTAGCCGCGTTAAGCTTTCCGACTAGTGGCGATCTGACGCAGATTATCCGTCGGGAGCGCCGGGCGGAGTTCGCTATGGAGGGACTGCGTATTGACGACATCCGGCGGTGGAAGATCGCTGAGGTTGTTCTCAATGGCTACGCGCACGGTGCCCGATTCGGCGATCCAACGGTTGACAACGGCTACATCCGGGCGCAACGACGGCAGTTCGATCCGGCCAAAAACTACCTGTGGCCGATACCCGCTTCCGAGTTGAATCTAAACAAGGCATTGACCCAAAACCCGGGTTACTAACCGTTCTAATCAGCACGCCCGATGAAAAATCTATTGACTTATGGTGGTGTGGCTTTAGTAGCCATGCTGTCAATTACCTCCTGTACCCAGACGGTTCGGGAACTGAACCCTGCGGTAACGCCGGTCAGTACGCTGACGGCGCCCGAAAACAACACGAGTGTCAGGCTGGAGCCGAGTACACCAGCCAGTGTGCAGTTCAAGTGGGAGCCGACGCAAGCCGCGGAAGGGGTGTTGTACGAAGTGGCCTTCGACAAGCCCGATGGCGATTTCAGTAAACCGTTTTACAAGACGGTCTCTGACGGACTGGGCGTACAGCCGCAGCTAACGCTGAGCCATAACGACCTGAAGAAAATCGCGGCCCTGGGTGGGATAGCGGCTTCTTCCACGGGGAGCGTCAAATGGACCGTACTGGCTTCGATTGCCTTTAATCGTCAGGTGAGCACGGTCAACCGCGTCCTGACCATGACCCGGCCCGCTGGGTTTGCCGAACTACCCGACAGTTTGTACCTGACGGGTACCGCAACCGAAGGCGGTGACGATCTAGTCAAAGGCATCCGGCTCAGAAAAACAGAGGACGGCGTCTTTGAAGGATACACGTCCTTAAAGGAAGGTACCTACTATCTGACGGATAAGCTGACCGGTAACGGAAAGCGATTCTACGTTGCTAGCGACACCATCCGGGAAGGCAATACGCCCACAACCCTGACCGGTCCGGCTAAAACGTATCGCCTACGGTACGATTTCAACATTGCCACGGCGCAGGCTACGGAAATACAGTCGGTGGGTTTGTTTATGTCGGCTTACAACAAAGAGATCGGTACCTTGACCTACGCGGGCAATGGCGCTTGGACGGCCGCCAGTATCCCCGTTGAGTTTTACCCGTTCTCCTGGGGCCGGGATGAGCGGTACAAATTCGTAATCCGAACGGCCAGTGGCCTCGAATACATGGGCAGTTCGAACGTCAATAACAATAGCCCCGCCGGAGCACCGGCCTCGTATTACTACGTTCAACCAGTTTCTAATTCACAGTGGGATAACACCTACAAGTTCGACCCGGCCGCCGATGGGAAGAAGGTTAAAGTCGACCTGTTGCTTCGGGCGAATGCACCGTATACGCACCAGGTGACGGTGCTGCGATAGGCTTAACCAGGCTTCATGGGCCTGCCGATGATCTATTTGAACATAACCTATGCTATAGGTACCGTCACTTGTAGCATAGGGTTACTCTTCCAGTTATGAAGCGCTTTCTTTTCAGTGTACTTTTAGCCGTTGTGGCCCTCACGCTCATTACAGCTTGTGAGGATAAGCAGCAACCGTCGCCGGTTGTCAGACCCGACACGACGAAGCCGACTACGCCCGTCCCGACCGTGTCGCGTTACCTGACGGCGGCCAAGAAAACGCATGAATATGTGCTGGCCAATTTACTGACGCCTTACAAGAGCTACCGGGTTAACGCGACCACCGACCCAACGTCGGCGTTTGAATGGTATAATGTCAGCCAGATTTACGCGGATGCCGCCATGGTCAAATTGGGTGAAACGAGTCACACAACATACATGAACGACAGCTTCAACTGGATGAGTCACTTCTGGGATGACGCCAAACCCAACGGTGGTTACTTTGGCTTCGTGCGTATTGACGGCAGCGAAAAAGGGGCCGACACGCTGAAATACATCGATGATAACGCCTTGTCAGGAGTTGTTTATCTGGAGGCTTACGAAGTCAGTACCGGAGCCCAGAAAGCGGCTTATCTCGACAAAGCCAAAGCCTGCGCCAATTGGCTTATCAAGAGCGGAACCTGGGACAACACCTTTGACGGCGGCTTTTGGTGGAATACCGCCAAAACGGTGAAACCGACCCAGTCGAACGGCTTAGCCATGCAGCTGTTCACGCGCTTGTACGCCATTACGGGGGAGTCGGTTTTTCGGGAGTGGGCATCCGCCGTTGACAAGTGGTTATCAACCAAGTTGTACGAAAGCAGCACCGGTCTCTTCGTCTGGCAGATTGACCGGGCGGGCAAACGATTTACCGAAAAATTTACCTACGACAACGCCATTATGGTTGAAGCGTTTCTGCTGTACGGAGAAGTTATGAAAGACGCGTCTTACCTGGTTAAAGCGCAGTCCTTGGGCAACGCCATGAACCGGACACTCTGGGACAAGACCCACAACGTCTATATCTTCAATACCAGCGATCTCCGGATAAACCCAGCCTGGTGCGGCTGGGGCTCACAGGCGATGATTAAGCTGTATGAATCAGACGAAAATACGTCGTGGCTGGGGTACGCGCAGGGAAACATTGACGCGATCAACACGGTCTTGAAAGATCCCGGCACGCATGGGTACTATCAATTTGCTACTCTGAATGGGGCCGGTCGATACGCTAACATCGAAGGGGTCGATGTGGCCTGGATGCAGCGTATTCAGGCGCTATTATCCCAATATCGGTAACCCCTAAACCTGCCCCCATTCAACCCAATCCTGTATGAAACAACTGACTTACGTTACCCTTTTAAGTGGCTTTATTTTCGCGTCGCTGCTGACCTCCTGCGCCGTAAAGCGGCCAAGTGTCCTCCGCTACGTCTATCCCAATATTGGAACGGCCCACAGCCGGTGGTTTTTTTATACGCCAGCGGCCGTACCCCACGGCATGGCCAAGCTGGCTCCGTCTACGAACGGCCACTACGGCAATAACCAAGGTTGGGAAGCGGTTGGGTACGACACCCGGCATAACTCCATCGAAGGCTTCGTCCATTTCCACGAGTGGCAGGTAGGCGGGGTGAACTTCATGCCAGCTACCGGCGAGCTGAAGGTAAAACCCGGCGAGCTGGACAAACCCGGCAGCGGTTACCGGTCCAGATTTGATCGCAAGAACCAGGTGGCCGAACCCGGTTATTACAAAGTGTTGCTGGATGATTACGGGATTACCGCCGAACTGACTGCAACCAAGCACGTCGGCTTTCACCGGTACACCTTTCCTGAAAACGATCAATCGCGGGTCATTTTAGATGTTGGCAGTGTGCAGGGCGAAAGTGGGGAGGTGCGAAAAGCGGAGGTGCGCATGACCGACGATACCCACTTTGAGGGGTTTGTCACGACCTATCCGAAATACGTAAAAACCTACGATCCGAACGGGCAGGTTTCCATGTACATCTGGGGTGAGGTAAGCAAAAAACCCCGTTCGGTTGGGTCTTTTACCGATGCGGGCGTGCAAGCGAAAAGCAATGCGGCCACCGGAAAAGGAGCCGGGTTATTTCTGGAATACGCCACCGGCAACAACGAAGCCATTGAGCTGAAGGTAGGCTTATCGTATACATCCATTGCCAACGCCAAGGCGAATCTGGAAGCCGAAGCAGCGGGGCTATCTTTCGAAAAAGCCAGACAACAGGCGCAGAATACCTGGCAGACCGAACTGGGTAAGATTGCCGTAGAGGGCAATGAAACCAACAAGGTCAAATTTTACACCGGCTTGTTTCATGCCTTACTGGGGCGTGGGGTAGCTAACGACGTAAACGGTTTCTTTCCCCGGCACGACGGCTCGATTGGTCAGTTACCCCGCGACAAAAACGGGAAATTCAGCTATAACTTTTACAACACCGACGCCATATGGGGTGCATACTGGAATCTGACCCAATTGTGGGCGCTTTCCTATCCGGAGCGGTACAATGACTTCGTGCAAACCCAGCTGGCGATCTACAAGGAACGGGGCTGGTTTGGCGACGGTATCGCCAACAGCAACTTCGTATCGGGCGTGGGAACAAACTTTGTTGGGCTGGCCATTGCCGGGGCCTATCAGGCAGGTATTCGGGACTACGATACGAATCTGGCGTACGAAGCCATCAAAGCGAATGAACTAAGTGGACACAATCGGCCCGTTGGCTCCGGAAAACTGGACGTAGAAGCCTTCGTCAAGCGGGGATACGTGCCTTACCTCGACGAAGACAAGACCGATTCGACCGGATCTCATTTTGCCGCTTCCCACGCGCTGGAATACAGTTTCAGTACGTTTGCTGCCGCCCAACTGGCGAAAGCCCTGAACAAGCCGACCGATTATCAGCAATTGCTAAAACTCTCTAATGGCTGGAAGCTCCTCTTCGAACCGAAGGAAAAACTGGTCCGTCCTAAGAAAGCGGATGGTTCGTTCATCGACAAGTTTGACCCCTACGAACCCTGGCGCGGTTTTCAGGAGGGCAATGCGGTGCAGTACACCTTTTTTGTCCCGCAGAATCCGCAGGCCCTGATCGATACCATTGGCAAAGAAGAGTTCAACAACCGGCTCGACGGTATCTTCACGGCCGCGCAGAAAAACGGTTTTGGGGGCGGCAAAGAGATCGATGCGTTCGCCGGTATCAAGTCGATTTACAACCATGGTAACCAGCCTAACCTGCACATCAGCTGGCTATTCAACTTCTCCGGAAAGCCGTGGCTCACCCAGAAATGGACCCGCGCCATCTGCGATGAGTTCTACGGTACCGAGCCCATCCACGGCTACGGCTACGGGCAGGACGAGGATCAGGGCCAATTAGGCTCGTGGTACGTCATGGCCGCATTGGGCCTGTTCGACGTCAAAGGCTTTACCGATCTGAGGCCCATTGTCGAGCTAGGCAGTCCAGCCTTTGATCAGGCCACCGTTCGGCTGGGGGACGGGAAGCAGCTACGGATCGAAGCCAAGAATAATTCCGCCCAAAACGTATACGTGCAGTCGGCCACCTTCAACGGAAAAGCCTTGTCGAATTGCTGGTTGTACCGGGATGAGCTGATGAAGGGCGGGAAGCTGACCTTCGTGATGGGCAGCCAACCCAACACAAACTGGGGCAGTCAAACGCCCCCGCCTTCGGCTCAGTAGCTGGACAGTGTGGGTTACTATGACCATACAAAACCTAAACAGAAACAGGTAATGACGTTGATTTCTTCAATCATAAAGCAGCTGGTCTGGGTGGCTCTGGTCAGCTGGGTGTTCGCCTTGCAGACGACGGTAGGGCAGTCGCCCAAAGCGTCGGCTGTCTACCTGAATAGGGCCAGAGAAACCTACAACAATGTCTGGCAGCGGTACCGCGTTCCGGCCTACAAGCTGTTCTCGGAAAATTACCCATCCGGTCGCAATGACACGCTGACGTACATGCAGGGAGGTGGTGTGAAGGAAAAAGCGGTAAGCTTTCTCTGGCCGTTTTCCGGCCTGTTCTCAGCAACCAACGTATTGCTGAAAGTACCCTCCGAACAGAGGGTACAACGGCTGTACCTGGACAGCTTGGTAGCCGGTATCGAAACCTACCGCGATTCGAGCCGCTCGCCCGTTGGATATCAAGCTTTCCCGGTTCAATTTGAGAAATCGGACCGCTATTACGACGACAACGGGCTGGTGGGCATCGATTACATGGAAGCGTACCTAAACACCAAAAATCCGCTTTATCTGAAACGGGCGAAGGAAGTGTTTACCTTTATTTTGAGTGGATGGGGCGACGAACTGGGCGGTGGCGTAACGTGGCTGGAAGGGCATCGCGATCAGAAACCGGCCTGCTCCAACGGGATGGCTACGCTCACGGCGCTCAAGATTTACCAGGGCACCAAGGACCCGTATTACCTGCAGTGGGGCAAAAAGTTTTACGGCTGGATGCACACAAACCTGCTCGACTCGACCGGTGTGTATGCCAACGATCGCAAAACAACGGGGGCGCTAAACCGGGTCTTTTACACGTACAATTCCGGCTCTATGCTCGAAGCGGCCGTATTGCTTTACGAGTTTACCGGCGATAAGCAGTATTTGACCCAGGCCGAAGAACTGGCGAAGCGTGCATTCGTGCATTTCAACAAGCAGCCCCACCCGGCCTCCATGGCTATCCAGATTGACTTGCCGTGGTTTGTTACGGTACTTTTCAGAGGCTACGATGCTCTTTATCGCGTCAATGGCGACTACCAATACGTAGCTAAAATCAAAGAAAGCCTCGACTACGCATGGCAACACTCCCAGGATCAATACGGCCTGGTTACCCACAGCTGGACGCCCAAACCAACTGAACTGGCAAAGCCGAAATGGTTACTGGACGAAGCCTGTATCGCTGAGTTGTACGCGCGACTGAGCCTGTTGGAACGCGAACGAGAAACGAGAAAATAAGCCCATATGGAAAATAAAGCGGTCATCGCCATCGACCTGGGAGGTACCCGTATCAAGCTGGGACTGGTCAGAGCGGGCAGCGTTCTGCTGACGGACCGGATGGACTCGCAATCGGGGCAGGGGCTGCAAACCCGGCTGCCGCAGATCAAGGCAACACTAGATAAAATGCTGGAAACCGCCGGTTTATCAGTGTCCGATCTGGTCGGCATGGGCGTAGCGGTACCGGGCATTGTTGATCCGATTCAAAAACGCGTCTTATCCATCAACGACAAATACAGCGATGCCCCCCAACTCGATCTATCGGGCTGGGCCAGGGAGACCTGGGGCATACCTCTTTATCTGGAAAACGATACCCGGGCAGCCCTGCTGGGCGAATGGCAGTACGGCAGCGGACAGGGCTACGATAACGTAGTACTGATGACACTCGGTACTGGGGTTGGCACATCGGCGGTAATTGAAGGCCGCCTGTTACGGGGTAAACACTTTCAGGCGGGCATTTTGGGTGGGCACTTCGTTCAGAACACCCAGGGGAACCGCTGCAACTGCGGTGCGATTGGCTGCGCGGAGGCTGAAGCGTCAACCTGGAGTTTGGGCCAGCGGGCAACTACGCACAAAACCTACGCACAAAGTCTGCTTTGCCAGTATGACACCGTCGATTTCGAGGCCATTTTCCGCTGTGCCGCCCAAGGCGATGCGCTGGCAACTACCTTGCGGAACGAAAGTATTGATGTATGGGCGACCTGCGCCTACAATCTGGTGCAGGCTTACGACCCGGAAGTACTCATTCTGGGCGGAGGGGTGATGGCCAGCCGCGATGCCATTATTCCTCCAATTCAACACCGCCTGAACCAAAATTCTTGGGCTACGTGGGGCAACGTGGCCGTTGTACCTGGCTTATTAACTGATTCGGCAGCTTTGTTAGGAGCCGCTCATTTAGCATACAACCGTGAATTATGAACGTTTTAACACCATCGACTTTTGACAAACTCCCGGCTATACGTATAGCCGGGGAAACGTGTACTACGGGTTGGGAAGCCATTGTCGCTACCCTACAGGACAGAGTTAAGTCTCTAGGTCAGGCCAAAACTATTGTGGCAGTAGACACCTATCTGGGTGTCTACACTGATGAAGTTATCGCTGGCCTAGGGTCATTATCGGATCGGTTAACAGTCGTTGAAACCGGGCAGGCCCTGCGCAGTCAAGGCGAGATTAACACGCTAGTCAACGACTTTGTAACGGACGATCCGGTATTCGGCTACGTATGCCCTTTTGAACTGACCAGCTTTTACGACGAAGACAAATTGGCGATCTGCCAGCAAACCATTCAGGCCGTTACAGACGGCGTGGTGCTGGTTATTGGCATCGGGGCTGCGCTGTTCGTTGATCAGCCCGACCTACTGCTATATGCCGATATGCCCCGGTGGGAAATTCAACTTCGGTTCCGCAAAAACCGGGTGAGTAATCTGGGGGCTCAAAACCAGGACGCGGGGTTTGCTTACCAGTATAAGCGAGCATTCTACGTGGACTGGAAGGTGCTGGATCGACACAAAAAGCAATACATGGAGCGCTGGGATTACGTAGTGGACACGACGCAGGAAGAAACGCCCAAGCTCATCAGCGGAACGGCTCTGCGCAACGCCATGGCGCTCACCGTTCAGCGGCCCTTCCGGGTTGTCCCGTTCTTCGATCCCGGTCCGTGGGGTGGACAATGGTTAAAGGAAGTATGCGACTTAGACCGTTCGGCCGTTAACTACGCCTGGGGGTTTGATTGCGTACCCGAAGAAAACAGTTTGCTGTACAACTTCGATGGCGAAACGTTTGAGATTCCTTCCATCGATGTGGTTTTCTCGCATCCGCTGGAGCTGCTGGGTGAGCAAGTCTTTGCCGCATTTGGCGCTGAGTTTCCCATCCGGTTTGATTTTCTGGATACCATCGAGGGCGGCAACTTGAGTTTGCAGGTCCATCCCTTACACGAGTACATGCGGGAGAAGTTTGGCATGCCCTACACCCAGAATGAAAGCTACTATTTTCTGGAAGCGAAAGGGGATGCCTGCGTATATCTGGGTTTGAAAGAAAACATCAACCCCGCCGAGATGATCAGTGATCTGGAGAAAGCGCAGGAAAGTGAGGTTGATTTCGACGCCGAACGATACGTTGAAAAATGGCCGATCAAAAAGCACGACCACGCGTTGATTCCCGCCGGAACGGTTCACTGCTCGGGGGCCAACAGCGTTGTGCTTGAGATCAGCGCGACGCCCTTCAACTTCACCTTCAAGCTGTGGGACTGGGGCCGAACGGGATTAGACGGCAAGCCCCGGCCCATCTCTCTCGAACATGGAAAGAATAACATCCAATGGGACCGGACGACGCAGTGGACGAAGGATAACCTGCTCAATCAAATCCAGGAGATTGGCCGCGGGGACGGCTGGCGGGAAGAGCGTACGGGCCTCGACGAAGATTCGTTCATAGAAACCCGTCGTCACTGGTTTTCAACGGAGGTTTCCCATCATACAAACGGCGTTGTCAACGTGATCAACCTGATTGAAGGTGATGAGGCTACGATCGAAAGCCCGTCAGGTGCGTTCGAGCCCTTCGTCGTTCATTACGCTGAGACGTTCATCGTACCGGCCGCAGTAGGGGCCTACACGATAAAACCGTCCGGACCAAGCGAGGGGCAGGAAATAGGCACCTTAAAAGCCTCTATCCGAACCGATAAACTGAACGACTATCTATTTAAATAATTGAGTCAAACAGCAGCTAAAGGAAAATGGGGTTCAAGTAAGAACCTCATTTCTTTATTATACTATACCGAATTAGGCATGGCCCCCTGATACCAAGGGATTAGATGCAGATAACTCTTATATTAGTAGACAGACCTTTATGTATTGTTCCTTTCCAGCTTTTATGTGGATATTAACGCGGGGAGTCAGTCTGCGGGTTCTTGTCCAAAGTTTGCTGGCGGGTTAGGCTGAGCAGGCAATAGATTAGCTGTTGCTTAAAAAGCGTTGCATATGGAGTGGTTGAGCCAATCATAAATGGACGTTTTTATAAACTGTGATAGGGTGTAGAGATGAATGACACCGCCTAATAATTGTCAACTTCATTACCTAACATACGCCCTGACCCGTCCTGTATCCACTTGCTTTGTAAGGCAACTGCGGGCGGCTTCTTTTACGTTCGATTTGTCATCAAATTTGCCGACAACTTCAATACCTAGTGCTCTTCCAATTTAATCCTTACAGTAATCCAGTCTGTTAGCCGGGTTCACCTGCTCATACCATCGGTTGAGTTTATCCTCGGCATTGGCTATCGTGAAACTCCAATGCACCTTGACGACCCGTTGGTTGCGTTCGGTGGCCCATAGGTCTACCTGACGACCCAACTCCTCCAGACTACCGATGCGTCGGTTAAGGCATTGGCGGGCCAGCGCGGAGAACTCAATCTCGGCAGCGTTCAGCCAAGAGCCATGCTTAGGTGTATAATGAAAGACCAGTTTACGGCTTAAAACACGGGCCTGAGCCAGGGGCAGATACTCGTAGAAAGAGCCATACTTGTGCGTGTTCAGATTGTCCTGAACCAGATCAATAATCTCAATATCAGCATAGTATGTAGTTATGATGTGGTGCATAAACTCAGCATAGTCCGCTTTTGTCCGTTGCTTTCGGGTCTGGGTGTAGCGGATACCTTTGTCCAGATCGTAAGCCAGCAGTACCACCCCCGTCCCTTGCCGGACGTACTCATTGTCTTCTTTGGCCACTTTACCAGGCCTGACCAAAAGCGGAGCTACAACATCGTCCAGCAATTGACAGGGACGTTCATCAAAGCAGATTCGCGCCCGGGTCGGCAAGGCTTCACGGCTATAAAGGGCCAAAACGTTCTCCATTTTGGCCAGATATTCTCCGTCTACCTGTCCAATACACCATTGCTTTTTGAGCCACGGTTTAAGCATGCTTTTTTTAGGGCCAACCGTACCGATTCGTCATCAAGGTGAATGTCAAGTTTGACTAACCGCTCATTAATCAGGGCCACGGTCCAGCAAGTACGGCCATCGGGGGCTTGGCTACAGGCGATTTGGGTAATCTGAGCTTCCACTTGTGGCGTTACTTTGCGGGGTTGACCAGGGCGGACCTTTTCAGCAATGGCTCGTTGAAGCCCTTCTTGTCGGTAACGTTTCTTCAGCTTAAAGATAGTCGCTACACTGATGTCGAGCGATTCGCTGATTTGATCAGGATGTTTGCCCTGATGCAGAAACTGCAAAGCTCGGGCTCGGGTTAGTTTGCGGGCGGAGTCTTTTCCAGTCCGGACTAACTGCTTCAAAATGGTTAAATCCCCGTCTGTTAAGACGAATGGTGTTGCGATACGGCTCATACCGCAAACTAACCATTTAGCTAAGTACTAAGTTGGAAGAGTACTAGGTACTCTTTCACTACATCTAGAAGCCCCTGAAAATTAACATCCATGTTTATACATCCCCGAATTCCCATGTAAGCAATTTTACGTTTGCCGCCTAGCAAACGTACCATTTCCTTGCCCTGCATGTGACCAATCTCGTACCAGTCAGTGCCAAGAAACGCGCGCTAAATCGAATTCGAAATACCGGGGTCGTAGACAACTGTTGGGACACCCTGATGTAGTACTGGTCGATGAGCCGACTCACGGTATGGACGTGGGGGCTAAGGCTGAAGTGTATGCAATGTTGCGTCAGTTGGCCCCCGAAGGGAAAGCTATCTTATCAATTTCGAGTGAGCTTCTCGAACTCATGGCCTTGTCGGACCGCATTCTGGTGATGTGCGAAGGGCAGTTGACTGGCGAGATAAGCGGAGACAAAGCCACCGAAGAACAACTCATGGAGTTAGCGACTGCCTGAATGTCGTCAACCAATATAGCTGTAATCGATCATTAACGTTACCTATACTGATTAGGGCATCACCGTCTTTCCCATGCAGCGAGACAATTGTTTTTGCTTCTTGATCAGCCTGTAAGCCCGATTCTTTACGTACCTTGAAATTCCCATTCCCATCGCCCATTAAAAGAGTTCCTGTTGATGCATCATACCAGCCACTAATGGTTTCCGATGCATAGGAATTGCCAATGAGTAAGGCATCTTTATACCCATCCCCATTAAAATCATTGACCAGAATCCCACTGACCGGAGCAAATTGAGTTTCCTGCGGTAATGGATGCGGCTTGAAGTCATTACCAACATTTTCAAAGTACATCGTTCGCAACTGAGTCGCTTTGAGATGGTATGCCATTTTAAGCTCCTCCTCGGTAAAGGACTCTTCGAACGTAGCATTCGCATACGTTTTGAAGTTTGGGAAACGACGTTTCATTGAAGGAATTTGAGTCGTCAGTAAATCGCGGGTTTGACGTATCCATTTCTGCCCATCATTGAAATACGTTATAATGGGGTGGATACGACCATTTTTATCAAAATCAGCCGCAAATAGTTCTACCGGCTGGTTAGGCGACGCTTTATATTTGGTATTAAGACCGAGATTTCCAGCCATCAAATCCATATCACCATCGTTATCGAAATCGGCCGCCACCAGCGTATTCCACCAGCCTTCCGAATGAGCGAACGAATGAATGGTTGAACGACTGAATCGTTTACCCGTATTTTTTAGAATGGAAATAGGCATCCATTCGCCACACAGGATTAAGTCCTGTAAATCATCGTTATCGAAATCGGCCCAGACAGCAGACGTAACTAAGCCAATAGTCTGAAGTTCTGGGGCTAGCTGCGCTGTTACGTCGAGAAATTTTCCGTGGTCATTTTGTAGCAAAAAGCTTTTAGTAGGCATCGGGTATTGCCCCACAGTTAGCCGACTTCCTCGAAATAAGTCGAGGTCACCATCGTGGTCAAAGTCACAGGCGGTTACGCATGAACCACTTATGTTCATGGGTGGCAATTCTTGATGGGATAGACTTAAATTTCCTTTCCCGTCATTGATGTAAAGGCGATCCTGATAAGCATTCGACGGGCCGTTTGCGTGACTGCCACCACTGACCACGTACAAATCCTGATCACCGTCCTGGTCGGCGTCGAAAAACAAAGCGCCAGTATCTTCCTGATTCGCATTTTTCGAAATCTCGCTTTTCTTGAACCGACCGTTCGACTGCTGGAAATAAAGGTAACTTTTCTGACCAAAATCCGATCCCACGTATAGGTCCTCCAGGCCATTACCATCCACATCAGCTACCGCCATCGGTGGGCCATTCTGCGAATGTTTATGCGGCAACAAAGGCGTCTGCGCAAAGTCGTTGAATTCGCTTTCAATATGAACATAATCTAAGCCCAACTCATCGGCTGACACTTCCTGAAAATAAGGGGGCGTCGTAGCACTACGTTGTTTGTACGTTCCTATCGGCTCGTAGGCAATACGCAACAACTGATTAGGTTTCACATTACGTAGCATCTGATACGTACCATCATTCCAGATAACTTCCACCGAATCAATAACAGATGTAGCGCCCAGCCCAAAATGAAGATAGGGCTCTACCGACGATACATACCCCCGCGTCGGATTGAACTCGGCTGTCTGCGTGTGATTCCTGTGGAAAACAGTTACACGGGTGCCCTGTGCTGGATTTCGTTCAAAGCTGAAACGAACCCAGCAATTACTTTGCTCCCTGCTATTCACCTCATCCCTGGCCCGCGCTCCCTGCTCGGTGCCGTTTTCATACACAAACGCTTCATCATCAATAGCGTTAAGGACTAAATCAAGATCACCATCGTTATCTAAATCAGCGTAAGCGGCCCCGTTTGAGTAATTTGGCGCGTCAAACCCCCATTTCTCCGATACATCTTCAAAGGTTAAACTCCCCTCTGCACCGCGGTTCCGGTAGCAGAAATCGGCCAGTTTTACCTCTGGAAGTTCCAGCAGCTTTTTATAGGCTTTTTTATTTTTCTCCTGTTCATCGCCAAAGCCACCGGCATGCAAGTCCGCCAGATAAGCCGTAAAATCCAGATTTGTTACGTCGCGACGGTACCCATTAGTTATCAGCAAATCGCGGTATCCATCATTATCAAAATCCGCAAACAGCGGAGCCCAACTCCAATCCGTTTTATCAACCCCCGCCAGTTGGGAAATTTCGGAAAATGCGCTCCTGACTCCCTGCCCAACGCCCAACTGCAACGTATTGCGCATGTACTGCGGCTGGTAGCCCATTTGCAAGTCCATGCGGAAGCGGTCGTAATTATAGCCGGGCAGCATCATTTTCTGCCGCTGATTGGTGTTAGGCAACATATCAACGACCATAATTTCGGGCAGCAGGTCGTTGTTGATATCAGCAATATCAACCCCCATCGCATTGTGCGTCTGGTGCTTAAGATACTCAGCCGCCCGGTTTGTGAACGTACCATCTTGGTTATTCACCCACACCATATCGTTCGACAGAAAATCATTGGCGCAATACACATCTTCCCAGCCATCGCCATTCAGATCCGCAATGGCAATGCCTAGTCCGTATCCTTCCGTCAGAATACCAGCCTCGCGGGTAACGTTGGTGAAATGTGGAGTTGGGCATGGGGCAGAGGGCATAGGGTTATCAGCTCCATATTTTATACCCTTTGCCCCTTGCCCCCCGCTCCCTGCCCCCCGCGCATTATTCCGATACAGCCGATCATTGCTGGCCGCTTCGCCGTTTACCATTTTCGGACGTAGCGCGTTGCGGTTGTAGCGATCGAGGGCGTTGGTCAGCACGTAAGCATCCAGGTCTCCGTCGTGATCGTAATCGAAAAACGCAGTTTGGGTGCTGTAGCCCATGTCGTTCAGACCATACTCGCGGGCTAGCTCCTGAAATCGAACCGGATCGCCCTTTTTCTTTGTCTGGTTGATAAACAGCAGATTGGCACGCTTGGTCGTATCTTTATCGTAACCGGCTACGCTCACGTAAATGTCCTGCCACCCATCCTGATTCAAGTCCGCAACCGTAACGCCTGTGCACCAGGCATGCGTGGTTATCCCCGCCGATTCTGTTACGTCCTCGAAGTGAAGTGGTGACTCGGCGGTCTTGCCTTTGCTCAGATACAGACGGGAAGACACCTGATTTCCCGTAAAAAAAATATCCTGCCACCCATCGTTGTTGAAGTCGCCGATGCCAACTCCCCCGCCGTTATAGAGGTATTCAAATCGTAGAATATTGACCGAATCCGATTCCCGAATACGGTTATTGAACGTAATACCGGTCTGCGACGAGGGTAGCCGCCGGAACAGTTTTGGAGTCGATGGTTTATGCCAAACGGCCCAGGCCAGCGAAGCCGCTACTGGAATCAGAAGCAAAAAAAGTCGTTGCATGATAAGTCAGACGAAGGGGTTTACAACGAACCACGGTCGATAAACTGCATCGGAATTCGGACGGTCTGTTTCTGGTTGTGCGAAATGATATTCGCCAGATTTCGCCCAATCGTCTCTACGTCGGTTTTGATGACCGAGATCCCTCCGCCCAGCACTGCTTTATAACTGGCGTCGTTGAACGATGCGATCCCCACGTCTTGCCCCAGTTTTAATCCCTTCCTACTGGCGTCCTGAATGGTCGTTATTAAATCGTCATTATCCACGAGCAGGTAAGCCGAATCCCGTTGCAAAGGAGCCTCCCGAACATCATCCAGCACCTGACCATCTATCTTATGGGTTTCCGTAAATTCAAGAAATGCACTGTACCAATCAGCGGGAACGTACTCGTTGTTGGTCGTGACGAAATTCAGCGTGTGGTATTTCCGGAACGCAGCGGCATTCGCTTCCAGAATGGTCCGAAAATGCTCGCCACAACCGAAACGTACTGACGCACAATTTCGCGGAGCCGTTGCACCATCCAGAAAAATGAGTCGGTCTGATGGAATTTTCTTCAGCAGGTCAGTCAGATCGCAGAGTTCGCCCAAATGGTGCGGCATCAGTACAAAATAATGATAGTTACCCGCCTGTTTTTCCAGTCCATCCAGCAAGTAATCGCGCTGGTATTCATAGGCATAAATATCGACTTTATATGATTTGCCTAGTTGTTCGCTTACGGCCTTAAAAATAGCCCGGTTGGTTTCGCTGATAGCCCCTGTCAGGAACAGTACTCGTTTGACAATCTTGCCATGTGAGATGAAAAATCCCTTACGATATAAGGACGTAATGTGGCCGCTTTTGAGCAGGTTGCAATACGCTTTTTCGACCGTAGCGCGCGCTAAATAATATTCGGCACTGGTTTCATTTATGGAAGGTAATCGGTCGCCGGGTTTGAAAATTCCCGCTTCAATCTGGGCAATAACGCCGTTGACAATTTGCTGAAATTTGGGCGTTTTTCCGTTTTCGTCAATCCGCAAAAAGGACTCGTGTCGAATAGCAGTTCCCCCAATCATACTCGTTTCGGTTAGTGATTCATTACATCCAGCCGATACCCAAGACCAGCAGTAACATGATCAGTACGATAATCAGCGCTTCGAACAGGTAGCTTTGTTTGTCCTGCACAGTTTCGATAGCTTGCTTAAGCTTACTGCCATAATGCTGAATCAGTCGGGTAAAAAACATAGGCTGATGCCGAAACGAAAGTAGGTCGATGAGCAAATATGGACTTGGATAATTTGCGCAAAAACTTGGACGTTGTTTGCAAAACTGGGCTTAAAATGATCAGTTTATGAAAACAGCCCAGATACAACGTGTCTGAGCTGTCGATTGTTAACCTGGCCTATGCCAATTTATCCTCTCTTGTTATGGTAGTAAATAGAAGGGGGTACCTTATCAATCAGTGCCACCTTAGTATCCCGGATTCTGCTTGACATTCGGGTTCAGATTTGTCTCAATGTCAGGAATCGGGTAATACAGATTCTTTTGCACGTTGAACGATACATCGTTACGGACCGAACTCCAGTTCCAGGAGGCTAAATCTATTTTACCAGCCAAGTGCCAACGGCGCAAATCGAGCCAACGCCAGCCTTCTTCACCGGCCAACTCACGGAAACGTTCGCTCATAATCCAGTCGAAAATTTTGGCTTTGTCGGTTTCAGTAGCCGCAAAATTAGCGGGCGACGTACCCCCTTTCACCATCTCCCGAGCGCGGGTACGTACCTGGTTGATCAGGCCAATCGCTTCAGCTGGCGAACCGCCTGATTCCAGGATGGCTTCAGCTTTTAGTAACAATACGTCGGCGTAACGGAGGATGCGCGCGTTATTGACCGATGCAACACCCGATTGGGATTTCTGGTCGCCGGTATGCCAGTACTTGTAAAAACTTAGTGTTTTGGGGTCTACCGTCGACACGATACGGGGGTCACCCGCGTCAAAAGCCTGCACTAACTTCTGGGTGGCAATATATGGTGCCTGGCCGCCTAATTGAGAGATATTTTCGTACCAACCCCAGAATGCCGATGTAGAACCAACGCCGTTCCGCTGAAAATCATTGGCCAGCCAGACGTTGTCAAAATCGGGTTGGGAAGCCTGAAACTCAAACAGCGATTCGACATTATTCTCTGTTTTGACGTCGAAGTTATCGTTAAAATTCGGCACCAGACTGACGCCCGACAGTTTGTTAAACGCTGCAATGGCGGCCGTAAAATCAGCCGCTGCTTTCTTGGCTGACCCTCTAAAAACAAGTGCTTTACCTAATAGCCCGTTAGCCGAATTGCTGGTCACCCGCCCTCGATTGGCCGCATCCCAGGTGGTAGGTAGTAGCGTAGCCGCTTCGGTCAGATCTTTAATGGCCTGATCGAGCAGTTCGGTATCTTTCGAGCTGGGTGGGGTGATTTTATCGGGTGTTTGAATCCGTTCAGTAATCAATGGTGACGTACCGTAGTAATTCCAAAGCAGAAAATTGGCGTAGCCACGCAGGAAGAGCGATTCGCCCCGGAGCCCGTTTTTCAGATTGGCCGTTTTGATAATCTCTTTTTCGGCATCTAGTTTTTGCAAGGCTGTATTCGCTCGGCTAATTAGCTGGTAAGTAATGCGATAGAATGCCTGATTCTGTCCCGTTGATGGCTGCAACGTACCGAATATTTCAAACGCATACGTACCCGTCGACGTAATGTCATCGCCCGGCAACTGCCAGAAGCCATGAATCGGGCTGTTGGCATTAAACCAGTAGTAATCAGTTAGTTTCGCATAAATACCCAGCACCGACTTGTTGAAGTCAGCCTCTTCGGTGAAATACGATGCTTCGGTCGGCGAGAGCGGTTGCAGGTCCAGATTTTTCTCGCTGCAACTCGCGTAAAATAGCGTCGTAAACACGACGGTCAGGACAACGATTATCGAATATTTTTTCATGTTCAGATATTAGAAAGTAGCCGTAATGCCCAGGGTGATCGAACGTACCGGCGGAATCAGATCGCCCCCACCCCGGTCAACATCCTCAGGATCAAGACCCGTCCACGGCGTGATGACAAACAGGTTTGTGGCCCCTACGTAAGCCCGTAGTCCATTCACGAAGCCAAGTGAGCGGGTCAGCGAAGCGGGTAGCGAGTAGCCTAGCTGTACATTTTTCAGGCGCAAAAAAGCCGCGCTTTCGACAAAACGGTCGGAGAATCGGTTGTTCCCGGCTGGGTCGGAACGAACGGCGCGGGGAATCGTCGTCGATGGATTTTGTGGCGTCCAGCGGTTCAGGGTGGTGGTCCATTGGTTGGTACCTGCCCCGCTCATGTTTTCACCCGCAGCCCGCCAGCTATTATATCGATACATGTCGCCGACGCCCTGAAAGAAAATGGACAGGTCAAATCCTTTGAAACTGCCACCTAGGCTAAATCCGTAATAGTAACCCGGAATGCTGCTACCCAGGAAGGTCCGGTCGTTGGTGTTTATTTTGCCGTCGGGTGATTCCGAGCGAATCTGTCCGGCATCTTTCGGATCGCCGTATACGTCCTGAAAATACATATCGCCCGGTGCAAAATTGTTGTTGTTAACGGCGTCCGAATACTTCGCTTTCCAGGCATCGATTTCGGCCTGATTCTGAAAAATTCCGCCTTTCTTATAGCCCCACAGGTAATTTATCGGCTGGCCCACTTCGATACGTCCGTATTCGTTGCCAAAAGGCAGGTTCTGGAACGTCGATTCAACCCGATTTTTCACCGTCGTCAGGTTTCCAGAAAGGTTATACCGGAAATCGTTGCCAACCGAGCCATTGTAGCCAATCTGGAACTCCATCCCGCTGTTACGTACTGATGCAATGTTCAGAATTGGCTGGTTCTGGTTACCTACGCTAGCGGCCAGGTTCGCAGCCTGCAAGATGCCGGAAGTCAGGCGGTTATAGTATTCAACCGTAGCCGTTAGTTTCCCTTTCAGGAACGATCCGTCAAAACCCAGACTCGTCGTTTTACCGATCTCCCAGGTCAAATCCTGCACCGGAAAATCAGGCAGTGACGTACCATTTAGCAACGTACCAATCCCGTTTCCGGCACCTGAACCCAGGGCATAATCAGGCGCGTCGGAGATGAGCGAGAGGTAGGCAAAGGACCGGGTTTCCTGGTTCCCCAGCTTACCCCAGCCCCCGCGAATTTTCAGGTCGTCGATGAACGTAGCGCTTTTCATAAACGGCTCCGCGCTGATCCGCCAGGCCAGCGAGATCGCCGGGAACGTCCCCCATTTATAACCCGGCGCAAACCGCGACGCTCCATCCCGACGTACCGTTGCATCGACGTAGTACCGACTGGCGTAGTTATAACTCACCCTGCCCAGATACCCCTGCAACGCGTTGACATCGCGAAACGAGCTGACATTAGTGTAAGGCTGCACGTTGGTCAGGCTACGGAACTCCGGCTGCGCATACTGAATCTGCGACGCGCCACCCTGCAAAAATTCGTAGGTGTATTTCTGGTCCATCGCGTTGAGCAACACGTCGACATTATGATCACCAAACGCTTTCGTGTAATTTATAGTGAACTCTTTAACAATGTTTGCGTTGCGCGAATGCCGCTCACCATAGGTTCCTTTCGACGTACCATCGCCCACTGTATAGGGATTTCCTGGGTTTTGCAGAAACAGGTAATTGTTAACGGAGGTCCATTCGTTACGTCGGTTATAATACCAGTCGACGCTCAATGTCCCTTTGAGTTTTAACCCCAATACCGGCTCAACCTGCATAAAGGCGGTTCCGATATTTCGCAGCAGCGTATAGGTTCTGTCGGACGTAGCGACCATGCCATAGAGGTTGTTGTTCGTTTCTGGTCCCCACAGCAACGTAGTCGCATCGACAACGTAAGGTGGAATCGAAGGCAGATACTGCGGACGCGACGTAACGGGTGTTCCTAGTTCGGGGTTCGGCTTAAAGGTCAGCTCTACTGACGGCGCGTAACCCAGCGGCCCATTGGGATCGTAAATCGGCTGCCAGGGCGACGTATCTGCCGCGTACTGCAACGCACTTGGCGTATTGTCGACCGCTTCCGAATAAGCCAGCCGATATGTTAACCCAGCCGACAGGTATTTCGATACTTTCGTATCAACGTTTGTCGCCAGCGAATACCGCTTTAAACTGTTCTGAATCAGCGGCCCTTCGGTATTTGTGTAACCCGCCGACACGTAGTACCGCGTCGCATCGTTCCCGCCCGAAATACGAAGGCTATAATCTGTATTCGGTGCGTTTCGATTCAATAACGGCGTTTGCCAGTCGGTGGTGGGTTTGTTGCCTAGGTAAGCCGCGTTGGCAGGATCGAATTGAACAGGTAAGTTCTTGGCTTCGTTGGGGTTATTGGCGTAGGCTTCGCGGTAAAGTGCCACAAATTGCGCCACATCGAGCATGCTCAGTTTCTTTGTGACGTTTTGAATGCTGTGTGAAACCGATACGTCGACTTTGGGGGTACCACGAACGCCTTTCTTGGTGGTAATCAGCACCACACCATTCGCAGCCCGTACCCCATAGATAGCCGCTGCCGACGCATCTTTCAGCACGGACATGGACTCAATATCGTTCGGGTTAATCATCGACAATACGTTCACATTCCCCCGGATGTCGCGCGTAACCGAGCCACTGGCATTGTCGGTTCCAGAACCATATTCCGTCAGCGGAATTCCATCCACTACATAAAGTGGCTCAGCATTTCCGAACGTACTAACGCCCCGGATACGTACCTGCGGGCGCGCCAATGGGCTTCCCCCCGGCGTCGATACAAACACGCCCGCCATCCGCCCCTGCATAGCCAGTTCGGGTGCCTGTGCCACGCTCTTGCTGATTTCTTTGGAGGATACTGTTGAAATGGCTCCCGTCAAATCTTTCTTCTCCCGCGAACCGTACCCAATGACTACAACTTCGCTCAGCGACCCTTCTTCCGCATTTAACGAAACGGTATAATCATTGGCAGTCGTAATCGGAACTTCTTTCTTGATGTATCCGACAAAGGAGATCACAAATTGTTGCGCCGAGTTAGGTACCGACAGGCTGAAATTACCATTCGCATCGCTGGTGGTGCCCTGTATCGAACCGGCGATCACAATGTTGGCACCCGGCAATGGCGTGTTGTTGCCCGCGTCGAGTACCTTCCCTTTTATGGTCCGGGTTTGTGCGTAGGTGCTACTGAATAAGAGCAGCAAGATCACTACCATTACCAGATTTCTGGAAACAGAGTAAGGTTGATTCATACGTATCGTTAGAATAAAATGTGGCTTTCTGTTGCGAAAATTGGTATCATTAAAAGATACCTTTGTCCTATTCTGTCATAGGTATGGCCATGCTGAGGTTGCATTACATTGTTCTGCTTTTAAGCTTTCAAGCCTATAGCCAGGTCTCATTTGAACATCTGACTACGGCTGATGGACTGTCGCAGAGTACGGTTTGGGCTATTGTGCAGGATAAGAAGGGGTTTATCTGGATGGCTACGTCCGATGGACTCAACCGGTACGACGGGTATAGTTTCAAGATTTTTCGTCGGCAGCCGGGACTAAAAAATAGCTTACCCATCAGCAACATCGCAGCGATTTACGCCGATCAGCAAAACACGATTTGGGTAGGTCCACGTAACAACGGCCTGTGTCGGCTACGTTCTGACGGCGAAACCTTTGACCATTTTTCACTGCTGGTATCTGGGGAAAATGAAAGCCAGGTGAGTATTTCCTGTTTTGCTGAAGCCAATAATCGACTCTGGATTGGTACGGCAGAAAAGGGATTGTTCTATTACGATTATACTACACAAAAAGTTAACCGCTATGCTGATAGCCGAATCGGTACGTCGGTGACGGCTTTGTATCGAGATGAAGCCGGACAATTGTGGATTGGTACAAGTCAGGGAACGTTGCTTGCAGTTACACCTGAAACGGGGGGAGTGCATTCGTATTCGCTACCAATTGCAGCCGACATAGCAGCTCATCACCGCTCCATTAGTGTTATCAAACAAGACCATCTGGGGCGATATTGGGTGGGTACACTCGGGCGTGGATTATTTCAGTTTGAACCTGAATCAAAGCAATTTCGACAGGAATTTATCAAGCCCGGCGTGTATGAAACGGTCAATTTGATTACGGACATTATCGACGATAAAGCGGGCAATCTGTGGGTGCTGACTGACTACGGCGCCTGGTTCTATCCGCAAGGCAGCTCCGACAAGAAAATGTATCTGCTACCAAACAGCGAGGATAGCCATAGCCTGAGTACCCACGCTTTAAAACGCGGTCTCTGCGATGCTGACGGCAATCTCTGGATTGGCTCGTGGCAGGGGGGTATCAACATTCGCTACGCCCAGCCCGAACGGTTCAGTTCGTTTCGGCATGAGCCTCACAATCCACAGAGTTTACTGGCCGACCGGGTCACGGCTGTTACGTATGACGGGCTAGGTAATCTGTGGGCAAGTTCCATCAAAGGTCTGACGGCTATTTCTCTTGACCGACAGCAATTCCGTCGATTTACGTCGGCCAACTCGCCGTTGATGGCGAACGACATAAACGTATTGTTTCGCAGCCAAACGGGCAACGTCTTGATTAGTACCTGGACGGCCGGATTCTCGCTTTATAATCCTCACCAGAACCGGTTTACGCCGTTTCTGTTACCGGGAAAAAGTAAGTCGGTGAAGGCGTTTGCACCTTCTCAATCAGGACGTATCTGGGTTGGAAGTCATGAACGGGAACTGTTTCTATTCGATGAAAAAACCAGTCAGTTAAAGCCCGTTATGACTGGCGCATTAACGCGAATGTTTCAAAAATTCGACCTCAACGTACTGCTCGAAGATGCGTCAGGAAATCTGTGGATCGGTACATATAATTCAGGACTGCTACGTTGGAATCGGAAAACGGGGCAGATTCGCCATTTTTCCAGCAATGATAACCCAGGCGGTCTAGGCAGCAACAGCATTACAGTTCTTTATGAAGACAAACAAAAACGGCTCTGGATTGGCACCAACGGCAATGGCCTTCAGTTGTTCGATGCTCGCACTGAAACATTTCAATCGTGGACAACTAAAGACGGATTAGCGAATAATTTCATCGCTAGTATTATTGAAGATGAACAGCGTAACCTCTGGCTATCGACTAACGGGGGGATTTCATGTTTTAACCCGACGACGCATTCCATCGAAAATTATGACCAGAGTGACGGACTTATCGGTAAAGAGTTTCTGCCCGATGCCTGCACTCGGCTCCCGTCTGGCGAGTTGGCGTTTGGAAATATGCAGGGGTTAGTTGTTTTTGACCCAAAGCGTGTGCGGTCGAAAACAACACCACCAGACGTGTATCTGTCGGATTTAAAGCTTTTTAATCGGCATACCGACCCAGCCGATAGCGATGCGCCGACGCATCTGGATATGACCGACGTAACGAGAATGGTTTTTCAACCGTTTCAGTCGGTTTTTACTATTGATTTTACGGCCTTGTCGTTTCTGCCGCACCGCAACATCCGGTACGCGTATAAACTGCTAGGTTTCGACAATGACTGGAACTACGTTGGTTCACAACGGTCGGCTACGTATACCAACCTGCGCGAAGGAGATTATCAGTTTCTAATTAAAGCGGCTATTGGAAACAGTGCATGGAGTCAGCCGAAAGCGGTCCCAATAACTGTTTTACCACATTGGTACCGGACGTGGTGGGCGTATCTGCTGTATGGATTACTGTTTGTGAGCGCCTTGCTGACATTCCGCCGAATTGTAAAAATTCGGGAGCAGTTGAAAGCGGATATACGTATCAAGCAACTCGAAGCCGAATCCATCAAGGCGCTCGACGACGCAAAAACCAGTTTCTTTACCAACATTTCGCATGAATTTCGAACGCCTCTAACACTGATTCTGACGCCTTTAGATAAACTCGTTTCAGAACCAAGCTTCAGCGACCGGCTTCAGCACCAGTTCCAAACCATTCAACGTAACGCTCAGCGATTACTACGTCTGATTAACCAATTGCTGGATTTATCGAAGTTAGAAAGCCAGAGTCTGGTACCCGACATTAGCCGTAACGACATTGTTTCGTTTGTCGAACATATCGTTCATTATTTTGATGAATTGGCTGAAAGTAAGCGCATTACGCTATTATTTCGAAGTAATTTCGATGCATTTGATGGCTTTTTCGACGCTGATATTGTCGAGAAAGTTATTTACAATCTGCTATCGAACGCATTCAAGTTTACCCCACAAGGTGGAGAAATACGGGTTAATCTGACGCTAATTCCGGTCGAGAAAAGCTTACGTATTACGGCAACGGATACCGGAATTGGTATCTCGCCGGAAGCGCTGGCGCATATTTTTGAGCGGTTTTATCAGGTGGCCGAACAGCATATGCAAAAGAAATCGGGTAGTGGTATTGGGCTGGCCCTCACCCGTGAACTGGTTGAATTACACAGGGGAAGTATAACCGTCGAAAGCACTGAAAACGTGGGCACAACATTCACCGTTACGTTACCGCTCGATGCACAGGCATTTCCACCGGAATGGCTATCGCAACCATCTGATTTGCCCCCGGAATCGGTTCTGCCATTGCTCCCCATTACGTTGCCCGAGCAGGTTACTACATTACCTTCCAAAACGTTACCGATTCTGCTGGTGGTTGAAGACAATGAAGAACTTCGGCAATACCTGAAGGAAAGCTTTTTAGGAACGTATCATGTACTGACCGCATCCAGCGGCCAGCAGGCGATTTCGCTGGCGCAGAAGCACATTCCCGATCTGATTCTATCGGACTGGCTCATGCCCGTCCAGACTGGGCCCGAAATGGATGGAACGGAACTTTGTCAGGCCATCCGTTCCAACGAAAAAACGAGTCATATACCGTTTCTATTACTGACATCGCGGGCGGCTAATCAGAGTCAGATTATGGCTTTCGGAACTGGTATCGACGATTACATGACCAAGCCCTTCAACCTGTCGATTCTGGAAACAAAAATCAAAAGCCTGATTCAGAATCGTCAGTTACTCCGTTCGATCTGGCAGAAAAAAATCTTAGCATCGCCTTCCGATGTTCAGCTGCCACCGATGGAAGAACTGTTCGTCCAAAAAGCCATTTTCATCATCGAAGCCCACATCGACGACGCCCATTTCGACGTTGAGCAACTGGAAGTAGCGATGAACATGAGCCGAATGCAGCTTTATCGGAAACTAAAAAGTATCCTCAACCTGTCGGGCGCGGAGTTCATCCGGCAAGTGCGCCTGAAACGGGCGGTTCAGTTGCTGGAAAGCGGTCACTACAACGTATCGGAAGTAGCCTGGCAAGTCGGTTTCAACGACCCGGCTTATTTCAGTCGCTGCTTCAAAAAAGAATTTGGTAAAGCCCCGCAAGAGTTTCTGGCAAAGGCATGAGAAGACCTCTTAAAGGGCTAAAATTGCTGCAAAAAGTCAGTGGCTTTTAGTACAGGAATCGTTTCAAAGGGATGCAAAACCAATAAATCTTCATCACCACTGATAATGCAGGAAGCTTGAGCGGCTAAGGCAAGAGCCAGATATTTGTCGTCTTTGGGGTCGCGACAAGCTATCACAGTTTCAGTTACCTGAATTTCATGAAATCGGCCTAAAAATCGGTCTGCAATTTCTTCCCGTACTGCCAGACTGAAATACTTATCAAATTTACTCCTGAACAAGACATCGAGAAACTCGAGCCACGTTTCATTTGAATAGACAATTACTCCTATTATATCAGCTTTTTTCAACGCCTGAGCATTGGTTGATAATGGGGATAAAGCCGCGCTAATCAGGGCATTGGCGTCAAAAACAAACTTACTTTTCATCTAGAATTTCCGCCAGTATCTCGTCAGAAAATCCTTTTCCTTCCGCTTCGGTGCGTATCTTTTCCAGAAATGGCCAGAGATCGTCTTCCTGCTTGTCTAATAAATCGCTTAGAAGCTGGTTAAATTTTTCAGAGATACATTGTCGAACTTGCGGATTGCTATAACGCCATTTGCGGGCCGTATCGTTGGCCACCTCAAGAATTATCCGGTCCATAGTCGTATTTTTGATCTAGATCAAAAATACGACTAAATGTAGAGAATACGTACTGAACGTCTACGATTCGAATCACTTCAGCATTGACAAATACGCCACCAAATCAACCAGTTCCTGTTTTGATAATACTTCTCCAAAAGACGGCATCATCGATTGAGGTGCTTTGACTTTCGATTGGATATCCGCTTTACGTAGCGTCTGTTTAACGCCACTCGGCAATTTCAGAACTACCTCATCATTCGACTCACTGCCCAACAATCCCATTAACTGACCACCGTCACGCGTGTGAATCTGATACGTTTCGTAGCCGTAATTAATGCCTTCGTCGGGATAAAGAATGGCGCGAAATAAGCCTTCTTTAGAGAGTTTCGCGCCAATTTTCGACAGTTCAGGGCCGAACAATGCGCCTGTTTGCTGCACCCGATGGCAGGGCTGGCAGTTTTGCGCAAAAATTATTTTCCCCTTACTGGCAACGCCGTTTTCGTGAACAAGCAAATAGACAGGTGGCAGTGGCTCGCCGTTTTTACCGGCAGGTTTGGGCAGATAGTCAGCTGCTTCGCGTTTAATTTCGTTTCGAAAAGCGCCGAATAATACGCTGCTGGCGGTCGGTTTCAGCATGTCGGGAAACGATTTTTTCTTCACTTCATCCAGCAAAGCGCGTTCACCAACCCAACTGCTACCCAGCAAGCGGGTCGCGGTTTTGCGCAATTCAACTGGTCGTGATTCATCCAGCATAACACCACTCAGTAACGTCAAGGCGTCTGGGCTTCCGCTGCCTTTAAGCGCCGTCATAATAGCTTCAGCCGTTGCCTCGTCGCGCAGATTTTGTCGAATAAAATCTTTCTCACCGAATTTCCACAGCAACTGCATGGCTTCGACACCAACTTGCTGAGTAGCACAGCAACGTACCAGATTGAGCAGTTGATCGCGCTTATCGGTCAGGTGAAATTTCTCGACCAGACGAACGTAGCTTTCAGTTTGGCCAGCCGTAGCCAGCGCCGTTTCGAGTGCCCGATTCAGCGTTTCGTTACGTGTTACGTTGCTTCCGTCCATGTGTTCCAGCGCCAGTCGCTGAATGTCAGGGCGCGAATCATTTAGCAACGATAATAATACGTCGTTTTTACCCGCCGATGGGTGAAAATCGAAAGCACGGAAATAACGTAGCGTTTCGGATACATTGGGCGTTTGCCGGATAAGCTGCTCCAACAACGGCAAGGCTTTCGCCGAACGAATCCGCCAGGCAATATCGCGGCCAGCCGGTGTGTTCCAGTTTGCACCAACTTTCCGTTTCCAGGTGTCAAAACAGGCATCGGCGTTTAAATCGGAGCCGATGCCGAGGGCTTCCAGGTACCAGCGATCTTTGCCCGTGTGCTGCATGGCCAGCGTTACCCACGATTCAGCCGCTCCGGGTGTTTTGAGAAAACGTAGTGCAATCGCCCACTCTCGACGAACTTCGGGAGCCGGGTCATTCGCTAACGTAGCACATAAAGCAAATGGAAAAGTTTCCTGCTGACGGGCCGTTCGCAAAGCCGTAATACGTATGTCAGGATTGGGATCTTGAATTGCTTGTTTTAGATAAGAATCGCCTGTTGATGGTAATTGTGTCAGTAACCACAATGCCCGCGCTCGCCAGCCTAGATTTGCGGATTGATACAGTCTTTGCAAACTGCTTTCAGCCTTGCTACCCATTTTTTGCAGACTTGCCCAGGCTTTCCGACGGGCAGCCCAGTTCGGGCTTTTCAGTGCTTCGGTAGCAGCTTCGGGCGTATCGAAGCGAAGTTTTGGAGCGTGATACGTGGCTTTACCCCCGTAACTTACCCGGTAGATTCGGCCTTTATTCGCATCGGCGGCAGTTCCTCCACCGATGCCGGGGTCGTACCAGTCGGCCACCATAATCGAACCATCGGGAGCCACACTCACATCGACCGGTCGGAACCACTGCTGGCTGCTTTTTAATACGTTTCGAGTGTTTGCTTTGTAGCCAGCGCCAAGTTTCTGCGTTGTGTATGAGCGTACTACGTTGAACAGCGCTTCGGCATGGAGCAGTTGATTTTGATAGAGAGCCGGAAATTGATTACCCTCGTACACACACAAACCCGCTGGCGAACCGGCTCCGGTAATCAGCATGGTTGGTATGACGCCGGGGTCGTTCTGATGCCAGTGCCGTTCGGGGATGGTTTTCTCCAAGTTAGTACGCGACGTGGTCCAGGCAGCTCCAGTCATTTCGTCGGCAAAACCATAGTTGCCGTATTCCATGACGTAGTCAATCCGAACGGATTGGTTGCCGTCGTCGTCATTATCCGACACCCAAAGATTGCCGAACGAATCCAGCGTCGGTTCGTAATGGTTTCGGAAATTGTGGGCAATGGTTTCTAGACGGCTACCATCGGGGTTACAGCGCAGAATCAGACCGTTACGATACGGATTTCCTTTGCCATGCACGGAATTGCCGGCTACATCTAGCACAGATTTGCCATGCTTGTCGCGCACTTCGCCCCCATTATTTCCCATCGAAAAATAGAGTTTGCCGTCGGGTCCCCAGAAAGGTGCGTGGATGCCATGATCGCGGGCTCCGAATCCCGAAAACAACGTATCGACGCGGTCGGCATGGTCGTCGTGATTAGTGTCGAACAACATCAATAGATACGGAGCCTGCGCCAGAAACACGCGATCTTCGGCCAGCAGTAAGCCCATCGGCGCTTTCATGCCGGGATGTTCGAAGAAAACGGTACGTTTATCGGCCCGACCGTCGCCGTTTACATCTTCTAGAATAACGACCTTGTCTCCTTTCTGGTCGAATTCAGCGGGGGCTACGTCGTAGTTATGTGATTCCGTCACCCAAACGCGCCCGCGCTCATCCACGTCCATATTGGTTGGATTCGTCACCAGCGGTTCGGCCGCAAATTGCTGAACCATAAACCCGTTAGGCACTTGCATCGTTGCCAGAGCCGCCCGCGGATTGTGTGGATCAGGCAATACACCAATGAATCCCAACGTAACGGCTACGATAACACCCAGTACTATTTTTCTCTTCATACGCCCTCTTTCGCCAGCCTATCGGTGGATGCTTCATTCTTTAACATGACAAACTAGTTTCTTCACTTCAATATTACTTCGCCCGTTTGTGCATCTAAAAGTAAAGTTGAGCCGCGCTCCAGGGGAATCATTACCGACTTTCCACTTTTCAGACGTAGCGTTCGCATGCCGCCATCTTTGGTATGCAGTAATAGCAAGCCAGAATTTGCGTATGTAAAATCGTTACGTTCGTTGTAAATATGGCAACCCGCCTGCCGGAAGATCTCCCGAAAACCTTCCGTTCCGTTAAGGGGTAGTCCACAGAAAATCGACGTAAAATCCTTTGATTTTTTGCGAGCTACTATAACCTGTTTGCTTGTCTGCAACTCGGCCAGCGGCTCAGCACCTTTATCGTTCACAGCTACGAGCGGCTCCACCGGACCGCTGAATTTATAGTCGTAGGCCGGTTTTAGAAACGCTACGTTCGGCGTTTGTTTGCCGTCGATACGTTCCAGGTTCATGCCCGTCAGCGATTTTACGAAAGTTAAATCGAGTCGTTCACCGTTGGTGTAGCCCGTCAGGTAATTCCAGACGATGGTACGCCCGTTCTTCGCTACGTTGTTCTGAATGAATGTTCGCTGCGCATCCGTCAGCTTATAGACGTTCATGAAAACCACGGCTTTGTACTGGGCCAGCTTGACCCGTTTCAGATCGAAATCGTAAATATGGTCGCCAACCGCGCCGGAACGCATGGCCTGCTCAATGGAGTGATCCAGTACGTTGACCGTGATGGGCAACGGCGCCGATTTCAGGTAATAAAATACATCCTGACTCCAGACGTACAGCACATCAGCTTCAGAATGATAGGGAACAGCAAGTCGCTTTTCGAACAGTTCTTTTTCGGACTTCATCGCAGCCAGATACTTCGGATCATCCCACCAGCCAAAGCCTTTCTGCGGACCAAAATCATAGAACCAGAAGCCAATGCCGCGCATGAGGGGCAGCAAGGCACAACGCTTCATGATGCTAGCATACGTCGTGTCGTAGCGTGAAGTATAGCGGATGTTCTCATAATCACTCTTGTACAAGTAGCCGTTGTCGATTTCGTCGAACCAGAGTTTACTGTGCAGCAAAGTCGATTCGATAATGCCGCGCGAATTGCCGGAACCACCCGCTTTTCGGCTGTCGGGCCAATATGTTTGCGGGGCGGATAAATAGTCGATATAGGGGCTATCCAGAATTTGCTGGATAAACAGGTGGCCGCCAACGGTTTGGCGATTGAACGTCATGTGCAGGTAACCATAGAAAATGCCTGTAACTAACGGTCGGGGCCAGTTTTCTTTCGCTAATCGGCAAAAATAGATGGCATCGTCGGCGACGACCTGCTGCTGGGCGGTGAAGTAATCGATGGTACGTTGTTCCTGAGCGGGGTCTTTGAAAAAGCCGTCCTGTGTTTTGAGCCGTTCTGTTACGTTGGGTACCGTCGCATTCTCGAACGTAACGCTTGGTAATTGCCAGGCTTTCCGTAGCGTCGATTCCGTTTTGTACTTGGATTTAAGCCAGTTGCGTAAGTAGTTCGTCATGGCGGTACCTGCATCGGGATCATGTTCGATGAAGCCCCAATAATGCCATTCGCCGTAAATGCCCCCTGCTACGTGCATGCCAATCAGCGAATTGCCTTCTGGCGTTTTTGACAGTTTCTGACACAGTTCAACCAGTTTCTGACCGGATTCCTGCCGCCAGCGCGTTGATGCCAGACTGGCTCGTAAAGCCGCATGAATGTCGTGTTCCTCGTTATGATGCGGGGGGCCTGCCAGGAGGGTTGTATCAACAGGCGTGTCGGCGTATTGCGTGCATTCTTCCGGGTGCGCCTTATTCCACCAGAAGGGCGCGTTTATGTGGATACGTAGTACAACACTAGCCTCGGGGCATTGGTCGAGTACACCCCGAATTTGTCGCTGCGCCTTTCCAATATCGAGCGTATCAGCGTTTTTATACCAGATGTCCTCAAACCACAAATCGACCTGAAATAGCCGGAAGCCAATCTGACAGAAGTTGTTCAGGTTTCGGGCAGGCACTTCCTCCCACGACCAACGCCCGCCGTATGCATGGGTGAGTGCGTAAAACGTAGGCGTTTGTGCTTTCCCGTTTACAAACAGCGTCGGCCGACCGTTAAATGGCTTTACCTCAGCTGATTTAATCGACTGGGCGTTTAGGCTTAAACTGAGTAAGCAGAGTAAAACTGACAAATAAATTTTCATTCCTGATAAAGCATGATGAGGGCGCTAAACATCTATTCATTTAATTGACGGAAACGAGCTTCTAAATTTGCTAGTAGTTCTTTTGTCATGCTCCCTTCCTCAGCATGACAAAAGTCAGTGCATAAAGTATTACAGCTGATCAATTGGTTGTCATTTAGTTTTGGTTTTGAACCAATCCATCGACTGCTCCTGATACTCGCCGAGGTAACTGTGTTCAACGCCTTCGATTTCTTTCCACCACAGTTTTACCCCTGCCTTCAGAAAATCATCTTTGAGTTTCCGATTCTCTACATTCAGCCATTCCTTTTCGCCCCAGACCATCCAGACTGGTATATCTTTAAATTTTGCAGCGTCATCATAGGTAACGTTTTTGCCGAGTGCGGCTGAATATAGCCCGACGGCAGCCCAGCGTTTCATCGTTTTCTGAGCGATGCGGAACGTACCACCGCCCCCCATCGAGAAACCATAGAGATACTGTCGTTTGGGATCGGTCTTAAACTGGTTATCAAAGTCCTGTAAACATTCAAAAATGTCGGTTTCGGCGATGTCGCGATAGCCTTTGTCGCCCCGGCCCCAGGGCAAAATCATGAACCCTTCCCGGCGACTCATCTGGGCGGTAGCGCCCGCAGGTTTTGGCTGTAGATAGTCGTAAAGCATGTGCCAGGGCGGGTTGTTCGTGCCGCTACCACTGCCATGCAGTTCTACATAAAACGGAAAATCGGTTTTTGTAGAGGTAAAGCCTTTCGGCAGAAACAACCAGTAATAGCTGTTTTTGCCGTCAGCCTTTGATTTGAAAGCCACAATGAGAGGCCGAGTTCCCTGAAGATACGTTTCCCATTCGGCGCCTTCGCCCTGAAAAAAGGCCAGTGTTCCCGTGGCTGCCTTAACGTGCTTATCGTCAGGACGCAGCCCATGCGTCGAATCCAGGCTCATTAGTATAACCGTTTCGAAGTGGCGTTTCAGGAGTGGATTTTTCTCGTTGGCGGCCAACGTGTGTAGATGAGCAACCAGTTGCTGAATCTCTTCTCGCTTACTGGCTAAAGGGAGTTTTGGTGGTTCGCTCGAAGTAGCCGATTGCGCGTAGTTTGTGAGGCACGTAACAATGAGAGCTACTAGCAGTGCGTAATTTCTATAGGTAAAAGCGATCGTATCCATCCGATTTAGGTGATTCATGTTGCAAACAACGCGTCCTGTAGGGCATACTTATCCTGCTTTATCCTGACTGTCGACAAAGCAGGACAATGACCTGATGGTAATCGTCTTTCTTGCAGCCAATTCATTTATAGTCCATAAACAACTATGAAATTGGTTTATAAAGCCCTTCTACTTTCTGCATTCATTAGTAGTAGTTTATCCGTCAGTTTTGGTCAGCAAGCAACCCAATTTGGCAAAGGAACAGATGAATACGGTACGTTTTTTAATAGCTTAAAAGATCAACTTATTCATACCCAATACCGGAAAACGGTTCATTTCGGCGGAAAGGAACGAAAACAGTTTGTGCAATGGATTCGGGATCATGTGCACGTTATGAAAGCCATGAAATACCTGGAGCCGGATATCAGTACGTTCTGGCAGTTTTTCATGGAGCAGCAAACGTCCGAAGGGCTTTATTTCGATTACTACTACCCGATGGTGGCGCGGGAAAATCACCGGTTGAATCTGTTCGAGAAGCGGTACTGGAAAGTGTTTGCCAGAGATACGATTCAAATGCATCGTCTGCCGGTTGAGGCCGATTTAGAATACCTGATGGTTGAAGGTGGGCACTACATCTGGCAGGCGACTGGCGACACGTCTTACCTCAAAACCTGGATTCCTCGAATGGAAAAGGGGATTCGCTATTCGATGACGGATCCGCTACGTTGGTCGAAAAAATACCAGTTGGTGAAGCGCGGCTATACTCTTGATACGTGGGATTTTATGCAGTTGCCCACCACACGGGCAGAGTATGTAAAACAGGGTAAAGACGTACAAACCGGCATTTTCAACATTGACGAAAATACGCCGATGGGAATTATGCACGGCGATAACAGTGGTACCTATGCGGCCTGTCGGCAATTGGCGCAACTTTATAATGCTCTGGGCAATGGCGCAAAAGCAACGTACTGGTCTGAGCAGGCCGACGGTGTTCGCAAACGGACCAATGACCTTTGCTGGAACGGAAAATACTACGCGCACTTTGTCCCCGACGATCCCGTCCCCTCTTACCTGAACATGGATCAGAAAAACACGCTGAGTTTGTCAAATCCGTATGATATCAATCGGGGGTTACCGACAAACGATATGGCAGAGTCGATCATTCAGACGTATCAGGGACTTAAAGGGAAAAACGTAGAAAATTCATTTGCGGAATGGTTTGGCGTTTACCCGCCCGTGGAGCCCAGTTATGCGGATTATTTGCCGGGATCCTACATGAACGGGGGCGTCAATACCATCGTTGGCGGGGAGTTGGCGAAAGCTGCTTTTCAACATGGTTTTGAAGAATACGGCGTAGATATTCTAAAACGCATGATCCAACTCAATGAAAAACACGGCGGCAAACTTCCCGTTTCCTACAAACCCGATGGCACGGTTGACGAAGGCATTCCTGACAACTGGGGACAGGCGGCTATTATGAGTGCGATGATCGAAGGATTGGCCGGTGTGGTCGATCTGGGCCATTCGTTTGAGCAGGTTGAATTGGCTCCCCGGTGGTTGGCTGCGGGTAAAAATGAAGCTGTTATAACCATTTCCTACAGTCCATCAGGGAAATTTGTACGCTATGCGTATCAGCACAATCCTCAGCGAAAAACCATTATGCTGACTATTCAAGGGGCTTCAAAACAATATAACTTAAGCCAGCTTTTACCGGTAGGGAAACGTCTAGCACGCTTGACGATTGATGGAAAAGCGTGCGCTTCGACATTAGAAAAAGTTAGGGATAGCTACTACGTACAGGTGCGAAATCTATCCGGTGGGGAGCACCGCGTTGAAATGCATTACAAATAACAGAATGCTCGAGAGTCCCCTCATTTTCAAATGTGATCGATCAAACTAGTAAAGCAACATGGCATTAATCTAAAGAAGATTAATAGACGTGTGTCTTGTCCTATAGGTATCGGACGTTTTCCTGGACGGTGGTCGGGTAGGAGGGAAGTGATTGGAAACAGGCTTTTTTTCGTTCAATAAACCCGTTCACTTTAATAGTTCAGCGTTATTAGCTGAGTTGAGGTTTAACTGAACGATCCCAGTCATCTAAAGAAAGGTTACATGAATGATCTTAGTTTTTCTACCAATTGATAAACGGTCGTACTTGACTCCTCTTCAGCCGGGTTTCGATAACCGGACCCATTGTCATACTGGGCATATAGCCTCCGGGCATTCTCAATAGCTAGTTGTTGTCGCTCCAGCAGTACTCGAAACATTATGCGTGCAGTATCTCTATGTTTGCTATAGGGAAAGCCAACTAAATCGCCTAATCGATTTGCATATTGGTTTCGATGCAGTGGACCAGATACATAGTCATAGTGTAGTAAAAACCATAATTCAAATGCCTGGTTGCTGTAAGCTACCTGAAAATTATTTGATTGTGCTATCTTGATGGCGTTGTTAAAAGTATCTGAATGTGTTTCATCCCGATCAAAAACCACCCAATAATGGTCATATTCTTTACCATTATCATTCTCGGTCTTACGACGTTTAATAGCAGCCTCCACTACTGCCATGGCATCACCAGTTGTAACGGGTAATGCTCGAACGGTTGCCGTTGTCAGTCGAAAAGCATTGAAGTATAGCGGCTCTGTATTTTCACCTTCACACAAAATAAGAAAGGACTCTCGTACAGGACGAAATGCAGATCTACGACGGATTGAGTATTCCCTATGTGATGGTCTACTCATGCGTCAGAGTTACTCCTGCTATAGGATTTTGTTCAAAAATTGCATCAAAATTGCCTAGATAGGGAATGCCTCCATACTTTCCGGCAATGTAATTTTTTTCCAATTGTTCATCGTTACGAACAGTTTTACCACCAGGCTTATAGTCAGTAAGTGCATAAATTTGAGTGGCCCCAGGAGTATCCTTTTCAGTAAACCAGATTTGGTCCCGCCTAAAAAGGCCAGCACTTAATAAATTGGTGTCATGCGTGGCAAATACGAACTGAGCATTTCGGGGATTGGTCAAAGGACTATTAAACAACTGCACGATTCGTTGCGTCAATAGTGGATGCAGTTTCGTATCTAATTCATCCGCAATCAAAATGCCGCCATTGTCTAAATGCCAGAGAATAAGTCCAATAAGGTTAAAAAACTTCTGTGTTCCTTGTGATTCAAATGTATTGAAGGGCATTGATACAGACTTAAACTGACTCGTATCAGCGTCCCAAAATACACGAGTTGTTTTTATGCCAACATTGGCCGATGGTCTGACCCTCGTCTTTAATCTGAATGAGCCTTGGTCATAAACGGTTTTAGGAAGTGGCTCAATTGGGAACCCTTCTCCCCCTCCATAAAATACATGTGACTTTATGGCTGCCCCAATGGATGCTGTTGGCATACTTTCAGGTCGTATTAATTCAATATCCTCAATCCCCAAGTCCGCATCCCGTAACAGGTTTAATATACGTTGTTTATTATCCGGCTTTTCTAAATACTGAATAGTGTAGTCTCGGAATTGATAGTCTTCCGTTCCTTGTATGTAGCGTACATCGGATGCCCAGCTCTGAACAGCCTGACAGGTTTCGTCATTAAATAGAGCCCCTAAATTTAGCAGCAGTGCTGTCTGAGCTACCATTTCGTTATTCTGAAGTTCAAGCAGCTTTTTGTAGGGCCTGTTTATACGTAGCTCATGGTTAGATCTGTCGAACACATATGTCTCCTGTTTGCGACGGATATAAAGCCACTCTGAAACAACTGCCTGCTTCAGCACTTCAAAACCATATCTATAAATTACATTATTAATGACAAAAATGGCCTCCAACAATGTTGGCTCACCATGCGATTTCTGATCAAGTACGAAAGGACTGTATGCACTAACTGCTGAGCCGGTTGGAGGTGAAAGGGTGATGCTGTCAATAAAAAATTCTATTGCTCGCAACAGATTACTTTTACCACTTGCATTGGCTCCATATACGACTGCTGACCGAAGTACGTCAAGCTCTTCAGTGGCCGCTATCAAATTGTCTGATAACTGCTCTTGTTGTTCTTTTAGACCGGAAACGCCAACGAGGCTAAAGACCTGTTCGTCTCGGATTGACATGAAGTTCCTAATTCGAAATTGAACTAACATAGTGATTTCATTGTGATAATTACACAAAATAGTCACTATTTTAGTTCAACTTCAACTAGTCTATGACAGGAAGTGCTCCAGCCTTCTCTTTCGCTTCCTCAAAAATGCCTAGAAAGAACTTCTTAATAGAATTATGATCACGGGTTCGAAAGGCATCCAGCAACTTCTTTAAACTAAAATTAACTGCATCTTCACGCCGGAGAAATTTCTCGTTTTCCAGGACAATACCCAATGACAATTCCACTGTTTTGTCAAGGTCTACCATGGACATATAGACCCGACTACTCCCAACAGATAGCATTGGGCCTATTAATTCGATTGTCGGGGCTTTCGATAGAACAGACAGTGTAACGACGAGTCTATCGGCCCGCTGAACCTGAACATGGCGCCAATACCAGTTCAGCAAACGCCTGACTGCCCTTACCTGCGGTCTGTTAACCGTTGTCCCCTGAACGAATGCCCAGGTAGATCGAAGAATCAGATCTAATTGTTCTTCCAGAAATTCCTTTTCCCGTTTATTCGCTTTTGCCGGTTCATAGAATAATGTATAGTCAAGCTGATGAAGCAAGGCGTACAAATCTGCCTCATAATCAAGCTTTTCCAAACAGTTGGCAAACCTACCGATTAGTTCTACATTGTATTTATTAAGCGAATGGTGGATATGCAGATATTCGTGAAATAAAAATAGTCGGATGAGCTGTTTCAATTCATCATCGTCGCGGCAGGCCTTCGATAAATCAATAAGCAGTGAATCGCTTAACTCCCATTCATTTGAATCAGTAGGATGCCCGTACTCAGTAGGCCTGGGATGAGTACTCACGGTGTCTTTAAGACCAACAACCTCCCATATGGGTGGAAGTCGGGGAAATGGATTGGCAACGGTAAGATCTTCATGATTAGTTAGATACTCGAACCAAATACGTTTTTGGTCGCGAGCTTCCCGTCTCCTGGTTTCGGCGTAATGCTGAACCTGTTTCAGAACTTCAGGCCAGATAGTTGTACGAATTTTGCGTGCTCTTGCTTTCTGCTTCGGCGTTAGTGTTCGGGTGGCGGATTCTGCCTCTTCGCCAGTGAGATAGACTGCTTTTTTTTGTGATGGCTGATCTGGAACGACACGGAATCGATACGTTTGAATGGGAATATTGTTCCGTAGTTGTAGTTCCTGTCCAATTACAAAACAAATTGGCGCCGGAGCAGAAACAAACAAATGAATTAAATTTACATTCGGACGATACTGCTTGAGTTCCGCCAGTGCTTGCCGGAAAGTTTCCCGTACATGTTGTACATCAGCGGGTGACTGAACGATACCAGCTCCAATCATTGGTGTACGTCCATCACCGAGTTGAATCCGAATATCAGCTAAATGATCTTTGCCAACAGCTTCCTCTACATCTGCATCAGCAACAAAAGCAGATAGTTCTACGCGAATAATTGCAGAACCCGTCAGTGGAAGTACAATTTTAGGCCAATCATTCGTAACCACCTTAAGCGTGGGCTTAGCTGCCCGCCATTCCCAGGAGTTTTCATCGCGATCCCAGCCAAAAACATCCACGTGGTACTGATCACTCAAAAATGCACCCAGTGCAATGATGTGCGGTACTTCAGCTATACCAAAATAGGCAATCTTAACATTTTTTTTCTGATCTGCATACTCCCGGATTTTACGCGCTTCATTAAGTATATAGCCTTCTGATTCAGTCCAATCCCCCCCTTCAATTGGATATTCCTGCATATCTACCAGGACATGATGCTGCGCTAAACGTGTTTCATCTTTGCTAAAAACTTCCAGTACTTCGTTCTCGCTTATTGCCCGCAAACCGGGCTGGCGTATAATCATTAGGTTTGTGGCAGTTGTCATATATGTATTTGTTAGGGTAGCTGAATAAGTTGATGGTAGGAAAAAGGCTGACGAAGAGCTTTCCAAACAGCAATGGAACTTGTGCCGATTATGGCAAAAAATAATTCATCCTGGTCATCAGGTAAGCGATCTAGTTGCATCTGCCAACTCGCAATGTCACGCGTCGACTGTACGGGATTAGGTTCAGGATGTGTATGCCATTCGCCCAGATAGTTACAAGTCCCATCGCTTTGAAACCAACGGTCATTTATTACTTGCTGGTGGCCATAAGATCCACGCCGGAAACGAAACCGGCTACGTCGATCGGTAGGTAATGGCGTCGTAATCTCATCAACCACAACATCTGGACTATTTAGGATAAAACGACCTAGTAATAAACCACCGGATTCGGGCGTATTAGATTTTACCTGCCTGTATTGATGCATTTGATTGACTACAAGCCCGGGTAATTTGAACTTCCCTTTATTGTCAGTAAATAGTAGATCAGAGCACTTCGTTTCCATTTAGCTAAGATGACAAATGGGACAATCAGTGCGATGAAAAGACGTCCGCTGATTGATTAACTCCTGTTCCGTAAATTCATATCGGGACGTGAGTTGATAACCCAGTTCTCGGAAAATGGTGCTATCCCCTTTCCAGGAACAAATTTGGTTAGATCCTTTGCCGGCTAAAGAATTTAAGGCCATGCGCACTGTCTGTTCGGCTGTACGCAGCACATCTAATGAGCCAAAAGGGGTAAACAAGCTGCCACAACCAGATAAATCTTTCAGAAATGATTGGCCTGGTAAAGCAAAAGAAGCCCGATTGGCTAAATACCCATCTTCCGTAAACTCATAAAGACATTGTAAGCAGCCGGGCTGGTCATGATATTGCTCAAGTAATGTATGTCCACCGATACCGTAAGGGTCTATCCACGTATAAAGCGCTGGTGGGCTGGATTTTCTTCTCCGGAGAGACTCGTTTAGATATTGATTTATTGTTGGTTCGCCGGTTGCAATAACAATTAAATTATAGTCTGACCAAGAAAATTTCTTTGTACGGATCAACGTTTCGATTCGCTCAGCAAGAGCAGTTACCTGAATGTATGGTATACGAAGTTCCAAATCGCTCTTAACTGCGTCTACTTTAGACATCCCAACTGCATATTGACCAACAGGGTGGCGAAAGACATTTTCTGCACTCAACACGTCATTATCAACTAACGTCAGACGACCTACTCCCGATCGTGCTAATTCTACTGCCACAGATGCGCCAACTGATCCACAACCAATTATGGCGACATGTCTGGTATGTAAGCTCGATGAACTACCACCGCGCGTCATTAAATAGTCCCGATCCAGACGGTCCAGAATAATAGGCTGTAATTTATTTACCAATGAACCTTCACAAAGTGGATAACCATATTGCACCCCAGAAAACGTAATGCCGAATAAGGCCCAGCCTCCGCCTGGCCGGGGCAATCCAAGAATAACCGTCTCAACTGATTTCCATTTGCGGGCCGCCCGTTGGAGATTGTGTTTTGTTTTTTCGGAGGTATATAATTTGATAATCTGATGAATATCCTGAAGAGACCACATGGCTCCCAAAGAGGGCGGAATTAAAGGTGTTCCCTTTTCCAACGGTACATAGAATGCTTTTTTTACATTAAATACCTCATCCCGTAATTGGACGGAAAACGAGCGAATCGTTTGCTCGTCGTCGGCTAAGTAACTAGTTTGTTTTTTCTTGTTAAGCGAACCAGTAGCCAGGATAATTTTCTTAAACGATTCTGACGGTTTTACCAGAGATTGTGTCCGACCTGTGTTAGGTAAACGGCTCCAGTATTCTGCAAACCCGTCTGTGAAATCGACTGTGTTTTCTCCCCGGTACCCGCGCGATAAGGTTTCACGGGTTCTTTGTAGAGCATCCCGAACCACAGCTGCTGGCTGATGATAATTTACGAACTGACCATCCCCTCTAACATAACAGGCATAACCATCTGCTTCAAGATGGGGAATAAAGCCCAGCGCATTGGCAGGTTGGATATAAACAAGTGGTACACTGAGTGGGAAAGACGACTTGAACCCAACAACTACCATAATAGGTTGTCCATCAATATCTATCTCACCCCGAATAGCTGCTTCAGCTCCCCGCTCTTTGTACAACCGAGGCAAGGGTATAAGACGCTCCCATGTTCCTGATAAACTTCCTGCCTCAAGTAATTTATGTACTATTGTTTCTAACTCCGGGTTGGGGCTGCTAGTCATTTTTTATGCTGATTCGTGTACCCCAACTATACCTGTGGTCGCAGAGCGTTGAGCCGTCTGAGTTTTCGCAGGTACTGGGAAATCAGCACCAAATGCTTTGTTTTGCAGCGATTGGCTGCCAGTCACTGGGTCCGCATCCTGCTCAGCCTTAACCAATAGATCATAAAGATCTGTTAAATTCTGTTCAAACGTTTTCATCTGGACATCGGTCATCTTGGCGAACAGATCGTTGTTTGGTTCGACAGGTAAATTAACCGTCAGACGTCGAATAGAATCAACCCAGGAAATTGTCTGGAAATTATCAATCATAGCCTTGACCAGGGATTTTAGAGCACCTAAGTCATTCATTTTACCACTGAACCGGTCTGTATAAACTGGAGAGAACCAGTAGTAGGCAGCCACGGAAAGAGCAATACCACGTGGAGCAGCAAAACCAGCCTTACTAAAATTAAAATCTTTCCAACGTTTTAGATAGCGTAGAATACGTCGAAATTGCTTTCGGTCATTTCCACTAAAACGTTCGCTAAGTAATTTAGCCAATGTGGCTGGGTCATCCGCAAGCCACTCCCGATTAATAGGTAATGAATTCAGTCGACCTGTAGCCAGATAAGTCTTTCCATTTGCATTCCCAGCTGAGTAAATGGCGATATCAACGTGATAGACATATTCACCATTTTTCTGATAAAATACCGTCACGCATGGACGACGAATCCGAACATCTTTCGTGTGACCGTCTAAGGCTTCATGGACTCGTTTCTTTAACGTAACCGGATCCGGATAATCCTCTTTGCTGCATATAAAATAAAGCCCCTGGTCAATGTCGTAATCACCGTTCAAAGGCTTTATCCCCGTTCCAAGCTCATACGAACCTTGGTTACGGAAGTAAAACTCCGGACATGTTTCTCCGTATTTTTCAAATACGGCTGGAAGATAATCCTCGATTTTTTTACGTACAATGTCACGTTTGTCCCGTAGAGTCTGCTCTTCCTCAAAACGGCCCAAACAAATTGTCTTATTAAACTGCTCGAACTGGGTTTGTAAGTCTGCCATTGAATTAGTTAGTAAATGCTATTGCTTTTAACACTAGCCTTTCGGCTAAATCATACATTTTTCAGCGTCGGAAGTCAATGAATTCCTCCGCCGTTCCACTGTTTGGTAACCAGCCATATTTCATAGTGGTATAACCATTCTGAAATCCAAGGAAGAACACGGTGAGCAAGAAGCATCCCGTCATGCCATTCCTTTCCATCAGGAAAATAAAGGCATAGTTCATCCCCATCATATGTATGTGGAAGGGTAACATCTGGTAAAGTGGTCAGAGAAGGATCCATGACTTGTGCAGCAGGCCGACGGCCAACGCGGTAAGTCAACCTGATTTTATAAGTCAAGCTGATAAGACTCGGGGTAACCCAACCCCACCAGCGTAATTCATCTCTCTGCAGGGTGAATTTACTGCCGGGCATAACACGGCATAGCAATTCACCCTGAGTAGGTAAAGGCACCCGTTGCCATTTATCGTGAGCCATAAAAATGGTGATTAGAAACCTTAATGCCACCTGCAGCACTTGACAACAAACCTGTACCCCGTTCCATTGATAAGTTTCCTGATTCCCTCACCTGGCGTGTCTCATCACCTAAGGAATTTAGGGCCCGGGTCACAATGTCTTCACCAAACTGCGCTTTCAGATTTACGGCTACATTAGGTAAGCCGCGTAACTGCTCCAACTTGTTAAAATCTAGCTGAGCCTGATTAACCCAGGTGAAGAATTTCTCAGCTTTCTTGGGATTATCTTTCCATTTATCAGCAAAGTTCTCTAATGGATTAACTGGGTTTTCTACAATAAACTCACCTCGCTCAAAGCGGATTAAGCCAGGAATAACTGCCAAAACGTTCTTCATGGCAGACAGCAGATCCGTTTCATTTTGATAAGCCCAGGCAGCCAGTGTCGTGATAATTATCGATATTGGTTTATCTTCATCATCGCCGAGCATGATATCCCGGTGACGTTTCAGTAGCTGAACGACCTGCTGTAGGACTGTTTTCACCCGGTGAGCTGGCACGTCTTCTACCTTCATTCGCATCTCATTGGCGAGTGTTTGCTGTGCAAGCGCAAATGCAACGTGCATTCGTGAATAAAACCAGCGGGCGTATCCTTCCGGGTTCGCCCTGGGCCAATCAATGTCTGTTCCCCATGTTTCGCGATCGGTAATGCAAAGTGCATGTTGAGCCAACTCGATGGGCACTCCTGCCAGTAACAACCAGTCATATGCATCTGGAATAGCGGGTAAAATATCCAGATGGAATCGCTCGGCTTCGTTATAATCCAGTCGCCAGCATCTGCGTCCTTCTTTATCCAGCATCCGGAGATAATCCTTATTGGCTTTCAGTCGATCTCCCACCATTTTTTTTAAAGTCTGCTGGGATACAAGTAGTTTGTTTATCTGAAGCTTACAAACAAGATCAATATCATATTCATCCTGATTGGAAAGGGGTTTAATTACAGTTCCGTACCTAAGTGATCCTTGTGGATGTATCACAGGTTTGTATATGGCTAGCGGCGAGTCGGCTGCGTCGAGCCATTTTCCAACTGCCTGATAGTGCGCAACAGCTTTATCATACTGACTGGGTGTGATATCCAGTGTCTGAGCTATTTTGAGTAATAAGCTACTGTAATTGGTTGGTGGTGTAACGACCATGTTCGGTAGGTATTTAGTTGATGATAAATGCTTGAGAAAACCCCTTGGTAAGATAATTCTGATCGTAGAGGACAAAGGGCACATCGGCCTTCGGCATTCGAACACGACCGAGCTCAATTGCAGTTGCTACAGGCATGGTGGGAAAAATATGCAGTGAAGCCCCCTGGCCATGTTTACATTTTATTCGATTTAGCAGAGTGCGCATAGTCGATCGAAAGTCGGCCAGTTGTTCTTCGGTGCGCAGATAATCATTGTCGGGTTGGTCGATCGTAAGCGTCCAGATTGCACAATCTGGACCTAGAACAGCATAAATTCGTTCTGGCGCGATGGTGGCGCTGAGGGATATGTTCAGCACGGCTAAACCATTCGATTGAGTTGGTTCAATCACATGGTAGTTTATTGGCGACATAGGCGCGCGCCATTGCCAGGTAGTAGGTTCCCGGTGACGCTGGTAAACCAAGGCGGGATGAATATCTCCCAGTAGCGCCCCAAGTTGAATTAATAAAGGTTGTGGCGCTAACCCAAAAACGGACAAATGCCTGATTTCCCCAGCTTGACGGCGGGCTTGCACCTTATGGGCAAACTGATTTTCCAGGTTAGTTCGCTCAAATTGCCAGTAGAGAGCTTCATTATCTCGTATGCTGCTGTTTGACAGACTGAGAACAATTGGGGAGGCACTAGCAGGATAATACGCAGGGGTTATTGTCCGGCTACATTCACTAAAATTCAATGGCGAGTTATGCTGACCAATATTGGCTCCGAATAATAAAACATCACTGGCTTTGTCTTCCTGTATAGAAGTTAGTCGCTCGATTCGATCCTCATGCCGTTGTTTCATCTGCCGTAATCGATCGACAGAATAATCATCCCGGGTGAGCAGATTATCCACGCGGGCATGACAATCGCCACATAGCAACATAAGATTGTCATAATCCTGACAAAGTCGTTCAGAAAGAATGCTATCCCCCCTGGCTCCTCCTACCTCGGCAGCAATAATGTGAGCAATAAAAGCATGGTTAAATGACCGCTGGGTATGTATATCTCGCCATAGAGGCTTATTACAGCCTTCAAATTCGCACCGTCCTGCTGAACAGGTCCACAGCTCGCGGATAATGCGGTCGGGAATGGGTTTTCGGTTTTTAGCTTTTGCCATTACTAATTGGATAAAATTGAACAAGCCGGACTGCTTTAGCAGCCTAAGGCTTATAGAAAAATATGGCGAGAAACTAAACGAGAATTACTGGGGAGCAGATAAAAGGGTGCTGGGAAGGCCCATTGCATCGAAAGTCCTCGTTTGGAGGATCGGAGCGCAACAACTATGTTTGCAGCTCGTTAACAACAAAAACAGGACACCCACCCACTGTTTTTTCAGTGCGCGTTTCTCTAAGGAGGCACTTTATCGGGTAGTCCAAAGGGTAAAGGGTTAGAGAGACTTGGCGGTTGACCTAACCCTTTTTTTATTTGCCTATCCTGACAGAATTGCCTTATTGTTTGTTATTTCAATTCATCGGCCAAATTTTATATGTCATACTCAATTTTGACAATCGTGACAAATCGTCATATTTAAACAACAATTGGTAACTGTTGAACGGCTAATTCAGAAAGCCGACCACCGTTTCTTCTTACGCTGCGAATTAGTTCAGCAAGATCTTTATCAGCTAATATGCTCTCGTTATAAGCAATCCATAAAAGTCCGACAGTATCGATGTAAGCCAAACCATGCTGTTTACAATAGTCTGCCAAGCAAGGAAGATTTGTTACAACAATAGTATCCCTGACAAACCGGGCAACAGCTAAACATGCGGCTTCGCCTGCGGAGCGTATTTTACAGAGTGAATTATATTCATTTATCACATTTACTTCGTTCGGCATTTCCAAACGGATGAATACGCCACCCTGTATCGCCTGTATCACCTCTTTTCGATGGGGTGAATTTGGCCGGCTACAAAGTTCATCTTCCACATCCTCCAGAATATACATTTGCCCACTAAAGAGGTATTTTGAGTACCCTAGAAATCTCCCTTTACAAAAATGACCGATAGTGTCGGCGTCCATTAACAGTCGCTTGCCTGCTACGTCAATTTTCCTCATCCAATCGATCATTTTGTTGCTCTTCGCTTACGCCGGAATCGTACAGCGCATTTCGGTAATCCGTTTCACTGATTAATTGCTTATCGTAAAGCTGCTTTGCCAGCTTTCCATAATCGCTGATTATGTAAGACGTTTCCGAGCTATTACTATCCTGACGTTTATTCAGAAAGTTTGAGTACCCATAACGCCATTGCTCACTTCTGGCTTCCTCCAACAGACGATCATAGCCAGCCGACGAGATTAGATTTTCTTCTTTGAGGCTACGTAACAATACGATGCGCGAACATTTATACAGGTGTTGGAGGTCTAAAAAAGTGCCTATTGTCAATTTATCCTTTGCACACTCAACAGCTGGGATATTATCCCAGAGGCCCGTAGAAGGAACCAATAAATAAGCAGCAAACCAGTCGGCCTGCAGCTCATCAATATCTTTCTCAGGAAACCGGCCTGCGTAACTGATTTGGGCAATTGTACGTTTCTGAATAAATAAATGGTATAACTCGTGGCATATCGAAAAATTTTGTCGGCCAATCGATTGTAGACTGTTTATAAGCATAAACCGACTATCGTCGCGGAACATAGCCATACCAGAAAAGTTACCGCTCAAAGGTCTGAACAATGCTGTTACTTTCAACTTGGCTAACAGGCCACGAACCGCCACTGGCTCAGAATCACTGAGACCTTGTTCCTGACGGAACCGGCGAGCTTCCCGTTTCATGTTTAGTTCAAGTTCAGATTTCATGCTACTATACTTCTTTTTGTCCGCTCAAGAGTTTGAATCGAAGGTAGGTTCGCGCTATCCGTTGAAACTCCGCAATCGTTTGTAGATCACTCGGTTCAAATCCATCCGAACGAAAGGCAAATTTAACTTTCAGTGTCTGTTGGTTAAATCTTGTATCAAGTAAATCCTCAGCATTTATTCCGGCTAAATCAGCTAATTTTATTAATTTAGAGTTCGGAACAGGCCGTTGACCATTCTCAAAATAACTTATCTCAACTCGGTTTACTCCCAAATACTCAGCCAGTTGCTGCTGAGAAAGCCCCAGGGCGTCACGCAAATAAGCGATGTTAGTCCCGACGACTTTAAGTTTGTCCATACATTGTCTGTCTCGCGCTTTGTTACATATGGAACGGATTTTTCGTTTTAAAGTTCATATCGTGTAACAGATTTTTTGAATGCTCAGTCCGATAGCCGAATTAATGGGCTAGGGAAACGCCAAAACTACTCCATTTGTGTGTTTAATAGTCTCTGTACCCTGTTACAGATTATAAGTACTCTGCTTAAAGTGTGTTTATAATTTGTAACGAAGTACAAGTAATCTCTATGTCTTAGATATATGATAAGCGATCGAGTTTTTTCTATGTAATTTAACTACGATCGTATAGAATTCATGTTGATTGTATATGAACTCCAAATACTAAAGTTGCAAAATAATACATTTTAATTTTATCTATCGTCAAGACGATAGATAAAATCCTTATCTTTATATGTAGTTTATAATTACAGATAAGATATGGCAAAGGGACGTTATATTCCAGATTACAGGTTTGTTCTTGCCGACAAGGTAACAGGACGATTTCCAAAAATAGATTCTACTTTAGTCAGCCAAAGGCTTTTAACAGACTCACTTGGTGAAACCTACGTTTTTGATGACCGGGACAACCAGGTAGCCAAGGTTGGTTATTACAATGCTCTTTATAAGGGAGTGGCTGAATTTGAGGCTTTTGTTTTCTAATGATGGGAAGACCTATTGCTGCAATCAGTAATTTATTCTAAAAATCGGTATGGAGAGAAAGCCTAAACGACAGAAGGTTGCTGGTTCAGGACGCGTGAAAAAAGCAGGTAAAAAAGTGGGATTGCGGCTGGCAATTGACGTAATCGACATATTAAAGCAACAGAAAAACCAAACTGATTATTTGGAAGACGCTGTTCGTGAAAAACATAGTCGTGAACTGAAAGCAGGCAATGACATCAATTAATTTATCAACAAAAACTGGATAGAAAGAGACAATCCAAAGCTAACCTTTTAGAAAGTGATAAATAGCGAGAGATGCATTGTTGAACGCAATAAAAATTTACAATTTTCTAACAGACTTGGTTATTAAAGCACTTCGAAAATTTCATCAAAATGGAGCCGATTGTTAAAACCTACACAATAAAGGTGATACGTGTAGCTGGGCATGAACCCAATACCGGTAAATATTTTGAGTATGCAGAACAGGAGTTCGCTGTCGATGCTGCCAGCCAGCGAAGCGCATACGAACTCAGCCATTTAGTTTGCGAAATACCATTTCGCGGTCAAATAAGACGTACTTTTATTAATGGAGAGGAATACTTTGATGAAAAATATTGATGGCTGACGTACATACCCCTGAACAGCGCAGCTATAATATGAGCCGTGTAAAGAGTAAAAATACCAAGCCTGAACTAATAGTAAGGAAATTTTTACACGCTCACGGTTTCCGCTACAAGTTGCATGATAAGCTCTTACCCGGCAAACCAGATATAGTTCTGCCAAAATACAAAACAGTAATTTTTGTGCATGGCTGTTTTTATCATGGACATGAAGGATGTCGTTACTTTGTTGTGCCCAAAACCCGCACAGACTGGTGGTTAAACAAGATTAATGGTAATCGTCGTCGTGATGAGGGAAATAACGCCAAACTAGTATCCGACAATTGGCGAATTATGACCGTTTTTGAATGTGAACTAAAACCGGCAATCAGAGAGCAAACACTTCAAAGCTTAGTCAGTCAGCTGAAACAGATTCCAAAATAATCATCTCACTTGTAACAGATGCTGAAGTTATTTCAAATGCTTCTAAAAGTTGACCAGCCAATCAGTAATTGAAGCTTCACTCTGGAAGCTAAGGCAATGTATCTATTATAACTGTACTGATTGCGTCAATTCGTCAATATTTGGACAGTTCTTGGGTATTAAAAAATCAACCGTTAATCAGCCAATGATTTTAGCTTTATCTATTTATTGAAATAATATTTTTTGTTACAACAGGATTTATAAGTGTTCACAATGCCAATAAAACCTTTTGCTTCCAATTCAACCGAAGCTAATCTTATCCCGGTGGTGGATGTATTTGCTGGCCCAGGTGGGTTAGGAGAAGGATTCTCTTCAGTAGTCAATGGCCTTAACTCTAATTCCAGGCGCTTCAAAATTGCGTTATCAATCGAGAAAGATCCATTTGCCTATCAGACATTGTTGCTTCGTACATTTCTGCGCCAATTTCCATCTGACCAGCTTCCTGACGAATACTATTCTTTTCTTGAAGGTCAAATTGAGTCAACTGAAGCACTCTATAGTTTATACACTGATCAATTTAAGATTGCACAAGAGCAGGCCTGGAAAGCAATCCTTGTTAAAGATAAGGATGGCACGATAGGCGTGTCTGATCAACTGGTTGACAACCGTATCCGGGAAGCAATCAATGGTGCCAGAGACTGGGTTCTGATTGGCGGGCCACCCTGCCAGGCGTATTCAATAGTTGGCCGGGCAAGGACAAAAGGTATAAATCCAGATGATCCCCGTGTATATCTCTATCGGGAATATTATCGGATACTGGCCGTACACCGCCCTTCTGTCTTTGTAATGGAAAATGTAAAAGGTTTGCTTTCCTCTAAAATCAAAGACGACCATATTATTACTCAGATTATTGATGATCTACAGGACCCTTTAAAGGCATATAGAGATTTGCACGGAACATCAGTTGATGAAGTGGAACACCCTGGTTACATACTGTATTCCATTATTAAGCCCCCGATTGAAAAAGATATCTTTGGTGATTCAAGGCATCACCCAAAAGACTTTTTGATTGAATCAGAAAAATACGGGATTCCGCAAAAAAGGCACCGCTTGATACTACTTGGAGTTCGACGTGATCTTGCTCCAAACGTACAAATACAGTTTTTGAAAGCGTATAGTGAAGGAGTTGTTCCTTTAAGTCAGGTTATTCGTGATTTGCCGCCATTGCGGAGCCAGCTGTCTGGCAAAAACGGTGAAACATTGGACACCAATCTTAATTGGATAAATACGATACGAGAAGGGATTGCAGATGAGTATCTATGGCAGGATGTTGATAAAGGAACACTTAAACTTTTAACGGAAACCGGTCGTCATCTAAAAGTGCCGGCAAATAGAGCAGGCGGGCAATTTCTCCCCAACCAGACCGTACCTGAATACAATCCTGGTTTTTGGTACACTGATTCAAAGCTAACTGGAATCTGTAATCATGAAACCCGGGCTCATATCAGACTGGACATTTTAAGATATATGTTTGCGTCCTGTTATACCCAAGTACATGGTCGTTTTCCACATTTGGCTGATTATCCGGATGGGCTATTGCCTGCCCATAAAAACGTCCGGGAAGGTGTTTTTAATGGTAAGTTCAGTGACCGGTTCTGTGTGCAGGGCTGGAACGAACCATCCAGGACGGTTACCTCACATATTTCAAAGGATGGCCATTATTATATTCATCCTGATCCTAGCCAAAGCCGTAGCCTGACAGTAAGAGAAGCAGCCCGAATTCAGACTTTTCCTGATAATTATTTTTTCTGCGGTCCCCGAACCGCACAATTTCATCAGGTAGGCAATGCAGTCCCTCCTTATTTGGCAAAACAGATTGCAGATATAGTAAGTGACTTGTTAAATCAGATCAATTTAATCAGAGAGCCTACCTCTTCTCTGGAGGCTTTACAACCAGTGGAGGTTTTGTAAGGGTAGAAATGTCAGTTTTAGGGGGTAAATTTGCATTTATCATTGCATCGAAAAGGTTGTCTACAAAACAAACCAACTTCTGTTCGAAAACAGTAGGATTGATCAACCCTCAAGTCGTACTGCCGACAGGGCAAAAATCAGCGCATCACCTGGGGTACTTATTCAATTTTGTTCAACATACAGGAATTAGATTATACTAAGAGAGTAAACTTTCATCAGTATGATTCTGTACAGCAACCCTTATGCTTTAGGTTCGAGGTTACGGTAGGTAATCCTTTTAGTTTGTCATTGAAAAATTGACCAGCGAATATATCTCTTGTAAGGTGTTTAAATCAGACACATATGACAGTGCGCATAACCATTATAAGGGAGCCGATGGAAAGGGGAAAAACGTAGAATTTAAAATTAATCGACCACACCAACCACATGTTACCAAGTTTTGAAGATTCAACTATTTATGAAGACGGTACTCCTTTCCCTGAATATTTGATTAAATCAATATCTGAACAGGGTTATTCTCTGGAAACTTCGCTGGCAGACTTAATTGATAATTCAATTTCTGCAGGCGCGGATAAAATTGAAATTCTGGTCGACACAGAAAATCTTCCTTTCACACTTTTCCTGGCTGATAATGGTAACGGTATGGATGAGGAGTGTCTACGGAAGAGCATGCGCTTTCCCAGTTCCTCTTTAGAACTACAGCGGGATACAGTTGATTTGGGCAGATTCGGGCTTGGAATGAAAACGGCTTCCTTTGCTCAGACACGGAAGTTTACGGTTATTTCCAGACCTAAAAGTGAAGAGGGATATACTGCCAGAACATGGGATGTGGAGCATTTGAAAATAATAAAAGAATGGCAGATTCTTATAAACCAAGAGGAAGATATACAACAATTAATGGAGCGTTATCAGTCCTTAAGTACAGGATTTTTTAATGGTTTTGACGACTTTAGAGCCGGCACTGTTATCATATGGCAGGGACTATATAAATTTGAAAATTTTCTAGAAGGGCGGAGTAGAAGTGATGCCCTTAGTCATCAGCTAACAGAAGTTACCCATGATTACCTGTCTCTTGTTTTCCATCGCTTCATGGAACGGGCAGAATACCCTCTACAAATACGTATTAACAATGTAAGACTAAAACCATTTAGTCCTTTTCCTGAGAAGGAGACAGGTTTTCGTCCGGTTGAACCCAAATATAAGGCGTTCAAAACAGACGTAATCAGGCTGGATGGTTTTATTCTACCAGTCAGGAGTATAGAGGAAAGTAAAGAACGGGTAAATGTTTGGACACCACCAAGCCGAGGGCTTATGGATATGGAAGGCCTGTATATTTACCGATCGGGCAGAATTATACTTTTTGGAGGCTGGAACGGTATAATCCGAAAATCTCCAAAACTTCAACTGGCTCGTCTTCGGGTCGAGGTAGGCAACAGAGTTGATAATCTGTTACAACTCAACGTAGCTAAATCACAAATTGCTATCCCTTTCGATTTAAAAACCGGTTTTCTAAAATATATTATTGAGCTGAAGACTGAAGCTGAAAAAGAATACTTTAACAGGGACATACGCAAAATTTCCTCAAGGAGATCAGAAAAAGATCAGCAGCTTTTTGAAAGGAGTATTACAAATAAAGGATCTTTATTGGAAATCAATTCAGAATTTCCACTGATAAGTATAATAAAAGAAAAAATGGACTCTGATTCTGTCAAAGCTTTTAATCTACTGATTAGAATGATAAATACAGGTATCAATAAGCTGAGACATACCCATGAGGATAAATCATTCCAAGTTACTAAGGAAAATGATTCAATTGAAGATGATCTGGAAAGCACTATTGTCAATTTAATCCAAAAGGGAATCCAGAAGCAAACAATAAAAAATACTATCCTACCAGCTCTAGGCTATCGAGTAGACACTATTCCACATAAGATTACGCAACTTCTAAACTAAACCTATGGTTAATTCAGACTACATTGAAATAATAAAGGTTACTATTAAAGATATTCTTTCTGAATATGATTCTATTACCCATTCATTATTTGACACAATCAAACCTGAAGTACTCAGGCAAATGAATTTTTTGCCTGGTGTAAAAAGATTAACTGAAAAAGATAAAGAGCATTTTTATAATATTGCCATTAAAGAATACCAGTCAGTTCACCCAATTGAAATAAATCCATCTATTTCATTAACGGCAAAAGGGTTTAAAACATGGTTGACTGATGAACGAAAACAGATATTACCCACAAATTATATAGACCGTTACTTAAACTACCTTTCAAAAAAGGGTAGATCTGAAAAAGTTGTGGCTGAAATTAGCCACTCCAGCGAAAAAATTCTCGGAAAGCTTGGAGACCCACGTTCTGATAAGTCATTTTATGTTAAAGGATTAGTTGTTGGAAGCGTACAGTCTGGAAAAACAGGAAATTTTAATGCTGTTATCAATAGATCAATCGATGCTGGATACAGTTTGATAATTGTGCTTTCAGGTACAATGGAAGATCTCAGAAGCCAAACTCAGCTTCGAATTGAAGAAGATGTAATAGGAGAGGGTACAATTGATATTGTCAAAGATTTAAAAGGAGATAAAGGGGTTGGTAAAGTCAGAAAATTTGGTGAACAGGGCGATCAGTCAGTAAGACAGGTAACCTCAATAACCTCCTATAAATCAGACTTTAAGAAGTCAGTTAAAGAGATAGACTTTTCTCTCAATAATAAAAATATTCTTGTTTGTAAAAAAAATACTGGCGTTTTAAAAAATTTGCTGATCTGGTTAAGCGATTATTTGAATGAGAACAAGGAAAAGCATGATATACCTTTTCTTATTGTCGACGATGAGGCAGATAACGCATCACTAAATAACCTTGGAAAAAAAGGAGTTGACTATGCCAGTATAATCAATGGACACATAAGAGCGTTACTAAATCTATTTACCAAAAAAACATATTTAGGTTATACTGCTACTCCGTTCGCTAATGTGCTTCAGGATCGCAATGGACCAAGCGAAACAAAATGGAAAGTAAGCTATCGTACTAATGGGCAGGTAATAGAAAAGAATTTTGACCAGGTAAATAATATTTTTCCGGATGATTTTATAGAATTACTCAGCACACCCAGTAATTACATTGGGGCCAAACAAATTTTTGAAACTATTTTATACGATGCCCATAAGTTACCACTTGTAGAAGTCGTAAGCGATACCGATACTGCATTTCCGGCACGAGTGTCTACACCTGATGGAAGAGGCAGGGCTGCTACAAGGGGTGACAAATTCCCTGTGTCGCTTCCTGTTTCTCTAAAGGAAGCAACACAATGTTTTATTCTCAGTATTGCACTGCGGTTAAGCAGGGTATCGGAAATGACGGATTCTGGCTTCCTAAATCCGCATCATACGATGCTGATACATATATCCAGATTTATTCCATGGCAGAATGAAACAAAAAGATTACTTGAAATTTACCTAATAGATTTAAAAAAGAGTATTGATAATGATCTACCCAATAATAAAAGTCTAATCTACGGAACACTGGAAAAGATATGGAATAAATATTACGCGAACGTTGTACAGAATATACGTAGTTACCTACCGGATGGCTATCAGGATGAATTTTTAATTCCTAAGACTTTTGAGGAAATAAAGAAGTTCATTATTGAAGCAATCAAAGATATTGAAGTCAAAGCTATAAATAGTGAAACTGGAGATAAGCTTGAATATGTAAAAGATAATTTTGGAAATGGCAAAAAAATAATTGCCGTTGGTGGTAACCGGCTATCCAGAGGATTTACGCTTGAAGGACTTACAATTAACTATTTCATACGAAATACTAATTATTCAGATACTTTATTACAGATGGGTCGCTGGTTTGGTTACCGGCCTGGTTATGTAGATTGTTGTAAGATATTTACTACAACTGATGCTATAAGTAAATTTGACTCAACTACACGTGCTATTGAAGAACTTGAAGCGGAGTTCATTAAAATGAACAGGCTTCATAAAACACCTAATGATTTTGTGCTGAGAGTGAGAAAACATCCTGGTACTTTAAAAATCACTAGGCCATCTATTTTAAAAAATGTAGCAACGGTAAAATGGTCATACCAAGATCAACTTGTTCAGTCAACCCGATTTAAAATAAATGATGCTAATCTGATTGAAAAATCGTGGTCAGATTTCAAGTCATTTATAGAAAAATATAAGGCAAACATTTACTACGATAATAATAAAGAATTTTTTACCCTTAAAGTAGGCACCAGCCAGCTTTTAGAATTTCTAACATTACAAAATACGTTTGTTGACTTCGAAGTAGCTGCAATAAGTAAATTTATTGAACTCTGTAAATCGAAAAATAAACTTGAAGAATGGACAATTGCGATAAAAGCAAGCGGTAAAGGAGCGGTACTTAAATCTGATTTTACTGGTCTACCTAATGATCTAAGAACTTCAGTGAGATCCGGCCCTGCTGAAGATGGTTATTTCCGATCTACCTTTATAAGGGATGGCATATTTTCTGCTTCAGGTAGATCAGCGAATATCGTTGCTGCAGGCAGTGATTTTGGATTATTACTTTCAGAAAAAACAAAAATTGATGCAGTAAGAAAATTTCGGGAAGAACGAACCGAATATTATAGGAAAAAGGGCGATGAGAACTACGAAACTAAAGCCCAGCATACAACAATTCCTGAAAGAGTTTATCGGGAAGAAATGACTGATAACCAAGGATTGTTGGTAGTTTATCTGTTGGATATGAAACAGATATTTCTACAAAATGATGATGAAATGAATTCCCTCGTCGTAGCCAACGGTATAAATATCAACATTCCGCTGATTGGATATGCTATTGGCTTTCCACCAATAGAGCCAGATCCAGGAGGAGAGTATGTTCACGGTGACTACGATCTTAATGAGCAGGATGAGGAAGCTGATGAATGGGATGAATCACTTGAAACCATTGAAGAGTAATAGTTTATGGATTTAGCAATACTTGCTTCTAAATGGATTTTACTGGTTAAGGCGGAATCTGGCTCGGTGAATACTGTTCGGATTGATTCATCTACACTTCCCGATTTATTTCTAGGTGTAAGGAAAGACGGGATGCGTTGTCTAATCCTAAAATTACCTGTTAATTACGATGCCGATTTTAAGTCATCTGTAAAGCAAAACCTGTCCCTTGAACTTTACCGGGAAGATGGCTGGGTACTTTTAACATTACTTGATGACCAGTATACAGATTTGTTCGATGATCTGATATTCTCGATTTACAATAAAATAAATACAATACAGGAAGCCCCTGTATATGTTTCCGAATTTCTAAAGACATATTATAAATGGAGTGAATTCTTTCAAGAGAATAAGGGTGATGATTTGTCGGAAGATGCAGTAAGAGGACTTTTAGGTGAATTTCTGATTCTAAGAGACATGCTTATATCAGCCGGGTCGTCACAGATAAATGAAGTTTTATCTTCGTGGAATGGGCCTTATGATACTGGGCATGATTTTATTGGGGAATTCTGTAATGTAGAAGTGAAGACCAAGCTTAACACCTCGGCAACGATAAAAATTTCCAGCGAATATCAATTACAGGCTGAACAGGGAAAGCAACTGGAATTGATGATTGTTACCATCGAGCCAGATCCCCTCAGTGGAGTAACACTTGAAGAAACAGGGATTGAGATTAAAGAACAGGTTATTTTAAAAATGGGAGATTATTCAATATTCCTAAAAGCTATTGCCCAGAAAGGCTTAACCCTAAATACTCTGAAAAAATATAACTTCCTCCGTTTTGCTCCTGTAAGTATTAATTCGTATTCCTGTAATACTGAAGGTTTTCCCCGCTTGGTAAGGGAAAAATTGCCGGATTCTATCAGCACTGTAACTTACAGACTGAATGTACAGTCGTTGAAGCCTTTTTTATCATCAGAGAAATTTTTTTAAATGGAAATTCAGGAATACATTAAGTATCGTACCGATCTACTTGAAGAAAGTAAGGATGAAGATGGATTTATAACTGAATCAGCTTTTATTGAAACTATTCTTCCATCTCTAAGTGATGCTAAACTTATAGATTCTGACGGATATAACGACTGTTATTTTAGCCTTAGGACAGATAATATTAAAATTAACGGCTACAAAATAAATGAATCTGAGGAGCGTCTTCAACTCTTTATTGTTAATGAAGAATCCCTTGTACCCGGTAGGGCAGAAGAAGACCTGTTGATTTCTTTAAAAGGATATTATGACAGTATTTTTTCTAAAGCCTCAAAATTTATTATAAAATCAATTAAGAAACATTTGAATAATGAAGTTCAGGAGACAAGTTCTGTTAAAAGCCTGATTAACTTTATTTCTTCCTCTACTGACGGATTGGAGCAAATTGATGTGATTGAAATATTTCTGATTTCAGCTACAGCAACTATAGAAAGGAGAGGAGCCGAGCCACAGCCAAAAAATATAGATTTTGAGGATGAGACAATAACTGTTAATATGATCGGCAGTAACAAAGTCACTGTTAAAAAAGATATCATTATTTACAAAAGACTTATTGACCTTAATTATCTGTATAATGTACTTATATCTCAGGGCAATAGGGAATTATTAGAAGTAAATTTCGAGAAGCTATTCGGCCAAGGCATTCAATCAATACGTGCAGCTGATGAGATGAACTTTGAATCTTATCTCTGTGTGCTACCTGCAAACATTCTGGCAGAATTGTATAAGCGTTATAGTACGCGTATGCTTGAAAAAAATGTTCGGTCTTTTTTGCAATTTAAAGGAGTAAATCAGGGTATTCGAGATACAATCAGAAAAACTCCGGAATACTTTATCGCTTATAACAATGGGCTCACCATAACTGCAGTCGGGGCTGAATTTGTGAATCAGGGTGAGCTCACTCTAATTACTTCCTTAAAAGATTTTCAGATAGTAAATGGAGGTCAAACGACAGCAACCATTTACTTTTCCAGGAAAGAAGGTCTTGATATCAGTAAAATCAAGGTAATGGCTAAAGTCAATGTTGCCAAAAATGTGGGGGAGAAAGAATTAAATGAATTAATAAGTAATATCAGCAAATTTTCTAATGCCCAGTCTAAAGTTAGTAATGCAGATTTACGATCTCGTAGTGAAGAGTTAATTAAATTAAAATCAATATCTGAAAGTACTTTAACACCCTCTGGCAAAAAGTGGTATTTTGAAAGGTTTAAGGGGGAGTTTAATACTCTGTTACGGAAAAACCCTAATGCAAAAACTAAAATAAATAATGAATTCCCAAAAGAACGTCGATTTACCAAGGAAGAGCTAGCTAAATATTATATGTCTTGGGATGCTCATCCTTATCTTGTAAAAAAAGGCGGTGACAAAATCTTCCGTACATTTATTGAACAAATATCCGGATCTGAAAAGGGCGGAAAAGCTCCTTTGATTGACCGCGATTTTTTCGAAGAATTGATTGCAAAGATTATCTTGTTCCAAGAACTTGTTACTATTTATGGATCTGGCAAGAATGCAATGGGGCAACTTCGCTCTGCTGTTGTCCCTTACACAATATCAATTCTCTACGTTAATACTAGTGGTTCCAAGAACGGAATCACATTTGATCTCCTTAAGATTTGGCAACAGGAAGGGTTAGACCAAGAGCTCAAAAATTTGCTAACCCATCTTATGGAATTAGTTAATGAATTAATCAAGAAGTACTCTCCCAGTGAGGATTACGGAGAATATTCCAAACGAAAAGACTTATGGGACCTCATTTACCAATCAAAAGAGATAAAAAACTTTATTACCAGTACAATATTTATTAATTCAATTAAAAAGTATTCAGTCTCAAAAGATGAACTTCAGAGACGATTGATAAAAAAAAATAAATTAAAGGCTGTTGACTTTAGTAACCTTTCGAACAATACAAGAATTTTTGCCAGGACTGCTGGCTATTATAAACAACTAATTGCTTTATTTGGCGACAAATTATCCAAGAGTCAAGTTAATAAATTGGATTACATGGTTCAGTGTATAAATAATAAGATTGATATTCCGGTTGCCTTTTGTGAGTTTGAGGAGGAAATCACACAAAAAATTAGAATAGAAAGCCCTGAAATTTTCGACCAGATCCAAGTGGTTGAAAATGGTGAATGGCATAAGTCATTTGAAATAATATTTAGAATTTACAATAATTGCCTAGAAAATGGAGGTGATATAATTTCTGAATTTCAACGACAACGCGAAATTGCCAAGTTAAAGGGAGCAAAATTTTATTCGGTATATGATGAAATTGGAAAGGCACTTAAAGAAGGAAAATCTCCAACAATTAAACAAATTCAAAGTGTTGGCAATATCCAGTGGAATAAATAGAAGAATGACTACAATGATTTTTTATAATTCTACATAAATTCGAGTAAAACTATTTTTTTCATAAAAAACAAAATAAGGATCATCATTACATAGCAGTGTGTATTCAATTATATCACCACTATACAGCAAATTGTCATTGCTACCATTATTATTTTCTATATAGATTTTAGTAGTATTATTACATATTCTATCATTTAATTGATCATTTGTAGTATAAAATATAGGAAAATCAGCATTTAGTACTTTTGCTTGATATGCAACGTGCGATAATTGAACTTTTATATTTTCATTATCCCCATTTACACATATAGTCCAATCATTGAGAGTTGCAGGATTTCCTAAATTTGTCCATTCTATTTTGTCCTCTCTCCCAGTTAAGATAAATATAAGTTGATCAACATCTGAATAAGGGTTTTGATTTGTTAAACTTAATTGAGTTTTATTCAGTGATAAATTTTTTTTAAAACGTAACCAAGCTGCATTTACTATAGCGATTTCGGACTTTTTGTAAATATGCGTATGTAGATCAAAGGATTTTTTCTTTGAGTAATCTGGAATGAAATTTTGACGTCTAATATGGCCTGTTAAACAATCTATGGGACTACAATCCGGCACCGACACCGTACCACAATTTAGTGGTTTTTGAAGAACTGTTTTACATTCAGTTGCTTGAAAAGGCATTTGATTTTTTTCAAAATGCAACAATACCCATTCCTCGAAGGATCGAGATGAAAAAGCAATTCCAACTCCTTCTGCTTCTGCAAACGTTTCCTTTAGCTTTGGATGCATATCTTTGTCAAATACAACCCATGCCAAGTCAGCTGATCCCTCTTGGAGCTTTTCCTTAGCTATTGCCAATAATTCATAAGGTGTTGTTTTGGGCCTATTCTCTTTCTCATCAGGATAAACGACTACACGACTAAAATTTTCAAGTACTTCTTCAGCTTGAGCCCAACTTTCAAAATATTGAAATTCTGATGATGTTCCCTCACAAGCTATAAATAAAACAGGCTTTAGCTGTATATTATTCTTTTTTCTAGCCATCTGATTTACTTTCGTTTCTGCTGAAAATGTAATCCATCTCCTTTATATTAGGAAGGCCCCCAAACTTTCCGCTCAAATACCATTTATCAAATGGTATATCATCCCTCAATCCATCAACATTTAAATCGTATACACTATACAGTTTTGTACACCCATATTTATCTTTTGATGTTATCCAAATTTGATCTTTACGGAAATTATTTCTATCTAATAATGTAGTTTCATGAGTCGCAAAAATTAGTTGTGAATTATGGGGGTTACTTAAAGGATGATGGAATAGACTTATCATGAATCTACATAAGTATGGATGCATACTATTGTCAATCTCATCTATCCATATGGGTCTGCCTAGAGGAGCACTCAGAGCGGATATAATTTCTGTGCTTAATCCAACTAAAGCAATAGTGCCCGTTGAACCTTGTTTAAATAAGTCAAATTCTTTACTTTCAACTACTTTATTATTTTTATAAACATCATGATATGTTTTAAAGCGTTTTTGCTTCTTTTGATCAATATATGTTTCTTCTAGTTCATCTTGAAGGCTAGAATTACGTTTAAAATCATCCTCTTCTACCAAAGATAATCCCTTAATACCTAAGTCCGATATTTGAATAAGTTTAATTACTCTTTCTCTAATTTTAATTATTTCTTCGTCATTATTTTCAAATAGTCGTTTTGCATTTTCAGTCATTCTTGGCATAAAAGCTCCAGATGCTGAATTATTTATAACAGAGTTACCAAGGACAAAATAATTTCTAATAGCTTCCCAATATTCATCTCCTGTATTTCCTAACTCTGACAAAAAAAGTCGTTTAGGATTAATGACTTCCTTATCATCTAAATTTTTGAAAAATTCCGCATTTTTAGATATTATTTTTCTGCCGCTTCTTCGGTAAATTACTTTTGGGGTTTTTTCGGGATAGTATTTAAGGGTCTCTTGCAATACCCCTTCTTTTGTTGAAAATGAGATGAAGTAAATATATTGTATTCTGTCCCAACCAATAAAGTTTAATGTGAATTCGGTAGGTTGTTTTTGAGCTTCACTTTCTAACTCGAATGGTTCTGCTAATTTTAAATCATCGTTTACATCGTATCTGAAAGAGTTAGCTATTAATTGTCTGAAAGCCCAAAAAGCTCTGATTATATTGCTTTTACCACTTGCATTCGCTCCATAAATAACTGCAGTTTTAAGTAGTCTGAATTTTTTGCCATTTTTTAAAATGATCTCAGCCACATTATCCGATTTACCTTTAGCTCCCGATGCTTCAAGGCTGAAAGTAACTTCATCTTTAAACGAGCGGTAGTTCTTTATTTTGAAATCAACTATCATTTTTGCTACTTTTTTGCAAAATTTCAATCATTTTTCTGACATTTCCTACAAAAGGCCATATTTCTGTAAATTATATGCAAAATTTTCTCCTTGAGTATTTTTATTTGATATGAAGATTAAAATTATAAACTCCTTATGTTAGACGTTATGAGGACATTTTATTGAGACTAAGATTATAATGCCTAATCCCTTAATCAAATCGTTCAATAAAAGGCTTAATAATTCTTTTATTGAACGATATAACTAACTGTAAATGAAAGTCTTATCTAACAATTATTTGTAATTTAAAATCGTTCACGAAAACCCTTGGCCAAATGAACGCTTATCTTGGCTTACGGGGAAAGTCTAACCCTTTTCCTGAAAGCCTGAAAACGTCCACGAAAAGGTCGCCTTTCCTGAACGCCTACTAGGAAAAATACAAAGCATTGGAAAGGGGAGGGCAAAGATACGCTTACGTCAATTTTATTGGTAAAGTACCATTTTCATGTGAGATTTAGATTGACTATCTGCTCCTAGTTAGCAATTCTGTTCACCAGTTGACGAACGTTTGTATAAGGGCTAATACACCGTTTCGCGTTTAGAGCCTTTTTGCGAAACACTAACTTTGTGCGATCTGTCCAGCGGATCCGCACCGCTAAGCTGGCCGAGGCCCATGGCTACATTGACTCGGGTCATAAGGTAGGTAATATAGTAATCGTGAACGCCTGAGGCTTCCGCAATCAGAACTTAAACACAATTAAAATGGCCCTTTCAACTAGAAAATACGCACTAATAGCCGGTCTGTCGCTTATCGCCATGGCCCTGGCGGCCGGGTATGCCTATGGGTATGTGTACAGTTCCATGGTTGTTCATGACAGTTCGGAAGTCACCATTGAAAATATCAGGTCGTCATTGGATGTCTTTATCGGCGGCATTATCGGTTGGATCGTCATTTTCTTGCTCGATATTCTTGTCGCCTGGGGGTTATACCAGTTTCTCAAAGAAGTCCATCCGGGCATTTCGCTCGCCACCGCCGCGATCCGGATTATTTACAGCTTGGTTTTGGGAGCAGCCATCTTACACCTCTTTACGGTGGCAGACATGGCGGAAAGCACCCCGCGGGCGACTCAGGTGACCGATGAATTGAAGGCGTTTGAGTCCCTGTGGTCGAGGGGGTTGATTCTCTTCGGAATCCATTTGTTCGGTTTGGGAGTCCTGACCTTACAGGCTAAGCACATTCCCAACCTTATTGGAGTTTTGCTGGTCTTTGCCGGCCTGTGCTATTCCGGAATTCATTTGGCCAAAGAGGTGGCGCCGATGCACCTGGATCCTATCGTGCAGATCGAAATGGTACTCAGCCTGCCCATGGCCCTTGCGGAAATTGGGTTTGCTCTGTGGCTGATCCTGAAAGGTGGAAAAACTAGTTTAGTAACCTCTAAACATAGCTAGTACTCTTCCAAAATAGAGGTTAGAGTAATATAGTTAACTTTGTGGCATGGGACAAACCACTACCCCGTTCGTCCTGTCGGAAGCCGACCAGACAACACTAAACAATCTTGTCAGTAAAGGGCGGCCCCGTTCTCGTACCAAGCCTGACGGCTCACTCCACAGCGGTCGTCCCTGGAAAAGATGCTGACCGCCTTTTCTGTATATCGCGCTCTAATTGAGCCTCTTTAAGTTGTTACTGAAGCTGCCGGATTTGCCGTATGCTACAGATAGCGTTTGACAGATATTAAAGAAAAAGCGTCTACTAAAAGGCCCGTTTCTCGAAGCATACACATGAAACTCTCTCCGTCTCTTGAATGAGCCTTTTCGTGGACGAGATCGCCTAAACTATAAATTGTAATTATTAGAGAAGTAACTAATAATTTGTACTTCAGAATTGAATACTCAAAACTTAGACTATGACTTTAGCTAGTTTATCACCACTAACCTAGAGAAACAGCCCCTAAATCGTAGTAGACATCGTAGATGCCTTCCGGATCAAATGTGACCTTATCGTTTCAAGCCAAACGTGAGAAGTAGTCCTACCAACAGCACCCCAACACCTACACCAATAAAGACGTTTTCGATAACTTCAGACTCCTTTGTTCCCGTAGAAACTGGGGTTTGAGGCTCGTAACGACCCTCCGTAACGGCCAGAATCAGCGCCACGGTTTCAGCCGGCACATCTAGTTGCGGAACATGTCCACAATTCGAAAACCAATGAAGCTGCGCGTCAGGAAACAACGCCAGGGCCCGTTTCGCCTGACTGGGCGGACAAATCCGGTCCTGGCGACCCCAGCCAATGACCAAGTTAGGGATAGAGCCAAGGGGCGCTCCCTGCTGCGGGGGGCCATGGGCCAGACTATCCAGAAGTTTAGTAAAGCTGGGGGTGGGCAAAAACTCCCGAAATTCATTTAGGGCCACTGGAGCCGGGATCGTCCAGGGATGAGCCGAAAATTGCGCGAACAACAGTGTTCGGCTCACCGGATTGCTTACTAGGGGTGGTAAAATCGGTTGAATGAGGCTGGATAATTGAGCTGATAGCCGAACCGAATGATAGAAATAGGCCACCTGCCAGCCTTGCCAGAAACCACCCGGATCCAAAGATACGACCGAACCGACAACCTGGCCCCGCCGGGCTAATTCGAGCACCAATCGGCCCCCCATAGAGTTGCCGACAGCATCAATGCCCAGGAGCTGATGCTGGCTTAAAAAATCGGTCACCACATCAGCCAGCGTAGAAATAGATACTTCGCCTAGTAGGGCCGGTGATTGACCGAAACCGGGTAAGTCCACGGCAATCACATCCCGCTGAGTAGCCAACTCATCGATAACCAGATCCCAGGCCTTTAGAGAGCTACCTAGGCCATGGAGTAATAACAGTGGTTTACCGGCACCCCGCCGGATATAGTTCAGGGACATACGTAATGGTCAGTCAATCTTAAGTTTGCGCCAATCAACGTACTATGAACCGCAACCGGTGTATATAGTTTAAAGCTGACGGACGGGTTACTACAAACTTAAAGGGCGGTACATGTATTGGTCGACAACGGTCAATTGACGGAAGCCGTGCGGTCTATTTATCCGGAAGGCGTCGATAAAGTGGTGGAATTGGTTGGCAGCTCTACCTTACAGGCCTCGCTACGTTGTCTCAAACTCGGCAGTACCGGGTCTATGAGTGGGATGCTGGCCGAAAGCTGGTCGAGTCCTCAGTCTGTACCAATGGACTTTATTCCGGCTATGGGGCGGCTGACCACTTACAATAGCGGTCAGGTTACGAATCCGGCGATGGCGTTTCAACACTACATCCGGCAAGTTGAAGCGGGTCAAATCTGATTAGGGGCAGCAAAACATTTACCTTAGAGCAGATCGTGGTAGCGCATCACTTTATGGGAAGTGACCAGGGCGCGGGTAAACTGGTTGTACCGTCCTAACCCGGTTTATCACCCTAGTCACTAGATCGGTAGTCTAATCTCACATAAACGCTCCCACTTGAGACGATAGTGTTTAAAGAGGTTGACTAAAAAAACAGGCTTGTTTGTAAGTGCTTATTGATAAATTATAGTAGCTAAAATGGTATATAAAAGCGTGTTTATCGTTGTTGGAAAAGCCAAGTCTTACCAATAAAGTCACGCTTCTGTTGAGAAGCGTGAGCCTACTTTTTAAGGCTATGAAAGCAAAACGAGCCCTGTAGACGTTTTGAGTTAGCCTTAGTCAATCTTAATCTCTACCCCTATGCAGCCTGCCCCCCTTACCCAACTTGATCTTGGTAAATTAAGCCGAGCCGTGACGACTAGTTATGCGAATTTCTCAATAGCCAATGTCAATGACCATGTCGACAAACTGAGTGTAATGACCCAGAGCTACTCATGGCATTATCATCCAAACTCGGATGAGACGTTTATGACCCTTGAAGGTACATTAGTTATTGATCTGGAAACCGACACGATCGAGTTGTTACCTGGCCAGCTCTTTACTATCCCTAAAAACATCGTTCATCGAACCCGGCCAAAAGGTGAGCGTTCGGTTAATATAACGGTGGAACATAGCCAACTTGAAACGATTCAGATTGACCCCTGAGGGTTAAGCCTATGCTGTTCGCCTTCAAAGGGATCAGAAAGTTTGTAAACTATAACTTCGCCTGACACTCGATGATTTAAAAACAGCTTGCGACCACCTGATTTGATAATCTCAAAATACCCTCATATCAGAGACCATAAGACCTCTACGAACTAGCTACGGCATAGATCTCTTGAGCAAATCAAATTCGACTATCAACCGCAGAAACCCTAAACCATTGAGACATGGCCAAGTTATTAACAGGTAACTTAACGTCTTTATCAATGGGAAACCAAGAACAAATTAAACAACTTATCCGCCAACAGGAGCAGGCCGTTCAACAGAAGAATATTGGGGGAGCAATGGCCGCCTATTCGCCGGATGTCGTCTCCTTCGATGTGGTCAATACCTTAGAAAAAGTAGGCATACAGGCTTGCCGAGAACGGCTGGAAAGCTGGCTGGCTCAGTTCCCCGCGATGTTTACCTACGCCATTGAAACGCTTTCGGTTGTGGCTAGCGACGAACTAGGCGTTGGCTATTCCTTTAATCATGTAAAAGGGACATTAGCCAATGGGGATCAAATCGATATGCGTTGGCGGGCAACGGTTTGTTTACGTAAACAGGATGAACAGTGGCTGATTATCCACGAGCACAGTTCGGTTCCGTTTGACGCCCAGAGCGGTCAAGCGTTAATCAAGCTAGACGCCTAAACGCTTTGGGTTAATAGTGAACAAAAGGTAATCCATCATGAATAACATCCCTTCCCCCATTGCCTCCCTGGAACTGGCCCAAATTGGGTGGGTGGTTCCCAATATTGAGGCCGCCGTCAACTTTCTGACCAACGCCTTAGGTATCGAGAGCTTTCCCAAGCCCGAGCATATCCGCGCCCAGGATCTGAGCATGACCTACTATGGCCAAGTGGTAGCCGGCGAGTGGCTAACGACCCAGACCTATAATGGAGGGAGCTTCATTGAACTCATCCAGCCGCTGTCAGGTCAAAGTATGTTCCATGATTACCTTGCCCAGCATCCAGCGGGGGGCACGCAGCATCTAGCCTTCCGGTTGCCCATTGAGGACTATGAGCAGGTGATCGGCGACTTGGTCCAACAGGGGTATGCTGTGATTAGTGAGGTTGACCATGCCATTGCCCGGATGGGCTTCGTTAACACCTATCAAACGTTGGGCGTTGCCACCGAGATCATGGGCATTAAGCCGGAGGGCTGGGCGGCCATCGACCAAATGCGCAGGGCTAAGTGAGGGATCACTAGCTCAAAAATGGTTTCCAAATGAGACGAAAGCGACTTCATTCGGCATTTTAGTCCACAAACAAACGTCCATTTGCTTGTGGGGGTTCTTCTTCCAAACGTGCGGATTTACACGCTACCAAACTAAAGGCTTAGTTTATCGGCGGCTTTGCTCTTTTGTACATAATTGTACACCGTACCGTAAGCTACGCCGATGCGCTTGCTGATCTGATTCATCGACACCCCCTCGGCAAACAGCTTGTGAATCTCAGCCTGCTTCGACTCGGCTAACGCCGGACGGGCCACGTGTTTGCCCTGCGCTTTAGCCCGCGCCATGCCCGCCCGCACCCGCTCGCTGATCAACGAACTTTCGAACTGAGCCAGCGAAGCCATCACGTGAAAGATCAGCTCGCCCGTTGGCGTAGTCGTATCGATGTTCTCCTGGTAGGAGATGAAGTCAACCCCCAGGCTCTGGAACTCCTTGAGCGCATTGACTAACGCCTGCGTTGAGCGGGCAAAACGGTCATACCGCCACACCAGCACCACATCTATTCGGCGCTTACGGGCGGCGGCCAGCATCAGCTTGTACTGAGTCCGGTCTTCGGTCGTTCCCGATGCCGTGTCGATAAATTCGCCCGTTGTCTCAAACCCGCGCCGGTCCGCATACTCCCGTAGCGGGCGCAACTGGGTTTCGGGATCCTGCCCTTTATCCAGCGTCGAAACCCGGGCGTATAGGGCCACCCGTTGGGGCCGATCCGGTAATTTTCTGGTCATCTTGACTTATCATAAAGGAACTCCTTTACAAAGCTATAATTTTCGGATCAAAACCGGCCTTGTCGTCCCCTGAAGCGCGGTTGTTTTTGACACCCTTTTTGATAACCTAAGCCAGATGCCCGGCGACTTTCTCTCCAACCCTGAACGAAGCCGATACGAGTCCGTACCGACGACCATTCTCGATGTCGATTTACGGCAGCACTTTTACCTGACCCCGGCGGATATTCAGTTTCTGATGCCCCTACGCGGGGCGGTTAACCAAATTGGCGCAGCCCTGCAACTGGGCCTGCTTCGGCTCATGGGGTACCTGCCCGATACCTGGTGGCAACAGCTGTCACCCGAAACGGTGCAGTTCGTCGCCGGTCAGCTCCGGATCGATCCCATCCGGTTTGGCCAATACGGGCACCGACAGCAGACGCGCAGCGATCACTTCACGGCTGTCCTCAAACAACTCGGCTTTCGCAAGTGGGAGCCCCTGGACGTGACCTGGCTCGAACCCTGGCTCCTCGAACGCGCCCTGGAACACGATGAAGACCGGTTACTGCTGGCCATGACGTGTCTCAAGCTGAGGCAACAGCAGATCGTCCGACCGGCCATCAGCACCCTCGAACGGCTGGTGGGCAGCATGAGCGAAGCCGCCCATCAGGAGACCTATCGGCGCCTGACGGGTTTATTGACGGAGAATGTTCGGAGCCAGCTCGACGGTCTCTTGCTGGCGGATACCACCCTGAAAATTACTCCGCACCGCTGGCTGGTTCAACAGCCCGTCAATAACAACCCGGCCGCCATCAACCAGACGCTCGATAAACTAACATATCTGCGGGCGATGGGCTTCTGCCGGTTGGGATGTGAGCAGCCTGCATCCCAACCGGCAGAAGCGCCTGTCGTTGCTGGCCCGCAGCCGATCCAACCGGCATCTGGAGCGATTACCGGCTTACAAACGCTACCCGGTGCTGGTGGCTTTTGTGGCCGAAAGCCTGCTGACGCTGACCGACGATGCCCTGGCCCTGTTCGATGCTTATTGGGAGCAGAGCCTGGCTAAAGCCCGGCGTGATTATGAACACTATCAACAGCAGGTCGCTTCGGCAAAAGATACCGCCCTGTTCACCCTGGCCCGCGCCGTCGGCGTGGTACTCGACGAAGAACAGACCCCCGCTGACCAGGTGCGTCAGTCGGTCTATGCCCGCATACCCCGTCAGGAACTGGTGCTGGCCTGGGAAGCGGTGCAGGTCTTGCTGTACCCGACCCGGCATTCGCAGTTGAGTTTTCTGACCAAGCGGTATAGTCTCTTCAAGCAGTTTACACCCCGGCTGCTGAGTCAAATCGCTTTCCAGCATGGCTTTACCGGTGACGATTTTAACCTGGCCTTGCAGACCGTCAGCGACCTGCAACAGGGCCACCGCCGGAAGCTGCCGACCGACACAGCCACGACGTTTATCAAGCCGGTCTGGCGCAAATTCGTCCTTGATGAAGCGGGCCAGTGTGATCGGCAGGCTTATGAGCTTTGTGTGCTCTCGACGCTGCGCGACCGGCTGCGGTCAGGGGATGTGTTTGTTAGCCCTTCGCGCCACTACGCCGATTTGAAGAGTTATCTGATCTCACCAGCGGAGTGGATACTACGCCGGGCCGAGTTGTGCCAACAACTTAACCTGCCTCCAGTGACGACCGACCGGCTGAGCCAGCGGCTGACCGAACTACAGGATTTGCTGGCACCGATGCAGGCCCTCTTGCAGGCCGGGGGTGATGTACGGCTCGAAGACGGCGAACTGGTTGTCACCCGCCTGACTGCTGAAGACGTACCGGCAGCGGCCAAAGCCCTCCAGGAAGAGATTAGTCGCCGACTGCCAGTTGTCGATTTGACGGATATTCTCATGGAAGTCAATGCCTGGACCGGCTTCACGAGCCGCCTGCCCGGGCTGGAACACGCCCACCGGGGCCAGGAACACGACACCCGACTACTGGCCGCCATCCTGGCCATGGGTTGTAACATCCCCCTCTCCGACATGGCCCGAAGCACGGGCCTGGCGTATCAATCGCTGTGGTGGACGGCCTCAAATTACCTGCGGGACGATACGCTCAAAGCCGCTAACAATTTGTTAGTCAATGAACACCACCGCCAGTGGCTGACCGCTTACTGGGGCGATGGTACATTCTCCTCCTCGGACGGGCAGCGGTTTGCTGTCAGCGGCAAAGTCCGCAATGCCCGTGCGTTGCCTACCTACTTCGGCCCGGGGCGGGGGGTGACCATGCAGACGCACTCCTCGGATCAGTACGCTCAATACGGCAGCAAGGTTGTTCCGGCTACCCTGCGGGATGCGACGGTAGTGCTGGACGAGATTGTTGGCAATGAAACCGACTTGCGGATTGCGGCCCATACGACTGATACGGCGGGCTACAGTGACATTATTTTTGCTCTCTTCGATCTGCTGGGGCTGTTTTTCTGTCCCCGCATCCGGGATATCGCCGATCAGCGGCTATGCAAGATTAAAGGCAGGGACTGGACCTATCCTGACCTGAGATTCACCGGCAGCATCAGCCCGGACTACCTGCTGCGGCACTGGGATGAGCTGTTGCGGCTGGCGGGGTCGATTGTGTCCGGCCGGGTAACGGCCTCGTTGTTTATCAGCAAACTACAGGCTTATCCCCGCCAAAACAATCTGACGTATGTGTTGCAGGCTTACGGCCAGTTAATCAAAACGAGTTTCATCCTGCGCTATCTGCAAAGCCAGCCATTACGCCGACGCATCAATGCCCAACTCAACAAGGGGGAGGAACTGCACGCGCTGCGGGCCTGGCTTTGGTTCGGCAGTGACGGGCTGATCCGGCGTAAACAGGAAGAAGACCAAAGTGAGTCAGCGCGTTGTCTGACGCTGTTGACCAACGCGGTACTACTCTGGAACACAGTATATATGCAAGAGGTGCTGCGCCAGCTACAGGCGGAAGGCTATGCAGTCGATGAAGCTCACTTCGACTCCCTGTCCCCCTGTCGGTATGAGCATATCAATCGGCTGGGTAAATACTCGTTTACCAACTCAGGCGACCTTGACTCCACCCACCGTCGGCCGCTTCGAGATCCGAGCAATAACTAAGCCTTTAGTTTGGTAGCGTGTAAATTCGCGCGTTTGGAAGAAGAACCCCGATACGCAATCGACTGTTGATCAGTACCGGATTCTTTTTGCTGGTGATCATCCTGACTGCCAGTTATTATGTGCGCGAGATCATGGCTTTTCAGCGGATACCAGCGACGGCACCGGCCACGCCTGAGCTCCTGAAGCGGGCCAATCGATGGTATCAGACGACCATCATCCGGAATATTTTGCAGGGTGTAGCGCTGGGATTCATGGTATGGGCGTTGATTGAGCAACTTAATGAGGGAGCAGGCCAGGGGCACTAAATAGGCAAGCAACTCCGTCGTAGCTGCCTATTTAGTGCCCCTGGCCTGCTCCCCGTGAGAATCTCTCACGAAAACGCTCCTAACTGAGACGAGAGCGTGTCAATAATTCGGGCGTTTGTAGAGACGGTGAATTATCATGCTTTTAGAGGGTAAAGCGTTAGGTGATGCCAGCTCTATCCCAGTCATCGAGGCAAATAATAGCCGCAATCAAACTGCATTTGTTTCTCAGCCCACTCTTGGGTAGGTTCGTTTCCGTAAATGCACTCCAATTCTTCTATTTTACGGCCTTGGTCACCCTAAAGCAATTTCTCTACCTCCTTTCTCCCATCAGCGAGTTGACCTGGCAGCGAGTTGAGCCTCTTTTTAGGGAAACTACGTTGAAAAAAGGGGATTATTTTATTGAAGAAGGGCTACTGGCTACTCAGTTCGCCTTTGTCCAATCGGGAGTGATTCGCGGGTTTTATCGGGATAAACAGGGGACCGAATACAACAAGCATTTCTTTCTCGCCCCCGCCATTGCGGGCGGTTATACATCCTTACTTACCGGCAAACCCAATCAGATTAATCAACAGGCACTAACCGATTGCCAACTGCTTGAAGCGAACTATCAAAGCTTTACGGCTCTTTATGAAACGTGTCCTGATTTAGAACGAGTGGGGCGACGGTTTGCCGAACGGTATTTCGTCGAGAAAGAACGGAAAGAAATCGAAATTGTACTTCTGGATGCGGAAAGTCGGTATCGGCTTTTTCAGCAATTCTACCCTGGCTTGGAACAGCAGATTGCCCAGTATCACATTGCCTCCTATTTGGGTATCACCCCTACCCAGCTAAGCCGTATTCGAAAAAAATAGCCACCATCCTGATTTCTTTACCTATGTAAATGGATGCTAGCCCCTTGCTGGACAACTTTGCGGAGTTGACTTTCTAAACGCTATGCTGCCCCGTGTCACGCTTAAGTTCCTCTCTATACATCCGGCCTTGGTGCTGCTGATCTTTTGGCTTTCCAATCCTACGATCCACGCCCAATCGGTGGTCGACAAAATAGATCAGTACATTCAGGCTCGGCTGGCTAAAAGTAGCGTTCCAGGCTTGGCCATTGCTCTTGTTCATAACGATACTTTACTGCTGTCGAAAGGCTATGGCATTACCAGTGCGAACACACTCGTTACGGCAAACACGCCATTTGCCATTGCTTCCCTGAGCAAAGCCTTTACCGCCATGGCCATCATGCAGTTGGTCGATGCGGGCCGCATTTCGCTTGATGCGCCCATCGTTCAATACGTTCCTTCCTTTTCCCTGGAAGACAAGAGAGGCCAGTCAATCACCATCCGGCAGGTATTGCATCAAACCAGTGGGCTAGCCGATACCGGTTTCCCCGAATTAGCGGTTCATCAGCAACCGGCTACATTGGAGGAAGCGACGGCTCAGCTCAACCGTGCCCGACTCGTCAGTGAGCCAGGCAAGCAGTTTCATTACCATAACCCCAATTACCGACTGCTGGCCAAGATTGTGGAATCGGTCAGCCATGAGTCCTTCCCTGATTATTTACAGCGACACATATTCAAGCCATTGCGAATGGCTCATACCCGTGACGTGTCAGCCACGACGTCTTTTTATACGGATTCCGATCGGATCGAGAAGGGGCATATTTTCGTGCTGGGAAAACCTCTGGCCATGGGCGAGCCAGATTGGTTTGTGGAGGGAGCCGCCGGGATGCGTTCTACGGTCAACGATATGGCGCACTGGCTAAGTCTGCAACTGGCGCATGGACGGGTTGGTAGTACCCAATTACTGAGTCAACAATCCATGACCCTGATGCATACTCCTCCTCTCAACACATCGATGCATTATGGCATGGGCTGGATTGTGGGGCCTGATTCAAGTCTGTATCATAGCGGTATTCTGTGGACCTACAGTGCTGAACAGCTTCTACTCACTAAAGACGGTTACGGGGTGGTCATGCTCTTTAACAGTGGGCTTAATCCCTATATTAATTACCATTCATTTCTGCAGGGTGTAGCCGATATTCTGGCTGGCCAGGAGCTGGAGGTGCCCACGTTCCCCGATTGGGTTTTACCCCTTTGCGTAGGACTTATATTGATCTTATTCATTGGTCTAGCCATCCGGCGGCTTTTGCGGATTGGCTGCTGGCGTCATCGGTATCAGCAGCGTGCTGTGTGGCGGTCCTGGCTGTTTCTACTGGTTCGTTTGCTTCCCTTGATTACGTTGTTGCTTCTTCCGTCGCTGCTTACTGCGATTAGTGGCCGTGTATTAAACTGGGAACGTATTTGTCTGCTAATGCCCGATGTTATAGTGGGATTGAGTCTAATAGCCCTCTTAAATCTGGCCATCGTCATTACCCATGTAGTCAGCCTTTATGGCGGCAATGGCTTTTATTCAATAGAAGAAAGGGATAAGATCTGAGCCGTTTAAATTTAAGGGTGTTTTCGCACAAAACGCTAGTATCTTTAATCGAGGGGAATTTCCAGCTTTGGAGTATCGCTCACCAAGTAGCGTCATTATCTGACTAGCTGGTACTGATGGATGTCCTGACTGAAAACCGCCTGCAGCTTTTGCAGACCGACCCGGCAGCGGGTTTTTACTGTACCCAGGGGTAAATCCAGCGCCTGAGCAATTTCCGGCTGAGTCAGGCCCTGCGTATAAGCCAGTTCCAGTACCTGGCCGTATTTAACCGGCAGCAAAGAATACAGATGCTCACCGGATAGCTGCTCGCCGAAGCCAGGATACTCTTCCTCCCCATCTCGATCATTGATATACGTCGAAGCCTCCCATTGAACTTTACGGTGCCTCAGTTCATCCATGGCCACATTGCGGGCAATCGTGATGACCCAATTATAAAGTCCCCCCTGCTGGGGATCGAAGCGGTGAATCCGAGTCCAGATTTTGATAAATGCATCGTGTAGCAGATCCTCCGCCCGTTCCGGATGGCCCACTAATTTCAATAACAGCGCAAACAGGGCCGGAGAATAGGCATGGTATAAGGCCTCAAAGGAGATGGTTGGGGGTTGACAACGGGGAGTGGTCTTCACGAGGGTGAGTTGACTGAGAAACAACAAACTTGATACTGAACCGAGTGTATCTTGTAAGGTTTTCGATCGGCCGGGCTATGTTTACTTTTTCGCTGTAAAGTTACTAAGCGGTAGTGTTTTGGATGGCGACACCCGTGGGATGGACCGAAATGCTGCGCTCCACTTTACGTACCCGGCGGGGAAGGGTGCTGCGTAGGCTCTGGGGTTGAGCCACGATCCGGGCACCCGTCCAGGTCGAGGCAATCACCATGCCCGCAGCCACCAGAATAATGTCTTTGATGATGTACTGAGCCGCCAGGGTGGGCGCATGGAAGGGTCCCACAAATAGCTCGCCCGGCACCAAAAACAGCGGAGACATGGCCCCCATCATTTGAAGAGCCATCAGCCAGACGCCCACCCGCAAAAACCGACCCGTCAGAAAGCACAGGCCAATGATGCATTCCAGGGCTGCTACGAAATCCATAGCCCCGTGTCCTGCCAGCATCCCAAACGTAAGCGTGTTGGTGGTGCGAGTGGCCAAATCCTCAATAGGGCTGATACCGGGAAAGAACTTCAAGAGGCCAAAGCCGAAAAACACCAGGCCCATGCCGGTGCGAAGCAGGGCAATGCTATGGGCGACCAACCAGCGGTTGATGGCTGTATCAAGTTGGTCAAATCGGTTAAACAGACTGGTGATGGTTTTCATAGCGTTGAGTTTTGCGTCTTCATACATACGCAAACCGGGCGCTAATCAGATTTAGCCTCAGGGATTAGGTATTTAAGCCTACTGATAATCACCAAATCTTGGCATGCCTAGTCAGGTTGTGGAAAGAATGGGTCTTTGATGCACGATGGGCTTTACTAATTGGACGTAAACCTAATCTCACAAAAGGCTCCTAACTGAGACGAGAGCGTGTCAATAATTCGGGCGTTTCTCGAAACAAAAAAAAGCATCGAGTCTAAGTCGATGCCTTCGCTTTTTACCTAGAATATGGGGTTAGTCACTCCTCAAACTCTTCACCGGATCCATCAAAGCAGCCTTGATGGCTTGATAGCTTATCGTCAACAAGGCGATGACAACCGCCAACACACCCGCCAGCCCGAAGACCCACCACGCCAGATCGATCTTGTAGGCAAAGTGCGCTAACCAGCCACTCATGCCGTACCAGGCAATCGGCCAACCAATCACAATAGCCACTACGACCAATTTCAGAAAATCTTTGGTCAACAGACCTGCCAGACTACTCACGGAGGCTCCCAGCACCTTGCGGATGCCGATTTCTTTCCGGCGACGTGCTGCCGAGAAGGTGGACAAACCCAACAAACCTAAGCAGGAGATCAAGATGGCAATGCTCACAAAGTAGCCCGACAGGGTAGCAACCCGCTTCTCGGAGGCATACAAGACATCATACTCTTCGTCGAGGAATTTGTAGTCAAGGGGCAAACCCGGATTATACTGCTTGTAGAGTTGCTCAACTCCGGATAAGGCCTGGCTTTCCTTCCCAGCCGCAATTCGGATAATCAACTCATTGGCCCAGTCTGGTTTATATAGAAAACAAACCGGTTTGACCGCTTCGTAAAGCGATTCAAAGTGAAAGTTTTTAGTCACGCCCACGATGCGTCGGGCCTGGCCTTTCACCTTGACCACCTGGCCTAAGGGGTTTTTTAAGCCCATCGCATCAATAGCGGCCTGATTAAAGACGATGCTGCTGGTGCTATCCATACCGAATTGAGGGGAAAGCGAACGCCCTTGCTGCATGGCGATACCCATCGTTTCGATTAAGTCGTAGTTGACGTAAAAGATACCGAAGTTGATTTTTTGATCGGCCTGCTTGCCCGGCCACTCGAAGGCCACCGCACTGGAATGGCCACCCACCAGATTACCGCCCATGCTGGAAGCGCTGACAATACCCGGCAGATTGCCCACTTGGGCAAGGAACGACGCCGACTGTTCTTGTAGCCGACCTTCCCGGTTGAAGGAAATGACGTTCTCTTTAGTATAGCCTAGGTCTTTATGTTGAATGTAATCAAGCTGCTGGCGGACGACTAGGACTGCCACGATAAGTATAATGGAAATGGTGAACTGAAAGACCACCAGACCTTGCCGCGCCCAAGCTTCACCCGTAGAAGGCGTGATGGTGCCTTTCAGGACCTGAACGGGCTTGAAACCCGATAAATACAGGGCCGGGTAACTGCCAGCCAGTAACCCGGTTAGCAAGGTAATGCCCACGATGGAGGCCACTGCCGTGGGCTCCAGGCTAAGACCAAGTTGCTTGCCGGTCACCTGATTGAACGTCGGCAGCAACAGCGCCACCAGCCCTAGCGCTACCAAGAGAGCGACGAAGGCCAGCAGGATCGATTCCCTCAGAAACTGAATCAGCAGGGTGGTCCGATCAGCACCTACCGCCTTCTTGACGCCGATTTCCTTTAAGCGGGTGGAGGCTTGGGCCGTGGAGAGGTTCATAAAATTAATGGCCGCAATCAGCAGGATGAACAGGGCGATGAGGGAAAACAAGGTTACGTAGACGATGCGTCCACCAGTCTGCACGCCTTGTTCGTACTGGTTGTAGAGGTAGTGATCGGAGTACCGTTTGAGGAATAAATAGCCGACCGAGGCCAAGGATTCTTTGCCCTTAGCCGCTTCGTATTTTGTCCGCAGGAAGTTCGTGACCTGGCTATTGAGTACGTCGGCATCCGCCTGCTGGTTGAGCAGCAGGTATAGTTTGGGATTACTACTACCCCAGTCCTGTACATCCTCGGCATGTTGGTCGGCATAGAGTTGGAAGGGGAGCAGCAGATCGAAGTCGGCCGAGGAATGGCGGGTGGGTTTCTGGAAAACTCCGGCGATGGTATAAGGCCCGCTATAGTCACCCTGGTCCCATTCCACCGTTTTGCCTAGGATGTTCTGGGTCGAATGAAATAGTTTCAGGGCCAGTTCAGCCGATACGACGACCGAACGCTTATGGCGTAGAACCTGTTGTTTCTGCCCTTGCAGAAGTGGATAGGAGAAAAAAGCCAGAAAGTTTGGCGTCACAAACATGCCTTTAGCCTTCAGGCGGCTGTTTCCTCTAGAAAGTATTCCTTTGTTTCCGCCCGTTGTCAGGGCGACATCTTGGATTTGGGGGAATGTCGCTCGTAAGGCAGCAGCCAGCGGAGTGGGTGTTGACTGCCCGGTTAGAATCGTTCCGTCACCCAGGTGAATATGTTGGAACACCTGGAAGAGTCGGTTGTCATTCTCATGGAACTTATCGGTGCTCCACTCATCGTGGACCCACAAATAAATCATCAGGGCGCTGGCCAGGCCGGTTGAGAGACCAACCAGGTTGATTAAGAATGTAGTTTTGAACCGCTTCATAGCGCGGAAGGTCATTCGTAGTGGGTGAGGCATCGTTTCACGGGTTAAAGCTGACAATTAAGTCAATGAGTCGTCATCCCGGTTGATGTTGCATCCTGGTAGCCCCTGAAAGAAAAAATTTGACAATAAACAGACTTGTCAATCTAATTGGGTAACGGAGAAGTGATTGAAAAAGTGAAGCGTCAAACACAGGTAGGATAGTTTTGCCGTTTAGGACGAGCGAGTCGCACCTAAATGGTCTCTGCTGAATGATCATTCTCAAATAAGGCTACTTTTTTGGAATTAGGGTTTTGCTCAAATGGTAACTACTACTCCTCTGAATTTTGACCGCGTATGTCTTAGCTGGGCTATCGCTCGTAGTTGAGACAAGTCGTTGACGTTTGCCCATCCCAGCCTAGTATCTCTAGATGAAAATTAACCAAACAAATAGATTGGTCAACCTTGTCAATAAGAGCGGTAGCAGTGAAAATGCAAGAAGCCCGACTGGTCTGGCTAGTCGGGCTTCTGCAAAAATAAATTAAGTACGTTAGGGTTTGATTACCTTCACGCTCTGCCGTTGAACAGGGATAGCCGCGTCTGCTCCGCTAATCACCTGCAAGAGATAGACTCCCGAACTTTGGGGTTGCATATCCCACTCAATTACCTGCTGAGTGTCTGCCTGTGGCCAATGCTGTTGCCGTACTGAATGACCTAGTAGGTCTACCAGCTCAACTTGTAACGAACGGCCCTGAACACCGCGCACTACTGCCCGAAGTCGATCCTGTTGAATCGGGTTCGGGGCTAGCTCTACTTGCAAAGGCGTTTCTAGCTGGGCTACTTCTCTGGCCCGACAACTCGCATCTACCGTCAAGCGATAGGGGCCGTAAATGGTCACTGTACCCGCCTGATCGGTCGTTTTTAGATAGAAGTTGCCTTGCGTATTGGTTTGAGCATTGATTAGGGTCAGGCTACTCGTCGCTGTTCCTCTGAACAGTTGGGGCGTCTCCATGAGCTTGGGTGTGGTCAGGCTATTCTTGAACCACTCGTACTTGACCGGAGCGCCACTCACGGCAACGCTAATCACCGCTGTACCTCCTCTGCATACAGTGGGGTTACTGCCGCCTGTTACCGTTGTTGACGCAATTGATGAACAGCCGTTGCTACCGATTACCGTTACCGAGTAGACCCCCGCCGTAGTTACCCTAGCCGTGTTAGAGGTACCCTGCTGAGCGGCCCCATTGCTAAAGCTATAGCTATAGGTATCGCTGGGGGTAGTGGTAGCTGTAAGAGTTACGCTGGCGTTGGTAAAGGATAAGGGACCTGAATTGGTCAAGGTGATACTAGATACGCTGGTGTTGCCTGCTACGGTGGTAGTTTGCACGGCCGCACACCCATTGGTGCCTGTTGCAGTCACCGAGTAGGTACCCGGTCGGCTGACGCTCACCGTTGACCCATTAGCGCTAAAGCCTTCCGGTCCGGCAACGCTATAGGTGACCCCTTCAGTTGTACTGCCTGCAAGTAGATTGACACTGGTTTGGGAGCAGGTCAGCGTGCCGCTACTGCTCAACGTGACGTTCTGGGGAGCTACCGTGTTGCTAAATACCTCCGTTATGGCCGTAGCGGTACACCCATTAACGCCCGTTACAGTTACCGAATACGTACCGCTGGCGGTCACCGAAGCGGTAGGAGTGGTACCGCTCTGCGCGAAAGAAGAGGGACCCGCGAAGGTGTAGCGGCTCTGCTGGGCGGGCTTGGCCGTCAAGGTCACGCTGGGATTGGCACAGGTGATGGTGGCCGAACTGGTCAGGTTGGCCTCAGGAGCTACCGTGTTACTGGCGACTTCTGTAGTAGCCGTAGCCGTGCAACCATTCGCGCCAGTCACAGTGAGGGAATAAAGACCCTCTACCGTGGCCATCGCCATGGAGCCTCCATTCTGGCCCGTAACGCCTGGTCCGGCATAGCTGTAGCTTAGCGGACCCGTGGTGCTACTGGTAACACTGAGGGTGACACTAGTTTGCGCGCAGCTCAGCGGCCCGTTGTTGGTCAAGCTCACGTTCTGGGGAGCGGTGGTGTTACTTTCTACCGTGGTGGTGGCTACCGTTGAACAGCCGTTGGCCGATGTAACGGTGAGGGAGTAGAGACCACCTGCCGTTATAAGAGCTGTTGCAGAAGCACCACTCTGATTGAGTCCGGGGCCGGAAAAGACGTAACTGCTCTGGTCGGCGGGCGTAGCCGTTAGCGTCACGGTGGGGTTAGCACAGGTGACCGTACCCGAGCTGGCTAGGTTAGCCTCAGGAGCCGTGGTGTTACTTTCCACCGTAGTGGTAGCCGTAGCCGTACAACCATTAGGTCCAGTTACCGTCACCGTGTAGGTACCGGGTCCGTTAGCTGTGGCGCTAGCGGTTCCGTCTTGGGTGAGGGCAAAGGGACCAGCGAAGCTAAAGCTTAATGAGCCGGTGGTGCTGCTGGCTGCGGTAAGTAACACGGTTGGCTTAGCGCAGGTGATTGCTCCGTCATTCACTAACGTTACGTTCTGGGGTGCCGAGGTGTTGCCCTCTACCACCACTGACACCGAAGCCGTGCAGCCATTTGGAGCCATCACGGTCACTAAGTAAGTGCCTGATTCATTGGCCGAAGCAACGGAGCTTCCAGTCTGGCTCGTAACACCAGGCCCGCTAAAGGTGTAGCCCAGTGTGCCGGTGGTGCTGCTCGAAGCAGTCAGACTGACCGAGGTCTTGGCGCAGGTTAGGGGACCATCGTTGGTTAAGCTAAGGTTCTGGGGAGCCGTCGTGTTACTCAAGACCTGAATCGTGGCGGCAGCGGTACAGCCATTTGGATTCGTCACCGTCACCGAGTAAGGGCCTTCCACATTTGCTAGCGCTATCGAGGAGGAAGCTGTCTGGCTGGTTACGCCTGGGCCATTAAACAGGTAACTGCTCCCCTCTATTCCACCATTCGCGGCGAGCTGAACGCTGGTTTTGATACAAGTAAGCGGCCCATCGTTTAGTAAGGTTACGTTTTCGGGAGCAGCCGTGTTACGGGTGACCTGGGTGACTAGGCTGGCCGAACAGCCGTTGACTCCGGTGACTACCAGGGTATACGCACCCGACTGGCTGATGGTGGTGCTGCTAGCATTGACGAGTTGATTGGTTGGACCACTAATGACAAAGCTGACGTTACCGGTGCTGCTACTGGCGCTGAGCACCGCCGTTGGCTGGGCGCAGGTCAGTACGTTGCTTACGCTTAAATCAATACCCTGGGGTGAGACGGTGTTGCTGACCACTTCGGTGGTGGTGCTGGTCACGCAACCGTTGCTCCCCGTCACGGTAAGACTATAGATGCCGGGTAGAGTTACCGTGGCGGTAGCTCCATTGGCCTGAGTGAAGCCATCGGGTCCCGAAAAGGCAAACGTTACGCCGGGAGTCGTGCTGGCTGCCTGTAACTGGACGCTCGCTTGCGCGCAGGTGAGCATACTACTGGCATTTAAGGTAACATCTCCAGGCAGAGCCGTGTTACTGGCCACCGTTGTTGTCTGAACCGCTGAACAGCCGTTGGCACCCGTAGCGGTGACGGAGTAAAGGCCTGATGCGTTAACGATCGCCGTGCCTGATTGAGGGTCCGAACTCACCAGACCCGGCCCCGAGAAGCGGTAGTTATTGCCTCCCTCCGCCGTCAGGGTCAGGCTGGTCTGCGTGCAGGTGAGCGTTCCCGAGCTTACTAAGTTAATGGTCGGGGATGCGACGGTCAAGACGAAATTTCGGGACTGAGCAGAGCCGCCAGACCCGGTAGCGATGACAAAGTAACAACCCGCATCCTCGACGGTTACACTGCTCAGCGATAAGGTGGATGTCGTTTGACCGGCTACCGGGGACGACGAATTGGTTTTGTACCATTGATAGGTCAGGGTACCAGGCCCTTCAGCGGTTACCGAAACGCTGACCGCACCCCCCGGACAAATCGTACTACTTGAAGCGGGTTCGCCGGTAATAACGGTGGGTGGTAACGGATTCGGAAACGCAGTATAACTGGCGATGAACGCGTCCCGGTCCCCTTTGGTTTGTAGTGAATTGGTAGCGGGGGAAGGATCAAAATCGATGGTCAATTGACCTGAATCCGTAGAAAGTCGCTGAAAAGCACCGACTACGGTGGCTTCCGAAGAGCTTCCTGGGGCGATACCACTCCCATAATCAAAATTCTTGGCCCCAAAATTTAGGGCGGCTAAATAACTCCCCGTAGAGCTAAGCTTAAGGGCAAACACATCGGCACTGCCGGACATAGACGTAAAATTAGTTTGCGCTGCCGGATCGGGGTTCAAATCGGCGGTCCCGCTAAAACTGCCCGTTAGATAAACCCCTTCATTTGCGTCAAGGGCAATGCTCCCTGAGGCGTCATCGGTGGTCCCACCAATCTGTTTGGCCCAGCGGAAGTTGCCCGAAGCATCCAGCTTCCAGACATAGATATCGGACAGACCCGCACTTGTTAAGTTGGTTGCAGAACAGGGATTGGGATCAAAGTCTAAAGTGCCTCTGAAGTGCCCCGTAGCATACACGCCAGTATTAGTAGCCGCAATCCCGTTTCCCGTCGTAAGTAAGACAAAGGCCGTAGACGCGCCGCTTGTTGCCTTTGCCCATTGGTAAACGCCAGCTGCGCTTAATTTCAGGATGAACGCGTCCTGCAGCGAAGTGGAGGTGACATTGGCGGTGCTAGTGGGCGATAGATCAAAATCGAGTGTACCCTGAAAAAAGCCCGTCAAATACACCGAAGAGGCATCGGGTGATAAGGCAATGCCCGACGACGCCTCGCCACTTCCCACGACACTATTGCCGAACGTCCCCGCCCAGTTTGTGCTCCCATCCGCGTTCAGCTTAAGCACGAAAACGTCGTTTGTAGGTGCCGCATTCCTGAATTCACCGGTACCGAAATTGATAACTCCTGTCCCCGTAGAAGGCCCCGTAAAGCTCCCGGTAACATAGATACCCATTCCGGCTCCATCGACAGCAATGGCTTTTCCTTCTTCTTGGGTCGTACCTCCGCCCCCTTGTCTGACCCCTCCATAGCTTTTGACCCACACATAATTACCATCCGTGTTGAGCTTAAGTACAAAGATGTCATTGCCACCCGTGGTCGGCAAACTATTTATTACGTTCTGATCAGGATTAAAGTCGGTTGTGCCACTGTAAGACCCCGTTGTGTAGACGTTACCGGCATTATCGACGGCGATAGCCGTAGTCTGGTTCGAGCCTGAATTGGTGGTAATTCGTTTGGCCCAGAGCGTTGTGCCCGATGGGCTTATTTTGCAGATGAACGCGTTTGAGCTTGACGTACCCGGTAATATAAACCCGTCGCCAAAGTCAATTGAGGTTCGATAGTAACCCGTTACGTAGCTATTACCCGCCTGATCTTTTGCTATGGCTACAGCCCGATCGTCTAAGGAGCTTCCGGCAAGTTTGGCATAGTTAAAGGTCTGGGCAGTTGCCGTTGACAGAGCTAGTATACAAAGAACAAGCAGTCCTAAAAAGGTAAAAATTTTATTCATACGCCAGAGCTGTTTAAAGCAGGTGAAACAGAAAAAGAAGGACAAGAAATAATTAATCTGCCGCGTTCGAAATTTGGTGGCCACTGTGCGGTTCCTCGCGCGGCGAGCGGCCGAGGCACAGTCAATAGTATCCCAATCTACAGCCTACGAGCTGGTCGTAAACCTAAAGCGATTAGCGCAGCGGCAGTGGTATAAAATTGCTATAATTACAGTAACTGTCGAAAACGCATGGGGCCTAGCCCATGCTGCTTGCGAAAAAGTTTGGTGAAGGCCTGTACTTCGTCGAATCCGCAGGCTGCAGCGACTTCGCTTATCGACAAAGAGCTGGACTGAAGCAGGTTGACCGCTTTTTGCAGTCTATGACGAAGCACATACTGGTAGGGGGATTCGCCGAATACCGCTTTGAAGGAACGTAGAAAATGATAGTCTGACAGACAGGCCACGGCTGCCATATCGCTCAACCGAGTCGGTTCGGTCAGGGTATCATGCACATACTCTCTGGCCAGCAGAAGCCGTCGGTATACCTCTTCGCGGGTTGTTCGCTTCTGGGCAGTTAAACGGGCCAGGTGCCGACAGTGAATCAGCTGCTGCTGACAGAGGTGGAGGGCAAATTCGTAAAACAAATCATCCGTCAGCCCATCGATCGCCAGCGACTGGGTCGAAATTTGGCGGGCTAGCGTAGCCAGACGCTGGCCCAACAGGTCGCGCCCGGCCGTAAATACCTGCTCATAGAAAACGGGCAAGACATCGGTACTTGTGGGCCTATCCAACAGGAGGGCAGTATCCGTTTGCAGCGTATGCCAGACATCCTTTATCTGGTGAGTCGACAGAAACACACAGACGCCATGCACCGGTGTCCGGCTGTCGATTTCAACTTCTACCTCACTACCGTGACTAACGACTACGAATTGGTTAGGCTGTACGATTCGCGGCTGTCCATTGATTCGGTATGGCTCCACACCCGAAAGCACAAATTTCAACGAGTAGCCCTGCAAGGAGCTTCGGCGGTAAAATGCCGAATTCGTCGAGTAGTTGATATGCGCTTGGTTGGGAGGGCATGGGCTTGATACCTGCCCTTCAATCATGCGCGAAAAAAAGGTACTCGGTGAAACCGTCATCGTATTTAGCAAAAAAATGACACTGGTTCGCTGGCAGCAGGCCTAGCTAGCTTCTGCCTTTATATAATATTGACACCACCAGAGGGCGGAGCTCGCAACAAAACCCTGGACAAGCTCCTGAGCTACATCTTGCGCCTGACGACGACTTGTTTATTAAAATAAAGAAAGAGCTACGAACGCACTTAGTGGCTGTTACAGAATTAGCCCACCTGGCTAGTGGCAGCTGTTCCCGGGGTAGTGGTGCCGATGTATTACATCTATCTACTTTATCCTGCTCTTTTACCTTTTGTCTAAATACGGATTCTCCATAGGGAGCCCTTTCCAGTAACCACCCAGAAAAGAGAAGGGGTTGGGCAGTGGAGTCAGGAACCAAGTAGACAATTCCGTCGACCAATTCATCGCGGTAACTGGATTGCCTATCTGGGCTGTCGTCTTACCGTAACTAGTATGCCATTAGTTAACCAAAGGATGCTATTTTCTCATACATAGTTTTCGCTAAGTTGGTTTTATTAGAAAGTGAATTGTATAAGTTATCTATTAGAAGGTAGTGAAAACATAAGCGCTTTAACCGGCCAAAAGTCACATTCTTTCCCTAAGATGACTGTCAATTCCGTCTCAAATCCTGTTAATTCCGTCTCAACTTCTAGCTTGAGGACCCAAACCGACTGTTTTTCAGCACAGCCTTCACCGAGTAGCTGCTAGCATACAAACGGCTTAGGCACCATTCGTGCTCAAGCAAGATTGCCCGCAATGCAGGTGACGCTTTCTTCTGCTGTTCTGGGTTAACCCGGTGAGTACCTGGTCCCATGAAAACAACCAGCCCATAGGGCCTCTTGGCTTTTGAGGGGGAATGGTTTGGAGGAGCTATTGATTGTGGGTTGAAGCAGACACAGACTTTTGAGCCATCCCGGCTGATGCCCTTTAGTGAAAGCTGGAGACAGGATCAACGAGCAAAGCCGGAGGTATTGCTGCAAGTGTATCGCCTTCTTTATTCTCAAAAAACGCTGCTTTTCTAATTACTCTTAAAGACTTGTTACCTGCCTTTTATTGAGGTACAATTTTGATGGTTGCTGACTTGGCTCGCTCGCTGATCATGGCGCCCAGATAAGGGCTACCTTGGTATTTTGTCCGGTACGCATCGTCAATCCGGTCATTGACGGGGCCATCGACTGATTCGAACGACACATGTTTGACTGTACCTGCCGCCTGGATGCGCCCCGCTTTCTGCTGAACAGCCGCCTGATGCCAGCGGGAGGCTAAACCGTTTTAGGCCCGCACGTATAGTTCTCCGTCTACGGCAACTTTCCAAATCCAGGTAGGCGTGCCGTAGGTGACGCCATCCCGGCGAAATGGCGAAATTTTCAGGTCATCAGAACCCGCGATTTTCTCTACTTCACCCAAAGGCCATTGGTTGGCTGGCGTTGTATTCATGCTCGTATACGCTTAAAACCCAAGCCTTAAAAAACACCTTCTATTTTGAAAATAGGGGGGAGACTTTTAATGGCTTGGAAGACTACTGTTGATTATTTCTTATCCGCTTTTTTCAACTTGCTGAGCGTAAAGGGCTCTCCTGGTGCCAATACCTTGATGCGGCCTGGATTGACAATCGCTTTTGCCAGCCGGGCCGGGTCACCGTTAAAGGGGGCGAAGTCGGGAGAATCGACCGATCCCCAGTGACAGAGTAGCAGCGGAGTGTTCGGGTAGGCATTCGCAATTTTTACGGCCCCCTCAAACGTAAAGTGCCATTCACTATCGGAAAAGTCGAAGAAAATGGCATCGGGTGTCGGCATAGTCAAATGACTCGGCAACAGGCGGGAATCCCCTGTAGCCCAAATATTCCCGTCCGGCGTTTCGATCCAGAAGCCGCAGGCGTCCTCGTTCTTAAACCGACGTTTGCTCATGCCTGGATAAGCATTCTGATAGGCGTGATCGGCCGGAGTAAGCTTTACCTGCACCGGACCAAACTTGAACGTATCGCCAATGTTGTGACCGTGGGCGGGCAAGCTCATAGTCTGCATCAGCGAATCGACGTAGATGGTGGAATGGTAGGCTTTGGTCACCCCTTTTAGATCCTGATTGGTTGGCACGCTGAAGTGGTCATTATCCGCATGGCTGACTAGCACGGCATCCAGTCTGGGCACCGCTTTAGGGGCAATAGGAAAGTCGATCAGCACCGGCATATCGAAGCCTTCCAGTACCGGGTCGACCATAAACGTAGTGCCCCGGCTATTGACAAAAAAGCCGGCAAAGCCCAGCCAACGGATCGTGGTTTGCTTGGACACGTCAAACGCGCTGGCCCCGAAGGGCTGTGTTTTCGGCGCGCGAGCCTGTCGTGGCCCGGCCTGGTATTTTTTGGCTGCTTTTTTAGTGGTGTCAGCCGCCGTTTGTGCCTGCGCGTTGATCGTTAGAAGAATACCGGCCACTAGGACTGATACCCACTTTTGTGCATCCTTCATCGGTTATACGTATTGGTTTTAATTCTTGCTCTTCACCTATAACCCCCTTGTAGGCAAAGTGGTACGGGAAATCGAGAAGACAAAAGTCCTCTTATTTTTCACACAGGCACTTATACAGATTCCGGTTTTACTTACCATAATTACCGATTCCGGTCGCCGGGCGAACACTCCCGTCGGCCTGCTGTTACTTTTGAGTCAATGGACTCGAAAGTCAATGGATAAGATCAAAAAAATGGAAAGCGTTGCTCAGTTCAACGCCCAGCGTGGCCAGCAAACCCAACACCCGCTGGTTAGCGTGCTGGATCAGGCCAAATCCACCCCCATTCAGCCCTTTCGCCACCTGTCGGAGCTGTACATTATTTTTCTGAAAGATGCGCACTGTTCACCGCTGTATTACGGGCGTAACCGATACGACTATCAGGATGAAACGATGCTGTTCATTGCGCCGGGGCAGGTGTTTGGCTTTGATGAGAACGAAGAAACCCTGCAACCCAATGGATGGGCGTTGGCCTTTCACCCCGATCTGATCCGTGGGCTGCCGCTGGGTCAGCATATCAAAGACTATCCATTTTTCGGCTACGACACCAACGAAGCCCTGCACCTTTCGAACCGGGAACGGCAGATCATTTTGGATTGCCTAGCCAAAATTCAGTACGAGTTGTCGCTGCCTATTGACAAGCACAGCCGTACATTGATTGCCAGTACGATTGAATTGCTACTGAACTACTGCGTCCGCTTCTACGACCGGCAGTTCATTACGCGCGAACACTTGAATAAAGACCTGCTGGTCCGCTTCGAGTCCTTGCTGGATACCTATTTCGAGGCTGATAAGCCCCAGACGCTAGGCTTGCCGACGGTCGGTTACTGCGCGGATGCGTTGCACTTATCCGCCAATTATTTTGGCGAGCTCGTCAAGAAAGAAACCGGTCAGTCGGCCCAGGAATATATTCAGGCGAAAGTGATCGAAGTAGCAAAAAACAAGGTGATTGACCGTAGTAAGTCGATCAGCGAGGTGGCCTATGACTTGGGGTTTAAGTATCCACCGCATTTTACCCGGCTCTTTAAGCAGCATGTGGGACAATCCCCCAACGACTATCGGCTATTGAATTAACCAGTGGTCATCAATTCTGTAAACCAAGCCAACCTATGAGACACTTGCTGTTGCCATTGGGCCTACTCCTATCACTGCCCCTGTTGGGGCAGACACCCAGTAAGCCATCCCAGGATCGAATTGAGCGGGCCAAGATTAAGTATGAAAAACTCTTCGGTCAGCCCATCACGCCCAGCAAAACCGATCCCGAGCTGATGACCATTCTGCAACGGTTCATCTTCGGCGAAGTCTTTTACATTGGCAGCCTGGATGATAAAACGCGGGAGCTTATCACCATCACGGCCTTAACCACCAACCAGACCCTGCCGCAACTAACTCCGCACACCAATGCCGCCCTCAATGTTGGGGTTACGCCTATTGAGATTCGGGAAGTGGTCTACCAGTGCGCTCCGTTCATTGGCTTTCCTAAAGTGCTCAATGCCCTAGAGGTTATTAACAACGTGTTTGACAGTCGGGGCATCAAGTTACCCCTGGAGAATAAAGCCACGGTTAAGGAAAGCGAGCGCTTCGAGCGGGGACGCCAGAAGCAGGCCCCCCTCTACGGGGAAGCCATGAAACAGGCTATGAGCGTGCTGCCGGGTGAATTTGCCGAGGCCATTCCCCGGATGCTGACCGAGTCAGGCTTTGGTGATTTTTATACCCGCGAGGGGCTAGACCTAAAAACCCGCGAACTGATGATTTTCTGCGGACTGGCCTCCTTAGGTGGCACCGAGCGGCAACTGACTTCCCATGCGGTCGGCAATCTGAAAGCGGGCAACAGCAAAGAAACGCTGCTGGCCGCCTTGGTACAGCTCTACCCCTACATTGGCTTCCCCCGGATTTCTAATGCCATCAGCGTACTCAAAGACGCCAAAATTGATTAAGTAGCTACGGTATGCAAACAAGAACACTTGGACAAAATGGCCTGAGCGTGTCCGCGCTGGGGCTGGGCTGTATGGGCATGAGCTGGTCCTATGGCCCGCCTAAAGACAAAGCTCAGATGATTGCCCTGCTGCGGGCGGCTGTTGAGCGGGGTGTCACGTTCTTCGACACCGCCGAGGTCTACGGCCCTTACCAGAATGAAGAACTGCTGGGCGAGGCCCTGGCCCCGTTCCGCGGCCAGGTCGCGATTGCCACCAAGTTCGGCTGGGCACCGGCTAGTGAAGCTGAGGCCAACGCGCGATGGAACGCCCTGAACAGTCGACCGGAACACATTAAGCACGTGGTAGAAGGATCACTGAAGCGCCTGCGCGTTGATGCCATCGACCTGTATTATCAGCACCGGGTCGATCCAGCGGTACCCATCGAAGAGGTGGCTGGTGCCGTGAAGGAGTTGATGAAAGCCGGGAAAGTGAAGCATTGGGGACTCTCCGAAGCGGGAGTCGGGACCATTCGGCGAGCCCATGCGGTTCAGCCCCTAACGGCCCTGCAAAATGAGTATTCGCTGTGGTACCGGGAACCGGAAAAAGAGCTCATCCCTACACTGGAAGAATTGGGCATTGGCTTTGTGCCCTTCAGTCCATTGGGCAAGGGGTTTCTAACGGGTAAAATTGACGAAAACACGCAGTTTGACAAAACGGATTTTCGCAACACCGTCCCCCGGTTTTCAGTCGAAAACCGCCAGGCTAACGGGCGGCTGGTTGATCGGCTGGGCGAGATTGCCGGGCAGAAGGTGGCCACCGGAATGTCCCGGCGGGGAACCGCGGCCACCCCCGGTCAGATTGCGCTGGCGTGGTTACTGGCTCAAAAGCCGTGGATCGTTCCGATTCCAGGTACGACCAAACTAAACCGGCTGGAAGAGAACCTGGGTGCCGTTGAGCTAACGCTGACGGCCGATGATCTCGCTACCATCCACGAAGCGGCTTCGGCCATCCCGATTCAAGGGGCTCGTTATCCCGCCGAGATGGAAAAGAAAAGCGGTCTATAAGTAGTATCGAACCTGGTCAACTGTCAAGATGCGATTAACCCATCAGCTAGTAATAGCGGGCTTAGCCCTCGCCCTTATGGGGTGCCATACGAGCAAACCTATCGATGGACCGGCCAGCAGCCAGCGGAAGCGCAACTTGGCATCCGATAAGGTGCTGATCGGTGTCTTTGAATCAGGCGACGTCGATAAATTGGATGCAATCATTGACCCCGCGTTTGTCAATCACGCGGCCACGGGCGACCGCACCGGGCTGGACAGTCTTAAAACCGGTGTGAGAAGATTCCACGCGCGAATGAAGACCGTCAAGGTCGAGCTGAAACGGCAACTGTCCGACGACGAATACGTATCGGACTGGGTGCGGTTTCTCGGAGCCAACCCGGCTATGGTTATCGAGGGTATGGAAGTAACTCGGTACGTCAACGGTAAGGCGGTTGAGCACTGGTTTTTTCCCAATAGCCAACCTCGTCGAAACTGATAAATCCACAAAAAAGTTGATCGGGCCCGTGGGGAGCTTGCTGCTCAACCCCGAAAATGAGTGTTTGCCTACTGCATAATCTGCTAAAACGATGGAAGAATCGAACGAGTCGACAATTACCCGGCGGGAAATGATTAAGGCAACAACGGCCGCGGTTACGGCCCTGGCCCTGTCAAGCGTAACCAGCGTACAGGCGGCTACTCCGCACACCGTTCCGCTGTCACTGGCCAACGTATCGTTTACCGTAAATGGGAAGTCCCAAACACTGGAAATGGACACACGGACCACGCTGCTCGACGCCCTGCGGGAACATCTCCAGTTCACCGGCACCAAAAAAGGCTGCGACCACGGCCAATGCGGGGCCTGTACGGTACTGGTCAACGGTCGGCGCATCAATTCGTGTTTGTCGCTGGCCCTTCAGCACCAGGGGGATACTATTACTACCATCGAGGGCTTGGGAACGCCGGACAAGCTACACCCCATGCAGGCCGCTTTCATCAAGCATGATGGCTATCAGTGCGGCTACTGTACACCGGGGCAAATCTGCTCGGCGGTAGCGGTGCTGGAGGAAATCAAGTCGGGAATTCCTAGCCACGTGAGCGTTAGCCTGACCGATAAGCCACAGGCAACCAATGCGGAACTGTGCGAACGGATGAGCGGCAATATTTGCCGGTGTGGGGCCTACTCGAATATCGCCGAGGCCATGCGCGAAGTAGCCGAGAAAACAGCCTAACACAACATGGTCTTATGAAAACATTCACCTACGAACGCACTAATACGCCCGCCCAGGCAGCCGCTGCTGCGGCCCGCACACCGGGAGCCAAGTTTCTGGCCGGGGGTACCAACCTGCTGGATTTGATGAAGCTAGAAATCGAAGCGCCCATGCATCTGATCGACATCAGTAAGGTGGGCCTTGATAAAATCGAACCAACACCCGCCGGTGGGCTACGGATCGGGGCGCTAGTGACCAACACCGATCTGGCGGATCACCCAACCGTTCGCCGGGATTACGGACTACTGGCCCGGGCTATCCTGGCGGGGGCTTCGGGGCAACTGCGCAACAAAGCCACCACCGCCGGTAATCTGTTGCAGCGTACCCGTTGTCCATATTTTTACGACACCAACCAGGCCTGTAACAAGCGCGTACCTGGTAGTGGCTGTGCGGCAATTGCCGGGTTCAGTCGACAACTGGGCATCATCGGCACCAGTACGGCCTGCATCGCGACCTACCCCGGTGACATGGCCGTGGCTATGCAGGCCCTCGATGCCACGGTGGAAACCATACAGACAACCGGTAGAACTCGTACCATTCCCCTGGCCCAGTTCTACCGCCTGCCGGGACAGACCCCGCATATTGAAACGAACCTGGAGAAGAGCGAGCTAATTACGGCGGTCATTTTGCCCCCACCCGTGGGCGGGATACATATCTATCACAAAGTACGCGACCGGGCTTCCTACGCCTTTGCGCTGGTATCGGTCGGGGCAATTATTCAAAAAGACGGCACGGGTCAGGTGGCCGTGGGGGGCATTGCCCCCCGCCCCTGGCGCGTGGAAGCCGCCGAAAAACTACTGCCCTCGGGGGCGAAGGCGTTTACCACGCAATTGCTGAAAGGAGCCCGGCCTACCAGCGAAAACGAGTTCAAGCTGGCCCTGGTGGAAGCTACCCTGGAATCTATTTTACACCAAGCCCGCCACTGATATGAAATTCGACACCCCAGCCGGAGCCAATCCAACCGATAAACTCCGCGTAATCGGTCAGCCGACCGACCGTATTGAAGGGCCGCTCAAAACAACAGGAACGGCCAAATATGCCTACGAGAATAATGACGCGGTAACCAACCACGCATACGGGTACATCGTAGGAGCCGCCATTGCTAAAGGGCGCATCAAAGCTATCGACCAGACGAAGGCCAAAGCCGCGCCCGGTGTACTGGCCATCGTGACGGCGGCCACGGTGGGTTCGCTGCCCCCCGGTAAGTTCTACGTCGATCGGCTACTGGCGGGTCCTGACGTCGACCATTACCACCAGGCCGTGGCGGTGGTGGTGGCTGAAACCTTCGAGCAGGCCCGCGCTGCGGCTGGTCTGCTGAAAGTGAGCTACACTAAAACCAAAGGGTCTTTTGATCTGAAAGCGCAAAAAGCGTCCGCCCCCGTTCCTAAAAAGGGCGAGTTCGGTCCACCGCCCCAGACGAACGTAGGCGATTTTGAAGGCGCGTTTGCTGCGGCTCCCATCAAACTGGACGAGACCTATTCGACTCCCGACCAGTCGCACGCCATGATGGAGCCTCACGCTACCATCGCTCACTGGGAAGGAGACAAACTAACCTGCTGGTGTTCCATCCAGCAAATGAACTGGGGGGTGCGCGATGTGGCGGTGATCCTGGGGATTCCCAAAGAAAACATCCGGCTCATAACCCCCTACATCGGTGGCGGGTTCGGGGGGAAAGGTACGGTGCTCTCCGACATCATTGCTGCTTCGCTGGCCGCTAAGGCCGCTGGCCGACCGGTGAAGGTGACCCTGCCCCGCCCCCTGATGTTCAACAACACGACGCACCGCCCGGCCACTATCCAGCGCATCCGCATCGGCGCTACGCCGGACGGGACGATTACGGCCATCGGGCACGAAAACTGGTCGGGCAATCTGCCCGGGGGGCGACCCGAATCGGCCACGGCCTCAACCCGGCTGCTGTACGCAGGCCCCAACCGGTTCACGCAGCTGCGGCTGGCCGTGCTGGACCTGGCCGAGGGAAACGCCATGCGCGCGCCAGGCGAAGCCACCGGCATGATGGCCCTGGAAATCGCGATGGATGAACTAGCCGAGAAACTAAACATGGACCCGGTGGCCCTGCGCATCAAAAACGATATCCAGGTCGATCCCGAGAAGCCGGAACGTCCCTTTTCGACCCGCAAACTGGTCGAGTGTCTGCAAACGGGAGCCGAACGCTTTGGCTGGAACAAGCGGCAGGCCAAACCCGGCATCATTCGGGACGGCCAGTGGCTGATCGGCTTGGGCGTGGCCTCGGCCATCCGGGGCGCTCCCGTCATGAAGTCGGCCGCCCGCGTCCGGCTGAACCGGCAGGGTATCGTGACGGTCGAAACCGACATGACTGATATTGGCACGGGTAGCTACACCATCATTGCCCAAACGGCGGCCGAGATGATGGGCGTCGGCCTGGACAAGGTGGTCGTCAAGCTGGGTGATTCGACCTTCCCCGAATCGCCGGGTTCGGGTGGACAGTGGGGGGCGGCCTCCGCCACGTCGGGCGTGTATGCCGCCTGCGTCAAATTGCGCGAAGCCGTCGCCACCGCGCTGGGCGTGAAGGCCGACGAAGCGGAATTTGCCAACGGGCAGGTCCGGGCCGGTAACCGGACTTTCCCGCTGACCGATGCCGCTAAATCCGCCGACCTGGTGGTGCAGGACGAGATGAGCTATGGTGAGCTGTCCAAACAATACGCGCAGGACACCTTCGGGGCACATTTTGTGGAAGTGGGCGTGAATGCGTACACCGGCGAGATCCGGGTTCGGCGGATGCTGGCCGTTTGTCAGGCGGGCCGGATACTGAATCCTAAAACGGCCCGTAGTCAGGTGATCGGGGCTATGACAATGGGCGTAGGCGCAGCCCTGATGGAAGAATTAGTGGTGGATAAGCAGGTCGGTTTTTTTGTCAACCACGACCTGGCGGGTTACGAAGTGCCGGTTCACGCCGACATCCCTCACCAGGACGTCATCTTGCTCGAAGACAGCGACCCCACTATGTCGCCCATGAAAGCCAAAGGCATCGGCGAGTTGGGGCTGGTGGGTGTCGCGGCCGCCGTGGCTAACGCGGTCTACAATGCAACCGGTGTCCGGGTTCGCGATTATCCCGTCACCCTAGACAAGCTGATTGGTAAACTCCGAATTAACTGAGATGAAACCAGGTAGTCTTCTACTCGTCGCACGGCCATCAACGCGCAACGCGCCAAGCCATTTTATTCCTAACTATGTTGATAAGAAATCATTTGCAGGTTCTATTTCCTGTTCTCCTGCTGGTTGTCCTGGCGATACCTAGTTATGGCCAGCAAGCCGTCACCGAGTCTGGCCCTATTTTCCCGAAAGGTAACCGGGGACCGGCCAATAATTTTACCGGCACTGTATGGGTGCACCTATTGGTTGCCCCCGATTCGACTTACACCACCTCCGTGGGTAGTGTTTTGTTTGAACCCGGTGCCCGCACCAACTGGCATTCGCACCAGGCGGGTCAGCTTCTGCTGGTAACCGATGGCGAAGGGTTGTATCAGGAACAGGGGAAACCCATTCAACGGCTGCACAAAGGCGACGTCATCAAATGCCAACCCGACATTACGCACTGGCACGGCGCATCGCCCGGCACCATTATGACCCACATTGCCATTAACCCAAACACGGAGAAAGGCGTCGTGATCTGGAAACAACCCGTTACAGACCAGGAATACAATAACCACAAAAACTAAGGGATTGGCCTCAAAAAAATCAGGTTGTGCGTCAACAGAACGATCACATCTACTAAACAAACGGTATGAACACCACCGACAATCAGTCCATCTTCCCACGGGGCGACAAAGCACCCGCCGAGTATTTCGTCGGCATGGCTTACGTGAAAATGCTGGTTCCCCAGCATTCAGCCTTTAACTCGACACTCGCCAACGTCGTTTTTGAGCCGGGTTGCCGCAATAACGGCTCGGCGGTCCGATGGCACAGCCACAAAGGGGGACAACTCCTGCTTTGCACCGACGGCGAAGGCTATTACCAGGAGCGGGGCCAACCCATCCAGTTACTCTGTAAAGGTGATGTTGTGCAAGTCCGGTGTTATCCATTGGCACGGCGCAACGCCTGACAGCTCTTTTACGCATATTGCCATCGGCCCAAATGCACAACTGGGCGCGGGTGATTGGCTGGAGCCGGTAACGGATGAGGACTATAACAGCTACAAAAGAGATGAATAAAGCAACAACTGAATTACCAGCTAATGAAAACGACATCTTCGCCCGCATGCAGGCCGGAGGCATCATTCGGCTGGATGATCCTGAGTTCGTAAAGGTCGGGGAGATCGTTGAGCGTACGCTCCGATTAGCTACCGAACTAAACGCGTCCACCACTGGTGTCGAGCAGACGCGGGAACGCCTGGGTGAGTTGATTGGTCAGCCGATTGATCCTGCCACGCGCATCTTTGCGCCGTTTTACACCAATTTCGGCCGCTTTATCCGGCTGGGCAAAAATGTGTTTATCAACCACGCCTGTTCCTTTCTGGATATGGGGGGAATCACCCTGGAAGATAATGTACAGATCGGCCCAAAAGTCAATTTGATTACGGAGAATCATCCACTAGACCCCACTGAACGACAATCCCTCTTACTCGGCTCGATCGTCATCAAGCGCAATGCTTGGATCGGAGCCGCAGCGACCATCCTGCCCGGCGTAACGGTTGGGGAAAACGCCGTGGTGGCAGCCGGTGCGGTGGTCACGAAAGATGTACCCGACAATACGGTGGTGGCCGGGGTGCCAGCCACCGTTGTCAAAACTTTGTAATCCAGTACACCTACCTACCAAGGCATTGCTTTCGCTCCATCCATTAACAATCAAATTTCCAATAAACGCTACCCTATGAATACCCCACATAATCCATCTGCCCAGCCGTTGCTGGACGATCAACAACAATGTATTGTAACCATCTCGGCCCTGACGGCGATCGGTGATATAGCCGGGCTTAAGCAAGCACTGAACGCTGGACTCGACGCGGGTCTTACAATTAATGAAATCAAGGAAGTACTCGTACACCTGTATGCATACTGTGGCTTTCCCCGAAGCCTGAACGGCATAACTGCCTTTATGGCCGTCGTCGACGAACGGACTGCGGCCGGGAAAAACGACCCGGTCGGCAACGAAGCTTCGCCCATCGATAACACGGCTGACAAATATGAAGTTGGCCAAAAAACTTTGAAAACACTGACGGGCAAGCCGGCCAACGGCCCCAGAAGCGGTCCAAATGCCTTCGCGCCCGCCATTGACACGTTTCTGAAAGAGCACCTGTTTGCCGACATTTTCAGCCGGGACGTGCTGACCTACACGCAGCGCGAACTGGCTACTATTTCGACGCTCGCCAGCCTGAGTGGCGTGGAATCGCAATTGCAGGCTCATATGGGCATGGGAATGAACGTGGGGATTACCGAAGAGCAGCTTCATCAGCTCATTACACTCGTTGAATCAGCCGTCGGCAAGCAACAGGCTGACACTGACCGGGCTATACTGTCCAAACTAATGGAGGTTCGGCAAAAGTGAGATCAAAAACTTGAGGACTCCTCTTGTAGTATACGGAACTAGCTTAACGCATCCGTGGAGGGCTATAGCTGTATCGTACAGGAGTAGCGGTGCTCGTCAAGCCAATGTTTAAAGGAACAAAATTGTATAGCATCCTATTCAATAAATGCCCGCGTTGCCAGAAAGGGCGGTTTTTCGAGATTGATAATCCTTACAAGCTCAAGCGGTTCGATGCGATGAACGCTCAATGCCCTTGTTGCGGAGAGCGTTTCGAGAAAGAACCGGGTTATTACACGGGGGCAATGTACGTCAGCTACGCGTATTACACAGCCCTTATCGTCAGTAGTTTTTTGTTTTCAGAGGGATTGCTGTCTCTGGCAATGTCTTACACACTTGGGGGGTTAATCAGCTTGATCATTCTGCTTACTCCTGTTGTGTACCGTCTGGCTCGACTGACCTGGATTAATTTCTTTATATCGTTTGACCCACAAAAGGAAACTCATTATCCGTAAAAGTTTACGGATAATGAGTTGTAAGCAGCGATCTTATTTACGCTCCGGTGTTCGGTCCGACCTGACGGTCTCTCAATGGCAAGCCGGGCTACTGGGGCAGTAGTCAACAACTGACTTAGGTGCATATTATACCCACACAAGTAACCTTTACGTTCCCCTTTCCGTTTAATCCGGTTCATCATGGAAAAATTGACGCCACTAATTGTATTGCTTTGTCTTACGGCCGGATCAATCCAGGCGCAACAGGCGCTTACTAAGGAACTACCGATCATTTCGCCAGACGTTCATCTAAATCATTCGGTTACGTTTAGAATTAGTGCACTGAATTCTGCTACCGTCACTCTTTCTGGTAGCTGGATGAGTAGCGAAGGAACTACTCGTCCTGCCGTAGCTATGACTAAAGGAAAAGATGGCATCTGGACTTATACCACGGACGTTTTGTCGCCTGATCTTTATACCTATTCCTACTCCGTTGATGGGGTGCGAACCATTGACCCCAACAATGCCCACGTCATCCGTGACGTTGCTAATGTATCGAATGCTTTCCTACTCGAAGGGAATCCGTACGCCGATCTTTACAAAGTGGCCCAAGTGCCTCATGGAACGGTTAGCCGTCGGTGGTATAACTCGTCGGGCAATAAGAAAGAACGACGACTGACCGTCTACACCCCTCCGGGTTATGAAACAAGCCAGGCCAGCTACCCAGTGTTGTACTTACTGCATGGCATTGGTGGTGATGAAGAAGCCTGGATGGGCCTGGGCAGGGCCTCCCAAATTTTAGATAACCTGATTGCTCAGGGGAAAGCCAAGCCCATGATTGTAGTCATGCCTAATGGCAACGTAGCCCAGCAAGCCGCTCCCGGTGAAGGCAATGAGGGTTTTGTCAAGCCAAGTTTCGCGCTTCCTCAAACGATGGATGGCAAATTTGAAGCGACCTTTGAGGACATTATAACATTCATAGAAAGTAATTACCGGATAAAAGCTACTAAAGCCAATCGTGCCATTGCCGGTCTATCGATGGGTGGTTATCATACGGCCTACATTTCCCAAAACTACCCCAACACCTTCGATTACATAGGTTTATTCTCCCCCGCATTTAATAACAAGCCTGAAGAGTATCCTGAGTCACCGACCTATCAGCATCTGGACGAGAAACTGCTGAAGCAAAAGATAAACGGTTACAAATTGTACTGGATGGTCGTGGGGAAAAGTGATTTTCCTGTTCTGTTAGCGGGAATTCAAGACTTTCGAAAGAGGCTGGACGCTATGGGCATGCGCTATAAATTTAACGAAACAGACGGTGGCCACACCTGGTCCAACTGGCGCAAATACCTGACGGAGTTTGTTCAACAAGCATTCAAGTGAACCGTGACCGATACTGGTGGGAATGTTACGGTATGAATGAAACCAACAGGTACAAATTCTCATAAAACCCTCCCGCGTGAGACGAACGAGTTTATCCATCTGCCTTTATGCTGCCGTTGGGTTGAGAAGAATCGAGAAAGAGGACACGCATGCCCGCAGCAGTCACTAATTTGTTAAAACTTCTTAACGGCTTAC